>CAUZFZ010000127.1:0-32755 GCA_963579025.1 Planctomycetota bacterium | reverse complement strand
CGTAGCGAGCCCCCAGCACTGCAACTGGGGGCTCGCTACGCTCGACCCCAGCCACCCGATCCCACTATTGAAAGTTGTCGCAGTACTAGCGAGCAAGCCAGATTAGCGGCGGTGTGCGCGTTCAACCACTGACCGTTGTCGGACGCTCTTGAGTAGTCGCCCTCGCGAGCGACATGGCTACTCGCGTTTCGGCAACACCGCGAAACCCACCTGGCTCACGCCCAGACGTGCACACGCCAGCAAGATCGGCTCGATGTCGACGTACGTCGCGTTTCGGTCAGACCGAATGCGGACCTCGAACGGCGTCTTCGACTCCTGGGCGGCCGTGAGGATCAACTGTTCGAGCTGCGGCAATGTCACGGCACGGCCACCGACATGCAGAGAGCGATCCGACATAACCGTGACGACAAGCCGTTGAGGCGTCTGCTCGTCGTCTCGCTGCACCTGGCTCGCCTCGGGAAGCTCGACCGGTTCGACAGCATCACTGCGGGCGACATGACTCGCGACCAGAAAGAAGATCACCAGCAGAAAAACAATGTCGATCAACGATGTCACGTTAAAGCTGACCGATCGCGTGTGTTTCACGGTGGAGACTTTCACCGGTGCGTCTCCCGTTCAATAGCGACGGATGGAACGCGCGGCGGTGATTCCTCCGGTCGCTCCGGCCGGTTTTTCGGTTTCGACTTGCGAGCCTGGTCACGTCGAAAATCTGCAAAAACGCTTTCGGCTGTTAGAGCGGCCTCGGCCACCAGCTCATCAATTCGGTTCCGGAAGATGGCGAAACTTGCGAACGCCGGGATAGCGACGATCAGCCCCAGCATCGTCGTGACCAGTGCCCGGTAGATGCCCGGAGCCAGTTCCGAGACGGCCGGGTTGGCCTTCGCCTCGAATTCCATAAACGCCTGAATCATCCCCCAGACCGTGCCCAGCAGTCCCAGCATAGGGGCCAGCGTTCCGATCAGGTGCAGGTATTCGATTTTCCGAAGCAAACGGGCGGACTGCTCGTGCGCCGCTTCTTCCATCGCCTTGTCAGCGTCGGAATATCCCAGATCAATGACAGATAGACCGGACGCCAGGACATGACTGAGGAAACACGGCTGCAACTGACACTGCTGCCGTGCGTCGTCGAATTTCCGTTCGGTGATCTGGCGATGCACAGCGGCCGCCAGGTCTTCCGGGACCAGCGTCTTTCGGCGAATACCGAGCACATGCTCGACAATCAGGTACACCATGCAGAGGCTCAGGGCGAAGATGACGCCGCCAACCAGGCCACCAGTGCGGACCAGATCGACGAATCCCGTATCCGAGGCGTCTGGCGGTGAATCCGTCCCGTCCTGAGCGAATACCGGCGAAACCAGAACGCACAGCACAGCCAGCATCAGCAGGCAAACAGCAGACCGGCGAGCGACAGCAGGGAACCATCCGTGAGGCATGAGCGAATCCGGCATTCCTGAGGACAATGCGATTCGCGAGAGTCTACGCCGCTCCCGATGCTGAAGAAATGCCGACTCTCGGCCGAATCGACCCGCTGCTTCAGATCGCGTAATCCTGGCGTGACTCGTTCCAGATCAGCTTTCTGCAGATGTAGGTCTCGCAGATTCGGTAGTAGGTCAGCATCGAATCGATGTCGATCCACTCGTCAATCGCGTGCAGGTTTCCCACCAGCGGACGGGACAGGTTGATCGGGATGCCGCACTCGCGAAAAAATCGACCGTCACTGCCGCCCGAAGCTTTGACCATGCGAACCGGTTGTCCGGTGATTTCTTCGGTGACTTGGCAGAACAACGGATCCGGGTCGAGGTGTGTTGGCTCGGCGGTCATCAGTGGTTCGATACTGCAATCGGGGCCCAGTACGTTCGCGACTTCCGCCGTCATCGAAGCGACGGTTGCTGGAGGCGGAAAGCGAACATCAATGACCGCCTCCGCCTCCGCGGGAATGCGGTTCGGCGTGGTGTTTGGCGTGCCGACGATGGTGATCGAGCAACTCGGGAACCAGTGATTCGTTTGTTCGACGATGTCCCCGCCTGGCCAGTAACGGGCAAAGTGCTGTTTCAGCGCGGCTAGCTGCTGGATGAGTAATTCGACGGCGTTCTCGCCGAGCCACGGACGCGCTCCGTGAGCTTCGTGACCATGTCGGCGGATCACTGCATGGATGACGCCCTTTTCTTCAACGGTGACATCATTGAGCGAACCGCCGTCCGGGACGATGGCCAGTCCACAGCGCAGGCCAACATCCTCGATGAGGTAACGGACCCCATCCGAGCCGCCACGCTCCTCGTCTGATGTCAGCGCCAGACCGAGTGAAATGCCCGGATGCTTGGCGTGCAGCGTGCGGAATAACTCGACCAGAATCGCATCCTGGCCTTTCATATCTCCGGAACCGGGGCCATAGATGCGACCGTCACGCAGCGTCGAGTGGTAACAGTCTGACTCCGGATGCTCGATGACATCCAGATGCCCGCAGAGGAGGATGTCCGGGACGCTAACTGACTCCGGCATTGCCACCATTGACGTGTGTCCGTTGCACTCGTACTGGTCGATGCGGACGCCTTCCAGACCGTCCAGATGATTGTGCAGAAACTCGAAACAGCGTTCGCGTTCGGCCGGACGGTTTTCCGTGCTGGGGATCAGAATAAGATCGCGGGTCAGAGCGGTCAGTCGGGACTGGAGTTCTGCGTCGCGTTGCATCGGGTGGCGTTTCTTTCTGGTCTGATCACCGGGCTGCGTTGAAACGCAACGTATCGGAAATGCAGTTCCGCATGCCACATCGCTCGCGGGTACGCAGCACTGTCAGCTAATCAGAAGACAGAGGCCTTTGATGACTCAGGAGTTTGAAACGACACGCGGCAGGATCGATGGAGACCAGGTCCATTTCGGTCAGGTATTCCCGCTGTCGGTGATATGTGCATCACGGGATGCCGAGCTTTCAGCAGCGTGCGACTGGGTTGGCCGGCAACGCGACGAACTCGTGCGTTTGTCTTCGGAACATGGGGCGATCCTGTTTCGCGGATTCCCGCTGCAAAGCGACCGCGACTTCGATCAGTTCGTCGATGCATTCGGACTCACCAACTTTCCGTATGAGGAATCACTGTCGAATGCGGTGCGGATCAACCGCACCGAACGTGTCTTCACGGCAAACGAGGCGCCGTCGGACGTCCGCATTCTGCTGCATCACGAAATGGCTCAGACTCCGGTCTATCCGAGCCGCTTGTTCTTCTTCTGTGAGCAGCCGGCTGAAAGTGGTGGCGAAACACCTTTGTGCCGTTCCGACGTATTGCTCGACCGCCTGCGTGATCGGAGTCCGGAGTTCGCTCGGATGTGCGAGGAGCGCGGGCTGACGTACAGCAACGTGATGCCAGCGACCGCCGACGCTGCCTCGGGTATGGGCCGAAGCTGGAAATGCACATTTCGCGCAGACAACCGTCCTGTCGCCGAGGAACGGATGCGGAGTCTTGGCTATTCATGGGACTGGCTGGATGACGGCAGCCTGCGTGCGACGACTCCCGTGCTTCCCGCGGTGAAGACGTTGCCATCGGGACGGCAGGCGTTCTTCAATCAGTTGATCGCGGCGGCAGGAGGCTGGAAGGATGCTCGCAATGACCCTTCAAAAGCGATCACGTTTGGCGACGGGACACCACTTGATGCGGACGATGTCGCAGTCGCTGTTGAGGTCGCGGATGATCTGACATTCGATCTCGCGTGGCAGCAGGGAGATGTCGCGCTCGTGGACAATCTGGTGACGATGCACGGCCGGCGGCCCTTCACCGGGACCCGCAAAGTGCTGGCGTCGCTCGTTGCGATGGATGACGACCCGGCGTGATTCGGTCCGTACGGAGTTGTCGGATTATGCCGTATGCGCCGATAAGCCAGCCGATGGCCCGTGCGGTGTCCTGTGCTTCTCTTCTGCCAGCGGCGGCAGTCAGACATGGCAAACCGCTGCAAAACGCACGGACATCCCTGAAGAGACAGAGAATCCGGCACAGTGTCACGGTCGGCTGACGAAGTCGGGGCACACTTCATTCGCGGTGATCCCTCTCCAGATTTCCCGTTCACCCGGGTGAGGTCCTACGATGAAAACGTCCGGCTCAATGGCGCGTCTCGGCTCTGGTATCCTCGCAGGCCTCGCTCTGCTGCTGTTGACCACTGCGGTTGGCTGCGGTTCGAGTCCGCCCGAACTTAGCGCTGCTGAAGAGGAACTGACAGCGGTCGACGTGCCGGTCGCCGAAGAACCGACCGAACCTGAGTTGCCAGTCGAGTCTGCCGAGGAACCCGTTCCCGAGTTGCCGGACCTTCCGGAACTCACCGAGTTGACCGAACTCGATCCCGACGTCCTGATCACCGATGCCGAAGAAGTGCTGAACACGGCTCGCAAGGCGCTGAAGGACATCGAACGAGGAGTCACAAATAAGACATCGGAAGAGGACCTTTACAGAACGGTTGACGCTGCCATCGAGGAGTTGCAAGGTCTGCATTCGGCCGATGATGTCGAGTTCGAAGAGACTCGCCAGGCGTGGGATTTGAAACTGAAGCTGGAGTACCAGGGAACGCAACGGCGCTGGAAAGGTTTCACCGATCGTCTCGCCGCGTCGCGCGATCTGTTGTGGGGCAGTGAGTTCACCAAGGAAGCAGAATACGCCAATGGACTGCTGCTGAAACTCCGCTGGTTCGGACCAGACATTCCCGTCTGGCAGGCCGTCGAAAAGCTGACGGAGCACGCCGTGGCTTTTCCAATGGGTGCGACTCCGGTGCGCATGTTTCTCTCGTATGCAACCGAGCTGACAAAGCGTCGCGACTACACGAACGCCAAGTCGATCTGCCGCATTGCGTTGTTCAACATGAAAGACCATCCGGACGAGCGTTCGATCGAGCAATACCTGGGAAAGCTTGAGTCGCCCAATTCACGCAACGTCCGCGTGACGATGCGTGACAATGTTCCACAAATCAAGAGACGTAAGGACCGACTCCAGAAGCAGCTTGAGCGTGAGACCAAACAAATGCAGTCGATGGTGCCACTGCAGATCGACCCGATTACAAGACTCGACAAGGTCACAGCCGGCTGGCATTCGATCCAGTATTCGTACACCGTGACCGGGGCGACCCGCGAAGTGCTCAAGAAGCGGGCGGCGATCCAGAAACGCGTCAGCTCGCAGCTTCGCACGACGTTCGCGACGCAACTCCTGCTCGACGACGGAGTGCAATTCAACTACCGCTACTTCGACACGAAGGGCAGCCTGCTGTTTCGGTTCTCGGTCAGTAAATGAGCCAGGTTCACGCGTCGGACTCGACCGCCTGCATCAGGGCTTTGATGTAGCCGTAGGCGAATGCGAAGCCCTGTCGTCCGCCGGGATCGTCGGGATGTCTTGGGACGTGGTCGGGCATCACCATGTACTGGTAATCCACTTCGTACAACGTGCGCAGCATGCCGAGCATGTCCAGCTCGCCGTTGTCGAGGTAGACCTCCTGAAAGTCATCTCGGCGACCACGGATGTTGCGGTAGTGAATGTTGAAGATCTTCCTCCGTTCGCCGAACCATCGGATGACGTCGTTTATCTCCGCTCTCGGGTTCTGCAGTCCCTCGGCGACGGAACCCAGGCACAGATTCAGGCCGTGGTATGGGCTGTCCTGGATCGAGACGAGTTTTTTCAGTCCGTCCACAGTTCCAAGCACGCGCGGCAAGCCCTGCCAGCCTGACTTTGGAACGCCCGGGTCATGCGGATGACAGGCAGCCCGGACTTTGTATTCGTTGCACACTGGAATGACGCGGTCGAGGAAATACGTGATGCGCTCCCAGACTTCGTCCTCGGACACGCGGCCGGCTCGTGTCAGCGGCGGGTCGGCTTTGGCATCGGCCAGTTTCCAGGTGCTGTAACTCGATCCACCGCGGCCAGGCGTGCTTTCCGTGCGGAGCACACCGAGCAGGCTCATGTTGTACTTCCAGCACGGAATTCCGACTTTCGCGCAGTTGGCCGTCATGATGTTGATGTGCTCGATGTCCCGCTCACGTTCAGGGCTCTTGCCCAGCATGATGGCTCCGCGTTCTTCGCGATCAATGTGCGACGACTTCAGAAACGGCAGAGCAACGATGTCCAGCGTGACTCCGTGCTGCTCGCACAGATCCCGAGTTTTCTCCAGGTCCTCGACAGTCCAGTAACCACGTTCACCGGGATCGGGCGGATACCCGCAGACGTGATCGACCCCGTGTCGCTTGACGAACTGCAGGATCTCCGGGGACGTCGGTTTACGTTGCGTGCCAACGTGCATCCGCATCGGCCGACGCTTCGGCTGACGTTCGTCGCGGCTCGCGCTGCCATCGGACTCCGGCCGATTCAAGGCCGCTGCCGCTCCCACGCAACCGGCCAGTGCTGTGGTCGTACCCGCGACAGAAAGAAAGTGTCTTCGGTCCATAAGTCTGTTCCCCCGTTGTCCGGGTCAGTGATGTCGACCCTCGCGAGCGTAACAATGGCAACGCCATGATCAATGTTGATCTGTGACAAGCTCAGAAGCCGAGGCCGCTGCGCGGCAGTGCGCTTTGAAGTGACAGAAAGATGGATGACAGAAAGATGACGGTATGGCATTTTTCTGTCATCCATCTTTCTGTCAGCAAACACCGTAACATCGTCACGTGAGCAGCGTGACATGGCTGCCGCGCGGCAGCCCAGCGACGGGAGTAAGAGTAAGATTATGAATAAGAGTAAGAATCACGACGCGCGACAGCATGTTGGTTGATCCCGGGATCGAAGGGCCTGAAACTCGCCGTGCTTACGGGATCGGCCAGGAAACAGCGTCTGTTAATGCTCTGCTTTCTGATGAACGCCTCACTGATCTGACACGTCTCAGTAGAGAGAATGCCATGAGAATCGAGTCGCGTGTTGCCATGCTGGTGTTGATTTTCACCAGCTTGTCCGGACCGGCGGTGGCAGCACAGAAGTACAACGTGTTGTTCATCATCTCGGACGACCTGACAGCCACAGCACTGTCCTGCTATGGGAGCCAGGTGTGTCAAACACCCAACATTGATCGCATTGCCGCGCGTGGAACTCGATTTACGCGGGCTTACTGCCAGGGAACGTATTGCGGGCCGTCTCGCGCGTCGTTCATGTCGGGGTATTATCCGCACGCGACCGGTGTTCTGGGTTACATCAGCCCGCGAAAAGCGATCGGAGACCGCGCGACGTGGGCTCAGCATTTTCGCAACTCGGGTTACCACACGGCTCGCGTCAGCAAGATTTTCCATATGGGCGTACCCGGTGGAATCGAGGCCGGTAGCGACGGTGCAGACGATCCGGCGTCGTGGACAGAACGATTCAACAGCCAGGGGCCAGAGTGGAAGGCACCGGGCGACGGTGAAACGCTCGAAGGAAACCCTGACGGAAAGAAGCCGGTTGTCGGCGGTAACACATTCGTTGTGGTCGAAGCCGATGGCGATGACCTGGTCCATTCCGACGGAAGAACGGCGGCGAAAGCCTGCGACCTGATTGAACAGTACAAGGACGAGACATTCTTCCTGGGCGTGGGCTTCGTTCGTCCGCACGTTCCCTTTGTGGCGCCTCGGCCGTACTACAAGCCGTTCCCGTATGACGACATGATTCTGCCCGAGAAAGTGGCAGGTGACTGGGATGACATTCCCAAGGCCGGGATCAACTACAAGACGAGCACCAACATGCGGATGGACCTCCGTCGACAACGGAAGGCCATCGGAGGCTACTTTGCTTCGGTGGCGTACATGGACGCCCAGGTGGGCAAAGTCACGAACGCACTGAAAGCAGCCGGTCTTGAAGATAAGACGATCGTGATCTTCACCAGCGATCACGGCTATCACCTGGGCGAGCACGACTTCTGGGCCAAGGTCAGTCTGCACGAAGAGTCGGCACTCGTTCCGTTGATCATCAGTGTGCCCGGCAAGCAGCCGGCCATCTGTAGCTCGTTCGCCGAGCTGCTCGATCTGTACCCGACAGTATCGAACCTGTGCGGCCTTGAGGTTCCAGTGCGACTTCAGGGCCGGGATCTTTCTCCGGTTCTGGACGATTCCGACCACCAGGTGCGCGACACGGCTTTCTGTGTGAACGGCCGCGGCTTCCTGCTGCGGGACGAAAAGTGGGCCTACATCCAATACGGAGAAGATGCCGCTCGCGGGGTCGAACTGTTCGACATGGAGCGTGATCCGAAACAGTACACCAATCTCGTGGGCATGCCTGAATACCAGTCAGTTGTGGAGGCGTTCCAGGTGAAACTCCGCGAGAAACTGAAGGCCGTGCGAGACAACGATCTGGGCCGCAAACGGTAACCTGAATCGGGCAGGCCAGGCGGTCGAATGGGCGAACGGAATGTCTGACTGGCACCTCAGGCCAAACTGTCAATTCGCGAATAAATTGTGCCTCGCTTCCGGTGTCTGCCCGTCGCACCAGCGCGTGCCAGGCAATTGCGAGGCAGACTCTCTGCGTTCTCACGGGTATTCTCGTGCGCGGAACAGTTGCGGCTGGAGAGGTTATTCCGATCCTGGCGATTACTTCGCAGAACGATGAATGCTATCGTCATTGGACTCCCTCACTGCCTGTTGAACCTGTTTCCCTGCTCACATCAGGGATACTCTCGCTTCCCGATTGGTAACTGAGTTTTACGTTCACACTTTCTCGCCTGACTCGATCTGAGATTTACAGATCATTCGCCTGGACCGTCCGGACACCCGTCGCTCATGAGCAAGACCATTGAGGAACTGCTTAAGCACCTGACGGAGAGCGGGCTGTTGTCGGCGGACGAACTTGTCACTGTCCAAAACACAATCGCGAGCCTTGGCGGTCGTGCTTCCGTCGAAAAAGTGGCCCGCGAGCTAGTGCGGCGCAAGGTGCTGACGAAGTTGCAGGCCGCCGCGGTGATGAAAGGCAAGACGAAGAACCTGGTTTTCGGCGACTACGTGGTGCTTGAGAAAATTGGCTCCGGTGGCATGGGGCAGGTCTTCAGGGCACGGCACAAACCGACGGGGAAGCAGGTCGCCGTCAAGGTTCTGTCAGCAGAGGCGGTTAAGAACCGGCGACTGGTTGCGCGGTTCAAGAAAGAGGCCAAAGCAGTCGCCCGTCTGAAACATCCGAACGTCGTGCGAGCGTACGACTCCGGAAAAATCAACCGCGTCCGCTTCCTCGTCATGGAATTAGTCGAAGGCGAAAACATGCTCGAGCGTGTCAAACGCAAGGGCCCGTTGCCGGTCGACGAATGTGTCAGTTGTATGCTGCAGGCGGCTCGTGGGCTGGATTACGCTCACGAGAAGGGGATCTTCCATCGCGACATCAAACCATCGAATCTGCTTCGAAATCGTCGCAACGGTCGGGTCAAGGTCCTGGACATGGGGCTGGCGCGGGTCGAAGACCCCGACGAAGACGACGAAGTCCGCCTGACCATGGCCGGCCAGATGCTGGGCACAGCCCGTTTCATGGCTCCGGAACAGATCGAAGACGCCCGCAAAGCGGACGTCCGGTCGGACATCTATTCTCTGGGCTGCACGCTGCACTTCATGCTGCGGGCAAAAGCTCCGTATTCCGGTGAAACGGTCGCTCACACATTGATGGCACACGTCAGCGCACCGGTTCCCGATCTGTGCGCAAAACGACAGGACGTTCCACGATGGCTGGGCGACGTGTTTCAGAAGATGCTCGCCAAGAATGCGCGGCATCGATATCAGACGATGGCCGAACTGATTCAGGTTGTGCAGCGCCACCTGGGCGAGGAGCTGACCAAACACGACGACCACGTGCTTGATGATGAGGCCGAGGCAGAGAACGACGAATACTCGAAACTCCTGTCGCAGCGCGATGTCGGAGCTTCGCTGGAGTACCTCTACATTGATCCGGACGAGGCCCAGTCCGACGGCAAAGAGGACGACTTTGAGCCACCACCGTCGGATATCCTGAAAGGCGCCGCATTTTCGGATGACGAGGTTCCGATTCCAAAACAGGAGGGCTTCACACCGCGTCATCGGGATGCAGATCAGGGTCTGGTCCCCGCCTCCGACCCGGAACTCCCCGCAGCCGGAGAACTGGAACTGGAGGATCCGGACGATGAGCCTGACGCGGTCAAATTTGCCACAGCTCAGTTTCCCGAGGACGCGGTTGATTTCGAACCGGAACCGGTAAACGTTGCCCAGAATCCGATGGCCGACAGCGATGTGAGTTCGGCGCAGTCGTTCAAGCTGGATCAGCCGGCCGACGCTGAAACCGCAACTGCCGATCCGGTCGTTCCCTCAGGCAACATTCGGGAGACCGGACCCACCGGCGGCATCGATTACGTCAAAGCAAGGCTAAAGACGCTGCAGGGCAGGGAAGCCTCAAAGATGCGACACCTGCAACTCGTGGGCGGCGTCAGCGCACTCATCATCGCGATTGCACTCGGCCTCTGGCTGCTGCTGCAATCCATCGGCGGGCTTTTCTGATTCGAGCGGATGGACCTGACTCCCTGTCCGTCTCTTTCGAGACACGTACGCGTGCCCGGCCCCGCGGTGACCGTCAGCCTCCTTCGATGTGCCTTCTGGACTCACCGGAGAGCATGCGTGTCCGGCGGTTAATCGTCATGCGCGTGATCGACTTCGAGGTAATCGGTCTGGAACCGGATCAGATTGTTCAGGAACCAGAAGTAGTAGATGCCCAGAGTCAGAAAGGACAGCACGATCCCCACGACATTGATGACAAAGAACTCAGCACCGGTACCCGTAAAGTCGACGCGGTAGCGACTGCCGTTCGATGTGGTGACGGTGGTGTTGCCGCTGGTGAAGCGCATCAGATTCACCTGAAACCAGAACGAATACAGGCCCAGCGTGAGCAGCGTCAGGATGTAGCCGACGACGTACGTCACAAACAGCTCGCCGCCCGTGCCCGTGAACGTGAGGGCCAGTCGCGTGTCGTCGGTGTGAATTCGCGTGTTTTCGTAATAGAAGCGGTGCAGGTTGCAGATCATCCACGGCGTGTAGATCCCCAGTGTGACGATCGTGAGGATGTAGTCGACGAAGATTCGGGCGAACAGGTCGGCGCCGGTTCCGTGAAACGAGATTTCGATCTCGCCACCGTTCGTGTCTTCCGCGACCAGATTCTCGAGGAAGAACCGCGTCAGATTCACGGAGAACCAGAACGAGTAAATGCCGAGCGTGAAAAACGTCAGAATCGTGCCGACGATCAGCGTCGCGAACAGATCACCGCCGTCACCCACGAATGCGAAGTTCACGGACCGGCCTCGGTGGTCGGTAAGCCGTGTATATCGGGCAACCCAGTCCGCCAGCCGGCAAATGAACCACGGCGAGTAAAGGCCGAGAGTTAAGACTGTCAGGATCAGGCCGACGATGAGTTCGCTGAACAGCCCGGCCCCTGTTCCGGTGAAGACAAACCGACAGGGCACGGACAATGTGCCGGCACCTGATGATCGCTTCATCGTGTCCAACCTGAGTCAGCCGATTCGAACCGGTTAATCAATACTCACGCTTCTTCGTAATGCCCGGCATCGGAATCGGATACCGGCCATTCACCATCTGCAGCGGAGCTGGCGAGTCGTAGTCGAGCTTGTCGACATCCGGAGCAAACTCGTGATCGTGCTCCATCATCTCGGCCATCGTGATCTCGCGCCCGGTGTGCGAGGCCATCCGGCCCATCGAGGTCACGATACTGGCCATCGCACCACGCGGGACCTCGTTGTACGGCGCGTCCGTCTTGATCGCTTCGACCAGGTCTTCCCATTCCACCTGATACGGGTTGGGTTCCGGATCCGGATACGACCAGACCAGATCGTCCTTCACAAAATTCTGGCCCTTGTAGATGCGGCTGCGTGCCGGGAGGTGGCCTCGCGACGAGAAGATCGCCGAACCCTTCGTCCCGTGCGCGTACGTTGCAAAGTCCTGATGGCAACCAGGTATCGTTCGCCCGTTGACGTACAGCTTGGCTCCATCAGCAAACGTGTACTCCATGGCGTACGCGTCGAAGTTCTGATCGATGTTGTCGCCACGGTAGTGTCGACCACCCGAGGCGATGCACTTCACTGGCCAGTCATTCTTCAGCCAGCAGGCCTCGTCGATGTTGTGAATCAGAAAATCGCTGACCGCTCCACCGCTTGCCCACAGGAACGCATGGAATCGCCGAATCTGATGCTCCAGATCCGACATGCCTTTCGGAGCCGGCCCTGTAGCGGCAGAACCGGTCGGTCCGGCCATCCGATATGCCCGCAGCACAAGCAAATCACCCAGCTCACCGTTATGAGCTTTCTCGGCCAGAGCTCGACGCGCCTTGCAGTGACGACACATCAGGCCGACACCGACCTTCAGGTTCTTCTCGGACGCCTTGTCAGCCAGGGCCAGCATCCGGCGTGTGGCCGGAGCATCGACTGTGACGGGCTTCTCCATGAACACGTTCAAACCGCGTTCGATCGCATAGGTAAAGTGAACCCAGCGAAACGCCGGTGGCGTTGTGAGGATGACCACGTCACCGGGTCTCAGCGCATCCATCACCTTCTTGTAGGCGTCGAATCCCAGGAATCGGTGGTCTTCCGGTACATCCAGCTTGTCACCGAATCGCTTCAAGCCCGCCAGGCTGGCCTTCATGCGGTCTTCGAAAACATCACCCATGGCAACAAGTTTGACAGGCCCATTCTGGACCGACATGGCATTCGCCGCTGCTCCACTGCCGCGTCCACCGCAACCGACGAGTCCAACTCGGATCGTGCCGTCTTCCGAGGCGTGTGCCCCCGGGATGGCCGAAGCCGCCAGCGCCACTGCGCCCGCAACACGACCGGTGTTCTTCAGGAATTCACGACGCGACGCCGGGGTGATGATCTCGCTCATTTCTGTTCCTTCTGAATCGGGACATGAAGACGCATGAATTCTACCCGCGGGGCGTCGCGGTAATGAAGTCTTCGTTGGGATCAAGTCGCCTCAGTCTCCGGCAGACACTCGGCACAATGCCCCTTCAGCACGACTTCGGCAATCTGACCAGGCGGAGCCATACCCCGTTTGCGCGGCGATAGACGGAATGTGAAATCGTCCAGGCAGACGATACTGCCACAGTCGACACACATGAAATGCGGGTGGTCAGAGAAGCCCGCTGTCGCGCTCGAATGCCGCAGCTCGAAGCGCCGCACGGAATCACCAAGTTCCAGTCGCGCCAGAATCCCCGCCTCGGCGAGCTCCGTCAGGCAGCGATAAATTGTCGACTGGTCGAAACCAAAGTTCTCCAGTGCGCCGGTGACATCCGAATGACTCTGCGGAATTCCGACGCCCGCCAGGTGCTGCACGACAGACACACGAGCGGCCGTGCATCGCAGACCCGCATCGCGAATCAGCGACTTCACCTCCTGCAGCGACAAGACTGATTCGTTTGTATGGGCCATGAGTTTCCTTCGCCGCGCCGCGACAGCTTCTACTTCAACTGCGATCTTCCGGATTTCATCCGTTTTGCAGGTGCTTTGCAAGTACTTCAAATTGTGTTTGCAATGCACACGTAGTTGCAATTCGATTGCGGATTCGTAGAATCCGCAGCCCATCGCGCCGCACGGAAAGTGCTCGTCTCACGAATCAGAGATTGGAATCCGGCGTGCCTCTGGAGGCATACAGGCGGCTGCCCACACCCTGATTCGCGGGTTTAGAGGAAACGTCTTTTATGCAACCCGGAGTCCTGATTGCGGTTTACTGCGCACTGATCGTCGTCGCATCGCTGGCCGGGGGCTGGCTGCCGTCTGTCATGCGTCTAACTCATCTCCGCATGCAGATCATGATGAGTCTCGTGTCCGGGATGATGATCGGCGTAGCCGTCCTGCATCTGCTTCCACATGCGGCGGAATACCTGCCCGATGGCCACTGGCTGTCCGGGTCGCTGCTGTGCGGTCTTCTGATGATGCTGTTTCTGCTGCGGTTCGGGCACGTACATCATCATCACGGGGATCCCGGACAACCACACGGTTGCGGACATGACCACGATCATGATCACGACACTCAGGCATCGGATGAACCGCAGGCCAGTCGCATGAGCTGGCTGGGTCTTCTGATCGGTCTGGCACTGCATACCGTGTTCGACGGGATCGCCCTGGGCGCCAGCGTTGTGGCCGATGCTGGACACGATCACGGCACCGAAACGGGCCTGGCACTGTTCGGGCTGGGAACCTTTCTGGCCGTCGTGCTGCACAAACCACTCGACGCAATGGCGATCACATCCGTCATGCAGGTTGGAGGCTGGTCCACCGGGAGTCGCTGGCTGATCAACTCGGCATTCGCCCTGATGTGCCCCGCCGGGGCCGTTCTGTTCTGGCTCGGCGTGACCGGCGCTGAAGGCGAAAACTACCTCGTTGGCTGCGCCCTCGCGTTTTCAGCCGGAGCGTTCCTGTGCATCGCACTGACTGATCTGCTGCCCGAGGCTTTGGAGCATTCGCATGACCGACTGAAGCTCTCGGTCGCTCTGCTTGTGGGGACAGCACTAGCGGTCGGAATCGAAATGCTTCCGGGTCACTCGCATGAAGGTCCACACTTGCATTCAACGCCGACCAGCCACGGACATCACCACGCTCCCGGAATCGAGCATTCGCGTTAGGCGTTGCCCTGTCTGGCTGCCTTTGACCAGCATGTTGTCGCAGAATCGTGCGACGGCAAAATCGATTGATGATCGTCGATTGATGAGTGTTGATGTTCGAAGTGAAAGCCACCTTGCGGGTCTGTGGCCATTCCAGATGATGACCAGTCCCGGCACTTCACCAATCGCTCACCATCAATCGACAATCGGTGCGGAGCGTGTCCGGCGAGCGAGCCGGTATACGTCAATTCCGATCTGGTCATCGCTGGCAACACGCTGGAGCTGCCAGACGCCCGTTGCGTGTTGTTCAAGCGTTGCGCGAGGGTGTACCGCACGATCAACCACACACAGGTCGACATTGAAGTCCTTCAGAAACTGGCAGGCTGCGTCGCTCGGAAACGACTCGTTGACCACTTCCCGCAATGCAAAGTACTTCGGTGGGAAGTAGCCCGAGTATCCGTTGACCAGTCGTCGCCCGTGAAACGTGCCGTAGTACATCCACAGAGTTGATACTTCGAAATCGCTTAACCTGTTGCCCGGAGCAAACGGGATGCAGGCCACACCACGGTCCCGGGGCAGGTTTCGGATCTCACTGATCCACTTGTCGTCTGACGACGCTGCGGGAACGGTGAACACGGGACTTCCGACAGGCGGAACCTCAAGGACCGTCAACATCGCAAATCCGAGCGTGCCATATCGCAGCAGACGTGACACACGCGGCCTTGCCGGACATGTCAGCCGGACGGTGACGATCGCGGCATGAAAGCCCACAGTCGCCAGCATGACAACTCCGATCTGGGCGAACAGACCGAAGCGAAACACATTCCGAATGTGTGAGAAGCCTGGCCACGCATCGATCAATGTTGCGAACGGATGCCAGGCACCGATCGACAACCCCGGCCCAAGTGAAAGTAGTACGGCAGCCGTCATGAACGTCAGGGAATACGCAGTCCAGCGTCTCCATCGGCGACGGTACAGACCGAACAGCACTCCCGATACCGCGACGCCGATCTTCAGCCAGCCCGGGCATGCTGTCCAGTACGGGCGCCGTGAGTCTGCGGCCAGATCGACGACAGACAAACCTCGGCCAGCGGGCGTGACAGTGTAATCGGCGAGTTCCAGGGACAGCCGAAGTCGTTCCAGTTTCGTACGCTCATACGCTGGCTCGCCCGACTCCTGACGCTGGCCGAGAATTGCGAGCTGGGGAACGACGACAGGCAGCATCACGATCGCGGCAGTCACACCCGCAACCACGAAAGCGGTCCACGTCGCCGGACGCAATACATCCTTGCCTGGATACCAGACTGCGCCGCACAGGAGCAGGACACTCAACAGCACGCCGGAATGATTACACGTGACGTAGGTAAGCGCGAACGAGAGGGCCAGCAACAGCCCATGCTTAACGGTCGGATTCCGACTGGCAATCCGCAGGGCACGCAGTGTCCAGAAGACCCCACACAGCGGCACGAGCTGCAGCACACCAAGCTGCCATTGGACAAAAGGAAGTGTTTCAGCCAGCACTCCACCCAGAAAACAGGCAAACCACGCCAGCCGCAGCGACCGGAAAAGTGCAAACGCCGAGAGACCGTTCAGCAACAACGCCAGCCACAGATACACGTTGTACGCCAGCACTCGGCCACCACACCACACGATGGGCGCGACGAGCCATGTCGTCGGCTGCGATTCCGACAGCGCAAACGTTCCGAGTTCGGGATGGAAGATGGGCGCGTCCCAGTAACTTCTCAGACCGTGCGCGAGCCGATCTGCATTCCACCAGATCGTCCAGGTGTTAAACAGCGGCACGGTCGCCGCGGACCCGGATCCCACGGGCAGCGTCGATGCCGGTGAAAGTGGAACGGGCCATGTGACCGCCATCGCCAGAGCAACGTACACGCACCAGACGGTCCCGATTTTGACCAGTCGAACACGTCGGCAGCGCATTCCGGGGGCAGCGTGTCGGCTCTCAACCGCTCGTCCTTCCCCGGTCCGCTTCATTGCCAGGTCAATCTTTCAAGGGATGCACAGCCGGGGAATCACCCTCCACGATCGTGTACGTGCCCGCGGCGACGTTCGCCCAGGACTCGCGGCGACCTGAAGGCCATTGGATGTCCAGTCGTGGAACCGATTGGCGCTTTCCGAGACCGATGTGGACGCGTCGGTCGTGCGCCGACTGATAACCGTCTCCGCCAACGATCTGTCGCACCAGCTTCATGTCGAGCCCGCTGGCTTCAATCTTTGCTCCGATCGCCGAGCGGTTTGATGGGGCTCGTCCGATAAGACGCAACACGACGCTGCGATGATCCGTTGGTGTGTCGTTTCGGAGCACTGCGGAGTGCGCCAGCTGATGAGAGACAACAACGTCGACGTCGCCGTCGTTGTCCAGGTCGCCAACAGCCGCACCCCGCCCGATCCAGTTCGCCTGGAAGTAGTCACCGGCCCAACGGCTGACCTCGACAAATCGGCCGTCGCGCTCGTTGCGGTACAACTGAGGACGCATGCGATAGGGCTCTTGATCAACTGCCCAGGTCATGTCATCCACATGGCCGTTGGCAACGAACAGATCGAGCCACCCGTCGTTTTCGCAATCCACGAATCCGACACCGAAACCCAGCACCATCCGGCTTGATGGCCCTAGACGACTGCGAGTCGACTGGTCGAGAAACATGCTTCCCTCGACATTGCGATACATCGTGTTGGTTTCACCGAAGAAATGAGTGAGGAACAGATCGGGGCGACCATCCGCGTCGTAGTCTCCACAGGCGATTCCCATACTGGACTCCGCCGCACCCTCAGCATTGACGGCAGCCCCCCACTGCATCGCGTGTTCGCGAAAGACGGGAAGCAGCGGTTCTTCCGGTGATTGCACCGTCTTGCCGGCTGTTTCATTCAGATACAGAAAATTGGGCATCCCATCGTTGGCGACATAGATATCGGGCCACGTATCTTCGTCCGCGTCGAAGATCACAACGCCCAGACCCTTACCGTCAACTCCGTCGATGCCACATTCGGTCGTGGCGTCCCGAAATCCACCGACGCCGTCGCCGAGCAGCAACACGTCATCAGTCGCCACGAATGCAGTCGGAGGGCACTGAGTGTATCCATCGGGGCTGTCACGACGCGGACAAAGTCGTGGCGGATCATCGCTCGACTGCAGATAGTTGACGACGTACAAGTCCAGGATCCCGTCGCGATTCACGTCGGCAAACGCTGCGCTGGAACTCCATCGCGGCGGATCAGGCAATGCCTGCGCGG
This sequence comes from Planctomycetota bacterium, assembly GCA_963579025.1. Lineage (GTDB taxonomy): Bacteria > Planctomycetota > Planctomycetia > Planctomycetales > Planctomycetaceae > CAUZFZ01. The sequence goes on along the minus strand of CAUZFZ010000127.1, from coordinate 14,978 downwards.
CGATTTCAGAAAACGTTGCGTCCCCGTTGTTGTGCCACAGCGAGTTCCGGTCAAAGCTCGTGACGTACACATCGTCGAATCCGTCGTTGTCAAAATCGCCTGTCGCACAACCGAAGAAATAGTCGTGCTGAATCAGTCCCGCTTCAGCCGTGACTCGCGTGTATTGACCGTCAGAGTGGCGACGAAACAACTGGTTTGAGTGGCTTGCGTCGCGATCTTTGCGCGGGAGCCGACAACCGTTGGTAAACAGGATGTCCAACTGACCGTCACGATCGTAATCGAACAGCGCCGCACCGCCGCCATTCGCCTCGATATGCCGATGCAGACCTCGGATGTCATCGTGTCTTTCGAAATGGACACTCGCGGCCTGTGCGATCTCGGTAAACAGCGGCAGAATTCCGGTGGGTGGGGTGACGGATTCCGATCGAGCCACAATCCCGGGGACCGTGGATAGGCCAGCGTCGCCGAGGCTCGTGTCCGCGGGTTCCGGGCTTCCACAACCGCCGGTCGCTGCCAGTGCCAGGACCAGGGTCAGCCATTCGATAACCCGGGCACTGCGTGAATGATTGGTCGTTCGTGGCATCACGGTTTCTCTGCGAGTTCACTGAAGATCGTGTTGAGTTTTTCGTTGTCGGGATCCACGCGACGTGCAAGCTGAGCAACTGCCAAAGCGTGGTGATTGAGCCCAATCTGCCTGCAGAGTTCTGCGATTTCTATCAGAGGCCGAACTTCGCGCGGATCTTCCTGGATCCAGCCAATGCGGTTTTGCACGCGGGCCAGCACCTGAGCCGTCTCCAGGGCCTGTCGATGCCGATCCGAATCGCCCGCCTCGTGACAGGCGCGAGCCAGTCCCAGCCACGATTCGGCGTTTGTCGAATCAATATGCAGCATTCGTTCAAAACACCGAATGGCGTCGGCGTGACGACCGTGGTCGTTGTGATCATGTCCTCGAAGCCTGATCAGCAGCCACGGTTCCTGATCATTTTCGTCGGGCAACTGCTGCATCATTGCGACGAAGCGTTCGTCGTCACCGCGTTCACGCAGAACCTGCAGCAATGTCGCTCGCGCCGCCAGGTTGTCGGGCTCCTCATCGCAGCACTGTTCCAGCACGCCGATCGCCTCGTCCAGACGCCCCTGCCTTGTGCGATAGCGGCCCAGTGCAATCCGAAGGTGCATGTTCCGCGGGTCGGTTTCCAGGAACTTCTCAAGTTGCTGAATTGCCCCGCTCCCGTTCCAGATCATCAGGCTGGGAAAGCAGTACACGATTGTGTTGTGGGCACTGGCTTCTTCCAGTTGGTAAATCGAACGAACCAGTTCGTGCTGCTCCTCGTTACGTAGCTGGATCCCGAGCAGGTACCGCAAATGTTCGGTTGCCACGACGAGTTCGCGCCGAGTCATCATGGGCTGCAGGCGTTCCAGCTCAAGGAACCGTCGCAGGTGCTTTTCCGACTCAGCAACTCGCCCCAGTCGATACAGGACCTGACCCTGCTGGAGTCGGGCCGAGTGGCCGTAACGAGGGTGAGTATCCGGGATCTCATCGAAGCAGGCGACGGCCGTCTCTGGAATGTTCTGCTGGACCGACTGCTCTGCCAGCAGTGAGAGAACGTCAATCCGATCCGGCGTGTTCCCATAATGCGCGGCAAACAACTGGACGGCGTTGTCGTAATCGTCGGCTGAAACACCAACCGGAAGAGATTCCGACAGACCGGCCCCGGTCATCCAGACGACGCCAGTCACTGCGACACCCAGGGCCACAATGATCCGCAGCTTTTTCATTCCACATGCCTCGCAGGCGCGCAAAGAAACGCACATCCCCGCTTTGGATGATGTGCGTTTTGAAGGTGATGCGTTGTCTGTCCAGGAAGCTACAGAGCTTCGGCAAACTCTTTAGAACTGACCCAGCACTTCTCCATCAGCGATGCTCATAACGTTCCGCTGGATCGTCATGTCGAGGCTCTGATTCATGAAACGTGTCGAGCCGTCAGCAAGCAATGCATGGCAGCCACCGACATGCAGGCTTTTGGGCGCGGACTGACCGTCGCCGCCACCCCAGCAACCCATTCCGCTGTTCACATCGTTTGTGCAGCCATGCACGTCTTCGGAATTCGCGGTACCGCAGTTGATGCCCGTCCGGCAATCACCGAGGTTGTCGCAACCGGTTACGAGGCTGGCGCCGACGCGGCCCAGAGCCCATGTCCCGCGTGCATCCTGGTCGTTGGGTCCCACGCGAATTTCCCAGATGCCGACTGAGTTGGAGGTCCCATCCGAGATTTGTGCGATTCTGGCTCCGCCACCGTACCCCATGAACCCTCTGCGGTCACCCGCGATCGCTGCGTAACGGGGTGTCCCGCCTGTCTGCCTGGCCATGCTGGCGCCGTAGTTGGAACGGCCCCAAACTGCGTTGTATCGATTCAGTCTGACGCCAGTGTTCGGGTCGGACGGGCACAGGTACGTCGTGATGATGGTGGAGACCAGAGTCCTGTTCGTGGAGCCGTTCAGCGGCTGGTTCAGGTTGAGCCGTCCATACAGCGGGCCCTGATCAACGTACGGGAGAATATGACACAGCCAGTTCAGCCCCGAATCATTGGCGAATGAGTCACCGTTCCTGGTGTAATTTCCACCCGGAAGACTTCGCTGCAGAGAGCCAAGGGGAAACGTGTTGTGGACGTCGTGATAGTTGTGCAGCGCCAGACCGATTTGCTTCAGATTGTTCTTACACGATGAGCGACGGGCCGCCTCCCTCGCCTGCTGGACAGCAGGCAGAAGCAGGGCAATCAGAATGGCGATAATTGCGATCACCACCAGCAGCTCGATCAGCGTAAAGGCTGATCTTTGACGTGAATGGACTCGCGACATGTCTGACTCCTTGAAAAAGAAAAAAAGGACAATACCGGCTTACAGGCAGAGTATCAGATTATCCACGTCGCAATAACTCGAATTCGAACATGCATTTGACTGACTGCGGCAATTCGCAACATGGACATGAGGTTGAAGAACAGCACATTGGCTGCACGTGGTGTCGCTTAATCTCACCTGTTCGTGCTCATTGCCCCACCTCGAAATCGAAGGTGTTGGCGACGTCTGCCTGAACGTCAGCCGACAGAGTCGTCTCGGCCTCGCTGAGAAACGTATCGAGAATTCCGCTGTCTGTCGGAACAGTGTGGCCACCGTCCGGAGTTGCTGGTTGATCCGGTGTTGTTCCCTCACCCACAGTCGAAGGTGGAGCGGTTTGCGCAATGGGGATGATCGTCACTTTGCACAGACCCACTGGAGCCTTGCCGCTGAACGCACCGTTTTCGTCAATAGTCATGACATCCGAGGCAGTGCTGCTGGTTGCAAAACCGATACCGACGCCCGCTGTCTGGAGAGGCTTCCCGGTGACTGTGACTTTGCCGGACACATCCGCCATCACAGTCGCCGGTGGGCCCTCAGAGCCGCCGCAACCGGTTAAAACAATGCCCAGTAACACCATGCACGCCAAGGTCTTAAGGTTCATGTCACATCTCCGTTTCCAAGCCACACATCAGACTCGAAATCGCCAATTACCTGTAAAAAGCGACTCACGCTGTCAGTGTGTTGGCGGTGAATTAAGTGGACCACAATGTAGCTAATGACCGCTGCGCACGTCGAAAAGGATTGGCCTCTCTCGCTGCGTCGTGCAGGCTAACTGGAACGCATGCCTGGCAGATGTCACTGTAGCCTGCAAGCAACAGCCTGAATTCTGTTATCTTTTCCACCGGCCGTTTCTCCTCCGCGAGTCATCGAAGAAAGCCAGCATGTCTGCACCCGGATACGCTGCAAGCTCAAGTCGATCGATTGCCGTTGCTTTGTTCTGTGCCGTGGCGGCAGTCGCTTATCTCAGTCGTAACTGCCTGGGCGTGTTTGCGGCGGACGAGGCATTTCGAGCCGAACTGAATGCGTCCCGGCAACAGCTCAGCGATGTGATGAGCGCATTCTTCATCGCCTACGGAGTATTCCAGATTCCAGCTGCGTGGCTGGGACAGCGATTTGGAAGCCGGATCGTGTTGACGATCTATGCCACCGCCTGGTCCATCTGCACGGCAATCCTTGGTTTGTGTGGGACGGTAGGATTCCTCACGGCAGCGATGGCTGCCATCGGTATGGCTCAGGCCGGAGTCTTTCCAAACGCGGCTCGGTCGATCGCCGACTGGGTGCCGGCACACCGCAGGGCGGTCGCCTGCGGGTTCATGGCTGCTTTCATGTCGATCGGTGGCGCTGTAGCCAGCGGGTTGACCGGCTGGCTGACCGATTTTCTGTCGTGGCACGGGATCGTGTTGGCCTATTCGACCCCGGGACTGATATGGGTGTTCGTCTTCTACCACTGGTTCCGCGACCGGCCCGAGGATCATCCAGGCGTTAACGAATCGGAACTGGCTTTCATTCGCAGCGAGTCACCGCCAGTCCTGTCCAACGAACGTAGTGCAGACGTGGCGGTGGTGGTGGACACGGACATCAGGGACGACACGCCCGCAGTTTCGAAATCCACACCGGTAAACTGGCGGGGAATGCTGACGTCGCGCGCTCTGTGGCTGATCAATGGTCAGCAGTTCTTTCGCGGAGCTGGTTACATTTTTTTTGCGACCTGGTTCCCGACGTACCTCCGCGAGACGCACGGAGTTTCTGTTAAGGATGCCGGGCTGCTTTCGAGTCTGCCGCTGCTGGCTGTCGTGCTGGGTTGCTCTCTGGGCGGAATCATGACGGACTGGCTGCTGGAACGAACGGGCAGTCGCGCCATCAGCCGCAAGCTTGTCGCATCGCTCAGCCTTGCCATCTGCGGAGTGTTGACCGTCTCAGCCCTGTGGGCCGATGGACTCACCCCAGCCATGACGCTCATCACGGCTGGTTCGTTCTTCGCCGCGGTAGCCGGGCCATGCTCGTACGCTCAGACAATGGACCTTGCCGGCAAACAGATACCAGTCGTGTTCGGCATGATGAACATGATGGGAAACTTTGGAGCCGCCGTCTGTCCCCAGCTCGTGACTCGTACTGCCGATGCCGCTGGATGGGAAAGCGTGCTGTTGCTGTTCTTAGGAATCTACCTGGGAGCAGCGATCTGCTGGGCTCTGGTCGACACTGAGGCATGTATCGAATCTGCGACGGGCAAGAGTGATCCAGTTGATGTCAGTGTTTGAATCGTATTGAGTACATATCATGCCTGAGGGTCTGTCATTTTGTGTGTGCGGCCAGTACGAAAATTCCGCTAGAACGTCGTAACTCATTGTCACTAAATAAGTAAACGCGTGATTCGCCTGTTTCCTCGGAATCGTTTGGCACAGGGGCTGCCTTTGGCTTTGGCTCCTCAAACGGGCCGCACGGCCCGGTCAAATCTCACCTGAAGAAGGAACAGGACGATGAAGACCGCCCACCTCAACGCCCTCACCACATTGTCTGCCGCCATGGTTCTGAGCATCAGCAGCTCGCTGGCCCAGGCCAGCCATTACGGCGAAGTCGGCGATCATGCCCGCGACATCTACTACGCCGCCGGTCGAGCCGACCGCGTCGTTCGATACAACTTTCGCTCAGCTCCACTGACGATTTACAGTTGTTTGCGGGACAACTTGTGCGGGATGGTCGAGACGGCCACCTGCATAAAGGACCTGACCCGACATGGCGGAAACCTCGCACAGATTCAAACGCACGTCGAAAAGCTTGACGACCAGTTCACCGAAGTGCAGAAAGGCGCGGAGGCACTACAGAAATGGCTGTCGCAGTGCCCGGCTCCTGGTTTCGGACGATACGGAAGCTGCTCGGCGTCACGTTCGCGAGTGGACGACTTCAATCTGAAACGTCTGTGTGAACGTATCGATGAACTCGGTAAGGAAATGGAGTGCATGCTGGGCGACCTCGACAAACTGCTGGTCGATGCCGGTCTGAACGCGCCGCACTCCCACGGAAACCGCGCCCCGCAGAATGGTCGACCGACGGAACGACGTGACTTCGGACCGGACAGTCCGCCGGCACCACGACCTCGACTGGAAATCCCGCCGACTCCGACACGCGGTGCGGTACACGGCCGACCCGGAAACGGCCGACCCGGACACGATCGCCATCCTGTTCAGATTCCGGTGTTCCGGCACAACGGACGATCGTTCTCGATCTCGCTCAGCTTCTGAGCGAATGCCGACTTCTCAAGTTCAAACAGCCCGGCCTTTCTTCTGAAGGGCCGGGCTTTGTTTGTTTACGGGACCTGGCTCAATGATTCGATCCGCTCGGCGATCGCATCAATGACTGTTTCGAGGCATCCCGCCGCAAGGATGGCGATCTCTGCCTGGTAGATGGGCTTGTCGCACGCGTCCGCAGTCGGCAGATAGCCGGCCATCGCACCGTCCGACAGCGGCATGATGATCAATGGAATCTCGGGAAAGCGGCGATTCAATTCTGACTGCAGCGCGGAATACGGCTCGCCGTCGACCGCGACCCAGATCGCGTCCCCCAGCCGCCATAGTCTGATCGGATACGGCAACACGCCCGCCGGGACGGAGTTCAGTACTTCGAGCTGTCGTCGTTGTCGCTCGACGAGCGCTCGCACGCGCGACGCCTCGGTATCGTCGCCTCGATCACGTGCTTCTGATTCCTGTGTGCCGAGTAGTGCCATTCGTTCTTCCGCCTGAGCAACTGTTGGCAACTCGGGCCGATACTGCAGAGGGATCGTCCAATCGGTCGTCTCGAAAAGCCGTGCGGATGACACTCGTTCATCGGGATGCGAGCGGTACTCCCACTCACCCAGGGTCGCACCCGAAATGACGGGACCGACGTAGTAATAATCATGACCGGCCGGCGGCATGGACTCGATTGCCTGGAGCGCCGCATAGGCGACTTGTCGCCCGTTGCGGTCGGCAACTTCGGTGTCCCCGACGAAACCGAAGCGAGGTCCAATGTCACCGCAAGGTGCCTGCAGGAACAGACACGTTGCATCCGTCGCTGCTTCGACGGTTTCACGCAGGGCGCCCACGTAGTCGGGACTGATCAGTGAATTGTCCCACGCAAGTGTTGTGGGATGACACGGATAACTGACGATCGTCCCACGGACGGCGCCTGCATCGTCCGTCATGCGTACGGCATTGACCGGCAGATCGAGATCGACGTCCGGATTGAAGCCGCAGACATATCGATCTGCATTCTCATCCCAGGCATCGCGATGGTGCCCCATGCGACAACTGGCCGTTCCGTAGGTCAGTGTGACAGATGCGAGATTTGCGACGGCCTGGTCGACGGCCTGGGCAATCCTGTCGGGCAGATTGTCGAGATACGGGCCGATCATATCTCCACCTGGCAGGTGCGCGCGGTTACGGGCCACATAAGCAGCCGAGTGCGTGTGCGAGAACACAACCGTCACGTGTTCGGAAGCCATCTGCAGCCTCGCACACGTCTTCTCGCGAAACTCCGTCATCTCGGGCGGACGAAACAGACAATGATCCAGCGCGATCAGAATCTGGCGATCGCCCGCCGCTGAATCCGTTTCTTCTTCCGGCTCAAGAACCAGGACGCTCGCTCGCAACGGGCGATGAACTCCGATCGACTGGTCGTGCGACGCAGCGCCCCAGAACCGGTGATAGATGCCGACGGGGGGCGTGATGTCTGCCGTGCCGAGCCCTGCGCGCATGCGAGACGTCGGTGTTGGGATTCGCGTTGATTTCATGCTCGTCTCCGCGGGTTCAGTACTTCCAAGCTTGGGGTAGCCGAAGTCGCCAGACTTTGGCCAGTCTCTCGAATATGCGAGAAATCCAAACTCTGGCGAGTTCGGCTACCACGAAATCCAGCCAAACCTGGAACTACTGGGGTTGACTACGGATTACGTTTCTTCAATTGCGGTCGAGGTTGTTCCAATCGCCGAGACTCACGTCGAATCGGCACGCCGAGTCCTTCAAGATCCTGCTTATCTCCAGCAGCCCTTTTGTCCGCCTGATTCGCCAGGATTGATTCCGCGTACTGCAATCGGCCAGTGCGACCGTCGTAGTACTGGAAGATGACCTGGGGAATCGGGAACGTCATCCAGCGTGTCCCGTGGACGGTCAGAGGGTTGTTGAAGACGTTGTTGACCTGCACCACACAGTACGTCGGGTGCTGCAGTTGGTTACGCGGGATGTCGTTGCGGTACCAGGTCGACCAGCGGACGTTGACTTCACGCGGCCCGTACTTGAACGGGCCATTGGCCAGTCGGTCGCCTTCGTCGCTGTTCCAGTGGTTGTTCGAGTTGTGCGGACCGGAGGCGAACTCCCACACGTTGTCCGTGATATTGATCACGAAGCTGTTGTGCAGATCACCGGTCAAAACGAATACTGGCTTTTCCAGCGTGTCCCAGAAATTGATCAGCTTTTCACGTTCGTCGAAGAAGACCGTCCATGCATCGTCTTTGTTATTTGTTCGCACAGCTCCGCCGCCGACGTGTGGAACCATGAAGTTGACCGAGCTGACGACGAACATGAAATCGGCTTTGCTCTTCCGCATGCCGTCGATCAGCCAGTCTCGCTGGACCGGCCCAAGCATCGACAACCCCTTCTTGTAGGGGTCGGACTTGTCATGCATCTGCCGCTGACCCCGCGTGTCGCACACGAAGAAGTCGCAGTTGGCGACCGTCATCCTGAAGTAGGAGCGACGGCCGATGGAGTACGAGACGTCGCCATCGGCATCGAAGTCGGGCCAGACCTGCAACTCGTGCGGCCCCAGGACCTTCTCAATTCGGTAGACACCGGCGTTGGGATCGCCCCCGACGTCGTCAAGAGCGTTGTCGTTGACGCCTGCGGTATCGGTTCCCCAGTGGATGTGCAGGTTACTGGCCTGTGCCAGGTCGAGTTTCGAGAAGTCGACCGTCTCGTCCACGATGACGTTGCCGCCTTTTCTCACGCGGCTTCGGCTGAGCGTGGCGGGCTGATTGAACGTCGTCGGGTTGCTCCAACCGAGGTAGTCGTACCAGGCACTCACGCCGATGTCGCGGAACACGGCCCGGCGGTCACGCAGGCCGGGCGAGCCGGCTCCCCAGATATCATTGAGACATTCGTGATCGTCGTACGTGAAGAACGACGGCACGGTGGAATGCCACTTCGTGAGGTTCGGAGCCTGGTCGAGGAAAGTCTTGTAATTTTCCCAGACACCGGTCGTCGTCGGGGCGGCGAGCAGGTTGTTTGGCAGGTCGCCTTTGTGACCGACCTGATGCCGCCACTGCTCAGGCGTGAAATCCCGTCGCGTCTCGTACATCCAGTCTCCATTGAGAATCGCAAACCTCACCTCATCCGGGACACCCTTCCTCAGCATTGTGGCGAAGCCTGGCAGTGACGGACCGGAACTGTGACTGGCGTTCTGGTTGTTTCCACATGCAAATTCGAAACTGAAGTTGAACAGACCGTCCGGGTTCAGCTTCTTATTGACCAGTTCCTGCGAGTCGGGCCAGGTGCGGAACGAGCCATCGCGTCCCGTCTCACGACCACCGAGCATCAGTTTGTACCAGTACTTTGTGTCGGCCTTCAGGCCGGTGATGTGGACCCAGCCGGTGTTGTCGGACGCCAGACGCGTCCGGACCGGTTTCGTCTCCGTGTCCAGTTTGTCGGGAGACGTTCCATAACGGACGGTGAACTCCGCCGTGTGTCGAGTCCGGCACCAGACGCCCACGCCGTGAGCACTGATCCGGCCGAGAATCGGACCGTGGGTCATGTGATTCTCGTCCACCAGGAACTGAGCCGATGTGCTGTCCGGCACGGTGAGGGAAACCAGTGCAGTCAAAGTGAACCACGCGACCGTCTTGCTCATGGCAACATCTCCCGGATAGAGAGCGGATTTGTTTCAGTAGCTGGACTTCCGGACTGTCAGGCAAACTTGTGTGGAATTCAACCCGCTGCCAAGGCAGTGACGGCGGCATCCAATGCCGTTAAGCGTCCCCGTTCCCGGGCTCTGCCCCGGAACGGCCTGATTTCGGGGCTCGGCCTCGTGACGTCGCGTGTGAGGCGGAGCCTCATGAACAGTCCGTTCCAGGGCAGAGCCCTGGAACGCGCGGAGCACCGGCGGGCGTGCCAGGTTGTACCGGTTATACGGGATGCACCGAATGTGGCAGACGTATGGGCTGTCGCAGTCGTGACCACGAAAGCGGATGGTCCTGTGGAAGCGCTCGCGCCGGCTTCAGCGCGTGTGCCAGTTCCAGCGAATGACACAGTCGTACGTGCTGCAACAGGCACGGCTGTAACTGTCGTCCGGAATGGCTCACAAGTACCAGATGCGATGAACGCACGCGATGCGCCGGTCGAAATACGAGTAGCGGAAGGACCGTTCTGTCCGAATGACCGGATCCATCCCGTTGCAGCGTGCATGACGACTCACTGATCTGACCCGGTTAACCGGATCATCATTCTGTGCAGGTCAGCCCGATCGAAGGAGCGGATAGTGACTAAACACTCATGGCTGAAGGCATTTCAAAACCGACTCCTGAGTTCTCGCGGGTCGCGGTCTTCACGCGTGTCCATGGCTCGGCCGCGATCCATTCCAATCGTTCTTGAAAAACTGGAAGATCGAACGCTTCTGGCGGCCGCCGTGCAGTTCGGCAATGGAGTGCTGCAGGTACTGAGTGACGCCGATGAGGACATTGTGATTCGCGAGGATCTGACTGTTCCCGGCGTTCTGGACGTCCGGGTCGACGGTATCCCCGCCAGTTCGCTTGGTTCCGTAACGACCGATCAAGTCACTTCGATCATCGTGACTGTGGGTGCGTCGGAGAACACAGTTGACTTGACCGCGGTCACCGCAGCGGCGTTTCCCAACGTGGCGAGCATCACAGTTTCGACAGGTAACGGTGACGACGTCATCCTCGGCAGCCCGGACTTCGCCAACGATGTCGAGGCGGGCGACGGCGACGATCTGCTCATCGGCGGCGGACTCGACGATTCACTGGATGCCGGAGACGGCGATGACACGATCAACGGCGGTGCCGGAAACGATCTGCTGGACGCTGGCGACGGCGACGATTTCATCAGCGGTGGCGACGGAGCGGACACACTGCTTGGTGATGATGGCGAAGACACACTGCTCGGAGGTCTTGGCAGCGACAACATCCAGGCGGGGAACGGTCGGGATATTCTGAACGGCGGCGATGGCGACGACACACTCAACGGCGGCGGCGGAGCGGATACGGTCTTCGGTGGACCGACGGCCGGTCTGACGATCACCTCCCCGGCTGGCGGACAGGCGGTGACGTTCAACGAGCTGACACCCAGCGCCGGCAGCGCGACGATCTCGATTGACTTCGTTGATGCGGCGCCGATGTCGGGCACGCTGGTGAGTTCGGTGACCGGAATCGGCACCAGCGCCGTTCTGATTACGATTGAACTTGGTGACGATGGTACGGCCATTACCGCCACCGGCAGCGACATTGTGGCGGCCGTAAACGCCGACGCGACTGCATCGTCGCTGGTGACAGCCGCAGCGGCCGGACCGGAAGAGGTGTTTGTACCGGCCAGTCTGGGGGCGTTGGGATTCTCCAGTGGCGGCGGTGGCTCGACCGTCGGAACTGGCAGTTTCGGCACGCCGATTCAGAATTTCGCGGGCGCCGGTTTCAACGGTGTTTTTCCACCAGACACAGTGGGTGATGTGGGCCCGGATCAGTTTATTCAGATGATCAACGATCCAGGCGGGACACTGGTTTCAATATTCAACAAGGACAGCACGGCAGCGTTCGCGCCATTCAACCTGTCTGCACTCGCGCCGGGTGGTTCGACCGTTGACGGCGCTGGTGACCCGATTGTTGTGTACGACGAACTTGCCGACCGATGGGTTCTGATGGAGTTCTCGGGACGCAGCACAACGGACCCGGACGAGATTTACGTTTACGTATCTCAGACACCGACACCCACCAACAACGCTGCCGACTGGTTCTTCTTTGAATTCACATTTCCGGTTCCCGGAACCGGTTTCCCGGATTACCCAAAGCTGTCCGTCTGGCCCGACGGTTACTACATCACAACGAACGAAGCAGGCACCAGCGATCCACCGGTCTATGTGCTGGACCGTGTCAACATGCTGCAGGGCCTGACACCGCAACCATTCCAGCGTGTCACCACGCCGGCGCTGGCCGGATTCGGGTTCCAGGCGTTGACTCCGGTCGACCAGGACGGCCCGACTGCGCCACCGCTGAACAATCCCGCCTACATGCTTCGCCACAGGGACGACGAAGCTCACAACCCCGGGGCGAATGACCCCAACCAGGACTTCGTTGAGCTGTATGCCTACTCGACCGATCTGGCGAACGCGGCGAATTCGACATTCCAGCTTGAGGTAGCCATTCCAGTCGCCGAATTCGACTCAGACCTGAACGGTTTGACGTCATTCAGCGCGATTACGCAGCCCGGCGGCAACACTCCACTTGATCCGCTGCGTGAGGTCGTCATGTGGCGGCCTTCGTACCGCAACTTCGGTACGCATGAGACGATCGTCGGCAACTTTGTCACAGACGTTGACGGGACGGACCGTGCCGGCGTTCGCTGGTTCGAACTGCGAAGAACTGGTGGTGGGGCCTGGACGCTCTTTCAGGAAGGCACGATCAGTCCGGATAACGACAACCGGTGGATGGGTGCCATCGCGATGGACGCGTCCGGCAATATCGCGCTGGCTTACAGTGTTAGCGGCCCCACGACCAATCCAGGTTTGAGGTACATCGGTCGCCGCGCTTCAGACCCGCTGGGGACCATGCCGCGGGGTGAGTTTGTCATTATCGACGGTCTGTCTCCCCAGGTGGGGGTTGACCGCTGGGGCGACTACCACTCGATGAGCGTCGATCCGTCCGATGGTTCCACGTTCTGGTTCACAGGTCAGTACGGCGCCAACAACGCCTGGACGACTCAGGTGGCGACGTTTGCCTTTGCGGCCTCGGTCACTACGACCACACCAGCACCATCTGGCGTGGATGACGACCTGATCTTCGGCGGCGGCGGTGACGACGCACTATTCGGCCTGGCCGGGGACGATCGAATTCGCGGCAACGGAGGAGATGACTCGATTCTTGCCGGCGACGGCGACGACGACGTGCACGGTCAGAATGGAGCGGACACGATCTTTGGAGAGGCGGGCGACGACACCGTGAATGGCGGAAGCGGTAACGACACGCTCGAAGGCGGAGAAGGCAACGACACAGCGTTGGGTGGAGGCGGCAACGATCTGGTCGTCGGCGACAGCCTGGACGTCACGCTCATGATGTTTGGCGACGACTCCCTGAACGGACAGGGAGGCGACGACACGGTGATCGGTATATTCGGACGGGACACAATTCTGGGTGGGACCGGAGATGATCTCCTGCAGAGCAGATTGCTCGCATCGCAAGTAACGGTGGCACCTCCCGCGCAGCCTCCCACGACGGTGACTTTCGACGTTGATCTGGCCGACCTGGGCGACACGCTCGATGGGCAAACTGGCAGGGACACAATCTTCGGTGCAGGTGGCAACGACCTGATCACTGGACGGAGCGGGCCCGACCTATTGAATGGAGGATTGGGCAGCGACACTATCCTGGGAGGAAGTGGAAACGACACGCTCAATGGCGGACTTGGAGCTGACAGTCTCGTCGGACAGGGTGGCAACGACGTTCTCAATGGTGGCGATGGCAACGACATTCTCAGGTGGGACGGGTTGGGTGATGGGCGCGACACCGTGTTTGGTGGAAACGGTTCCGATCAGGCGCTGGCCTCCCTTTCCAATGCCGGCAACACGGTCACCATTGGTCAGGATGTGAACGGTCGGCTGACCGTTACGGAACAGTCAGCCGTTCTGACCGTGGATAACGCCACAGTGAATTCGGTTGTCGTGCGGGGCAACAACGGGGCCGATCGAATCACGGTCGGCGCTTTGAACCTTGTCGGGCGGATTTCCCTGTTGATTGACGGGGGAAATGGCAATGACACCATCGATGCCATGGGCAGCAATATTGGCAGCGTCGCGCTGCAAATCATGGGCGGAGTCGGAGCCGACACGCTGGGTGGTGGGCCATCAAACGACCGCATATCAGGTGGCGAAGGGGATGACAGCATCGTCGGCCGCAATGGTCGTGACACACTGTTTGGTAACGACGGTGCGGACACGATCAATGGTGGTGCGGACAACGACGTGATCAATGGCGGAGCCAACAATGACACCATCATCGGCGAAACCGGAGACGACAGGATCGATGGCGGCCTGGACAGCGACGACATCAATGGCGGCGACGGTAACGACACGCTGATGGGGAATTTTGGTGACGATTTGCTCAACGGTATGGCAGGCAACGACTCGCTGCTTGGCGGTTCCGGCCAGGACATGATGCTCGGTGGCGCCGGCATGGATACGCTGGATGGTGGACGCAATAACGACACGCTTCGCGGTCAGGCCGGTAACGACACGCTGCGAGGCAATCACGGGGACGATTTGCTCGAAGGTGACGACGGCAACGACGAACTGGTGGGTGGCGACGGCAACGACACGATCAGGGGCAGTAATGGCAACGACGGCATCGCAGGTGGTGATGGCGACGATCTTCTGATCGGCGGGACAGGGGAGGACACCATCCAGGGCGAGGACGGAGATGACACGCTGCGTGGAGGCGGCGGTAAGGACACGCTTGTGGGAGATCAGGGCATCGACGTGCTGAACGGAAACGGCGGCACGGACCTGGGCGTCACCGGCGAGGGAATTGATCCGACGCCAATCCGTGTGGAGATCATCGACGAAAACTTCACGCTGTCACTGGCGATGCTGATGAACCTTGACGGCGTGTAAGGCGTGCAGCAGCGAAATTAATCGTACATCCAGTCAGCCGCGATAGCGGCGACAGCACATAGCCCCTGGCGTGAGTTTTGAAGTTGCACAGTTTTGCTGCCCCGGAGGGGCAAAGGCGAGTAGCCCGGGGTTTCAACCCTCACCCTTACACACAAGTTGAGTGAGGGCGGCCCGAGGATGCGGAGAGTTCATTGAATGTTGTCCAGGCGAGGCTGAAGTCGAAGACTCGACGC
>CAUZFZ010000126.1:0-32778 GCA_963579025.1 Planctomycetota bacterium | reverse complement strand
TGGAGCGCCACCTACGGGGCAACTCTGAGGGCCGCCTATCCCGCCGGACTGCGACCTTACGGAGAAAACAGCTCCCACGCTGCAAAAACCGCCGCATAATCCGCGCCCCACAGAGACTGGACCCGTTCCGGATGGCATACAGTTGCCGTTCGGCCAATTCACCCATCGTTGAGTCGTCAACCGGTACATCAGAGAACAACCGGGCAACGTCTTCGTAAATCGCCTCGATCTCTTTCAGCGACGCGGATGTGTCGAGTCGAAGGAGATGCTCGGTAAATTCCTTCCCGTAGAACTGTTCGAACTGACGCCGATTCGCCGCTTCCTGTTTGATTGCCTCAATCAGGCGAAGTTGCACCTGAAGATAGACCGCCAGATGAAAGCTGGCCTGCGCGCGGATGGCTTCGTGAGGGCTTTTCATCTGCAATGCTCGCAGCAGTTCTTCCGACGCCGGCGACGGTCGAAAGGGCAGCTTCGGGCACACCGGTTCGAGTCGCTCGCTCCGTAGATAGTTCCTGGTGAGGAGGGGGATCGCCTGAGCGAGGTCCTTTCCACGGCGGACGTTGACGACAACCCAGACCAGCGCCTCTACAGCCACGGGGCTTTTCGGATTCTGCTCGGCCAGCGTAATGAAGCTGCCGGCGACTTCGCGGGCGTCACCGTCTTCTTCGTACTGGTCGACCAGCGCTTTGTATTGCTTTACCGCCTCTTCGGACGCACAGGCTTGATGGTCGTATGACTGACTCGCTGTCACACACACGAGCAGACCAGCAAACGTCGTCAGTGATCGGGACATGCATCTCTCCTCTGAATAACGGTCCGCATCACTTCTCAGCGCGGACGAACGGATCCGAAAATCGCGGTTCGTTGACTAAGTTCTCGTCTGTCAGTGTCTTCAGAAACGCGACGACTGCAGCCTGGTCTTCCTTCGTGAGGCCGAAACCGGATGTTGTTCCAGTGTTGCCGTCGCGTTTGGCGAAGGCCAAGGTGAGATTCGGATGCGGGTGGACTCCGTCACTGTAATGCGCGACGACCTCTTCCAGCGACTTGAAGCGGCCATCGTGCATGTAGGGGGCCGTCAGAGCAACGTTTCGCAATGACGGTGCTTTGAACTTGCCGTCGTTCGATGGAGTGAATGGGTCGTTTGACTCTCGGTCGAGCACTCCGAGTCCGCGATCGTGATACCTGGCATCCAGCCCGATGTTGTGTGACATGTCCATATTGAAGGTTGGAGGCACGTGACACATCATGCAGGCAAATTCATTGACGCCGCCAACGCCGACCATGAACAGCGATCTGCCCCGCTGTTCAGTCGCGTTTAATCCGGAAACAGCATTCGTCTGTCGCCCGACGGAATCCGCAATGGAGCGATCAAACTTCGAATTGAACGACACGATGGAACGAACGAATTGCGCCAGTGCCCGCGCAATCCGCCGACTCGTGACTTCGGTCGAACCGAACGCGGCTCTGAACAACCCCGGATAATACGGCAGCTTCGCTAGCTTCTTCTCAAGGTCCACCAGCTTCATGCCCATTTCGACCTTGTCCTGAATCGGCATCAGGACCTGCTCTTCGAGCGTTGCTGCTCGTTCGTCCCAGAACAAACCCGGTTCCAGCTCCTCAATATTCGAGTACCGCAGATTCACCAGTCCCATCGAGTTTCGGGAAGTGCGACCACCGTCGAAGCCTTGACTGAATCGGCGGGGGTCACTGAATCCCGCTTTCTGCTTATGACACGTTGCGCACGAAGTTGAGTCGTTCCGCGAAAGATGCCGGTCGTAAAACAGAACGCGTCCGAGCGTTGCCCCCGCTATCGTGATCGGGTTGTCAGCCGGCGTGCTATCCAGCTTGTCGAGCTTGGCCCGATTAATGTGGCGAGGGATTGGGACGTGCTCGTAGTCGTACGGTTCGGCAGGCAGGAGCGGAATGTCGATACCACCAAACGCAGCGCGAAGAACGGACCGTTCTTCCGCATCGAGTCGGGAGTTCTTATCTGCATCGAACTGCTTCAGGAGCGTTTCGCGACTGAAGGACGCCGTATCCTGAGACCACGCAGGCATGTAGCACCCAACTGCGAATAGCAACGTCAGGATTCCCGTTCGCCGGTTGATCATCAGATGGTGTGTCGGCTGCATGGTCGTATCAGGAACTCAAACGATTGGAACCAGAGTGGAACTCGAATTGTCGCCGTTCAATCCGCGAATGTAACGCTACTTTCGCAGAACATGAGACGCCCGCTCGGGCAACGCCGTAAAGGTCTTTCGTAGCTGCGTTAGCCAGAACGCGGATATTCCGTAGCGCCCGGTCCGCGTTCTGGCGAACGCAGCTACACCGGTTCTCTCCGAGCGACATTCCTTAACGGCGTTGTCATTCGGGCACTTCGCGACGCTCGACGACGTAGACTTCCGCCGACTATTCTCGCCCGACCTTCACTTCTCGTCGCAACGTGGCAAAAGGAATTTCATCCGCAATGCTCGAACTGCTCGCCAAAGAACGCATCGTTGCGGAACCGGGATTCAATCGCTGGAAAGTGCCACCAGCGTCCGTCGCGATTCACCTGTGCATTGGGTCCGTCTACGCGTGGAGCATGTTTAATCCGCCGCTGACGATGACTGAAGGTGTCGTCGCCAGCGCTGCCAGCGATTGGAGTCTGAAAGAAGTTGTTTGGATATTCACAGTCGCAATTGTGTTTCTGGGACTCGCGGCTGCGCTGGCTGGACGATGGCTGGAGAAGGTCGGACCACGAATGGTCGGAACTGTCGCGGCCTTCTGTTGGGGTGGCGGATTTCTGATTGGTGGTGCGGGAATCTATCTTCACCAGCTCTGGCTGGTGTATCTCGGGTACGGTGTCATCGGCGGATGCGGTCTGGGACTGGGTTACGTTTCACCGGTCAGTACGCTGATTCGATGGTTTCCCGATCGTCGCGGCATGGCCGCCGGCATGGCAATCATGGGCTTTGGTGGTGGAGCGATGATTGGCGCGCCATTGAAGGACTTCCTGATCCGAACATTCTACCGCGCGCCGGATTATCTCGGCCCGATCGACGAAGTGTCGCTGACGACAGAAGGCGGCAAACGCTTCGCCGACGTAGCGGGGCAGGTACGAGAAGTCGTAGTCGTCGGAGCAAACGACGTTGCCGGGATGATCATGCCCGGGCCGGAAGGCGTGTACGTCACCGGCACCGGCAGCGTCGGTGTGGCTGAGACGTTTCTGGTTCTCGGCTGTCTGTATTTCATCGTGATGCTGATCGCTTCGTTTTCGTACCGCATTCCCGCTGCGGATTGGAAACCGGAAGGCTGGACTCCGCCGGACGAAGTTCAATCGTCGAAGAAGATGATCAGCGCCCACAACGTCGATATTGACCAGGCAATGCGGACGCGTCAGTTCTACCTCGTGTGGATCGTACTTTGCTTCAATGTCACGGCCGGCATCGGTGTCCTGGGTGTGGCGAAGACGATGATGACCGAGATTTTCGCGACGACGCTGCCCGACATTGTCGACGGACAATTCGCGGCGACCTACGTATTGATGATCAGTGTGTTCAATATGGTCGGCCGTTTCTTCTGGGCCAGCGCTTCGGATGCGATCGGCCGCAAGACAACATACACAATCTTCTTTGTACTCGGGATCATGTTGTACCTGTCGATCCCCTGGACTGCGGACTGTGTCAGCGCGTCGCCGGCTGTCACGTGGCTCATCGTGTTTTACGCCGCAACAATGATCATCTTCACGATGTACGGTGGCGGGTTCGCGACGATCCCTGCGTATCTCGCCGACCTGTTCGGCGCGAAATTCGTCGGCGGAATCCACGGTCGTTTGCTGACCGCCTGGAGCACCGCTGGCGTCCTCGGTCCGCTCGCCATCACAACCCTGCGCGAGCGGGCCATGCGAAACGCCATCGATCGACTGGCTCAAAGAATCGATCCCGCACGATTCAACGAAGCGTTCGGTGCCTCTGTCGATCAACTCGACACACTCGTGACACAGAAGACAGTCACGATCGGCCGCCTGATGGAAATCGCGCCGCCCGGCGCCGTGGATCCGTCGAGTTCGTTGTACAACTCAACGATGTACCTGATGGCGTGTCTGCTGTTCATCGCCTTGATCGCCAACGTCATGATTCGCCCCGTCGATGCGAAACACCATCTCGCCGGTGACTGATCACATCACAGGGCGTCTTCGACCAGCTCGCCGCTATAGCCAATTGATTCCAGCGCGGAGAAGATTGCTTCGGACGGGATCGCTGTCCCTGCTAGCGTTCCAATCGTTGCCTGTCCCCGTTCATAGTCTGCTTTGGCTGCCAGCACGCCCGGTGCTGTATTTATGGCCGTCTCGGCCTTGAGTTGTCAGCCAGGGCATGTCATGCCGACGACCTTGATGACTGTCTGGTCCATGTCGGCAGTGAATTCGTTTCCAGACGCGAACAGCCCCGTCACAGCTTGCGGAAAGAAGAGGAAGACGACGGCCATCACTGTCACGCACCACAGCATGATCTTATTCATGGCCATCATGTTGAAACGTCGGCCACTGACGACCGCCGGGGCGCAGCAGTCTTCCACATCGCCGTCCGTCGCCGGTCGACGGCGATAGGTCATGTAAAAGGCCGCGGCCAGGAAGCTGAATGTCACGACGATGAAGTACGGACGGTACTCTTCGAGTGCCGCGGTCATGCCAGCTCCAGACACGCCCGCTACGAGCAGGATTGGCGGCAACCAGCAGCAACTGGAAGCCACAATCGCAGACACAATGGTCCCGACCTTCGCAATCAGCTCGCCCCGCCCCTGCAGAGGATTGGAAGATCCTCCGGTGTTCTCAGTCGCACCCGGCGACTGCACTTGCTTTGAACTTCAGCAATCAGGCTTGAGGGCTTCGCCCGTAACAGGTTCATCGGACATTGCGGCACTTTCATTTTTGCTTGTACGCGCCAGTGGAGCATCCCTCTCGGGATTATCGAACTGAAATCGTATTTCTCATGCTGGCTTCGTTCAACACGCTCGTCGCACGGAGCGTCTGCGGTCAACCGTGGTAATCATGGACTTCCCGCGATACCGTGATGACATGGTGATTATCACAAAATCAAGACTGGCATGCCCCTCGTGCGGCTGCACCAGAGAACGCGATATTCCGCGTGGGTTGTGAAAGATCGTCCATTCCTGCTCCACGTGTGGGGCCGAGATGCTTCCAGCCGAAGGTGAATGCTGTGTGTTCTGCGCGTTTGGGGATGTTCCCTGCATTTGCGTGCAGGAAGCCAACTTTGCTCGCATGAACAGGGACCAGGCCGCAACCGATTGATTAACCAGTAACGCAACTTCGTTACATTTGACGAGGAGGCCGATAACGTCTGCCTTCGTCGACGGCCAAACAAATCTTTAGCAAGTGTTACGCCGATGGAACTGCGATCCAACGGATCCATCCTGCTCATCTCCTGTTATGAGCTCGGTCATCAGCCGCTTGGCGTGGCGATGCCGATCGGATTTCTGGAACGCGCGGGTTACTCGCCGCAGGCACTGGATATCGCGGTCGAGAACTTCGATGCTCAGAAAGTCGCGGTAGCCAGTTTCGTCGGCATTTCGGTTCCGATGCATACGGCGATGCGGCTTGGCGTGCGGGTTGCGGAACGCATTCGCGAAACGGATCCCAACTGCCATATCTGTTTCTATGGACTCTACGCCGCACTGAATTCCGACTACCTGCTGGATCATGGTGCCGACTCGTGCATCGGCGGCGAGTTTGAAGGTCCGCTTGTCGCACTCGTCCAAGCCGTTGAGTCTGAGTCGTCAGATGCAGTGGCCGGAGTCATCCAGCGAGACCGAAATCCCGGTCCGTATCTGCAACGCCTGGAATTTGCGCTGCCCACCAGGACGGCTCTGCCTGGTCTGGATCAGTACGCTCATCTGGAGCAGGACGGTGTATGCCGCGTGGCCGGATACGTCGAAGCCACTCGTGGCTGCCTGCATCTGTGCACACACTGTCCGATCCCGCCGGTGTATGAGGGCCGCTTCTTTGCCGTGCCGGAAGACGTTGTGCTGGAAGACATCCGCCGTCAGGTGAAAGCGGGAGCGACGCACATCACTTTTGGCGATCCAGACTTCCTCAACGGGCCGAAGCATTCGTTGCGGATCGTCCGCGCGATGCACAGGGAGTTTCCGACGCTGACTTTCGACTTCACCTCAAAGATCGAGCATCTGCTGACTCGTGGCGAGGATCTTCCCGAATTCGGTGCGTCCGGCTGCATGTTCATCATTTCAGCAGTCGAGTCGGTTAGTGAAACAGTCCTCAAGATCCTGGCCAAAGAGCACACACACGACGATTTCGTTCAGGTGCTCGGCATTTGTCGCGATGCGGGAATTCCGCTGCGTCCAACATGGGTCGCATTCACACCGTGGACGACGCTGGACGACTACCTGGACATGCTGTCGTTCGTCGAAGCCAACGGCCTGATTGATCAGATTGACCCGGTGCAGTTCAGCATTCGGTTGCTGATTCCGCCCGGCTCCCTGCTCGCCGAACATCCCGAAACTCTGCCGTATCGTGGCGACCTGGACGAAGCCGCATTCACGTACCGTTGGACGCACCCGGATCGGCGCATGGATGACTTGCACAAAGATGTCTCGCGACTCGTCGCTGAGGACGCGGAATCGGGTGCAGATACCGGAGACACCTTTTATAGAATCCTGGACCTGGCTCAGGGGCGACAACCGGCAGTCACCGTCTGCTCGCTGCCCCCCGATCGAAAACGCACGCCGAGGCTGACCGAATCCTGGTTCTGCTGAGCGGAACCAACCGAGGGTCAGTTAGACCCTCTCAGCAGTACCAAAGGCGCCGATGATCTAGTACCCGGCATGTGATGACCCTCGATAAATCCAGCCTTCCCTAACCAGGACCCACCGCAATGATCGCCGCTACAGGTTTCGCAGATCTGCTTGGACTGAGTCGACAGCCGACAGCCATCGCCTTCATGGAATCAGCACCGGAAGGCACGCCGCGAATCGACGTCGCTGCACCATCGGGCTGCACGTACTGGAAGCTGGCGTCCGAAGGACAGTCGTTTTATACCGAGGCGTCGGACCACTTTGGCTGCCCGATCGGTTCGTACACGCACGGCATCGACCTGCCCGAAGCGCAAGGCAAAGAACTTGAAGGCGTCATCGGGACGATGGTCGAATTGGAGTATCTCGACATTGCCGAAGTCCCCGAGGTCCCTCGTCGCGAAGAAGCTTTTGGAGTTGTCGTCTACGCTCCACTGGCCGACGCAACCTTCGAGCCAGACGTAATTCTCGTGTCCGGCAACGCCCGGCAGATGATGTTGATGGCAGAAGCCGCCCACTCAGCCGGTATCACCTGCCAGACAACGATGATCGGACGTCCGACATGTGCGGCAATTCCTGAAGTTATGAAGACTGGCCTGAGTGCCACGAATCTCGGCTGTGTCGGCAACCGTGTTTACACGGAACTGCAGGATGACGAACTCTATTTCGCATTCGCAGGTCACCAGTCGGAAAAGATTGCTGGTAAGCTGGCTGCGATCGTTAATGCAAACGAGAAGCTGGAAGAATATCACCGAGCTAAACTGTCTGGTGCTTCGTCAGCCGTGAAATGATGGATGTAGCCGAACTCGCGAGAGTTTGGTTTCCCCGCGTCCGGCCAAAGTCTGGCGACTTCGGCTACACCTAAAAACACGACGCCAAAAAGTCTTTACATACTGGAGCAATCGCATGGATACGAGAATCTGGGGCTTAATGATCGGCCTGTCGCTGATCGCATCGTCAACCGCGAGCGGTCAGGTTGTCAGCGGAGTGATGACTGTCACCGGCGCAGAAATGCACTGATGAGGCGGTGTGGCGAGAGACGCCACAGCACGTCTGTATGACGTGGATGACAGTTCGGTCGTTTACACGAAACCAGGTAAAAAAGGGAAGTACGATCACGGCACGATCACCTTCCGAGCCAGAAAAGGAAAACTGGTCGACCTCGACAAACTTCACGAAAGCGTCTGGGCCACCCGGCTGTCCGGTGGTACCAGCAGTGGTCTTGTCCGACTTGATGTCACGGCCGTCGGCGAAGTCGTCGCTGATGGAAAGAACCTCGTGCTGAAGATCGAAGGATCGAAGAAGACGTTCATACTCGGTGGTGCAGCAAGAGCGAAAACCGGATCTCAACAACAGATTGCGTTTCAGAAAGTTAAAGCCGAAATCGGTAACGGAAATCAGGTCAGCATTACCGGACAGATCGAAGGCTGGCGTGGTCGTTGGCCGGAAATGTTAAGCAAGCGTCCGGCGAGTCCGCGTCGAATTATCGTCGCCGAGTTTTCCAGGGTCGAGGAGTAGTTGTTGTGCAGTCGCTCAAGGGAAAAAACAAGGTGGTCAGTTCGGCAGCGGCGATGCTCGGCATCGCCGCTGCCGTTCCGAACTGAACGGCTGCCATTGGATTATCCCTGCTCGGGTTAGCAGGTGGGACAGCAGCAAACGTGGCCGGTTGGTTATCACCTGTCCTGATTGCGTTCTCGGCAGCGCTACTGGGACGAGCGCACTACGTTGTCTACGTTCTGAAACGTGGCACACGTGCGACGGTCGTCGTGACCTGGCTGTCGACGGCAGTCGTTCTTGGATTCTGGTCGTGGAAAGCTTTCGGTCTGGTGTGTGGTGAAAATGTCTGAAGTCTCAACTGCTCAAGATGAAGCGACTCGTTTTGACGCAACGCACGATGACGCGACGCGTGAAACGCTGCTGCAGATCGCCCGCCAGCACGGGACGCCCGCATACGCGTTTGATGTCCAACGACTGAGGACTCAGGCGAACCGGCTGCAAACGGAACTACCGGACGCGATTGACGTTTTCTATTCGCTGAAGGCAAACGCATCGCTGGGCATCTGCGACGTCTTTGCCGACTGCGGTCTGGGGGCCGATGTCGCGTCGGCTGGCGAGCTGGCCACCGCAGTGGAAGCTGGGTTCCCGGCATCGCGGCTGTTCGTTGCCGGTCCGTGCAAATCTCACGAAACATGGTCCATGCTGCGATCGCTGCCGGAAGCGATTATCTCGATCGATTCCCCGAGTGAATTGTCGTTACTGGCCGGCCATGCTTTGCCCAATCCGGTCGTACTGCGACTGCGGCCGGGTTACGAATCGTGCGCGATCGTGGCTGCCGGTGCCGGTTCCCGATTTGGAGTACCGCAGGACGAGCTGCCGCAGTGCCGCGAGATCATGGACTCCGGCCACATCAACCTGATCGGCTTTCATGTGTTCGCCGGCTCGCAGGTTCTTGAATCTTCGGGAGTCATTGATCACTTAAGGCGGGGACTCGACCTGTCATTGCAGGCGTCTGAGGCGTTGCGGTTTACGCCCGAGTTCCTCAATCTGGGAGGCGGCTTCGGGATCCCCTACGGGGCCGGCGAGTCTGAACTGGATTTGGCCGCCGTCAGCTCCGAACTGGAATCCATCATCGATCGCGCCGGTGGTGCCCGTGTCGCACTCGAACTGGGACGCTATCTCGTTGCGCAGGCCGGCTGGTATCTGACGTCCGTACTCGCTCATCAGACGCATGGCTGTCGACCGGCCGTTGTGGTCGACGGCGGCACGCATCAGCGAGCCGATATGTGCGGCATGAATCTGCGACAGACGGCAGCTCCACCACTCGTGCTCACGACTGCAGAAACAATGACACGGCCGACAGACATTCTCGGTTGTCTGAGTCTGCCGGCCGATGTGATGAGTGAAGCGGGAGCACTGCCGAAGCTGTCGGTTGGAGACGTGCTCGCCTGGCCGACTGCCGGAGCGTACGGAGTGTGGGCCTCGCCCGCGGTCTTTCACGCGACTCCACTGCCGGCTGAGGTCGCGTTCGACGGAGCATCGACCAACCTGATGAGAGCCCCCAAACCGGCACGCAGTATTCTGGACGACCAGCTCCACATCACGACAAAATCAACAACGACCGATGCCCTGACAGTTGGTTGAGCGACTTATCGAATCAATCTGGCTGAGAGCTATGCACTATGAAATCAGAACTGACACTCACCGGCTGCCGAGCGGCTCTTAGCATCGCCTGCTTGATCGTTCTCACAGCAACGACGCATGCGCAGGACGCGGTCCCCCACAAGATTGAAATCGTGACCAATTCGATCGGTATGAAGCTTTCGCACATACCGGCTGGGTTATTTCAGATGGGTTCGCCGAAATCTGAAGTCGAGCGAAAACGCGACGAGCTGTCGCATGAAGTTACGATGACAAAACCGTTCCTGATGGGCGTCTACGAAGTAACTCAAGCCGAGTTCCGCCAGATCATGGGAGACGAGGAAGCTAATAGAGCCATCTTCAGAAGAGCCCCAAGGCACCCGATGGAAAATGCCACTCGCAAACGCGCTCGCGAATTCTGTCAGGGGCTGTCACGCCTTCCGGCGGAACGAAGCGCCGGACGGAAATATCGTCTCCCGACAGAAGCCGAATGGGAATACGCCTGCCGGGGCGGAACGAGCACGGCCTTCAACCTGGGTGACTCACTGTCCTCAGACCAGGCGAACTTCAATGGCAACTATCCCTATGGCGATGGCAAGCCCGATGTCTATCTGCGGAAGACCGCGGACGTGGGTTCATACAAACCGAATGCGTTCGGGCTTTACGACATGCATGGGAACGTCGCCGAGTGGTGCTCGGACTGGTACGACAAAGAGTATTACTACGACAGTCCGGTCGAAGACCCGCTCGGTCCGCCGGTCGGCGTCACTCCAACCAACTTCACGGAAAAGAACGGTGCGAAGAAGTACTATCTTTCCGTACGCGGTGGTTGCTGGCTGGATGATGCCCGAGCCTGCCGCTCGGCCTGTCGTTTCAAGGCGATGCCCGACATCAACTACCGCCTGATAGGATTCCGCGTCGTCTGTGAATCGACAGCAGACAACGGAAAGTGAACTTCCACGCGTTTGCCAACCATTGCTTCCCCCAGGCGAATTCTCATGACAAACCGGCTTTACTGTGGCGTCCAGCTGTCTCTGGCCGTGATTCTGCTTTGCGGTTGCGGATCGGAACCCACTAATCCCAGCCCCGACGATGCAGTCCATTTGACCGATGCCGATGGCCAGGTGACGTTCCTGGTCAAGGGCATGATGGAGCGTCTCAACATACTCTGAGACGACTGACCCAACGCGGTCGTAGAAGCCCTGTCAGGGCTTCCGGGTGTGGAAGAAGCCAGCTCAAAATGGCCCGATGATTTTGTGCATGTCACGTACGATCCTGCGCGGCTGAATCACGACCTGTTACTGCAATGCATTCGCAAAGCAGGTTTCGAAGCGACCGTCCCTTGAGCCGGATCGGACGACGATTTCGAAACTTGTTTCAATCCGCTGTGATCAGCCAGGAGTTATCTTCGATGCGTGTTGTGCTTCTGTTGAGTCTGATGCTGAGCGCTCACCCGATGGACGCGCAGGACATCCCGCAGTCTGTCACCCAGACCTGGACCGACTTCGATCCTCGCGCGGAACCGCTGGAAACGGAGATCATCCGGCAGTCGATCGATGGTGGCATCGTCCTGCGGCAGGTCCGCTATGTGGTCGGAACATTCGCCGGGAAGAAAACCCGGGTTGCCGCGTTCTATGCATACCCTGAGGGCGGCGACCGGCTACCGGGAATCGTGCAGCTTCATGGCGGCGGTCAGCGAGCATTGCCCCAGACGGCTTGGTTCTGGGCGTCACATGGTTACGCCGCTGTGGCGGTTAACTGGGGCGAGCATGTCATCGGCGAGGACGATGATCCCAATACAGACTGGGCTGGAATCCCGGCCGGCTTTCTCGACCCGAAACATCACAACGTCGTAACGCCCGACAAGGGAACGATTCATGACGCCCCTCATCCGTGGAACAGCAGTTGGCTTCTGTACGCAGCCGCGGCTCGGCGGGCGATTACTTTTCTTGAACAGCAGCCCGAGGCGGATGCTTCCAACGTGGGGCTGACCGGTCACAGCATGGGCGGACGCCTGACCGTACTGACGGCGATCGATCCGCGAGTCAAAGCGGCTTCTCCGTCCGTCGGTGGCAGCGGCTATCTGTATTCGGACATCGCCGGTATTCCCGATTCCGCGCGGCACATGCGGGAGCATCTCGATCTCTACGACCACACGCTGGACTGCAAACATTATTGGCCGTTGATTCAGTGTCCCGTGCTGTTTCTGGGAGCGACTAACGATTTCAATTCTCCAATGGAAAAGGTGCTGCAGGGCTTTCGATCGTTGCCCCGGAAGAATGGAGCGATGTCCTTCACGCCGCACATGAATCACCGCTTCACGGCGAACAACTACGCCGCCAGAGTTCGCTGGTTCGAAACGCAGCTGAAACGCTCGTTCGAGTTTCCCAAAACCGCGATGGCGGAGCTTGATCTGACATCGGGCGACGGAATTCCACACTTCACCGTGCGGCCCGATCTCTCCGGACCTCACAAGTTGAAGTCTGTTGCCGTCTACTACGGCTACGACCGTGACCCGCGCGCACGTTTCTGGCGATCAGCAGAAGTGGTCCGCCACGACGACGCCTTCATGGCCGCTTGTCCCGTGATGGAGTTGAGTGAACCGCTATTCGTTTTTGCTAACGTCGCCTACGAGACCGGCACACGACTAACGATGCCTCGTGGGTACGCCGACACTTCTCTGCTGACGGTGACAAGTCAGTGTCGGAAGGCATTTCCTCATCAACTGGCCGCAGCCGGGGTCAAGCCTCATGGTCAACGGCAGCGGTTGATCGAAGACTTCAGCCACGGCTGGCGAGATTGGTCGCTTGTCGGTGTCGGCCACACCGCTCACTGGAATTACGAAACCCACAAAGTGAACGATCCTGCGTTCACGGGGCCGCGTGGAGGGTCTCTGGCTATGGAAATCGAGACAACCGCCGCGAACAACACCGTGGCTGTCGTGATGGATGTCGATCGGTGGCGTGGTTACGCCGGCCGCAAACCCCGTCGCTTCACGGCGCTGGTCGAGTTGCCAGCAGCCGGTGTCCATTCCGTGAACGTAGCCGTAGACCAGTTCGTGACCCCTGACGGAGAAACGTTGGACAACTACGACTTCGTGACGAGTCTGATTCTGACACCGGGACAAAAAGAGCGGCCGGACAAGGTTACTGAAGTCTGGCAGGGCAAGGTCCCGGTCTTCAGAAACATCCGCTGGGAAGGCGGGCAGTTTGCCGACAGGCCTCGACCTTACCTCAAACACGGCGCTTCCGAGGTCGCCGCCGACGCGACGTTCCGTGAGCAGTTTGAGAATGCCGTTGATGAGTCCGTTCAACGCGAGGAACAGGACAGACGGTAGATTGTGAGGCGCTCGCCAGCTCGGCCGTGTTCATCTGCCAAAACACTACGGGTTCGTCGGCGACGGGACAGAGCCAGCGGCGGAGTCGGCTGGTGGCTGCTTTTCCGGCTCGGCGGGATTCTCTACGGGCGTTTTCCCTTCCGGCGGTGTCTGTGATTGCAGTTCCTGCTCGTCAGCCACGCGCACCTTGACCGCCGGTCCGCCTGCGAGTCCGGCCGACTTGAGCATGTCGTCCATTTGCTCACGCAGCACTTTCTCGCTGAGGATTTGACGAACCCATGCGAGGGCTTCCTGCGCGAGGACCTGTGAACCGTCTTTCCGCGTTCCCGCGGATTTCACGATCTTGAGCATCATCTGAACGGACTCTGTGTGCCGTTCACGCAGATATAGAATTCGGGCTGCGAAGTAGTCCTTCAGAAGCTGGTCCTGCAGGTAGTGCTCGTATTGCCGCAGCCGCTCATCCGCGAGCTCCACGACTTTGGCCTCCAGTGGCAACGAGATCGAGACAAACGCCAGCGTCTCGCGGTCTTCGGGAGTCTTCATGCGCTGCATGGCTTCGTCGAGTTGCTTTTGTGCTC
Source organism: Planctomycetota bacterium (assembly GCA_963579025.1). Taxonomy (GTDB): domain Bacteria; phylum Planctomycetota; class Planctomycetia; order Planctomycetales; family Planctomycetaceae; genus CAUZFZ01. The sequence continues at coordinate 18,918 of CAUZFZ010000126.1, read as the reverse complement.
CCTGCAAATGCCCGTGTCGAGTCAGGTAGACGGCGTGTTTGGTGACCACCACCGCGTTGCGACCGAAGTCCTTCAGCAGTTCCGCAAACATCTTTTCGTTGGTCTCGCTGTGGCTGGCCTGGGCCAGTACCGACGCGACGTACTCGGCACCGACCTGTTTCTTGCCGGTCTCCTCATACAGTTCGAGCGCCAGTGTCGCGGCGTCATCCGGTTTTCTGACAGCAACCAGAATCCGCACTTTCTGACTGCGGAGGTCCAGGTTCTGCGGATCACGCTTGAGCATCCCGTTGACCAGACGCAACGCCTGGTCCGGCCGCTGATTCCGCATGGCGAATCGCATGAGTTCCGGATGCAGCTCGGGAATGTCGGCGGACAGCGTGAGTGCGGTGTCGAGCGTCTGCATCTTGCGACGGTGATGATGTTCCGCGGCCTTGGACTTGTCGGTCGAGTGCAGCAGCATAGCCTTGGCCTGAAAGGCATAGGTGCTGAACAGCGCCACGGCCGCGACTGACGCAAAGTCGCGATTCAGGACGAGCAGTTGATCCAGGGCGGACTTGTCACGAGCCATCAGGCGGAATCGCAGTTCGAGTCCTTTGTATCGCGGATTGTTGGGAGCCTGGGCGATCGCTCGCACGATTTCGGAATTCGCGGGTTCGTAGCGTTGCAGCCGATCCAGCGTGATGGCTTTCAGGTAACGAAACTCGGCGGGCGCATCGATGTCTTCGACAGAACTGAGCACGAGTAGCGCGTCGCTGTTTTTCGAGAGCTGCAGGTATCCGCGGGCGGCGGCGATCTTTTTCGTGAAGTCCGCCTGCCGGTCGGCCTGCGAAAACCACATGTAGACCCCAAGTCCAACGGCCAGAGTGGCCGCGACGCCGCTGATCACCATCCAGCGTGCAAAGCCGGCACGTGAGTTCATGTGCTTTACTCGGGATACGAATTCCTTGACCAATTCGGCTCAGTATAAGCCCGCCCAAGGTGCGTGGGTTAGCGGAGTAATGCCAGAATTACGGCAGCGATCCCGGCTAACGCGATCAGTGCCCACCAGACTGGCTTACCGTTCCAGACCGAAGTTCCATGCACAACGTAATCGCCGCACGCTGGACACTGTTCCGCTTCTTCGTAAATCTCGGCCCCGCAGCTCGGACAGGGAATGGTCTCGGCCGCGTCATCCGAATCGTCGGCCCAGGCGTCGGAGTCGTCGTCCCAGTCGTTCATTTTCGGGCACGCTGTCTCGGATGAATCGGGTTTGGCACGAGGATCCGCCGCTCGAAGGGTAGCGTGCCGCGGAACTGAACTCGATCAAAGCCACTGGTCGTTCCCTTGACCAGCGATTGATCACCGGTGACAAACGACCGCGGCCTGTTCAACGAGTCGCAACACTCGCGTTTCAAAGAATGACCGGACGACATGGAACGAATCATCAGCCTGTTCGGCCTGTTCGCAATGATGGGTCTGGCGTGGGCGCTCAGCACGCATCGGAAACAGGTCAACCTGCGGATTGTCGCTGGTGGTGTGCTGCTGCAGTTTGTGCTGGCGCTGCTGATCCTCAAGACCAGTCCGGGACACAGCCTGTTCGCCTGGCTGGGCGATGCCTTTCGAAACATGCAGCAGTTCACTGACGCCGGCACCATGCTGATCTTCGGCGTGTTCCCGCAGCCTGGCGACGAGGGTCTCCCGCCTCCATACGCCGTGATTCGCACGCTGGCATTTGGAGTGCTGCCAACAATCATCGTTTTCTCGGCGCTGATGTCAGTGCTGTATTACCTGGGGGTGATTCAGCTCCTGGTACGAGGACTGGCGAAGATGATGCAGGTCACGCTGGGCACGTCCGGAGCTGAGACACTGGCGGCAGCGGCCAACGTGTTTGTCGGCCAGACGGAGGCTCCTCTCGTCGTCAAACCGTACCTGGCAAAGATGACCGATTCCGAGTTGATGGCCATGATGGTCGGGGGCTTTGCGACGATCGCCGGCGGTGTCATGGCGGTGTATGCCAGCATGGGAGTCGATGCGGGGCACCTGATGACAGCATCGGTCATTTCGGCTCCGGCCGGTCTGGTGATTGCCAAGCTGATGATCCCCGAAACGGAAATTTCGGAAACGGCCGGAGACGCCGTTCCTCACATCGAGCGTAGCGGCAACAACATCATTGAGGCTGCGACGCTGGGCGCATCGGACGGGCTGAAGCTGGCGTTGAATGTTGCAGCGATGCTGATTGCGTTCACGGCACTTGTGGCCATGCTGGACGGGTTGATCGGCTGGACCGGCACCCAGTTTGGTCAGGCATGGACTCTGGGAGCGTTCATGGGGTACGTATTCTATCCCATCGCATTGGTGATGGGCGTCGCCAGCGAAGATGCTCTACATGTCGGTGAGTTGCTGGGCCTGAAGATGGTGGCCAACGAATTCCTCGCGTATCAGCGGATGGGCGAATGGCTGAAGCCGGACTCCGGTGTTGAGCTGAGTGAGCGAACGCAGGTCATTCTGACGTACGCCCTGGCGGGTTTCGCCAACCTGGCCTCCATCGGAATTCAGATCGGCGGAATTGGCGCTCTGGTCCCCGAAAGACGCAGCGACCTCGCCCGGTTGGGATTCAAAGCAATGATTGGCGGAACGCTGGCCTGCTTCATGACCGCGTGCATCGCCGGTGTGCTGCTGTAAGTTTCATGAGTGCTCCGTCAGGTTTTCGTGTAGCCGAAGTCGCCAGACTTTGGACGGAATAGAGTAAGCGGCCAAACTCTGGCGAGTTCGGCTACGCAGGAAATATGGTCCGATGAGGCCCGGCGCGATGCACTTGATTGAGCCTCAATCAATCGACTTCTAGACTAACGGTTTCAATTCAACCGGGAATGAGACCGCGATGAGACGCTCGCTCAATCAGACACGATCCGATTCGCCCGTGCGTTGGAGATCCGGACGAGTCAATGCGCTGTGGGCCCTGCTTGTCAGCGGCATCGCGGTCATTGGTGCCGCCGGGTTTCTGCTGTCACTGGGTGGTCCCGGGAAAACTGCTCGCGGACAGACTCTGACGATGTACTGTGCGGCCGGCATCCGCGTCCCCGTCGAGGAGGTTGCCGAGGAGTATGAAGCGAAGTACGGAGTCCACATCGAGCTGCAGTTTGAGGGTTCGAATTCGCTGTTGACCAAGATCCAGGCGAACAAGTTCGACACGTCGGATCTGTACCTGGCCGCGGACGACTTTTACACGGACAAGGCAAAGGAGCTGGGCCTCGCCCGGGAATCGCTCCAGATCGCTTACATGCGTCCCGTGATTGCCGTGCCGAAAGAGAACAAAGCGGGCATCAAAACCATTCACGATCTTCTAGGCGAAGACGTACGGGTCGCACTCGGTAATCCCGACCAGGCGGCCGTCGGAAGAGCCGTGCGGAAGCGACTGAAACGGATCGAGTCCGGCGATAGTGATCTGTGGACGAAGCTCGAAGCACACGTCACGAAAGTCGGCGTATTCAAGCCAACCGTCAACGATGTGGCGAACGACGTCCGGATTGGCACCGTCGATGCGGCAATCGTGTGGGACTCCACCGTCGCCATGCCAAAGTACCGTGACCACCTGACCGCGATACCCGTTGATGAACTGGACGGTGATCCAAATCTGATCAGCATCTGCGTCCTGACATCATCGCAGAAGCCGACTGAAGCCTTGAGATTCGCACGCTACCTGTCAGCGCGCGACCGTGGGCTGCCAGTGTTTGAGAAGTACGGGATGCGTCCCGTTGATGGAGACGTTTGGGTCGAGAACCCGGAGATCACCTTCTTCTGTGGAGCCGTCAATCGACGGGCTGTCGCACAGGTGATCGAAGAGTTTCAAATTCGAGAAGGCGTGACGGTCAACACCGTTTACGACGGCTGCGGAATCCTGACCAGCCGCATGAAGACCATCAGTGACCAGGACACGTCGCTCGGTTTCCCCGACGTTTATATGGCGTGTGACCGCTACTATCTGGAAAACGTCAAGGACTGGTTTCAGGACGACGTCGATGTTTCCGACGCGGAAATCGTTCTCGCCGTGCCCAAGGGCAGCGACAAAGTGAAGTCGCTGGGCGACCTGTTGAAGCCCGGCATTCGTGTGGCCATCGGTGAGCCGGAACAGTGTACGATCGGAGCACTCACCCGCCGGATGCTGACGCGTGAAGCTATTTACGAGAAGTTGAAAGCAAAGCAGCAGAAGGACGATGAAGTCGTCGTCGAGAAACCGTCGTCGGCCATGCTGATTCCGGATGTCATCGCCGGACATGTTGATGTCGCGATTGCCTACGTGACAGACACGCTTGCCGTGAACAACGACATCGACATCGTCCGCATCGAATCTCCGTTGAAACTTGCCGTACAGCCATTCAGCGTGTCGCGGTCGAGTCTGCACAAGCATCTGGATCGGCGTCTGTTCGATCGCGTGGCCGCCGCGAAGGAAGAATTCGAAACGGCCGGATTTCATTTCCGCCTCAGCGATTCTGCTCCTCCAGCCGAAACCGCGAATCCGTGAGCGATCCGCAGACCACGCCGGAATCTGAGTCTGGACCGGCACCGACTCCGCCTGACCATGAGGTCATTGCGACACTCGGTCGCGACCCGGACGCGAAAGCCGTTCGCCTGTCGAACACGCTGTTCTACATCACGTTTGCCGTGATCGGCGGGACGTATGTCCTGCTGATCCTGTTAATGCTGCTGGCCGACGGCGCGTACATGACACGCGAAACATTCAAGTCGGTTGATGCGCGTGGATTGCCCTGGTTCGCAGTGTTCAAGCACAACCCGTTGCTCGAGGCACTGGCTGATCGCAAGATTCAGTACTCGATCTGGCTGAGTCTGATTTCGTGCACGATGTCGGCTGTGATCTCGGTACTCGTCGCCGTACCGATGGGATACCTGATGTCTCGGCACGACTTCCGGGGCAAGCGGCTGCTGGATGCAGTCCTGGACATACCGATTGTGCTTCCGCCGCTGGTTGTTGGCCTGAGTCTGCTGATTCTGTTTCAGTTTGCGCCGTTTCGGTGGATCGCTCGTGACGTGATTTATCAGGTTCCGTCGGTGGTGCTCGCTCAGTTTTCCGTGGCTTGCGCGTTTGCCTTGCGCACGATGAAGGCAACCTTTGACCACATTGACCCGCGCTGCGAGGACGTGGCAGTTTCGCTCGGCTGCACCCGAGTGCAGACATTCGGATGGGTCCTGCTGCCGGCAGCTCAACGCGGCATGTTGACCGCGTTCACTCTGGCTTGGGCGCGGTCGCTCGGTGAGTTTGGCCCGCTGCTGATCTTCTCCGGCGCGACACGCATGAAGACCGAGGTGCTGTCGACGACTGTCTTTCTGGAGATGAATGTCGGCAACATCGAGGGCGCCGTCGCCGTCTCGTTCATCATGGTGTTTGCCGCGATCGTCGTATTAATCCTGACCCGCCTGCTCGGCTCCGAGCATCACGCAATTCATTAGCCCCTACAGCAATCCGGTGGTGTATGGGTGATTGCAACCGGCTGGCGAAACCCTCATCTTCCGCAACGTGAATGAACCTCGTTCCATTGGAAAGCCTGAGTCGTGTTTTCGTCGCGGTTGCTGTGGAAACTGTTCGCTGTGTATGCCCTGCTCTCTGCCGTGGCGGCTGTGTGCAGCATCACGATTCTCGGAAATCGCCAGCGGGCAATCGTCTACGATCAAGTGCATCGTCGGCTGCACGACTCTGCTGTGACGGTGAATCATCTCCTGGAGAACCCGTTTGTCGCAGAGCCCGGTCCCGGTCTGGCCGCATCGATTGAGGCCATCGCCGCTGAGAACAGCACTCGGATCACTCTCATTGCCGAAAACGGCGCCGTGGTCGCCGATTCCGAGCATGATCCGAAAACGATGGAAAACCATGGGGACCGCTCGGAAGTTGTCCAGGCCCGAACCGCTGGAACGGGTCTGGCTCGACGTACGAGCCCCACACTGGGGATTCCAATGCTCTATCTGGCAATCCGCGTCGAAAAAACAGGACAACCAGGCGGGTTCGTGCGTGTCTCCGTGCCGCTGGATTCCGTCGAGGCGGAAGTCGGCTTGGTGCAGAGCCTCGTTGTCGTCACCTCCGTCCTGGTGAGCCTGGTGGCGCTCGGCCCAATGTTTTTCATTCTCAGACGGGTCATTCAACCGCTGACGACACTTAGGACCGCTGCCGACAACATTGCAGCCGGTGACTTGCAACAGACGGTCAACGTTGACCGCCACGACGAACTGGGCACGCTGGCGGATGCGTTCAATACCATGAGCCGTGAACTGTCGGCCCGCATGTCGGAACTGAAACAGACGAGCCTGGAGTTGCAGAGCAGCAGTCAGTTGCTGTCGACAGTGTTCGGGTCGATGGTCGAGGGCGTGGTCGCCGTCGACAACGACGAACGCATCCTGTTCGCCAACACCGCGGCACGTTCCCTGCTGGATTTCGGCGACCGCGATCCGGTCGGTCGGCCAATCTGGGAATGCGTGCGAAACGAAACTGTGCAAACGGTCGTTCGACAGGCTATGGGTGGGCGCGAGCGATCGGTCGAGTGCCAACTCCCCCGCCATGAAACGGTGGTTGAGATTCGCGCCACGCCACTTGAGGGTGACCCGTGTCCCGGTGTCGTTCTTGTGCTTCATGACGTGACGGAATTGCGACGACTCGAGAACGTTCGCCGGGATTTCGTGTCCAATGTCTCCCACGAACTCAAGACTCCGCTGACGATCATCCAAACGGCAACTGAAACACTGCTGGACGGTGCCATCGCAGACCCGCAGTACGCGGAACGATTTCTCAGCCGGATTGACGAGCAGGGCAAGCGCCTGCACGAACTGATCGTTGATCTGCTGCAACTCGCAAGAATCGAATCCGGAGACGTGGCATTCGAACTATCGTCAGTACCCGTGCGGCCAGTCGTCGAGTCGCTCGTTGACGAATTCTCGTCGTTGGCGATTGCACGGGAAGTCGCGGTCGAGGTTGAGGCTGCTGAGGAAGACCTGAGCGTGGAAGCCGACAGCGAAGCACTGCGCACGATCGTCGAGAATCTGTTGAGCAACGCGCTGAAATATACGCCTGCCGGTGGACACGTCACCATTTCCTGGGAACGCGATCAGGCACACGCCATCATTCGCGTGCGCGACACAGGGGTTGGCATTTCCACCGAGCACCAGACGCGGATATTCGAACGCTTCTATCGTGTCGACCGAGCGAGAACGCGTGCGGTCGGCAGCACGGGATTGGGGCTGTCGATCGTGAAGCATCTTGCTGGCGTGTTTTCAGCGAGCGTATCCGTGCAAAGTGAAGTTGGAAAAGGCAGCGTCTTCACACTGCGAATTCCACTGTCGCCCGTCTTGCTCGCCTGAAAGCTCGACGCATGACGTGGGTCCGCCCGCGTGGCGAATTCGACTGCGATGAATCCAGCGGCCGCTTACCCACAGTCGGCAAGGCCAGACCATCTGCTGGCACGCGATTCTTAATGCTTTCTTAACAGTCGGCGGGGCTTGATCTTCACATTCCGCTCGTATTGTCCCGCGCAAACCGGAAGCTACCGGGAACTGGCCGTTTACTCGCATCAGGTGCAAAGGCAGAAAATGTTTGTGAAATCGCTGTCGACTCTCACGGCGGAGTGTTTCCTTTATCTCGTTACTCTCGCTGCACTTTCGGGCTGTAGCGTGCAGAACAACGCGGCGGGTGGCTCGTCTGGTTCTGCCGGCGATGAGCTTGCAACAGACGCTGCAAACAGCAGTGCGGTCAAACGAGTGCTGATCGATGGTTCCAGTACCGTCTATCCGATTTCTCAGGCTGTTGCGGAAGAGTTTCAGGCAACCCACGCGGAGGTGAAAGTCGTTGTCGGCACTTCGGGAACTGGTGGTGGATTCAAGAAGTTCGTCGGCGGCGAGACCGACATCAACGATGCGTCGCGACCGATCAAGGACAAAGAGTCCGCGCAGTGCCAGGAAAACGGAATCGAGTACCTGGAGCTGAAAGTTGCGATCGACGGTATCAGTGTTGTTGTGAATCCAGACAACGACTGGTGCACCACACTGACGGTGGCTCAACTGAAGACGCTGTGGGAACCCGGAAGTACCGTCACAAAGTGGAGTGAGCTGGATCCAGGCTGGCCGGAAGAGGAGATTCGGCTGTTTGGCCCCGACACCGATTCCGGCACATTCGACTATTTCACTGACGTCATCTGCGGTGAAGAAGGAGCAAGTCGCACCGAATACACGCCAAGCACCGACGACAATGTTCTCGTTCGTGGTGTGTCAGGCGAAAAGTACGCTCTTGGCTACTTCGGTTTTGCGTACTACCTGGAAAACGCTGAGAAACTGAAGGCGGTCTCCATTTCACCTACGAATGATCCTGCCGACGCGGTGGCGCCGACGGCCGAAGCCATTGAAGCGGGCAAGTACACGCCCCTGTCGCGCCCGCTGTTCCTGTATGTCAACAAAGCAAAACTTGCCCGCCCGGAAGTCGCCGAGTTTCTGACTTACTATCTGAACGAAGGACAGGACCTCGTCAGTGAAGTCGGATATGTCCGACTGGGTACTGAAACTCACGCCGCGACCGTCGACATGTTGAAGCAGGCGACCGGCAAGTAAGTCCAGTCGCAACTCGGTCCGAATCTCCACTCGAAGAAGCCCATTGTCGACAATCACAAAATCAGAATCTCCACTGCTCGCCGGGACAGTTTCCTTACGGCGGTCAGCTTCAATGGTCCGTGCGAGAGAGTTTGTCATTCGCACCGGGCTGTTGATGTGCGCGGGCGTTTCGATTCTCACGACGGCGGGGATTGTCTTTGTCCTGTTCAGCAATGCCGTTTACGACCTCTCGCCACAGCGCATCGGAGCCGACGGGATCGCGAAGACAAACGAGGCCTTTTTTCAGCAGGTGTCCGTCAAACAGTTCGTCACGGAAACTCGCTGGACGCCTCAGTTTGCCGACAAGCACTTTGGCATTCTGCCACTGATCTGTGGGACGTTGTTGATCTCAGGTATCGCAGCATTAATCGGGCTGCCGATTGGGTTGAGCAGCGCCATTTACCTGAGCGAATACGCTTCGCCTCGCGCCAGGTCGATTATTAAACCGGTACTCGAAGTCCTGGCCGGGATCCCAACAGTCGTCTATGGGTACTTTGCGCTGGTGTTTGTGACACCGTATGTGTTGAGACCTCTGTTTCAGGAGTTTCTGGGATTTGACGTCAGCGTGTTTAACGCCGCCAGCGCGGGCATTGTTGTTGGGATCATGATCATTCCAATGATCTCTTCGTTGAGTGAGGACGTATTACGTTCCGTTCCACGCAGCCTTCGCGAGGCTGGATATGCACTTGGGTCAACGCGATTCGATGTTTCCACGAAAGTCGTCGTGCCCGCGGCATTGTCCGGGATTATCGCGTCATTCCTGCTGGCCATTGCACGAGCGATTGGTGAAACAATGGCCGTGACCATTGCAGCAGGTCAAATGGCGACGGTGACTGCCAATCCATTTCGAAGTGTCGCCACCATGACCTCGTACATTGTCAACGTGAGTCTGGGCGACACCGAGATCGGCAGTATCGAAGAGAAAAGCATCTACGCCGTCGGACTGACTCTGTTTGTGATGACGCTGGGCATGAACATCGTATCGCAGTTTGTGCTGCGTCGTTTCCGTGAGGTCTATCAATGACCGACCAGGAACACGAATACGCACGTCTGTTGCGCAGACGTCATCGCATCTCGACATGTTTTGAGTGGGGGTGTCGCATTGCGACATTCTCTGCATTGCTGTTTTTGTCCGTGTTGCTGGCAGGCCTGGTCTGGCAGGCCTGGGGCTGGCTCGACTGGAAGTACTTGACAAGCTTCGATTCACGTCGGCCACAAAACGCTGGATTGCTGGCCGGGCTGTGGGGCACGTTCTGGCTGATCCTCTTTACGAGCATCGTTACTGTGCCCGTCGGGGTTGGCGCTGCGGTTTATCTTGAGGAGTACTCGCGAGACAACTGGTTCACTCGAATTGTTAAGGTGAACCTTGCCAACCTGGCCGGAGTGCCGTCGATCGTATACGGCATGCTGGGAGTGACAGCGTTCGTGCGAATGTTTGGCTGGTTTTCGGCCGCCGATGAATGGTCCATCGTTGTCTCGCTGGGACTTGGGACGCTGGAAATTCCCATGCCGCTGGGACGTTGTCTGCTGGCCGGGTCATGCACTCTCAGCCTGTTGATTCTTCCCGTGGTCATCATCGCATCACAGGAAGCGCTGCGAGCCGTTCCGCCTTCGATTCGACATGCGTCATACGCTCTGGGTGCGACGGAATGGCAGACCATCCGCCATCAGGTCCTGCCGGCAGCGACTCCTGGCATCGCGACGGGAATCATCCTCGCGCTCTCTCGTGCGATGGGCGAAACAGCACCGCTCATCATGATCGGCGCATTGACGTACCTCGCGTTCGCTCCCGGCGACCTGAACACGCCGGCCGATGCCTTCAGCGATCCGCAACGAGTGCTGGATGCTCCCTTTGACATGTTCACGTCGATTCCGATTCAAATCTTCAACTGGGTCGGACAACCGAAAGCTCACTTCCAGCATGTCGCGGCAGCAGGCAGTCTTGTTTTGATCGGGCTGCTGGTGGTTTTCAACGCGACCGCAATTGTGATTCGTAATCGCTCTCAAAAACGAATGACGTGGTAGACCCACTTATGAATGCGACGCTCAACAACCCGAAGCCGGACGTCTTTGCCGCCGAAGTGCAACAGAACACGGTTTCAAAGGCGGAGAATTCGTTCGCCTGTGTGCCCGTGCGAGTTTCACAACCGGCAGTTGGCGACGAGTCCGCAGTCGCGGCTGGGTCCACTGTGAAGATTTGCACGAAGAATCTGAATTTCTTCTATGGAGACAATCAGGTTCTATTCGATGTCTCACTCGACATTCCTGAGAAGTCGGTGACCGCATTGATTGGCCCCTCAGGTTGTGGCAAGAGTACGTACCTGCGAACTCTCAATCGGATGAACGACATTATCGAAGGCACTCGGCACACTGGCGACGTGCTGCTGGAACGGACGGACGTGTATGCTCCGGAAATCGATGTCGTTCTGCTTCGAAAGCGCGTGGGGATGGTTTTCCAGAAGTCCACTCCGTTTCCCAAATCAATCTTCGATAACGTGGCCTACGGTCCCAAAGTCGCCGGTCTTAGAAGCCGGCCGCGGCTTGAGGAGATCGTCGAAGAGTCTCTGAAACGAGCTGCATTGTGGGACGAGGTTAAGGACCGGCTGAACGATTCGGCGATGGCGCTTTCGGGAGGACAGCAGCAGCGTTTGTGTATCGCACGCACACTCGCCACGAGTCCAGACGTCATTCTGATGGACGAACCTGCCTCGGCCCTTGATCCGGCGTCAACAGCTCGCGTGGAAGACCTGATCTTCGAGCTTCGGCAGAACTACACGATCGTCATCGTGACCCACAACATGCAGCAGGCGGCACGCGTCAGTCAGGAGACGGCTTTCTTTTTCCAGGGCGTGCTGGTCGAAACCGGTGACACCAGGAAGCTGTTTACGAATCCGACGGAAAAGCAGACCGAAGACTACATCACCGGCCGCTTCGGATAGTTCTTGCGACTCATTGACGGTCGTGCGATTGCATACCAGAGACACTGACGGAAGAGCCCAGAGGCATGTCAATCCACCAGAACAGAGATATCGAGCGGCTGCACCGCGACATTCTGCACATGTGCTCGATGGCCGAAGCTATGATTCACCGGGCAGTGAGTGGTCTACGCTCGCCGGCCATCGATCTGGCGGATGAGCTGAGAGAAGCCGACGATGAAATGGATCGCCTGGACGTGCAGATCGAAAACGACTGCCTGAAGATTCTCGCGCTCTATCAGCCAGTCGCAACTGACCTGCGACGCATCACGACCGTACTGAAAATCTCGGGGGAACTGGAACGAGTGGCCGATTTGGCCGTCAACATCGCTGAACGAGGAGCGGGCCTGGTTGGAAATAGAGAAATCGTTGTGTCCGACCGTTTGCTGAATATGTCCAAGCTGGCTCTCGAAATGCTTCACCGCAGCATCGACTGCTATGTAGAACTCGACAGTGTCGGCGCCAGACAGGTCTGCAAGGATGACGACGATGTCGACGCGCTGAATCGTGAGATCATTCAGGAAATGCAGGCAGCAATGCGAGAATCGCCGGATTATGTTGAAGCTGCGTTGCATCTGTTTTCGGCATCACGTCATATCGAGCGAGTTGCCGACCACGCGACGAACATCGCCGAGGACGTGGTCTATCTGATTGAAGGTGAAATCATTCGTCACCGCACTGTATCGGTATCTGAGCCGATATGACGAAACCGACGGTCCTGATTATCGAAGACGAACCAGCCCTGGTTGAAGTGCTGAGCTATAACCTGATCAACGAGGGCTTCGAGGTTCTGACAGCGAACGATGGTCAGACGGGTCTGCGCCGCGCTCAGGAACTGATACCGGACCTTGTCGTGCTGGACCTGATGCTGCCCGGCATGGATGGTCTGCAGGTCTGCCAGCAGTTGCGAGCCGGGCCAAAAACTCAGGACATTCGCATCCTGATGCTGACGGCCCGCAGCGAGGAAGTGGATGAGATTGTCGGCTTCAACATGGGAGCCGACGACTACGTCACGAAACCATTCAAGGTGAAGCCGCTGATTCATCGCATCAAGGCCCTGTTGAGACGTATGTCGGCAACGGAGTCCAGTCACGACACGGTGTCGGTACACGGTCTCACGATGGACCGCACACGGCACACCGCCACGTGCGATGACACAGAGCTGATTCTCACACCGACGGAGTTTCGTCTGCTATGGACGCTGGCCCAAAATCCCGGCCGCACGTATTCACGGCTGGAATTGATTGATCGAAGTCGAGGCGAAGACGCGAATGCGCTGGAGCGAACGATTGACGTTCATGTCCGGGCTCTCCGGCAGAAGCTCGAAGACAAATCCAAATTGATCGAGACCGTCCGGGGTGTCGGATATCGATTCCAAACGTGACGCTGTCCTGCCGGTCAAAGGTCGGCCGCAATGATCGTTCCGCAGTGCTCACATCGCCATGTGTTCCAGGTCGCCGTTGGGACTCGTCGCACGCGAGAACTTCGAATGAACGTGCAGGTCGGAGAAAAACATGCTGCCGGCTCCGTGCCATTTCCGGATGCCGTCGGCGGGCAGGATCAGGTGAGTGGCTCGATCTCGCCGGGATTATCTGTCCGCGAGGCTCGCCGAACAAGCAGGGGCACGTCCGAAGTCGCTTGACCTCGGATCGATCGAGGCCTTGAATCCGCGTTGATTCGTTGTTTCCGTGTCGACTGGAAGTCGAGCCATGCACCTTATTCACCTCGTGCGCTTTTACCGCCGCGTTCAGGCCAGGCGGCACGTGGGTGTCGGTATCGTGCTGACACTGCTGATGACCTCTGTCATTGGCAACTCGCTGTGTTTTTACGTGTTTGATGGTCCGGCACACGCTGAAGCCGGTTCTCCCATCACCTTTGGCGATGCCGTGTGGTACAGCCTGATTTCAATCACGACCATCGGCTACGGTGACCTGTCGGCTTCCAGCGCGGGAGCGCGGATCGGAACGATCTTCTTTATCGTGTTCGTCGGCCTCGGCTCTTTTTCGTTCCTGCTGGGAATGGCAATCGACGGACTGGCTGGTTTCGCAAGCCGGAGGAGAAGAGGCATGTCCAGAGCTCTGATGAAAGACCACATTCTGATTGTGAATGTGCCGTCCGAGGCACGTCTCACGCAACTCCTGCGTGAGCTGAGGTCGGATCCGAACTACGGCGGACGCGACATCGTCGTCATCAGCGACCGGCTGGAAGAGCTGCCCGTGGATGATTCGCACGTCATGTTCATTCGTGGCTCAGTGCTCGAACGCGAAACGTATGAACGGGCCGATGCGATGGACGCCGCAATCGCGATCGTGCTGGCCACGTCATACGACGATTCGTCCAGCGATGCGATTGTCGCGTCGGCTGTTGCCGTGATCGACAACATGCATCCAGAACTGCATATCGTGGCCGAGTGCATCAACGAAATGCACAAACACCTGTTTGATTCCGTACGTTGCGATTCCGTGGTCTTCAGCATGGGGATTACCGCCAACTTGCTGGTGCAGGAAGCCCAGGATCCCGGCATTGCACAGTTGATCGACGTGATCACCAGTAACGTACGGGGCACGACGCTGTTCAGCACGGATGCTCCGCCGTCGGCCCTTGGCACAAACTACAACGAATTCGCCCGCGCACTGCTGGACGCCGACGTGAATCTGATGTGTGTGAATCGAGGGACAGAAAGTCTGACGGCCTGGAGCGGCTTAAGCGCACAGCTCGGAGACAGGCTGATCTACGCAGCCAAATTGCGGCTGACATGGGACGAATTGGTTAGCCGGACGAGTGATTGAGTTGTCATGGCGGCGATGGCCCTTTGAGACGCCGTGCTGCACCGCCACATTCCAGAATGTCACAGACCTTGTCTGTTTGCGCCTCGCGCATTTGATCTGTACTCAATGTTGCTCTCGCCGCCAGACTGGAAGGCGTTGCGATCACATTACGAGCAACTCATTGATGAGCATCCGCTGGGAGAACCGACGTGCTGAATAGTCCCAGGTCTCTTGTTTTGGGCTGCCCCATGAATGGACTTCGTACAGCATTGAAAGCGGGAGTGATCGGCCTGCTGCTTGCGGGCACATCCTGGAGCGGTGACGTCTCTGCGGCTCCGAACAAGTCTGCCGAACTCGAGCAATTGCGATCTCAATTGCAGAGCGACGACAGACAGATACGCGGTAACGCTATCGTCGCACTGGGCAAACTGGGCGAGGCGGCCGTCTCCGTCGCCCCGCTGATCGTCGAACAACTCGCCGACGCAAAGGAGCGCGTGACCGTCCTGCGGTGGAAGTCGCCACTGGCTGGACATGCTGAGCGGGCGCTGCTGCTCATTGGGCCGGGCGCAGTGCCGGCCTTGAGCGCCGGCCTGCATCATGAGAACGTGGAAATCCGCAGCCGCTGCGCTCTGGTGCTCGGTCGGATTGGCGGCGTTCTTGACGACGCCGTGATCGCGCGCCTGATCGAGCTGCTGGGTGATCTTTCCCGACTGCAAACGCGTCCGGGAAGCCACCCTCTCGAGCAGAGACACCGCCTTCAGCGATGCTCGCGGAAGACTGAAAATCGAAACCGTTACACATCTGCTCGAAGCTGTCAGCGGCTCGCTTATCCAGGCGTGTGCCGTGCCGGGCGAACAGCCGGTCTTCATTGTTGTCACCCAGTCGATGTCTTTCAGAGGCTCCAGCCATGCCTAGAAGGCCTCGGGGCCGGCCAGGTGCGACTACTCACCGGTCAGCTTCAGTTCGCCCTTGCGGTGCAGCCACCTGCTGGATATTGGTTGCGCCGGGATGCTCGCCAGGCAGCGTGTGCTTCCTGAATGGCTGTGTCGGGGCCTTCGGGGCTTCCCACCAGGATCAGGAACGAGCTCGTCGCGTGATGAGTCTGAAGCGTTGTGTCTGCTGCTAATCAGAACTGCGCGAGGAAGCGGACGTCGTTTTCGTAGAAGCGTCGAATGTCCGTGATCTGATGTCGGCGCATGCAGAATCGTTCGATGCCCAGACCGAATGCGAAGCCGCTGACGACGTCAGGGTCGTAACCGACTGCACGCAGTACGTTCGGGTCGACCATCCCCGCTCCGCCGATCTCAAGCCAGTCTTCGCCCCAGCTCATGTCCACTTCGACGGACGGCTCGGTAAATGGGAAAAACGATGGCCGGAAGCGTATATGGACATCCTGCCCGAGATACGTGACCGCAAACAGTCGCAGAACTGTCTTGAGCTGCGCCATGGTCACGTCGTCGCCAATCATCAGACCTTCCATCTGATGGAACATGCATGAGTGCGTCGCATCGATCGTGTCCGGCCGATACACCCGCCCGAGAGACACGATGCGGATCGGGGGCTTTTCGTTTTCCATGACGCGAATCTGAACCGTCGACGTCTGGCTTCTCAGAAGTCGAGGCTCTGATGAACTTTGGCCGTTGGCATAGCAGGCCGCCGCCAGGTAGAAGTTGTCCAGCGGGTCCCGGGCGGGATGCTCATCAGGAATATTGAGTGCCTTGAAATTGTGGTACTCGTCCTCGATCTCCGGCCCGTCGGCCACCGTGAAGCCGAATCGTCCAATGATGTCCTTGAAGTCCTCGGTCGTCTGCATCAGCGGGTGCCGCTTCCCGAGCCGGAACGGTGTGCCGGGCAGCGTAATGTCGAGCCCTGTCAGGGAGGCCTTCGGCTTCTCCAGTTCCGCCTTTCTCGTGTCGTATGCTGCTGAAACTCGCTGCTTGACTTCGTTAAACAGCTTGCCGACCTGCGGACGTTCTTCCGCCGTGATCTTCCCCATGATGGACTGCAACTCTTTCAATCGTCCCTTCTTCTTGCCGAGGAACTCCACCCGCACCTGTTCGAGCCCGTCGGCATCCGATGCCTCCGAGATGGCTCCCAGTGCGGCCTGCTCGTAATCCTGAAACGCAGCGACGTGATCCATCGGCCAGCCTCCGAACTCGTATATTCAGACGACGCGTTGAGTCTTTTGTCGAACGAGATTCATGCCCGAGTCACCTCTCGAACATTGTGTTCGCACCTCAGCGATGCCACGCAGAGAAAAACTGCCATGAGACAAAAAACGACCCGCTGGAAACGGCATTCCAGCGGGCCGGGTTCAGTAATCACGCTCGACAGCATGTGCAACTAGAACCTGACTGATCAGGCAGCCTCTTTGTTTGCCAGAGCCTCTTTCGCGACCGCCATGATTTCGTCGAACACGTTCGGCTCGTTGATCGCCAGTTCGCTCAGCGACTTGCGATTCAGCTCGATTCCGGCCAGCGACAGTCCGTGGATGAAAGCGGAATAGGCCAGCCCGCGTTCCCGGCAGGCGGCGTTCAGCCGGATAATCCACAGTCGTCGGAAGTCACGCTTTCGCACCCGTCGGTCGCGCGTCGCGAAAACGCGGGAGCGGATGATCGTTTCTTTGACGGTCCGCAGCAGTTTGCTCCGGGCGCCACGTCGTCCTTTGGCCTCACGAAACAGTCGCTTCTTCGACCTGAGGCGTGCTTTTCCAGACTTAATTCTCATTTTGATATCCTCAGCATCAGCGGGTATGCGGTTTCAGACAGCGGGAAAACAAAGGTGCGAATCAGGAAGCGGGTCGGAGCCCCTCGATGATCTTCTTCGCCTCGGCACCGGTGATGATTTCGTTTTCGCGCAGGTGCCGTTTCCGTTTGCCGTTCTTCTTGCTGAGGATGTGACCGCGGAACGCGCTGCGCTTCGTGGCCTTACCCGAGGCCGTGATCTTGAAGCGCTTCTTCATTCCCTTGTGTGTCTTCTGTTTAGGCATAGCTCAACCACCGTGCTTTTGTCAGGAGTATTCTGGCTTTCGCCCGGAGTTCGGCGACGGCGGAGTAATCCATGGGCCGGTGTCCGAGGCGCTCTCACGTCACAAATTGCGTAAGAGAAAAATGGTCACACACCAACAATGTCGGCGCGAAACCGGGCGGAAGTATAGGCGTCTCACCGGAATGATTGCCAGCGAGACAATTTGGCCCTGTCTTCCAATTCAGTTAGACAAATTCGGACTGATTAAGCTTGATGCGAAATAGTGCAGTTGTCTGAATGAACGCTGCCACACGGCTCCAGTCCTCGCAGTTCGATGGATCGGGAAGGGCAAATCCTCACCGAACGCCTCGTATTTGCCGATTGACCACCCGTGGGTGACGGGTACGATTCCTGGCAAATCAGGACCTGGCTGAATCGGGAGGAGCCGTGTCGAGAAAACTGATCATTGACGCCGATCCAGGCATCGGCGATGCGCTGGCCATTGCATTGGCTCTTCGTGATCCATCCCTGGACCTGATCGGTGTCACGGCAGTTCCAGGATGTGTCAATGGGCAGGTGGCGACTCAAAACATTCTGTCAGTCGTCGAAGCCAGCGACCCGACCAAGAGACCAAGGCTAGGGGCGTCATCCGCTCCCAGGCCAGAGTTCACGCTCACGGGATCGGGCCACTATCCGCCGGGGTTTCTCGACCCGCTGCGTCTGAATGGTGATTACGGCCTGGGCGAATCGGAAGTGCCGTTCGTCGAACTGCACAACCCACATGAGTCGGCGCGAGTCCTGATCGATCTGGTCCGCAACAACCCTCACGAGGTGACATTGCTGACGCTGGGTCCGCTGTCGAATGTTGCTGTCGCTTGCGAACTGGCTCCGGATTTTCTCGACCAGCTGCAGCGTCTGGTGGTGATGGGAGGAGCCGTGCGTACCGGGGGCGACGTCACCGCCGCCGCTGAGTTCAATATTTACGCCGACACCGTCTCGGCCACGAGCGTACTGCTGTCGCCGTCCACACGGACGATGTTGCCGCTTGATATCGCCAATCGAGTCTCTTTGAGCTACGACCAGTTCGATCGTCTGAAGCAGACGCGACCGTTCGAGTTGAAGTGGTTCTTCGACGAGTTGCTGCCATTTGCTCTGCGAACGCATCATGAGGAACTGGGTCTCGAAGGACTTCCTTTGCGTGAGGTGACCGCTTTGGTGGCCATTGCGGAGCCCCGATTCTTCGAGTCCAGCCCGATGAATCTGGCAATCGAGTCCGCAGGTCATCTGACACGAGGAGCGACCGTCTTCGATCAGCGCCGGATCCCTCGATGGCAGACCAATATCGACGTCGTCGATGAGGTCGACGTCCAGGGAGTATTCGACTACGTCGCCCGAGTGCTGCAGACAAGCGGCTGACGCTGCGGTTTTGAAGTTGCACACTTCAGTCCCGAAGGGACGTAGTCAAATAGCCCGGGGTTTCAACCCTCACCCTTACACACAAGTTGAGTGAGGGCGGCCCGAGGATGCGGAGAGTTCATTGAATGTTGTCCAGGCGAGGCTGAAGTCGAAGACTCGACGCAGGCCTCGCC
>CAUZFZ010000125.1:0-32846 GCA_963579025.1 Planctomycetota bacterium | reverse complement strand
TCAACAAACGCAGACCGAAAGTTCTGGCTCTAATGAAGAAACCAAGACACCAGCTCAAGGCCGCCGCATGACGTAACCCCTTGCTACCAAACCGGCAGTGCCATTCGTGTCTGTCATAGTAACTGCGGACTTGGTCTGAAAGTCGGCGTTTGAATCGTCCTGGGCGAGGGGTCTCGTCTCCGCTTGCAGGTTCGGCATCGGCGAAGTCACGTTGAGCGGAGATTTCATCGACTGTTACTAGTGATTTGAACGGTTGGCCCTCAAAAGGTATTGCACCTTGCGGCAAGTTTTGAGGCTGCGCGATTCCTTTGCTGTCAGGCGCAACCCGCTCCGCTGGGTCAAGTGCGTAGGCGCGCATAATCACATGCCGCGAGAATTGTTCTTCGAGTAATTCTGTCAAAACGGTTGGTCTCACGACGGGCTTGGGCTTACCCTCAGTCGCGAGGTCTTCAACTGCTTGCGCCCTTGCGCGAGCATCGAGGAAGGCGGTCTTGAGCTGCTCAACGTCCGCAACTTCATATCGAAGCCGGACGCCAAGGGCACCGCCAGCCCAATTGATCGTCGGCAAAATATGCACGACCTTGTGGATTTGCACCAACGGTACGTCAAGCCAGACATCAAGCGAAGGAAGAAGCTCATCCCATTCGACTTGAGGGTCCGTATTAGCGATCCAAGCTACCCCGATCTGGTCGATTGCTTGCCAGTTGCTAACGGTGATGTCTCTCAAAGTGATCTTCTTCGGCTCGATCAGGAAAACTCTGAGCGCGACCATCGCTGAGGTTTTGCCGCTGTTGTTTGCACCGACGAAAAGTGTCGTTTGAGCGTTGAAATCGATATGAGTTGATTTCAGCTTTCTGAAGTTTTGGATCTCAACGCTGTCGATATTCAAATCAAGCCCCTGCAATCATACAGTTCAATTAAACAGTTCTAACGAGCAATTCAGTCCGGTTCGAAGTCATAAAAATCCTTTGGCAATCCATCTGCGCACACGGGATGCCCGATCTTTCTCCGCATTTCAAAATGCCATCGCTAAACGTCTACCCATCGGCAGAAATATGTAGACATCCATGCATGTTGTGACCAGCATACCGGTCATAGCGTATGCACACAAGTGAGCCTAAGCGAATGGGTGGGTCTTCAGTTTCGAACACAGAGGCTGAAAGCAATTGATGGATGTCCCGAAAGTTCACTGGACGCCACGTGGCGTTTAGTTAAACGTGGTTATCACCAAAAGGTGCCACCCATTGATTAGTTGGCGTTGGACTGTCCGATCCGGCTGGTCGTTGCGTCAATCAGCCACCAGCCCCGTTTTTGCTTCACGCACCGATGGAGGGACAGCCATGGCTCGCATGCCGCGGAAGCATGTTGTTGATGAAGACGAAGTCGGGGTTTACCACTGCATCAACCGGTGTGTCCGGCGCGCGTTTCTGTGCGGCACTGACACGGTCACCGGACAGTGTTTTGATCATCGGAAACTCTGGATCCAGAAGCGTCTGGAGTATCTGGCCGGACAGTTCGGGATCGATGTTCTGGCATTCGCCGTGATGAGCAACCACCTGCATGTCGTACTGCGAAACCGTCGCAAGCTGGAAGCGTACGCCACTTCAATCCGGACAGTTGTTCAAGGGCGTTCCTTACTTGTCCAGGAGCACTTCTACCGCAGACAGAAACGGAAGTCGTGTTGCTCTGGCGTTATCGGTGTTTCTAACAAAACGAATCTCCAACGCGCGATCTGCGGGGATGCCTTCGAAGGTCCGGACCATGGCTCGCTCAGCTCCACCCGCTGCGGCGACGGGGTCGAAATCCTCGATCATCGTCTTGCCCTGAATCTGAATATCGAAGGTTCGCTCGCCGACTGCCGCGCCTTGTAACTCGGCGAAGTGCAGTAAGACGCGATAATGTTTGACTTTGGGCTGAGTCGCTTGAACCAGTACAGGCCGGAAGCGGTGGCTGATGTGCGGTTGCCGCGTGAGCGGTCGTTTTGTGCGGGGACGGATGACGAGATTGTCCATGTCCAGGCCGGCGTCTTTCAACGTTTGCCACGGGATTGCAAACTCGGCGACGGCCTTTTGGGCTGTTACGGCAAATGAGCCTGACCATGCCGGAGCCGCGGCCGCGTCTTCTGTCTTCTCTGCCGCTGACCAGATGCCGTCGTAACGACCACCGGTCACGCCCACACCCAGATGCATGATCGTCTTGAGCGATGTGTCGCTGACGAGTAACTCCAGCGAATCTTCTTCCCACACAGCGACGTCATCGGCCTTTTCCCTGACATTGAATGTCGTTGACCAGGGCAGTGTGCGGCCCTTGTGCGTGGTCCACGGCTGTTGCTTGCCGCGGCGATCCACTGGCGGAATGATCTCGTAGCCGACATACAAGGCATCACTGTTATGTGAGAGAAACAGTGAACTACCGGTACCCGCCGGAACCGCGTAGCGTCTTTCCCATGCACCGGGCTCAAGAACCGCATCCAGCTTCGGAGCGTCACCGGGGAATACCACGATGCCTTCCTTGTCACTCATGAAAAGCTTGAGCCGCACACCCTCAATCCCTTCATACCCCGACGCGTATAGCCACGGGCGTTCGGTATTGGCAATCGCAACGCGATCGGCGTTCACTCTGTAGGCGGTGAGACCCGATCCGATCAATTCCACGGGAACGGGTATCGTGCGGGCGACATGGGCCAGAACGCGGCTGGAATACGTTGGAGCACGCGGATACTGCAGCCACAGGTCGCCCTGATCGTCGCGGCGATCACCCGGCGCCCCGAGATTGAAACGGCCTGTTTGTAACTGTGCACCAGGACTGAGCGGAGCAGTAAACACGGCCCAGTCCTCATGCCGTCGATGTCTGGCGGGGGCCAGTGCAAGCGTTGTTTTGAAGTTGTAATTACAACTGCAGCCCGAACTGCCTTCGGCCGCGAATACCAGGCCTTGAGCAGGAATCGCGCTGATTGTGCAAGCAGGTCGCACACCGCCGAAGTAACGCATGCCGCTATCGTCGTCCATGTCATAAAAAGCCAGTGTGCCGGATCGCAGCACCTGCAGCGCCCCGGACGACACCAGGGTCCCGCAGCCTTTGCCGCGGTTGAATTCGAAGTCAGACACTTCGAGGCTCAGCGGCGTTTCGCGCTTCCCGGCCAGCTTGACGATACTACCCGCCCTTTGACCAACCCCGCCGATACGTCCCTTTTGCAATGCCAGCGCGGGCAGTTCCGAGATTGCAGGTAGCGCAATGGCTGTAGGACGGGCACTCTTGCCCGTCTGTTTGTTCGGGACGGGCAAGAGTGCCCGTCCTACAGAGGCATCCACGACAATCCTTGGCCAACCGTTGTTAAACGCGGTCGCGAAATGATCGGCGTGCGATTCCCAGCGGAGAAATCCGCGACTGCCCGCCATGGCCTTCTGATCGGCGCGAGCCGGGTGATTCAAAGCTGAAGCAAAACAAAAGTCATCGAGCTTTCCACCACGAAACTTTTCCAAATCCGCAATCGGCATCGACACGACAAGTTGCCGCCCCTTGTCCTTGACCGAAACCGAGACCTTGGGATGAACCGCGCCCGTGCCGCGTTCGACTTGCCCTGTCGCTGGCCGCACAAGCAGTTGGAAGATCCCCGGCTCATAGAGATTCGCTCGTTGAGCTGGTGGTCGAACGTCGAGAAATAATTCCCAGTAGAGTCGGTCATCAATGACCACGTCGGCCTGTAATTCAAGCGTGATCGAGAGATGACCCTTGGCACCAATATGGACGTCAATGTTGCCGGCCGGAGTCGGGGCTTTCGTTATCGTACTCGTCCAACCGCGCGGACTGGGCTTTTGGTACTGATCCAGAACGAACGGAAGCCCTGCCTCGGTGAGTGGCAATGTTGGTGCCGCAGGTAGTTCGCCGTGCACGGCCAGTTGCTTGCCAGTCGAGGCGTCGAGCGTGTAGACGACATGTCCGAAGTTCAGCCAGACGTGATCGTCATCCGCGTTGACGCTGTCGGTCAGCCAAGCCCGAATGGGGCCGGGCGCGTTCACCAGCCGACCAATGTTGCGATAGAAGTAGGGCATCGTTCGTGACCACAGTTCGGTCCCGTTGTATGCGTCGAGGGCGATGAGGTGATTCTTGCCAATCACAAAGTTCCGACCACCTGCTGCAATGGGTGGCCGACTGCCGCCGCCGGTGCGTTTTGAACCTGGCTCGCCAAACCACAACAGTTCGAGCGGCCACTTCACTCGCTGGTCCCTCGTCGTTTCCGAGTCCCAGTCCAACGCGCCGGGAAGTTTGCCCCGACGGTAAATGAGTGTTTTATCGTCCCTGGTAACCTGACGCGCGAGCGAGGAATCCGTCGCGCGCTCGCTTGCGCTTCGGGTTAATGTGTCGTAGGTCTTCTCGACTTCGGCGGTGGCATTTTCGATGTACAGCATCCCACCGACGGGCCGAAGCACACGGTTGAGTTCCGTCATCCGCGCGACAGCTGCGTCGCCGGTCGCGACGATCAGGTTAAATGCAAAGTCGGCGAAAGGCAGCGGCTCGCCAGCGACGTGATGTTATACAGAAACTTGCCCCGCGTCGGCTGAGTGCGTGTCGAGCAACTTGCGTCGCGCCTGGATCACCGCTTCGGTATCATCGAGCAGCAAGACAACCTGCAACTGAGTTGCCGCCGCAATTTCAGAAGCGAGTTTCGTGTCACGCTTGCCAATAACGATGGCCAATCCACGGCTCACTTGTGAGTCTTTCAGTGCTTTTTGCAATTCGGGATGAGCCACCTGTAGGACGGGCACTCCTGCCCGTCCTGAGTCATGCGCCGCGATTCCTGGACGGGCAGGAGTGCCCGTCCTACCTCCCTTCGCAAAACAGTAAACGCTCCCGCGATCCGTGGCCACGAGCAATCGCTCGTCCGCCACCGCAATCGACTGCACATAACCGTCCAGCCCATCTTGCTCCCAAAGAACATCGCCAGTTTTGCGGTCACGCGCGACAACTCGATCATCAATCCCCATCAGCAGCGCATTAGACGACAGCGAAAGGCATCGCACGTTGCGCGACGGACAAGGCTGCTGCCAATCCACCTTCACCTTCCTGTACATTGGATTCGCGTCATAGCAACGAATGAGATCGTTTGTCGTCACGAAGCTCCGATCGTCAGTGACAACCCGATCCGCACGGATCGTTCCATACTGCGTCAAGTTTGGCAGCCGATACACGTAATGGACGCTGTAGTCCTTCGCTGACAAGCGTTCTCTTGTATATCCGAAGATCACACTGTCATGACGGTCGATGCACACGGCCGGACCGCCTCTGCGGTTTTGATAGCTCGGCGCGGTCGAGGCCAGCAGTCGTCCGTCTTCGCGTGAGTAAGTTGCCGGAACGGAGCGGCCGGTCGGAACAACGAGGGCTTCCTTTCCGGCCAGCAGATATCCAGTAGGAGCCACGCCGGAAATCGCATACGCATTCGAACTCTGATTGAGCGTCCCACTCGTATCGTTGACCCATTGGACCTCGCCCGTCGCTGCGTCGAGCGCATAGATGAAGACGCCTTCCGCGGGCCACATACCTGCCGTCACGTACACCGTGCCGTCCAAAACCAGCACGCCGGACCTCAGCGGCCAGCGGGATATCATGCGACCATTCCCTACAAGCTGCCGTTCGGAAGGAGCCGCCCGAAACTTCCAAACGACGTTGCCATCAGCCGCCGTTAAGCAGTAAACAAATCCATCGTCCGAGCCAACATAAACGTGATCCGAAACCACCTGCGGAGCAAACCGCACAGGCCCGCCGGTGACGAAAGCCCATTGCTGCTCGCCGCTTGCCAACGAAAGGCAGCGCACTGAATCGTCTGCTGATGACCCGAAGTAGACGCGACCCCTCGCCGCGACCGGGTGATACGCATGATCGAAGTCCACAAGGACAGGCTCGGCTCCATCGCGGACATACGCAAAGTCGATCTTCGTGGGATGCTTAACCGGATCAGGAAACGCGGGCCGAGGCGGAAGCTTCGATCTCCGATGCCACGCCACAGCCAAAGGAAATTCCACCTGGTCCGTTGATACCGCAGTACGCCGAGCGTCACGACGATAAGCTGGCCAGTCGCCTGCCGACGCAGGCAGGATGAACATCAACACCAAGGCACACACGATGATCAGTGGGTTTCGCCAAACGCATGAAGGGACCAACAGACACCAGGATTCTCGGAATACATAACTGCTCATTCGAGGGTGCCTTTTCAGAATTGACGAAAGTCCAGGAGTGGTTTGGAACACGATCGATTGTAGCATTCGGCGTCACCTGTCGAGCCTCTCCGATCGAAAGACGGAGTTCGATCCAACCCGGCTGTTGTGGACTTTCAGCCTGTTGGCTCGAATGTCGAACAAGGAATGTCGAAGTTCGAAGTGAAGTACCTCATCATTCGAAATTCCTTGTTCGACATTCGATATTCACTGCGAAACGCCGACGACAGCATGCTGGTCGATCGCAAGATCCAAGCGTCTAAGTGAACAGCTCGGTGATGACCTGGCAGTCGGAGATTGGCGTTGGACGTGTGATCCGCAGGAAGTACGTGCGGTGATGATCGATTGCCAGTGCGTGGAACCGATTCGTTCATCTATCGCGCGAAGACCGAACAGCCATTGGCCGATGCGGAGCAATCCATTGATTAAGGCCGTCCCCTACGCTGTAACCGAACCGCCTGGCAAAGTACGCTGCTCAGGAACACAACGTCGGGAAGCAACTCGTTCTCCACTCCCGATGACGTCCACATGCCCCAGGAAATATGACGAAGATCTCTCAAATTATGTTGAAGAAACATCCCGTCCGACTGTTGCTTATTTGCGGTGTTTCCGCGGTTTTGGCCGTCCAGTCAGCATTCGCTGGCGAGCCTTTTGGCTTCGAGAAAGACGACGTTGTCGCCATTTATGGCAATGGACTTGCTGACCGGATGCAGCATGACCCGTGGGTTGAGGCAGTTCTGCAGAGCCAACTGAAGGGCATGAATGTCAGCTTCCGGAACATGAGCTTTTCGGGGGACATGGTCAACAAACGCCCCCGCAACAAGGGCTTCACGAACGATGCTGAATACCTGCAGCACGTCGCGCCGGACGTGGTCTTCACGTTTTACGGCTACAACGAATCGTTTGCGGGACCGGCCGGTGCGGACGCCTACGCGGGTGAACTTGCAAAGCTCGTGGAGCGGTATCGTGGACTCCGGAAGGAAAAGGGAGTCGATGCACGGTTCGTGCTCTTCAGTCCGATCGCTTACGAAAACACAGGCAGTCCCCACCTTCCGGATGGAACGGAACTGAATGCAAATCTGGCTGCAATCACTCAGGCCACTCGCCGAGCTGCTGAGGAAACTGGCTCGAAATTCATCGACCTCTATTCGCCAACGTTTCAGGTGTTCGCGTCCAGCGACGAACAGTTCACGCACAACGGAATTCACTTGAATGCAAAGGGCTATCAGCGACTGGCCGGGATTATTTCACGGCGGTTGCTTGGGAAGAAGGCACCTGCCGCGAACGACCTCAATTCAGTTTACAAATCGGTGGAAGACAAGAACTGGCACTGGCACAACCGCTACCGCGCCACTGATGGCAATGACGTCTGGGGTGGTCGATCAGGGCTCAGCTTTGTCGGCGGTCAGAGTAATGCTGATGTTCTGAAACACGAACTGGTGATGCTCGACGTGACGACAGCCAATCGTGACAAAGGAATCTGGGCTGCCGCTGAAGGTCGGAAGATCGAAATTGACGACAGCAATGTTCCGCCGCCGGTGAAAGTGATTTCAAACGTGGGTGGAGGCAGCAAGAGCTCGAACGCTGAGAAAGAAGGCAGCGTCAAATATCTGACCCCTGAAGAGAGTCTCACGAAAATCACAGTGCCGGAAGGCTACGAGCTGAACGTCTTCGCCTCGGAAACTCGGTTCCCGGACCTCGCCAACCCCGTGCAGATGCAGGTCGACGCCAAAGGTCGACTTTGGGTCGCGAGCTGGAACACTTATCCCAAATGGGAACCACTAAAGAAGATGAACGACAGCCTCATGATTTTTGAGGACATCGATGGCGACGGGGTCGCCGACCATCGCAAGATTTTCGCTCACGTTCACAATCCGCTCGGCTTTGAATTCTGGGGCGGTGGTGTTGTTGTCACCTCCGGCCCGGACCTGTTGTTCCTGAAAGACACCGACGGCGACGACAAAGCCGACGTCCGTTATCCCCTTCTGCAGGGACTGGGAACTTCCGACACGCACCATGCCGCTAACAATCTGGTCTACGGACCTGACGGCGGAATTTACTGGCAGAGCGGTATTTTTCTGGTCCACAACCACGAAACACCATGGAAGCAGAACCTGAATATTGGTGCTTCGGGGCTGTACCGATTTGATCCTCGTTCCTACACGATCGCTCCGCACGCTGGTAACTCACCGAATCCGCATGGAACCAGTTTTGATTACTGGGGCTACTGCTACGCCAATGACGGCACTGGCGGGCGATCGTATCAGGTGAGGCCTGAAGGTAAGGGCTTCAAGATGCACACGCTGTTGACCAAGGAATTTCGTCCGGTCGCAGCCAACGCCATCATGTCCTCAGAACATTTTCCTGAGGAAATGCAGAATGACTTCCTGATCTGCAATACCATCGGCTTTCTGGGCGTGAAGCAGTATGACCTCGACCGAGGGGGTGAGATCGAGGAGGAGGAGGAGGCTCCCGCCGAGACCGATCAGAAGCACATCAAGATTACGCAAGGCGGCGGGCTGATCACAGTCAATCACCCGGCGTTGAAAGATGCCAGGATTACCGGATTCAAACTCAGTGTAAACGGTCGCCAGCAGATGAATATCTCCGAGGTCGAAGTCATCAGCGGCGGCAAAAACATCGCCAAAACGGCCACGCTTGAGCTGTCGAGCCAACTCGGCGGGTATCCGGCGCAACTGCTTGTTGATGGTAACAAGGGGAATTTCGCCCACACCGCAAATCAGAACAACCCGTGGATGAAAGGAGACTTCCCAGCGCCCGTGCTGATCTCCGATTTCAAAGTATGGAATCGCAAGGGATTCGAGAACCGCTTCAACAACGGTAAGATCGAGTTTTTCAACGGGAAGGATGTCGTAGCTGCCGTCAGCGTCAAAATCGGAGGCGGAGATAGTAAGAAACGGGAACTCGGACATGTCTGGGGCACACCGGGCAAAGAACTGATCAACAGCTCTGACCGCAACTTTCGCCCGACTGATGCTGTCATCGGTGCGGACGGAGCACTTTATGTGTCGGACTGGTGCAACGTCATCATCGGCCACATGCAGCACAATATTCGTGACCCGAATCGAGATCACTACCATGGCCGCATCATTCGCCTGACGGTCAAAGGTCGACCGCTGCAGAAACCGGTCAAAATCGCCGATGAACCGATTGAAGCATTGCTTGAAAACCTCAAGCACCCGGTAGATGGAATTCGTCACCGCACCCGTGTTGAACTAAGCGGTCGTGATTCGAAAGCCGTCATCGCAGCCACTCAGAAGTGGATGCAGGGCTTTAATCCGAACCATGAAAGAGAAGCTCATCATCTTCTCGAAGCACTGTGGATGCATCAGCAGCACAATGTGAAAAACGAAGGTTTGCTCAATACGCTGCTGGCCTCGACGGTGCCACACGCTGCCCTGGCAGCCAACACGGTCAAGCACTTCTGGTACAACGTCGACGCCGGTGCCAGCGGATTTGTTGCTCCCGCTGAAATCGAATTCGTCAAATTCGATCCCCCAAAACGACTCAATTCCGCAGACCAGAAAGTTTACGAACTGGGTGCTCAGGTCTACCAGCGTCACTCGCATTGTGCGACGTGTCATCTGGCGCACGGCAAAGGAAATGGAATTGTCTACCCGTCTCTTGTTCGCAGCCCATGGGTAAACGGCAGCGAAGATCGCCTGGTCAAGATGGCTCTTCACGGCATGTGGGGCAAGATTACTGTCCACGGCAAGACATACGATCCCTCCCGCGGTGTGCCACCGATGACCGCGTTCCGGTCATTGTTGAAGGACGAAGAACTCGCTGCTGTCCTGACGTTTGTCCGCAACACGTGGGGCAACAGCGCATCGACCATCTCGGCCGAGACTGTAAAGCGAATTCGCGCGGAGTCGATTGCCCGCACGACGTTCTGGAATCCGGATGACCTGCTTGCAGAGCATCCGCTGGAAGCAGCGCTCGTCCTGAAGGACATTGGGATTAATCCAGAGGGTTTCTCCAACAAGGAACTGGAAGACGAACTGCTCAGCGCTTCGCCTGCGGAACTTGCAGCAGTCGCAATTGCGAAAGGAGATGCAGAGCGAGGTAAGACGCTCTTTCATAAATCGGCGGCGGCCTGTTTCGCCTGCCACGCGCCTCCGGCCGGCGCGATTCGCCTCGGTCCCGACCTGGAAAAAATCAAGACCGCGCTGAAGAACGAGCAACTGGTCGATTCCGTCCTGCGTCCGTCGAAGTTGATTGACAAAGCATTTGCGCAGGTGATTGTGCTGACCGAGGACGGCAAACAACACACGGGCATTCGTATTTCAGAGAACGACATCGAAATCGTTTTGCGAAATTTGGCCCAGCCGACCCCGATCACATTCCAGAAGAATGATGTCGAAGGAGTTTTCGAGTCTCGAACTTCTCTGATGCCCGCGAACTTAACGAGACAACTGAAGACTCGCGCAGAGTTCAACGACCTGATGAAATACGTCTTCGAAATCAGAAAGCGTTGAAGCTGTTCGCTCTGGCTGTTCGTAGCCGCTGCGGTGACCGCTGACGAGGATTCGATTGATGACGAGAATGATGCGTCGTCCTCAGGAATTGTTCACCACGGTTCTCGCCGCGATGCTGTTGGCGGTAATCGTGAACGACGCATCAGTTGGTCAGGCGGCTGAGCCTCGTGCGAATGTGATTCTGATCATGGCCGACGATGTCGGTTACGAATGCTTTGGTTCTTACGGAAGTTCGCAGTATCGAACTCCGCACATTGATCGCATGGCAAAGCTTGGAATGCGATTTAGCCACTGCTATTCGCAGCCGCTGTGCACGCCGAGTCGGGTCAAACTGATGACCGGGCTGTCGAATGTTCGAAACTATGCCGCGTTCTCGGTACTGCGGCGCGATCAGAAGACGGTCGGGGAGTATTTCCAGGAGGCCGGCTATCGGACGGCTGTGGCTGGAAAATGGCAGTTACTCGGAGCTGAGCATTATTCGAAGCGGTTTCGTGGTAAGGGCACCTGGCCGCGGGACGCCGGATTCGAAAACGTCTGTCTGTGGCAGGTTGATCGTCTGGGCGAACGCTTTCACGGTCCTTTAAAGTGGATCGATGGGACGAACCAGCAATTCAAGAAGAGCGAGTACGGTCCGGAGGTTGCCACCAGCTACATCACGAAATTCATGACTCAAAACCGGGACAAGCCGTTCTTCGTCTATTACCCGATGATTCTCGTCCACAGTCCATTCGTACCCACACCAGACAGCCCGTCTCTCCGCAGTAAAGACAAGCAGCGTAATTTCGAGGACATGGTTGAGTACATGGACAAGCTGGTGGGTCGAATTGTGAAGACCAGCGAGGACCTGGGCATTGCAGACCGGACACTGATTCTGTTCGTCGGTGACAACGGGACCCATCAGTCATTGACGTCCACTCTGAACGGAA
This sequence comes from Planctomycetota bacterium, assembly GCA_963579025.1. Classification (GTDB taxonomy): domain Bacteria; phylum Planctomycetota; class Planctomycetia; order Planctomycetales; family Planctomycetaceae; genus CAUZFZ01. The sequence continues at coordinate 21,209 of CAUZFZ010000125.1, read as the reverse complement.
CGTCGATTCGCGGCGGAAAGGGACTGATGACTGACGCCGGAACGCGCGTTCCGTTTGTTGCGATGTGGCCCGGTACAGTGCCTGCTGGTCGTGTCTGCGATGATCTGATTGATTTCTCAGACTTTCTACCCACCGTGCTGGAGGCGGCAGGCTTGACCGTTCCCGCGAACCTGGATGGGCATAGTTTCTCATCGCAGCTTCGCGGCGAGCAGGGCACTCCACGGGAATGGATGCACTGTTATTACTGTCCGCGTCCGGAACGCACCAAGCCGCAGCAATTTGTGCGAGATCAGGAATGGAAGCTGTACCGTAATGGTCGGCTCTATCACGTGGCGAAGGATGTTCTGGAAAAACATCCCATCAGCGCGGATGGCGAGAGTCTTGAAGCTGGCGGGGCGCGAAAGAAGCTCGCGGCAGTATTGGAGACTATGCCGGCTGAGGGGCAGTCACTGCTGAAGTTCGGGGATGGAGGCAGCAAATGACGCGTCAGGCCCGAATACTGTCGACGACTGTCCCTTCACGTTTCGCTGGACCAAGTCGCCGGGCGACTCCCATCGCGTCGAGCATCGTGTTGTAGACGTCGAGGCCTTCTTTACCGACGTCCATGATCTGACCGGTTTTGAATCGACCGTTTGCACTGGTGGTCGCATGGAAGACGCCAGACAACTCGCGTTTCACATTCGAGTGCCGGCCGTCACCCGATTCTGTCGACACGGTGATCATCGAGTTCTCAAGGATCGTGCGACCGTTGGCTTCTTTGGATTCGGTGCCGTCCAGCCGGCTCAGGAAGTACGCGACCTCGCGCATTTTCAAGTGGGCGTGAGCGCGCAACTGTTCGTTCCGCTTTTTCTCGTGGAACTTGTGCCACCACTCGTGACTGCAGCCCTTGTCACCCGATGCGTTCTGCTGGGCTGCGTCATCGAACTGCCAGACTTTCCGACCGTCGTATTCATAGTCACCGGTCAGTCGAATCCGTTCTCCGGCTGCCAGGAACGTGATTGATCCGAAACGAACGCGATCGGTCTGAATTGCCAGAGCGTAGAGATCGGCCATCAGTCGCCACTCGGATGTCAGTTCATCCAGCGTGATGTCGATGCCCTGTCCGCCCGGGTCGGCCTTGCCGCCGTGAGCAAGCTGTGATCTTGGCGGGAGTTTCGGCGAGCCGGCCGGTCGGTCTTTCATCTCGTAAGCGCGTTGCTCGAATTCGCGGATGCGTTCCAGGTGCTCGCTGACGCGTGCCCGAGACGCGGCTCCCAATGGTGAATTCTCGCCCGTGTAGAAGCGGTACTGATCGACGACCGAATCGAGCACGCTGCGTTTGAGTCGTCGGCGTCGCGCGTCGTCGCCGGTGGCCAAAGTGATCGTACCGAAGACGCGATCGAACACGTCTCGCGGTCTTTCCTGCATCGTGGCAGCGACAGTGCCATCCTGGTTGTAGCTGTGGACGTAACGGCTGATCCGGCTGCGTCGGAAGAATGTCCCGCCGACGAGTGTCGGCACCATGCCGGCTGGTAATCCGTTCGGATAGTGGGCCTTGCGAACGACCTGATCGATTGATGGTCCACCAGACCGTGCTTCGCCGTTGGGTGCCTCGGCAGTAAATGCTCCGGAAGCGCCATCGAAATGCGCGTTGATTCCCTTCTCGTCGCAGCGCACCTGATCGACATTCCGCATGATGAGCAGTTTGTCGCTGAGTGGCTTGAGCGGTTCGAGTACTCCGTCAAATCCTTCGGTCTGCAGCGGGGCCGGGATACCCAGACCGAAGAACACGTTGAATGCACGGACCGGCACGGCCGATTGCTGAGCGCTCGCGGTCGAAACCAGCATCTCTTCGAGCAGCGGCAGGCCGACCGTAATCGAGCCCAGTCCCTTCAGGGCCGTGCGGCGGCTAATGTGCGTGTTCTTCACGGGAACGTCTCCGAAGGAACCGGTTTCACTACGATCGTCTGGCGAGCAGTAGGCAGAACTATACCCCTTGGCGACCTTCGCGGCCTTCTGTCAGTTTAAACAAAAGGCCGCAGTGGACGCGAAGGTGTGCGCATTGAGGCGATTTCCTCAGGCAGGGGTCCCTGGCCGGGCGCCGCATCCGCTAATGACAGAAACATTGATGACAGAAAAATGAAACTGACGCGTTCCAGTATTTTTCTGTCATCAATCTTTCTGTCACAACTGTTTTCGCGCTGTTGCAGGGAGTTGATTGCATGACGCCCTCACAAGCCGTTCAGGAGATGTCGATGCTCATTCGGATCACACTGGTCGTAATCTACTCCCTTGTTGCGGGCACGAACACGTCACTCGCTGCTGACTTCGATGTGCTCATTACGAATGGCCGCATTGTCGACGGCACCGGTGCACCGTGGTATCGCGCGGATGTCGGAATTCGTGATGCCAAGGTCGCGGCGATCGGCCGGCTTCGGGATGCGACTGCCGAGCACACGCTGGACGCCAGCGGATTGATCGTCGCTCCGGGCTTCATTGACATGATGGGGCAGACGGCGACACCGTTGATGCGCGATGAAAATGCGGCGTTCAATCTGCTCAGTCAGGGTATCACGACAATCAACTGTGGAGAGGGAGTGTCGGCGGCGCCCGTGGCATCTGGCGATGTGGAACGGACCGGCTGGCAAACGCTGGGCGAGTATTTTCTGTTGCTCGAACAGAACGGCCTGCCCGTGAACGTCGTGCAGACGGTCGGACACACACAGGTCCGGCGTCTGGTACTGGGCGATGTGGACCGTCATCCGTCGCCCACCGAACTGGACCGGATGCGTGGGCTCGTGCGGCAAGCGATGGAAGACGGTGCGATTGGTCTGTCGACCGCGCTGATCTATCCGCCGGCCGTGTACGCATCGACCGACGAGATTTCCGCCCTGGCCGCCGTCGCGGGTGAGTATGGCGGGCGCTACTACACTCACATGCGGAACGAGGGCGACCAATTACTGTTTGCCATCGATGAAGCGCTGACGATTGGCAAGCGAGCGAAGACGCCGGTTCACATCTTTCATCTGAAAGCGGCGGGACAACAGAACTGGGCGAAGATCGATCAGGCGATCGCAAAGATTCGAGCGGCGCGAGCGGCCGGACAGCAGGTCGCGGCGGACATTTATCCGTATATCAACAACGGGCTGGGCATTGCGGCCTTCATTCATCCGCGACATTTTGCTGAGGGACGTGAGCGGCTGCTTCGCCAGCTCAATGACCCGGATTTGCGAGCCACCATTCGTCACGAGATGGAATCCGAAGGCGGTTGGGAAAACTGGTTCCGGCACACGGGCAATAACTGGGACAAGGTTGTCCTCGGCCAGATTACAGCAGCGGAGTACTCGCAGTACGCCGGAAAGAGTCTGGGAGAAATCGCACGGCTGACCGACAAAGACCCGTGGGATGTATTCTTCGAGATTGCTCGATTTGGAGCGTTCGCTCTGCCCCAGAGCATGAGTGATGCCAACAAGATTCGATTGATGCAGCAGGACTTCGTGTCGTTCTGCACCGACGTTGGTCCCGCCGGCGGCAGCCGCATCGCGTCGCATCCGCGTGCGTTCGGTTCGTTTCCGCGCATGCTGTCGCGATACGTGCGTGATCTGGGAGCGATCTCGCTGGAGCGGGCCGTGTCCCAGGCCAGTGCTCTCGCCGCGAATGAAGTCATGGCGTACGACCGGGGACGTATCTCAATCGGACTTGCCGCCGATCTGATTCTGTTCAACTTCGACGAGATTCAGGACAAGGCCACGTTCGAGAAACCGCAGGCACCAGCCGTTGGCATCCGGACCGTCCTGGTCAACGGGCAGATTGTCTTTGCTGCCGGCAAACTCACGTCCGCTCGGCCGGGTCGCGTTCTGCGAGGCCCCGGCTGGAATCCGAAACGTCGACCAGCTGCTGTCTCCACCGGCGCGTCCGATCCGCGACTGAAGAGTTTTGATGACCTGATGCAGTCATTCCTGGACGAGCACGCCATCGCTGGTGCGTCGCTTGCCGTTACCGATCAGGGACGACTGACTTATGCGCGCGGCTTCGGTTACGCCGCCGTGGCTGCCCGGGAAGCCGCGACAGCAACGCATCTGTACCGCATTGCCAGTATCAGCAAACAGATTACCGCGGTCGCCATCCTGCAACTTGTGGATCAGAAGAAGCTGACACTGGATGATCCGGTCTTCCAGATACTCGACAACTACGAACCACACGTGAAGGAGGGCACAAAGCCTGACAAGCGGCAGCAGCAGATCACGATCCGGCATCTGCTGCATCACACCGGCGGCTGGGATCGCGGCGAGTCCTATGACGCAATGTTCCAGAGCGTTCGATTTGCCAGCGCGTTGGGCGTCCCGCCACCTGTCGGACCAGATCAAATCATCCGCTATATGCTGGGAGAGCCTCTCGACTCTGCACCCGGTGAGCGTTACGCCTATTCCAATTACGGCTACTGCCTGCTGGGACGCGTGATTGAGGACATCACCGGACAGACGTATGAGGCGTACGTTCGGAAGCACGTGCTGGCACCGCTGGGAATCACGTCGATGCGGATCGGCCGCACGCGCCTGTCCGATCGATCGGAACACGAAGTCCGCTACTACACGGCCACGCAGGGCAAGTCGGTCTTCGCGAAGGACGTCGGTAAGACGGTTTCGCAGGCGTATGGCGCGTGGCACCTTGAGGCCATGGACTCTCACGGGGCATGGCTTGCCAGCGTGATCGATCTCGCTCGTTTCGCGGCCGCGTTCGATGATCCGGACCAGTGCCCGATTCTGAGTGCCGACTCGGTGCGGGCCATGTGGTCGCGTCCGGAAGGGCCACCAGGACACAACTCGGACGGCTCGGCAAAGCCGACCCATTACGGACTGGGCTGGATGGTGCGGACACTCGACGACGGCCGGATCAACGCCTGGCACACCGGGTCATTGCCGGGCACGGCGGCGCTATTGGTGCGTCGACACGATGGTCGCAACTGGGCTGTGCTGTTCAACACGCGAAGCAGTGTGGGTATGGGCCACGCCGGACGCGAGATCGACGGGCTCCTCCATAAAGCAGCGGATGCGGTGCAGGAATGGCCGGAGCATGATCTGTTTCAAAACTGACCGGTGCGTGAAATCGACTGCTCTCACAGCACAGAATCGATCGACCCGACCCGTGGGGTGCCTTGAATTCCTGTACCGGTCCGCAGCCAGTCCGAAGAAACGGTCCTTTTTCGACGCGAGGTACTCGCCACGGGTTTTTGAGACGATCCCTATCGTTGCCGCCCGGCCACTTACGCCTCAGAAGCGAACCAGTCCCGCTTCACGCCCCTCATATTTTCTTCGCCGGTAACCGAACGAAAGGTCACGACTTTTCCGATCCCTGAATTCGCCGCAATACGCGTCGACATCGTCGCCAGGCGCAAAGGTGGCCATGGAGATCCTCCCGTTTGAGGCGACACCGCCGCTTACGCTGCGGCGCAAGAAACATCCCGCAAACTGACGCCGACTGTCTGCCACAGACCGCCGATTGACGAGTACCGGGAACCGCAAGAAAGGAGCCGCCGGGAGGGGACCCTCGTTCCGGAGCCGTCCTGGCGGTATCATCAGGTGAGTGATTAGCCGTGACGACACGGACCACGGACGCCAGATTCTCGACTCTGCGTGGTGGCAACCGTACTGAGTGACCGATTCCCCGCATTGGCAACACATTCGGTTTCCGAGCGGACTCCGGCCAAAGGAGCGACATTCTCCTCCGGGTCGCGGTTGTCACCAGGAAAGAAACGAGAGCCCCATCTTACTGCGAGTTACCGAATACTACACATTAATCCAGTAACCGAACCTCGAAATCTGCAAAGGTGAAACGCCGGATGACGCAAATCCCCATGTCTACCAGCCGTTCTCCCGTTCGCGACGATACGGTTGAAGTTCGCCGTACACTTGTTCGCAAGGCGATCATCCTTGCGGCCGGGATTGGCGATCGTTTGCAGCCCTTTACGCAGCAGTTCCCCAAGTGTCTGGCGCCTGTATGTGACGTGCCGATTCTTGTCAGCGCACTGACCCATCTCAGTGATGTTGGCGTAACTGAAGTTGTTATCGTCGTCGGACACCACAAGGAGAAGATCTACGAGCTCATCGGGGACACCTTCCAGGCTCTACAGGTCACCTACATCGAATCTGAAAAATACGAGAGCACAAACAACATCTATTCGCTGTGGCTTGCGCGCGAGCATCTCGTTGAGGATGTTCTGTTGTTAGAAGCCGACGTGTTGTTCGAGCGGCGCCTCCTCGAACGAATGCTCTCGCATGAGACTGGGAGCCTCGCAGCCGTGTCCCAGCACCAGACCTGGATGTCCGGCACCGTCGTGAGCGTCAACAAGTCGGGCAACGTACAAGCACTGATGGACGCTCGGGAGCAAGGTCTGGACTTCGATTATTCCAAGGTCTCCAAGACAGTTAACATCTATCTCTTCCGCGGCGATTTCCTGCGTCGGTACTTTGTGCCGCACCTCGAGGCCTACATCGCTTCGGGTGAGGTTGACGAGTACTACGAGGCAATTCTCCACGCAATGGCTCATCGCGGGAAACACGATCTGCGCGCTGTCCAGTGCGACGATCTCCTTTGGTATGAGATTGATGACGAGAATGATCGTCTTGCTGCTGAATACCTGTTCTCGACGCAAGAACGCCGTTATGAATTCATCTCCGGCGAACACGGAGGATACTGGCGTTACGATTTTGTGGACCACGCCTTTCTCTACAACCTCTATTTCCCACCGGACGCGGTCTTCACTCACTTCAAGAATCATATTTGCGACCTGGTCTTGAACTATCCTGTCGCTCAGAGTCCCCTCGCCCGTATGGTCGGTGCGCTGATAAACCAGCCTGAAAAAGAAGTCGTAGTAAGCAACGGTGCTGCAGAGCTCATCAAGATTATCGCCAGCCAGGTCACGGGACGGATGATTGTTCCTGTCCCCTCCTTCAACGAATACGAGGAAGTCCTGCCTGAGGAGAAACTCGTTCGTTTTGTACTGGGCCCACCATCCTTTCAGTTGGATGTCGATGCGTTTGCCGAGGAGGCCGCTCGCTGCGAGGCCAGTATCGCCGTCGTGGTTACTCCCAATAACCCGACCTCAATGTCCGTTCCGAGGGCCGACCTTTGTCGACTTGCAGAAAAACTCGGGAGACAGGACTGCACTCTTGTTGTCGATGAATCCTTCGTCGATTTCGCGAGCGATCCTGAACACGCAACCGTGAGCAACGAGATCGATAACTACCCGAATCTGGTGATACTCAAGAGCATGAGCAAAGCATTCGGGATCGGAGGGCTGCGGCTGGGCTACTTGTTGACTGCTAACAAAGAGTTTGCTGAGGCAATACGTAGTCAAGTGCCGATCTGGAACATCAATGGACTTGCGGAATCGTTCTTGCGTCTGGCACCGCGGTATCGCAGGCAGTTTGACAAAAGCTGTGTCCTGGTTCGCGCGGATCGAGATAATTTGTACCAGCATTTGAATGCCATATCCGGGATGACCGTTTACAAGCCGGACGCGAACTTTGTCTTCTGCCGTCTTCCAGATGATGCGCCAAGTGGGCCCGAAGTGACTCGGGCCTTGTTCGTGGAGCACAACATTCTCATCAAGCACTGCGCGAGAAAGACCATGCCGGATGCGGATCGATACCTGCGGATCGCGTCTCGGACGGGTGCTGAGAACTGTAAACTCGCGGAAGCGTTGGCGGCCATCATTGAATCTTCGGCCGAAGTAACAAACGTCGATGGATGACGAATCCCCCCGAGAAATCGACGCTGATCACACTCAAGGCGTTGCGACGGACGACGACTCTACGGGCCATTCCTGTCGCGGGAGCATAGTCGCGCACGCTTGCGATCCCGCTAACGCCGTCACGCTGGCCGGTCTGTTCTGCGGCGTGCTCGGGATCTACTTCGCCGTGCAAGAAGTCTTCTCGGCGGCGGTTATCGCACTTCTCTGGGCAACTTTCTTTGACTGGTTTGACGGCCCGATCGCACGCCGTACCAAGGGTCGGACGGATGAACTCCGAGCTTTGGGAGGGCAGCTTGACTCATTGGTTGACATCGTCAGTAGCGGTGTTGCCCCTGCGATCCTCCTCTTAAGTATCGGCGAGTTCAGTCCGTGGTTCATTCCAGGCGCATTTGCGCTGATCGCCGGCGGAGTACTACGACTCAGCTACTTCAATGTGTTTGGTCTCGCAGACGAATCGAGCTACCTGGGCCTTCCGATCGATCACAACGTTATCCTGGTAGCGTTGGTGTTCTTACTCGAAGGCGTGTTAGGACGAACCACGTTCGCCATGGTCCTGTACGTTGCGATAGTGATGATCGCCGCCCTGAGCGTCATGCCATTCCGAATGCCCAAGGCTGGTGGCCGCTGGTATTACGTGTTTGCCGTTTACGTCGTATCACTGACTGCTGTGTATGGATGGCGACTTTGGAGCGACATGCCGTAAGTCCGGGCGTCAGATCGATTCCGGAGAACGCAATCGGAAAAAGTGGTTTTGCAGGCGGGGCCACTTGATCTGGAGTCGTGACAGAACACGGGGCAATAACCAGAAACTGAGTGGAGCGATTGCCCTCAACGAATACCAGGTAAGAGTCCCAAGGAATGGGGACTGCGACGGCAGGAAGCGCAGGTACTTTCGCCGTGTCTCCACCAACTCCACTGCGACTTCCATGCTCGTGTATGCGTAGTTGCGACGAAATTCGGACGTCGGGAAACCCGCTTCCCGAAACAGGTCCTGGTAAAGACTCACGTTTCGATAGACCGCCTGGTAGTCGCCGCGAGCGGTCACTATTCCTTTTGGCACGGTCGATTCGCGGAGAACGATCGATCCCCCAGCGGCAAGACGGTCCATGAGCGAACGAAGTATTGTTACCACATCGAGGTCGTTCAGATACATGCATAGGCCCCCGAGAAAAATCAGATCGAAGGGACCATCGGGGAGATCCTCTCGTATATCACCTTCAACAATCTTCGCGCTGGGGCAGGGAGCCAGGAGCGTCTGGGCTGCCACCACCATGGATGGGCTTTGTTCGATTCCAACGACGCTGTCGTACCGGTCTGCAAAGACCTTGGTCCATGCTCCTGCGCCGCAACCGACATCAAGTACTCTGCCCGCCCGGGGCACCACCTCCAGCCAATCGGCGATCGTCTCGATCTCTTTTCGCAGGCGGTAACGAACAGAGTTTTCGGGAAGATTCTGCTCGTGGGCCATATAGCTGGCGGTCGCTGCGGTATCACTGCCCGCCGCGTGAAAATAGCGCCGAACAGCCGTGTAGTCGATACGCTGGTCTGACGAGCCAGGGCCGCTCATGACTGAATCCTTGTCGCAGTTGCTAATTCGTAAGCGTTGGAGAGACCTCGGAAAGAATGAGCTGCGACCCCTTTGCTTCTTCGGTCGCGTTGGCCGATCACGTCATCTGCTCTTTGCCGTCGATCGATCCGGAAGTGTCTTCCAAATGCAATTGGTGGGCTACGGCATCACGAAGCACAGACGTCTCTATGAAGTAATGTCCATTGCAATATGGCCTACCGCTGGTACTGCCGTCTGTCGCCAGACGATGACGTGTCGGGCCACTCGTCGTTGAGCCGGATTCACGATCGTTACGGGGAGAAACTCCACCACCTTTGAGGTCTTTATCAAGCAACTACCTTGCAATTGAACCTTGACGGTGGATAGCGGTGCGTAGTTATTTGTTCTTCTTGTCTTTTTTCAACTTTCGTTTTTCCTTTGGACTAAGCTGGGCCTTTTTCTGTTGTTCCCTTTTGCCTTTGTCTTTACTTCCCGTATCACCCATCTGTGTTTCTCCGTGATTGAAAACGAATGTTCCTCTCAGCTCCGTCAGACCGGCTTGACGTTCTCGGCACATAGTATCTCCCCACCGCTGAATAGCTATGCGGTTGTCGGACTGAGCCGAGACACAGAGAAGACGAGCTTGTCGAGGCTCTCAAGAGAACGCACGGGCTTCTCCGCCCCAAAGCGACTGGCACCATTCCCAGACATTGCCGAGCATGTCACGGCTCGGCATTTGATCCTGAAGTTGGTGATTTCGACATCTCGATTCAGACTCGCTGAACAAGTCGTCGTGTGAGTTGTCATTCATCACGCAGCGATCCGATAGCGTTCTGGACGATTATCCTCTTCTCGACCCACTGCCCTCAAGTTCCCAGGTCACATTTCAAACGCTGTCGCAGAGCCGACGGGTCGTACCCGTGTGCGACAGCAACGCCGCAATAGCTCCTGCTCGATGCGAGCGCCTATCGTTGCGATCGCTCGGTACTGCTATACTGATTCTGTGCCTCGTGGCCACCATCCTTGAAAGCGCCACGCCCCGCCGAAGCACAGTCATCCTCGAATCCCCCCAGGCAGTCCCTCCCGTTCGATCGCCGGTTCGTCAGTGCATACGCCGGAACTGGCCAGGAACGACAATCAGCCTATGAAGACTCTGAAGATCACCATCCTGCTGGTCATCAGCGGCGCCAGCACAATTCTGGCAGCCGATGATCAGGAGACTCCAGTCTCTTTGGAAAAGGCCAGAGAGTTGGGTCGCATGAAGTCCCGATTCCTGAAAGTCACTTCGGCAGATGCGCCAGCCACCGGCGCCATTCCAAAGGCGAATCTTGCTCACTTTCAAGAGTCGGTCGGGCCGATCCTCAATAAGAGCTGCCTGGCCTGTCATGGTCCCGAAAAGTCCGAGGGAAGACTTCGTGTCGACAAATTGAATCCTGACCTGTTGACGGGTCCGGATGTTGAGCGATGGCGTGAGGTCTACAACGTCCTGAGCAATTCGGAGATGCCGCCTGAGGATGAGCCCGATTATGCACTGGCGGATGCCGATCGCGGCGGCATAGTTGACTGGCTCAGCGACGAGCTGAATAAGGCGTCCGTCCTACGTCGCAACACCAGGGAGCACTCGTCATTTCGCCGGCTCACGAAGTATGAATACAACTACGCGCTCCAGGACCTTCTCGGCTTGCCCTATCCCCTCGCGAACAAGTTGCCGCCGGAAACGGCATCCGAGGACGGTTTCAAGAACAGTTCTGATTTGCTGCAGATGTCAGCCATGCAGTTCGAGACCTATCGTGAGATCGGACTGAAAGCCTTAAAGCGAGCCACCGTGAGTGGCGAGCGTCCCGAAGCCGTCACTTACATCATCTCGATGCAGGAAGAGCTAGACAGGGCGGCGTCCGGAAAGAATGCAAAGACATTCGATAAGACTGACAAGAGCTACAGCAATAACAGAAATCGACAGCACCTGTTGAATCGAGAGACAGGCAAGGGCATTCACTTCTCCAGCGGAAAGTCGACGCCTCAGCCTGAGGCTGTCGCGGGGCAAACGCCCGCTGCTTCTCCCGTTATTCTCGTTCTCCCGCGATCCAACGAGTTGAAACTGAATCTCGATCGCTTTCTTCCCGACGAAGGGGTCATGCGCGTTCGCATACGAGCCGGGCGTTCGACCATAAATCCTGACGAGTATGCAAGCCTGCGTCTGGTTTTCAGTGCCCACACCAGTAACAACGCCAACTTCTCCAACGTCATCAGTGAACGCGACATTCCGGTTACGGCATCCGCAGAAGACCCGCAGTTCATCCACTTCGATATTCCACTGGGTGACATCCAGCGCAACCCATTCCGGAAGCTGACCACAACGTTTCCAAGACGGGACGAATTCCTGCACATACACAATGTCTCCAATGCAAGTGGCCGGGAAGAACCACTCCATGTGCTGATCGATCACATCGAAATCAGCGCTCCGTTCTACGAGCAGTGGCCGCCGAAAACTCATACCGACATTTTCGTTGAAAGCGATAACAAGGGCGACGAGGAGATCTATGGCCGCGAAGTGCTGACTCGATTCCTGAGACGAGTCTGGCGTCGTCCCGTCACCTCGCAGGAGGTGGACCAGTTCATGGCCCTGTTTGCGGAGTACCGGCCAGGATTCTCGAATTTCGAAGATGCCATGCTGGAAGTCCTGGCGACAGCGCTGGCCACTCCGGAGTTTCTGTACCTGACACAAAGAGTTGCTGCCGACGCTCCTGAAACGCCTCGCACGATCAGTGACCTGGAACTGGCCAGCCGTCTGTCGGTATTTCTGTGGTCAAGTATTCCTGACGACGAACTGCTGGAACTCGCGGAGCAGGGGAAGTTAAGAGAACCAGAGGTCTTGACGACTCAAGTCAAACGCATGCTGGTGGACCCTCGTTCAAGACGATTCTCCCGGAACTTCGTTCAGCAATGGCTTGGCCTGGATGGCTTGGACAGTGTGACTCACGTCACTGACAGCTCATTGAGAGAAGCCATGCAGGCAGAGCCCATTGCCTTTTTTTATGAAGTCCTGAGACACAACCGCAGTATCATGGAGTTCATTCATTCCGATTATGCCATGGTCAACGAACGCCTTGCCGCACACTATCGGATTCCGGGCGTTCATGGCCCTCATTTCCGCAATGTGCCAATCGAGCCTCAGACCAATCGTGGCGGCCTTTTGACAGGCGCTGCGGTCCTGGCGATGAACTCGGACGGCAAGGATTCTCATCCTCTCAAGCGTGGCGTCTGGATGCTGGAACGCATCCTCCACGATCCGCCACCACCACCACCACCGAACGTCCCGGAAGTCGACCTGACGAACCCGGAGATCCTGAAGATGACTCTGAAAGAACGGATCGCGGATCACCGGAATAAACCGGCCTGCATCTCTTGTCACGCAAGAATCGATCCCTGGGGGATCGCGTTTGAAAACTACGATGCTCTCGGAGCCTACCGGACTGGAATCAAGAACCAGCCTGTCGATGCGACTTCGCAACTGTTCAACAAACAGACATTGGCAGGGATGGATGGCTTAAAGCGATATCTGCTCACCGACCGACAAGATCAATTAGCCCACGCTATGGTGCATAAAATGACAGCCTATGCACTTGGCCGACCACTGTCTTTTGGGGACCGTGCTGACATTGACCGCTTGACTGCACAATTCAGAAATACGGATGATCGTCTGGGCGATCTGGTCCACCTGATCATCGGCAGCAACATCTTCAACTCGAAGTAAGAGTCAGGAACAGACGATGAATAATAAATCAGTCCTGCTGAATCGTAGAACATTTCTTCGCGGCACCGGTGTGGCTCTGGCTTTGCCCTGGTTGGAATCGTTTGCTGCAGACAGTTCAGGTCCAGATGAGACTCCGAAACGATTTGTCAGCGTCTACCACCCTGATGGTGTCGGTTTGCCGCTCAAATCGGATCCGGCCTGGAAGGACTGGAGCTGGTTTCCTCGGGGCGGCGAAAAAGACTTCGAATTGACCAAGGTGCTCGATGTGCTCGAGCCCTTGCGAAGTGACATCACTATCTATTCAGGGTTGTCACATCCTGCCGTAAGGAAAGTCCATGGCCATTCAAATGCCGATCAATATTTGACGGGAGCGGCAACGGGAGGTCACGGTGCGTATAAGAATTCGATCTCACTTGATCAGGTGTATGCGGAGCACGCAGGAGACTTCACTCGACATTCTTCTCTGGTCATGTCGACCAATGGCGGCATTGGCGGCCCTCGTGGCGCACAGACTCAATCCTTCAATCGTGAAGGACGGCCGATTCCAGCGATGAATAAGCCAAAGCAGATCTTCGACATGCTGTTTGTGACCAGCAGCAAAGACGCCGCCGCAAGACTGGCAAGAAGTAAGAGTGCTCTGGATCTCCTGATTGCCAACACACGATCTTTGGGACGACAGCTCTCTAAACGCGATCAAGAGACGCTCAAGCAGTATCTTGACGCAGTTCGCGATACAGAGGTTAAGCTGGAGAAGGCTCAGAAGTGGATTGACACGCCTGTTCCCGAGGTTGATACCCAACACCTGCAATTAGAGGCCGAGCCCAAAGAAGCCAGACTTTACTTTCAGACAATGTATGAGCTGATCTATCTCGCCTTCCTGAGTGATTCTACTCGTGTGGCGACGTTTCAGTTGGGGAGAGAAAACGGGGAAGGTCCACACGACTTGTTGTCAAAGGCCGTTGGCCTTGGTGGCGCTCACGGTCTGACACATGCCGTCAAGAAGCCCAAGGGTTGGGAAAACCTCGGTACCTATAATCGCTATCAGGCCGAGGAATTCGGCCGTTTCGCACAACGATTGAAGGATACCCCAGAGCCGACCGGCAAAGGCAACATGCTGGACAACACGTTTGCAATGCATGGCTCCGCGTCCAGCAGTTTCCACCTCTCGCGCAACTATCCGATTATTTCTGCCGGCGGTAAGAACCTTGGCTTCACAAATGGCCGGTATCTCAAGTTCGGCAAAGGGAATGAAGACAATCAGGCCGGCGCTGGAATCGTCAGTGACGCTGGATGGAGAGGCAGGATAGAGGCGGAAGAGCTTCCGCTGGCACAGCTCTTCGTCACCATCCTGCAGAGACTTGGCGTCGAAACCGATTTGTTTGCCGGGTCCACCGGAACGTTGAGTCGCGTTTAAGAGCGTTTCGTAATTCGCGAGGGTGCTCGCAACGGGAGCGCCGAATCCGGCCTGGCGTTAATCACGCGGTCTCAAAATCAACTGTGTCAGATCGAAGACGGGCAACGCGCAGTCGAATGGGGCCGGGTTGTCCGCCGCACCGCTCAACAGGTCCAGAAATCCGGTGACCGGATTGCAGCTGGATTCGGGTCCCGTTTCGTTTTCCGGCAGTTCAATCTGCTTGAGCTGATTGTCGCGGCCAATCCATAGACGCTGATCCCGGACCACAAGATCCGACGCTTCACAGTGAATGATCAGCTCCTCGTGAAACGAGTTTGCGCGTCCATTGAAAGTCATCGTCAGCGGCACGTCGCCTGCCAGTCGAGCTGTGACGGATGACAGGATTGGTACGCGGCTGCCGCAGGTGTCGCTGATGGCGAACACTTCGACCGGCTGTAATCCCGTGACGTAAAACAGGACGTCGATTTTGTGGCTGCCCGCATCGCCGAGGAATCCGGCGTCGTTTATTGAGGGGTCGTCCCTCCAGGTGTCTTTGATCGTCTGCTGCCAGCGTTCGGCGTTGACTGACGTCACGGCAGTGATGCGTCCATGTCGGCCCGATCGAATCTCGTCGCGCAGGCGACGGTAGACACTCCAGAATCGACGCTGATACCCCAGCATGAAATGGTTGTCGCGAGCCTCGGCCAGGGTAATCAGATCGACGATCTTCTCGCGCGTGTCCGCCAGCGGTTTTTCGGACAACACGTGCCATCCGCGTTCGGCGGCCTCATGAATCTGCTCACAATGGCTGGTCGTCGGTGTTGCGATGACGGCCGCGTCGGCGTCGGTCGAAGCCAGAAGTTCTTTGAGCGTCGCATACACCCTCGCATCAGGAGCAAATGACGCACGCAACTGCTGGGCGGCGGCCTGGTCGGGATCGAAAAATGCGACAATCGATGACCGTTCGTCTTCGGCCAGACGTCGACTATGGGCCAGGCCCATTCGGCCACAACCGATGATGACGAATCGAAAAGGAGACAACGTCAGTCCCTCCCTGTCGCGACTCCGACGACGCATCCATCAACCTGGATAGGTCCGGGACGTCGCGAATCTGCGAAGAATGGTCGAAAAACGAATTCTGCCACGGTACCCTAACGGACCGATGTGTCGCACCTGACCATCCCCACCTTGACCCGACACGATTCCCTGTCGGGTTTCCCACCTTCGAGGCACCTGATTCGGATTGGTGCCCGTTACCGGACGCCCCGCGAACTGCGGTCCTGCGCCGGCCCCATCCAACCTGGCTGCAGCTAACGGTCGCTTGCCTGAAATTCGCGCTCGTTGAAGCGGGACGACTGGCCTGCAGCACCTTCGAGGAGATTCCAGTGAAACGAAGAAACACCGTTGGCTGGCTTGCCGCCAGTCTGATGTTCGCGGGACTGATGCTGCCGCAGACCGCCATCGCCGACGGCTGGGGACACCTGACCGGTCGACTCGTGTTTGATGGCGATCTACCGAAACTCAAGCTGAAAGTCACCAAGGGGGACGCAACCGTTCGGGACCCGAAGTGCTGTGCCGCTCAGAATGTTCCGGACGACTCGCTGGTCGTCAATCCGAAGAACAAGGGCATCGCTCACGCGTTCGTTTACCTGAAGAAAGTCAGCAAGGCTCAGATTCACCCCGAGCTGGTGAAGAGCAAGAAGCCGACCGTCGAATTTGACCAGAAGGGCTGCCAGTTCAAGCCGCATGCCATGGTCGTTCGAATGGACCAGCGAGTCGTGGTGCTATCGGACGATCCGATTCCGCACAACACGCACTCCTTTCCGATTCTGAACAAGGGTGAGAATTTCATTGTCTCGGGCAACGATCGAATCGGGGTTACGATGCCCGCGTTCGTCATCAAGGAACCGCTGCCGTTCGAAGTCAGGTGTGACATTCACGGCTGGATGTCGGCCCGCTGGCTGGTCGTCGATCACCCCTACGCGACGGTCACCGATGCGGATGGCAAATTCAAACTGGAGAACATGCCCGAGGGCGATCTGAATGTCACGATCTGGCACGAACGTGTTGGTTACATCAAGGACCCGGACGGCAATAAGTCATTCAAGGTCACGATAAGTAGCGACAAGACGACGGAACTCGACGAGATCGCTGCTCCGGCGAAAAGCTTCGAAGACGACTAATCAATTTGATTCACCGGCCCGTCTGGTCTGCAGGCGGGCCGGTTTGCTTTTTCACCAAAACGACCGAGTTCATTTTCACTTATTACTCACGGAGAACGGCAGATGTCATCGCGATTTACTCGTCGTGAAATGCTCGAACGATCGATGCTGACGGCCGCGGCAGCAGCGACCGCCGGTGGAGTTCCGCAGTCCGCACTCGCCTGGGAAGGCTCGAAGAACGCGAGTGAGAAGCTGCGTTCGGTCGTGATCGGCGTTCGCAGTCGCGGCAAGTCGCACATCGGTGGATGTCTCAGTCACGGTGTCGAAATCGCGTACATCGCCGATGCGGACGAGTCGATTGGTCAGAAAGCCTGCGACGACATCGAGAAGAAGACGGGCAAGCGTCCGACTTATGTGCAGGACATGCGCAAGGCATTCGACGACGACACCGTCGACTTCGCCAGTATCGCGACGCCGAACCACTGGCACGCTCTGGCTGCGATCTGGGCCATTCAGTCCGGTAAAGACGTGTACGTTGAAAAGCCTGTCAGCCACAACGTCAGCGAAGGTCGACGCATCGTGCAGTTCGCTCGCAAGTACGGCAAGATCGTGCAGACGGGGACGCAGTGCCGCTCCATGGGCGGAACGATCGAAGCGATTGATTTCATTAAGGCCGGCAAGATCGGCGATGTGAAGATCGCCCGTGGCCTGTGCTTCAAGCCGCGTGGCTCCATTGGTGCCAAAGGCAATTACGACGTGCCGGCGTCCGTCGACTTTGACGTCTGGACGGGACCGGCTCCGATGAAGCCGCTGGCCCGTCCGTGGCTGCATTACGACTGGCACTGGGTCTGGGACACCGGCAACGGCGATCTCGGCAACCAGGGCATCCACCAGATGGACATCGCCCGCTGGGGACTGGGTGTCGAGGGTCTAGGTCAAGGCGTAATCAGCTACGGCGGACGTCTGGGCTACGAAGACGCCGGTGAGACGGCCAACAGTCAGGTCACGATTCACGACTATGGCGACAAGAAGCTGATCTTCGAAACCCGCGGCCTGAAGACCGGTGCCTACAAGGGATCGAAAATCGGCGTGATCTTCCACGGCAGCGAAGGCTATGTGTCGCTGTCCAGCTACACCGGTGGTGTGGCGTTCGACAAGGACGGCACGGAGATCGCGAAGTTCAATGCGGGCGGCGATCACTACGGCAACTTCCTGGCCGCCGTTGAATCGCGTAAGCACACGGACCTCAACGCGGACATCGAGGAAGGCCACCTGTCGAGTGCTCTGTGTCACCTGGGCAACGTCTCGCTGCGAACGGGGGCTCAGCTCACTGCGAAGGAGATTCAGGATCGACTGGGCAGTGTGAAGGATCGACAGGAAACCTTCGAGCGGTTCTCAGCCCATCTGGCCTACAATAAAGTCGACCTCGAATCGACGAAGTTCGGTCTGGGACTGGCCCTGGACCTCGACGGCAAAAAGGAAGTCTTCACCGGTACGCACGCGGAAATCGCCAACCCGTGGCTGACGCGTGAATACCGCAAACCATACATCGTTCCAACGGCCGACCAGGTCTGAATCGGGACGCCATGTGACTGTAATACTCTGACGCGAAGGCCAGCCTCATACGGGGCTGGCCTTCCTTAATTTAGCTGACGTGAGCGATGTTCGTTTGACCGACGCTGCCTGCGACCGACAAGCGAACCCCACCGACCCTGTGTCGGTGGATCCATGATCGGCAGCTACGGCGCCGTTGTGGTAGCTGCCGGTCATGTTTCCACCGACGCGGGGTCGGTGGGGGAGTTCGCACATGCGCGCAGGCGAACAACAAATCGACGACTGGTAGTACGAGCCCCAATACATCGGATGCAATTTAATGGCGGTTTTCCAACAGGACATTGATTTCATTTCCAGCCGCGAACCGCAGCCTGGGTCGGAAGAATTCGCCCGGGGCACATTTGCCTTCGTGAGTCTTGGCTGTCCAAAGAACCTCGTCGACAGCGAGAAGATGCTGGGCACGATGGCGCTTGACGGATACACGCTGAAGTCCGATCCGGACGGCGCCGATTTCGTCATCGTCAACACCTGCGGGTTTATTGAAAGCTCACGGCAGGAGTCGAAAGACGTCATCGAGGAGATGCTCGAACTCAAGCGGGCCGGACGAACGAAGGGCGTCATCGTGGCCGGCTGCCTGCCGGAACGACTCGGTGGCACACTGCTGCAAGAGATGCCCGAAATCGATCACGTCGTCGGCGTATTCGGCCGGGATGAGATCAGCCGTGTCGCTGATCACCTGATCGGCGGAGCGCGTGAGCAGAGGGAACTGTTCCGACCGGCACCGATCAAAGCCCTCGACGACAGAGCCCGATTGCGAATTACTCCGCGGCATTTCGCCTATCTGAAAATCTCCGAAGGCTGCGACCGCACCTGCACCTTCTGTTCGATTCCGTCGATGCGTGGGAAACACATCACGAAACCAATAGAGATGGTGATTCAGGAAGCCCGCGAACTGGCAGCCGACGGCGTCCGCGAGCTGATCATCGTTGCCCAGGACACGACCTATTACGGACTCGACCTGTACGGTCAAGTTCGACTGGCGGAACTACTTCGCGAGCTGGAAGCCGTGGAAGGCCTCGACTGGATCCGGCTGATGTATCTGTATCCGGTCCACTTCAACGACGAGCTGATCGAGACGATCGCAGAATCAAAACTCATTCTGCCCTACCTGGACATGCCACTGCAGCACATCAGCAGCCCGGTCCTGAAACGCATGCAGCGGCGAGTGAATCGAGACCAGACCATCGAACTGGTCAAGAAGCTGCGGAGTTCCGTGCCGAATCTCGTACTGCGCACAACGTTTATCACCGGCTTCCCCGGCGAGACCGACGCCCAGTTCGAGGAGTTGAAGGACTTTGTGCGCGAGACCGCATTCGAGCGCATGGGCGTGTTCACGTACTCGGTCGAACCGGGTACACCGGCCGTGAAGCTCGACGGTCATCTGCCCGAGGAAGTCAAAGAAGCCCGCCGCGACGAGCTGATGGAACTCCAACAGGACATCGCCTTCAAGTTCGGTGAATCGCTCGTCGGCTTTGAACTGGACGCCATCATTGACGAGAAGCTCGAAGACAACGAGCTGGAAGAAGACGTCTACCTTGGCCGCATCTTCGCCGACGCGCCCGAGATCGACGGAAACATCTTCATCATGCCCGGAGACGCAAAGGTGTCCGTCGGAGACATGATCCCCGTCGAGATCGTCGAAAGCCGAGATTACGACCTGGTCGGCGTCGTGGCCGTCAATGACGATTGAGAGGCTATGGGAACAGCGTTCCGGGCGAGCCGATAGACTGAGTGCGGCAGTCTTGGACTGCCATTGGGCAGATGAGAACTTACGGCCACTTACCGATCACTATCCCACGTGTAAGCAAGGTTTCCCCTGTCTTCGGCCTGAGGGACGAGCTTCCCATGGCTGCGGCACCCGACCACAAGCCGTGGGGCCACCGCGCGGTCCATCCTGAACGGGTGGTGACGGTTGCTGGCAACCGGCATGGCGCAGCCACAAGAGGTCACGGCACGTACTTTGTTCTGCCTGCCTGTTCGGTCAATAGGGGAAAGGACGTCCGATTGGTTTCGGACTCCCTCCCCTCCGAACCGGACGTGCAGTTCTCCCGCATCCGGCTCTCCGGTTGATGGTTTTACCTCAGTGAGGATCGACAGGCCGTCGTGTGGGCCGTTGCCAGACTGAAGAGCCCACGTTTGGCGAACCAGGCATTGGGCCAGGTGAAGCTGGCGCGGTGGTCACGGGCGACGCCGTGACCGCCGGAGCGACGACGCAGAAGACTCCGCAGTCGCATCCGTAACCAGCTATCCAGATCGCGATAAACCGAACGCCGCGTGCTGTGCTGGAAATAATGGAACCAGCCACGCAGCGTCTGATTCACGTCGGCGATGATCCACATCAGTGAATCACCACTCGTCCGACGCGTCTTCTTCCGAAGTGTGTCCTTCAGCGTCTTGAGACTCTGGTTTCGCGGCCAGTGCTGTGTGCCGCGAAATTCGTAGCCCAGAAACGCAAAGCTGTTGGTTCGCGAGTCGACCATCCGTGTTTTCGTCGGGTGCAGAGTCAGACCATGTTCTGACACCCGCGCCCGAACGATCTCCAGAGCGCACACAGCGTCATTCGCTGAGCGGCACAGGATCACAAAATCATCAGCGTAACGGACCATCTCGAAACCTGACTGAGCCATCAGATGGTCCAGAGGAACGAGATAGATGTTGCTCAGCAAGGGACTCAGAACAGCCCCCTGCGGAGCACCAGATGCCGGCGCCATGTTTCCGTTCCGTCCATGATGCGGGCCTGAAGAAACGATTCGATCAGAGACAGGACTCGCCCATCCGCGATCTTCGTTTTCAGACACTCCATCAGAGCGGCGTGCGGAATCGAATCGAAGTATCTCTTCAGGTTGGCGTCCACAACGTGGACATAGCCGGCCTTCAACAGGGCATCGACCCGACGCAATGCATCTTTAGGCTCTCCCACGGAATGAATGGGTAGATTCACGCATTCCGACCTCGGCTCAGGATCAGCAGAAGTGGGCCGCCCCTTCCGCCTCACCGTCGCTTCGGCC
>CAUZFZ010000124.1:0-32861 GCA_963579025.1 Planctomycetota bacterium | reverse complement strand
CCCAGCAACGACGCGTATTTTTTGACAACGGCCAATGGAGTCCGGAATTCGTGCGCGACATTGTCAATAAACCGCTGACCGGTATCACCCGTGTCGATGTCCATTGCGGCGTCCAGAGAACGAGACTCGGTGGCACGCTGAGTTGAGCGCGGATGCCCCACATAGCGAGGCACCGGCCGGAACCTCGCTCACAGGACTGGAGTCTCGGGAAGAACTCCCCTCATCGATTCTCGACGGGGAAACTGCAATCAACGAAAGACAGGTCAATACGCCTGTTCGTGTCGTTCCGCGGTATTCCACTCAGGTTGCGAGTCATGTTCACGCTGTCTGAGGGATGATGTCAGCGCTGCGGGCAATCAAACAGCAGCTCGCGACAGCAGCGTCCGGGCGGTGAACACTACTTGACCTCTGCGTCAGGATCGCGAAGTGCCACTGTGACTTGTTCGGATTGAGGAATGGCTGATGGAAGCTGTGAGAATCGCGTACCCTCACGATAATTCTGCAGATCTGCGTGCCGCTTCACAGCCAGGACGACGATTCGGAAACGACTGCCATCTGCCGTTCGGCTGTTTCCAAGCACGATGTCACCTCGAAACTTCCTGGTCTTGAAATCGAAGGTGACGGGCGACTGGGCCCACCACGGACTTCCCGGAACTGATGAACGAACCAGGACGACGGGGAAATGTTCCTTCAGCTCGCCAGTGACAGAATGAAGATGATCGACCGACGTACCCGTACGAGGCGATGTAATAACGTCGTCGATGATTTCTACGTCGCTACGGTGCTACTCGTATACGGCGGTCATCTCCTGCGAACGCGGAACGGTTGATGGCAGATTCTCCAGAACGTCACCGGGTTTCCATTGCTCCAATTCGACGGAACTCGGCACGACGAGAACAACAACATCGAATCGCGTCCCCGGTTTTGTTTTATTATTTCCAAATCGGGCGCTAACGCGAAAGCGGCCGTCAGGCTCGACGACCGCATGTTCCTGAACCCACCAGCGAGCGTCCACAATGTCAGCACGAACGAGCACGACGGGAGCTCCAGGCGAAATGAGCTTGCCCGTGAGGTCCTGGCGTTGCGAGACGCCGACGCGAGGAATCACGAGAGTGGCGGCCACATCCGCAGCCTGTGCGAGGCGATCAGTCCTGAAGAGACTGGTGGCAAAGAACGACGCAACGAAAATCGTAGTGGGCAGAAGTCTCATGGTGTCTCTCCCGGCGCGTGTTAGTAACTCATTATCACAGTCACGTGGATCCGCGATGACGCGACCTGTTCGCGCAGCACGCTATCATTGCACTTAATATAAGGGCATCGAATTCGAGAGGGTTGGGTGGAACTCGTCCGTTAGGAGGAACAGTCGTCCGATTACGTTGGGGAGCAAAGATTTCTGAGGAGGTATCCCTCGCACCGCTGAGGGACATCCCGCGGTCTCGGAGGCTCGCGTTGGGTAAGGCACGCCATAATAACCGTTCTTCCCGACGGCATCGAACCGAGCCGCTGCCCCGATGAATGAAGCGCTTGAACCCATGGTCATTTCCGTCCAACGCATCTCACAATTCACCTGCGGGCTTCCAGCCGTGTTCAGCATCAAGGTTGAATTGATCCCATCGCTTTGGCCGAAGGCCTGGGGTCAGTCGGGCATCACCGTGACTTTCAACGAACGACAACTCTGCCTGCTGGCCGATTAATCAGATCACGGTGTCTGCCTGAATTGTGGTCAAGTCGTTACTGTCGAACTCCGGGGCAAATCGATCCTCGTCGCTTCTCAATTCAACGGGAACGTCGGCACGGCGACCGGCAATATCCACCGGCACCGTGCCGGATTCACACACGAGGCGAGCAGAGCCACACGCAATCCGACGTGCGCATGTCCTCAGCCACAACCCTCCTCAGCCACAACCCTCCTCAGCAACATCCAGCACCCGGCTTGCAAGCACGGCGATGTTGGATCGTGGCCAAACCGGTGTCTCGATAACAATGGGGTTGTCGGTGACGAGCGCGATCACTGACTCGTCGGCCGCAGCCATCGGCGATTCCGTGACAGCCTGTCGCCAGACCTCGATTCTGGCAGCCGCGGTTTGAGAGTCTCCCTCGACCAGGATCAGGCCATAGTCGGCAAATACAGGGGCGAACACGACATACCGATCCGCGCTGAGACAAATCGCACACCGGCCAGTCAAGATCGCGACTATCCGCACACTTGAGTTCCCGTCACGTCGAGTCTGCGCCTGAGCGTCGTCTTCGAATCTGCAAATCGCAGGGGAACTGGCGGGTATTTACAGACCTTGAACGCAGGTTTCACGCCAGCACACCGTTCCGGCACGCGAGATGCGGTCAGACCAACAATCGCTGACGCGTTCAGCGACACGGTCTGCCCGAACATCTCGAGAAAAGAACTGCGATGACGTCTCACTCTGAGAATGACCAGGAACTCACAGACATCGAAGATGGGCAGCCGGTTGAGCGTCGATCGTTCCTTGGCATGGCGTCATCCGTCGTCATGGTCTTCGGCATGACGCTCGGATACGGCATGTTTGCTTCGCTGATTGGCCGCTTCCTGTATCCCTTTCGAGGCAACACGAAGTCGTGGCAGCTCCTGTCGGACCTCCCCGGTTTCGACGTTGGGCGGTCGATGACGTACGAGGCTCCGGCCGGGCAGAAAGTCGTCGTGACGCGTCTCGCAGATGATGGCACTCCGGACGACTTCATCGCTCTGTCGAGTGTCTGTCCGCATCTGGGCTGCCGGGTCCACTGGGAAGGCAATCGAGATCGCTTCTTCTGCCCGTGCCATAACGGAGCGTTCGCAGCAACTGGTGAACCGATCTCCGGACCACCGAAGGACGCCAACCAGACGCTGCCTCGCTATCCCCTGAAGATCGAAGGCGGCCTGCTGTTCATCGAAGTCCCGAACGAAGCGCTCGTCTGACGCCTGTCCCACGAAAAGGATGCAACTGTGCGTGCTTCTGTGAAGAACTGGTTCAGCGAACGCCTGCCTATCTCAGGCGTGCAACTCGCGGAACTCACCAATGAGCCCGTGCCAAACCACCTGAAGCGTTGGTGGTTCTGCCTGGGTGGCACGCCAGCTTATCTGTTCGTTGTACAGATCGTCACGGGCATTCTGCTGGCCTTTTATTATCAGCCCGGTTCAAAAACGGCCTACGAGTCCATTCACACGATTACCAACGAAGTCTCCTACGGCTGGTACATTCGCAGTGTCCACAAGTGGGCGGCGACGTTGATGATCGCGGCCATAATCCTGCACCAGATGCGCGTGTATTTCACGGGCGCCTACCGGAAACCCCGCGAACTGAACTGGATGGTCGGTATGTGCCTGTTGTTGTGCACGCTGACCATCGGGTTTACGGGATACAGTCTGGTCTTCGAACAGCTCAGCTATTGGGGTGCGACCGTCGCGGCCAATATTTGCGACACCGTCCCCTACTTCGGTGTCTTCGCCAAACGGTTGCTGTTGGCTGGCGACACGTACAACGAGCAGACACTGCCTCGTTTCTACATTCTGCATGCGGCTGTGCTGCCGGCAGTCATGATCGGGCTGATTGCGATTCATATTGGCATTCTGCGACTGCAGGGCATCAGCGAATTGCAGTTCGAAGACGATGCCGACAAAGAACAGCAGACGTTCAACTTCTTCCCGGACCATCTCTATACCGAGCTCATCGTCGGGCTGGTGCTCATGATTCTGCTCAGTGTGCTGGCCACCGTGCTGCCAGTCGAACTGGGCCCCAAGGCCGACCCGCTGACGACTCCGGAAGTGATCAAGCCCGAGTGGTGGTTCTACGTCTCATTCCGCTGGCTGAAGCTGTTTTCCGGCACGTTCGCCGTCCTGAGTTCCGGCTTCATTGTCTTCATCATGTTCGTCTGGCCGTTCATCGACGACTGGATCCGCAGACGCACACGATTCGCGGAAGCCAGCGTGTGGATCGGCATCGTGGGCGTTTTCCTGCTGGTTGGTCTGACTGTATGGGAAGCAGTCGTTGAACACTGAATCGTTTTCTTATGACACACCTTAACTCCACATCGCCGGATCGCGCTGTCACGAGCGAGCAACTGCTCCGCCTCGTTGAGGACGTTGTGCGGTCCAGTTTCTGCCGTTGCATGGGCGCCTCGGACGAGTTCTTTGACGACTTCTACGAAACGCTGTCTGCCAGGGCGCCGGGTATCGGCACATTGTTCGCTCACGTGGAGATGCAGCAGCAGAATCAACTGATCCGGCAGGGAGTCGAGCACCTGATTGACTATGCAACGGGCAATGAACAGTCGGCACAGGAACTGCGTCGACTCGGAAAGACACACGGGCGATCAGGATTGAATGTTCGCCCTGAGCTGTACTCCGTGTGGATCGACACTCTGGTCGAAACGATCCGAAAACACGACCAACAGTCCACCGACGATATTGAAGCCGCGTGGCGCGTTGTCGTGCGGGGCGGCATTGAGCAGATGACCTCTCTTTATTGAACACTCAGACGAAATTCCAACGGACTGCATTCATGAAACTGGAAACGAAACGATACATCATCGGATTTCTCGGCATGGTCTTTCTGGCCTCGCTCGTCCTGGTGCAGGCTATGGAAGTGGCAAGGAAGCGTGAGGAAGTCGGGCTGACTTCTGCGCATGTCAGCGTGCCCGAAAAGTCGAAAGGCTGCGTCGACTGTCATGGCAAGCAGTCACCGGGCATTGTCGATCACTGGAAGGGCAGCACGCATGCTCGCAAGGGCGTCGGGTGTGTCGAGTGTCACAAGGCGGACAAGAACGATGCCGATGCCTTCAATCACCATGGTTGGACCATTGCCACGATCGTGACACCCAGAGACTGCAGTCGCTGTCATGAGAAAGAGGCGACCGAGTTCGCGCACAGCCATCATGCGAAGGCGGGGAACATTCTCGCGTCCCTGGACAATTTCCTCGCCGAGACCGTGGAAGGCTCACGCGTGCCGTTCAACCCGCATTCACCCACGCCGGGCCGACCGGACATTACCGAAGTCAACGGGATGGCCAGTGCGTTTGTCGGCTGCCAGCAGTGTCATGGTTCGAAGATCGCGCTGCTCGGAACGGACGGTAGTGCGATCACGGTCGATGATCTGAAACCTGGCGCTGATGGTCAGCCCTCCAATCTGGAAGCCCTCGATCTGATCGCGAAGGACGACGACGGCCGGCCGAAGCTGCATGCTGGAACGTGGCCCAACACGGGAATCGGCCGGCTCAACCTGGACGGTTCTCTGGGTTCGTGTTCCGCGTGTCACAGCCGACACGATTTTTCACCCCGCCGTGCCCGCCAGCCAGAGAATTGTGGCAAGTGCCATCTGGGTCCAGACCACCCCCAGAAAGAGATTTACGAGGAATCGAAACATGGCGTGGCATTCCGCGACCTGAAAGAACACATGAATCTGGATGCCGAGGACTGGGTCCTGGGCGAGGACTACTCACAGGCGCCGACCTGCGCGACGTGCCACATGTCCGGCAACTCCAGGAACGGTGGCGTTGTCACTCACGATGCCGGCACGCGTCTGTCGTGGACGAACCGACCACCAGTCAGCAAGGTGCTGGACACCGACGCCGATGGGAATCTTGTGACCGAAACCGATCCCGCAAAGCGACGGGAACTGGTCACGTTTTCGGCCACGGAAAAACGTTCCAACATGAAGCAGGTCTGCCACCACTGTCACACGCCGGATTACGTGAACGCGTTCTACAAGCAGTACGACGACTTCATCGTGCTGTTCAATGAGAAGTTCGCGAAGCCCGGCGAGTCCATCATGAAATCACTTCGCGAACAGGAACTCATTACGGAGACTCAGTTTGACGAGGAGATCGAGTGGACGTGGTTCTACCTTTGGCACCATGAAGGACGCCGTGCCCGGCATGGAGCTTCGATGATGGCACCCGATTACGCTCACTGGCACGGCATGTATGAAGTGGCCGAGCGGTTCTATATGGGGCTTATCCCGCAGGCCCGCGAGATCGTGGAGCATGCCCGTGAGGACGGTAGAGCCGAACAGGCGGACGCCGTGAGCGCGGTCATCGAAGAGATCCTGGCTCGACCAGAACACGAATGGCAGCAACCGGCAAAGAAGCCCGACGAATAGGGTCGCTACGTTACTGTCATGCGGAGGTCCATCATGAAACTTCACGAAAGTGCTCAGTGCATCCTGATCGATCAACAGGACTTCGCACCCCGTTTCTATGAAACGCTGTTTCATAAACACCCTGAAACACGGCCGTTCTTCGAGAAGATCGACATGCACGATCAGCGGACGAAGTTGATGACGGCACTGATCACCACGGAGCGACAGGCATCGACGGGAGGCTGGGTTTCAGAGAACTACCTGAAGGGACTCGGAAAGAAGCACGTGTCGATGGGCATCGGTCGTGAGTTGTTTCCACGATTCATTGATTCGCTGCTCATGGCACTTGGCGAGTACCACGGTGCCGACTGGACCAGTGTGCTGGACGCTGAGTGGCGAGCGGCGCTGGACGCGGCTGCGCAACTCATCCTCTCGGAGTATCCGGAAACGGAACCCGGCAAATGACGGTTGCACACGTCAGCATTCTCCCAGCCCGGTATTGATGGGAATGCCTGCGAGTCACACGAATATGGACCAGATAGCAAGGACATACAGAGCAAGCACGCAGATGCTGACGTCGTGGCTCACTGAGTCGTACCATGACCGATCGGGTTGGCGTTGTGTGAGTGGTAACCAGGGAGCAAACATCATTTGTCCTTGGCGGTCGCGCGTTCAAATTCAGACTCCGCGACGGATTCGACGTGCTTCTGTCGGGACTGACGTTTCTCAATCCTCTTGGAAACTCCGCGCGTCAGACGATCGATGGCGCCCTTCACGGCGCTGTGCTCATTCGCCTCACGAGCCTCTGCTGTAACAACGCCCAGCGAACCCAGACTTGCCGTGACGTGACAGTGAGTCTCGGCCGCAGCGGTGTGACCATCCATGTTTATTGTGATTTCAACCTGGTGTACGGCATGTTCGAAGCGACCGAGCAGGTCATTCACCAGATTCGTCACGTATTCGGTTCGCGGCGGACGGGTCGTCTTGACGTTGTCGTGTATCAGAACCTTCATGGAAACTTCCTTTACAGTGATTGACTGAACGAAGAACGCTGCGTGTCAGTGATTTCCGACGGATTGCCCGATCGGTCGCGTCAGCGGTGCATCGGAATCGGCGATCAGTACGTTCCGGACCCAGCGATGACATTCGATGCAGCTCAGCGTCGTGTCGAACCACGCCAGAGCGATGCGATCCATTGACTGACCTTTCCCCGCGGCCTGGATCAGCTTGTCGACGCTTCGCTGAAAGTCCTGGCTGTGATTTCGATACATCAAGTCGGTTGAGACTCGCCACTTTTCCGTGTTGCTCATCTCGCGGAGCTGCTTCCCTGCCTTCTCGATCTGCTCAAAGTCCTCAACCAGCAGGCCCTCAAGAATCTGGCTTGATGCGTCAAGCTTCTTCTGCATGAACTCCTCAAGCTGGGGCCGTGGCGAATCCTTCGGCTTGGCAGCGAGCTGTTTGGGGGATGTCTCCTGTGCGGCGCTCGGTAGCCAGATCAGCGCTCCAGTAAGGGCGGCTCCAATAACAGCAAGCTTCGCGAAACGGACATGACGCATGGGACTGGTTCCTTTCGAGAATCGAAAACCTTTGAGCATCGCTCAGGGCATCACGAATCCATGATCGGGATCCCGCACGGTGAGAACGGGACAGGGCGCTTTCCGCACGACTTTTTCAGCCACACTTCCCAACAGCATGTGAGCGACTGCTCCACGACCGTGTGTACCGAGCACGATCAGGTCGATGTTGTTGTCACGGGCATACGAGATGATTTCGACAAATGCCGAGCCCACCTGAGATGCCCGGACAACATTCAGCTCCTGCCATTCCCGGCCAGGAATCCCTGCCAGTCGTTTCTCAACCGCCGCGGAGATTTCGGCATCGCTTTCCTGCAGGACTGCAACGCCTTCGGCGAACACGATGGGGGCCGGTTCGACAACATGGAGTACATGTACTTCCGCACGAAACTGACTTGCGAGTTGACATGCGTAGTCCACGGCCCGGCGACTGAATTCGCTAAAGTCGACTGGTGCAAGAATCTTCTGCAGTCGGATCATCGCGACTCTCCGAATGGCCTCACTGTGGTTGATTCCAGAGATAGTTTCGTAATGCAATTCGAATGCCGTTTCTTGCAATTCGACAGACTCTCTCAGCGTGTCTCCCACACAGCCCGCTCATTGACATCCCGGTGAGCGTGCGTGCCTGATGGCGCAGTTCAACGTGCAATCGCGCGCCATTTCGCACACCTGCGCTGAGAACGTGTCGCTGTGGCCGGGGATCGTGTGACTTCTCAGCCTGTCTGTCCGCGTCCAGTCGCTGATTCGGTGACGTTCGCACATGTGGTCGCTGTGGCACGACTCGTGCGGAGTGTTTACCGACGTGAGGCCACCAGCCCAGGCAAGACGTCAGAGGAGTCACCAACATGAAGATCCTGATCGCGGCCGACGGTTCGAGTCATTCGCATGACGCGATCGCGCTGCTGAAGCAACTGAAAGTTCCAGCAGATTCCGAGATCGTGCTCCTGAATGTTCTGGAGGACTTCAGAGCCTTTGCTTACGAGTCGGAAATCCGCGATCAGGTTCACGAACAGCTCCATGAGCGACGCAAAGAGGAAGCCGTCCGTCTGCTGGATGAAATTGCGGAAGGTTTCGTCCCCAACGGTTTCTGCCTGCGAACTGAAATCCGCGAAGGGCACGTGGCCGACGAGATCACTCGGCTGGCCGAGCAGGAGAAAGCCGACCTGGTGGTGGTCGGGTCGCGGGGTCTGTCCGCGCTGGACCGGTTCCTGTCAGGCAGCACGTCGCAGAAGGTCCTGAAACATGCTCCATCCTCTGTTCTGCTCAGCCGTCCAGGAGACACGTCAGGCGAATTGCTGGATGCTTCGAAAGATCGATTGCGGATTCAGCTCTGCTGGGACGGCTCGCCGGCCTGTGACGAGGCCCTTGCAACTTTGACGCGTCTACCGCTGGGTCAGATTGCCGATGTACGGATAGTGTCTGTCATGTCGCTGATGCGCACATTTCGTATGGATATCCTGCAGACCATGTCCGAGGCATGGCGCAGCGAACAGTTGGCGACAACGGAAGCTGTGGAGAAGGCGGCCGAGCATCTGCGTGCGGCTGCGTATCCGAATGTCATGCCCTTGATTCGCGAAGCCGACGACGTGAGCGAAGACCTGCTGAACGTCGCTCGCGGATGGCACGCTGACCTGATCATGATCGGCAGTAGCGGTAAGTCAGCGATCGACCGCTTCCTGCTGGGCGGCAGATTCGCTGCCTGGTCGAGTTCATTTTGATACTCCAGCTTCTTCAGCCCGGCAGCGGGCGTCCAGGCTTCGGCCGGTGTCCCACCCCATGACGAGTCGATGATTCCGATTGGCACTTTCAATTCCCGGTGAAGTTCCCGAGCGAAGAAATATGCGGTCGATGAGAATGTCGGAAATGACTTTGGAGTACAGGCCGACCACGTACACTTCGCCCGAGGGATGCCGTACATCGTGATACCCGGTTCGACGTCTTCCAGCGGTTCTTTGCTGCTGAAATTGCCAGCTTGAAACAGCCGGATTTGTGGGTGGTTGGCGGCAGCGACCTCCTGCTCGGAGTCCTTGATTCCCGTGTACGCTCCCGAAACTTTGACCAGCGGCATTTCCATGTTCGACTGGCCCGAACCGATCCACACTTCGCCGAACAAGATGTCGTCGAGTGTGATGCGGTTGCCAGCGGAAATGGTGATGGTGTGCGGGCCGCCGGCTTTTCCCGTCCGGAGCGTGACCTGCCAGTTGCCGTCTTCAGCTGTCTTGACCGACATCACAGTGTCGAGCCAGTCGCACGCCACGGCGACGTTTTCTCCGGGCTCTGCCCAGCCCCAGACCATCACCTCTGACTCTCGTTGCAGCACCATGTGCGATCCAAGAATCTTCGGCAGGCGAACATCTGCAAGACAGGGAGTCGCAAGGAGAAGCAGCGCGATGACGGTGTTTCGTATGATTGAGATGTCTCTT
Organism: Planctomycetota bacterium; assembly: GCA_963579025.1. Lineage (GTDB taxonomy): Bacteria > Planctomycetota > Planctomycetia > Planctomycetales > Planctomycetaceae > CAUZFZ01. Next base: position 22,775 of record CAUZFZ010000124.1, on the reverse strand, counting down.
GAATGAGTTTGGGTTCAGTCGTCGAGCCTCGTCCGACATCGAAATATGGTCCCAGCGGCAATTCGCTGATGCCAGGTTGGCCTCTATCTTCTTGTCGGAGCGGACCCGGCCAGTCGATTGGGAGTATAACGCCGGAGTTAGTGGCGGCGCTGTCAGGTTGAGGACGCCAGCCGACACGAAGCCCACCGAGCAGGAAAAACGATTTTGCACACCATTGAAGTCGACGAATCTGCCGACTGCTGGAGACACACCATGAAGACGAAACTGCTCGTCGCCACTATGAGTTCTCTTGCCTTTATGACGCCGCTGTCAGCCGAAGTAGTTGAACTGGCGAGGAATGGGAAGGCGCAGCTGCCGATCGTCATTGCGGACGATGCGTCTGATCGAGTGTGGGCGTCCGCGAAGACGCTGGTTGAATACCTGCAGCGGATCACGCAGGCGGAATTCTCGATCAGCACTCGCCAGGAGCGAGGCATCTACCTGGGTGTGCCAGACGACTTTTCGAGACAGGACTTCGCGAAACGCTTCGCCTCCAGGGACATCACTCGGCGCGAAGAGTACCTGTTGCGTTCAGATGTGCGTGGGGTTTGGTTGGTCGGGGCGACCGAATTGGCTGTCACGCATGCGGTCTGGGACTTGTTGCATCGATTTGGCTACCGGCATTTCTTTCCGGGCGAGGCGTGGGAGGTTGTTCCAACACGCCGCGATCTGTCGATTGAGATCAACGCCTTCGAGTCCCCCGATTACCTCGCGCGGCGCATTTGGTATGGCTATGGAACATGGGACTACAACGTCGAACCCTACCGGCGGTGGTGTGCGAAGAACCGCTGCGTACCTGGCATCCAACTCAGCACGGGGCACGCGTACGACGGGCTTGTTAAAGCGGCGCGCAGGGAGTTTGAATCGCATTTGGAGTATTGGCCGCTCCTGAACGGGGAGCGTAAGCCTGTCGTCAACCCGAAGCCGTGCCTGAGCAATCCTGCCGTACGGAGACTGTTCGTCCAAAACGCCATTAAGAAGTTTGAGCATGATCCTTCACTCGACAGCGTCTCAATGGATCCCAGCGACGGCGGCGGCTGGTGTGAGTGTGACGAGTGCGCCAAGCTGGGCTCCGTCAGCGACCAGGCGGTCACGTTGGCCAACGAGGTCGCCGTGGCAATCAACGAGCGTCACCCCGGCAAGCTCGTCGGCATGTACGCCTACAACTACCACTCGCCGCCACCGAGTGCGCGAGTCCATCCGCAGGTTGTCATCAGCGTCGCCACGTCGTTCTTGAAGGGTGGGATGCGGCTGGACGAGATCATCTCGGGTTGGGCCGATCGCGGGGCATCGCTCGGTATCCGCGAATACTACGGCGTGAATGTTTGGGACAGAGACATGCCGGCCGCAGCCCGCGGTGGCACCATCGACTATCTGCGACGCACGATTCCGGAATTCCACGCCAGGGGCGCCAAGTTCATGTCGGCCGAGTCCAGCGACAACTGGGGGCCAAACGGGCTCGGCTATTACCTGGCGTCTCGCATGTTGTGGGACGTGAAAGAGGCCGATCAGATTGAAGACCTGACTGAAGACTTTCTGACGCGATGCTTCGGCCCGGCCAGGAAACCCATGCGAGAGTTCTACCGACAACTGGACGGTTCGCATCAGCATCTGGTTTTTGACGACCAACTTGGCCGCATGTTTCGGTCGCTCAATGACGCCAGGCGACTCATCGCTACCGATCAACAGTTGAGCCCGGAGCAGCGGCAGCAGATTGATGCTCGTCTGAACGACTTGATTCTGTACGCCCGCTTTGTCGATGTCTTCGATCAATATCGCAGCGCAAAAGGTGACGCCCGTCAGACTGCGTTTGAGGCGATGATTCGTCACACCTATCGCATGCGAAACACCATGATGGTGCATGCCAAGGCGCTGTATCGAGATGTCGTCGCCAGAGACAAGCAGGTCGCGATTCCCAAAGCGGCAACGTGGTCTGTGCCGGAAGAACGCAATTCGTGGAAGTCCAGCCAGTCATTTACGGCGGCCGAGTTGATGGGTTTCATCCGCGACGGAATCGAACATCGCCCACTGGTAGAACTCGACTTCGAGCCGGTCACGTTTTCGGACGATCTTGTTCCCGCGGCGGCATTGAAGCTGGGAACCGAAACAGCAGGTTCAGCTCAGCGAGGTCGCGGCCGACGATCGTTCTACGCGTTCGTGGCGAAGGTTCCGGCTCAAGTTTCGTTGACGATCACCGGCGGTCTGATTGCTCACTATCGAGACCGCGGGAACATCCGCGTTGAGCTGTGGAAGACCGGCGGAGCGAGCCGGACTGGAGAACGTCAAACACTCGTCGCAAGCGACCGGACTGTGCCTCCCGATGGCAAGCCGCACCCCATCACGTTGAGCGTGAAGGAGACGGGGCTGTACCGGATCGACCTATCTGACGGCGGTGACTTGACCAGCGTTGTGTGGCCGAACGGCCAGCCAATCTGTTTCAAGTCGAGCATTGACCAACCCATCAATACGAACGGTCGGTGGTCGTTGTACTTCTACGTGCCACGAGGAACTCGCACCCTCGGACTTCACGCGAATTCGCATGGACGGATCATTGGGCCAGCGGGCGAGGAGTTTCTTAACCTCGAAGGGAAACCGGCCGGCTATTACAGCGTTCCAGTTGCAAAGGGGACTGACGGGAAACTCTGGAAACTCCAGGGTGCCGCCTCGGCAATCCGGCTCCTAACGGTGCCTCCCTACCTGGCTCGCTGGCCCTCCGAACTGCTGCTGCCGCGAGAGGTGGTTGAACGCGATGTTCCGTGAGTTCAAGTGTGCCCGCACTCATCGGTGACGGTCAGTGCCGATACAGCCACGATCAATCAGAAACCTGCAGGCTCGTCAAACATTTTCTATCTTGCTGCTGGTGCAGCGTGAGATTCCAACTCAAGCGTTATCCGAGGCGACAAATGCGGCATCCAACTCGCCAGCTATTGACTTGTCTGATCTTCCTCTGCGGACTTCTGCCGGCAGGCGAGGTCGACGCACAGTGGGTCAATCCGCCTTCCGACGGAGTCCTTAAGACGACTCCCGGCCTCGTTCACGTGACGTACGAGAGTAAGGCGATGCAGACCACGGTTGGTTATTCGGTGGTCCTTCCGCCAGGTTATGAAAAGAGCAAGGAGCGGTACCCGGTCGTGTACTGGTTGCATGGTGGCGGCGGGAATGAATCGTCCAGTCTGTCTACGGCCAGAACCTGGCTTGAACTCTACGGCAGCGAGAAACTTCGCCCCGTCATTCTGGTCTACCCGAACGGCTTCCGATCCGGATACATGGATCACTTTGACGGTAAGATCATGGTCGAGTCGATGACCATTCGAGAGCTCACCCCGCGGATCGAAAAAACGTACCGGACGATCGCACGGCGGGAAGGACGTGCCGTACACGGATTCTCGATGGGGGCGAGTGGCTCTCTCAAGTTTGCCTTCAAGTACCCCGACATGTTTTGTTCGGCGGTGGCTCTGGCAGCTCTTCGCTCAAAAGGAATCGCGTACTTCCGAAGCGAAACTCGCAGTGCATGATGCGCCCATCCGGCATGTTCAACAGAAGCGCAGGTCCGACCTCAAAGACTCGTGAGTAATACGCTACGGCTTTCTCTGCGTCGGTGACGCTGAGATACGGGACGAATTCCGGCGTAGACATGGCGACCTCGCTAAAACTGAATCGCTCGGGAACGGTAAGCGGCTGGCTCACTGACGCAGCCATTCCCGAGACCTCTCCTGCTTGAATCAGAGCCGTGCGATCCAGCCATCGACGTCTATCACTTCGCTGAGCAGCATCTGTTGGCCACACAGAATCGAGCGGTGCAATTCCTCCGCTGTTACCTCGCCAGCTTCATTCGACATGGCAAGAGTCCCTGTCGCATCCCGAAGGAATTCGACCGTTAATCCCTGGTGGACGGCCTGGCGGGCGGTGGTGTCGCAGCACATGTGAGTCATGTATCCAGCGATCGTCACGGTGTCGATACCCTGATCGCGCAGCCAACCTTTGAGTGGTGTGTTGGTAAAGCTCCCCGGCATCGATTTCTCGACCAGCAGATCATGCGGTCGAGACTTTATCTCGGGATGCAGTTCCCAGCCCGGTGTCCCTTTTTGAAAGAACGGCTTGTCCGGTTCCGGGAAATGATGCTGCACGACAACCACCGGCACGCGTCCCGCAGCGGCATCCATAGCTGCAAGTATCTGTTCCAGATGACCGGCCGGGTGCGTGATGGGCAAAGCCCCCGTGAAGTATTCATTCTGCACATCGATCACCAGCAGCGCACGATTCATCATAGATTCCTTATTTTCTCAAATCGAAATAGCTTCGGGAATCGGACGGCCGTCCCGGTGCGATGCGGTCGGCAGGTTGATCGCCCTTGATCAATTCAAAGGAAATCCCCAACGGTTGGAGGCCGATCCGCGAAGGAGCTCGTCTGCCGTTGCCCAGCCGGCCAAAGTGTTCGCCAAGGGCGACGATGTCAAATCGGGTGAAGACCAGCTTCTGCGGGTCGTACTCCAGAAAGCCGAGCACACGTGGCTCATATCCCCAGTGATCGAGGCTGGCGATCTTCCCTTCGGCGATGGCGGCCGGTGGCACCTTTCCAAGTTTTCCAAAGCCGTTAAGCCTTAGCCGGACTTTACGGGGCGTGACAGCATCCACGGTCAAAGTCAGGTGTCCGGCCCGCACATCCTCGCGATCAAGCGCGTCTTGCCCGTATCGGCCGTAGAACCTGAGGGGGTTCATGTGCCAGCGCAGGATGCGGTCGGCAATTCTCGCCGGCACCGGGACCTGGTCAGCCTTTCTGGGGTTGGCAGGCATCAGCGACTTCCATTCAGCTTCAGTAAGCCACATGTGATGGGGTTGAGCTTCATGTGCAGCGGTCAGTCCCTTCTGATAGTCGGCCTCCAGGGTCTGCTTCCCTTGTTCATCGAACCACAAATCTTTGCCCGTCACGTAGCGGAGTTGACCGTTGTCGCGCATGAAGACTCGGGTATGAACTTTGAGGATCAAGCCGCCGGCGGGCGGAGTGAGCGGCGCGACGTCTTGGGTATCGACCTCGCCCCGGCTGGGCACTTTGACGGCACCGGGAGCGCGTTCGGACTCGGGTAGAGCCCTCCATCTTTTTAAAGCGCTCTTGAGGTCGACTCCCAGGTAAGTCGCCCCAAGAACCCTGCCACCCGCCGTGAGGCAACACTGCATGGCTTCAACCCTGTCCAGGTTCAGTCCCGCGTCACGGTAGAATTGGCCGACGCCATCTTTGCGGCGCTGGTCGGAGCCATGGACGGACAGGGGAACGAAGTTGTCGATGATCAGTTGCACGTTTTCGGCGGACCAGTAGGCGGGCACACGGCCCGCGTCGATACCGCCGCTTCAACACATCCCGATGCTGAGGGCTTTACCTGACACAATGAGGAACAGAGGCTTCCCGTCGGCCGCGGCCTTCCGGCGGGCTTCGTGCAGGTCGGTTAGCCAGGGGATGCTCATCCAACGGGACTCACCACGTTGCGGTCTGATTTGCTTGTGGATTGCCGCGAACGTCTCCGATTTGAGTATCACGTCGTCCGTTGCCGACTGAGCCCGCGCGACCCGCTGGGAAACGCCGGCCATCAGCAGGCTCGCAGCCAAGAAGAAGACGGTTGCTGGCTTCAGTTTGGTCATCAACGTCATGATGTTTAACACTCTCTTTGGGTCAAAGCAGCGAGGCACTGCCGAATCGACACTCGGTCCGTAAACACGCGCAGGCGATTTGTAATCTTGCCAGCGTCACTCCATTACAGCGTTGTCGTGAATGTCACAGTCAAGCGCGAACGGTTCGTCATTGGGCAGACGTCTTTGTCCGGTAATTGTTCGAGAACCGTGCAAGAATGGTATTCTAGCACGATTCGTCGGTCCTCAGCATGAAGGCTCCATCATCATGATCGTTTCAATCCTGGCCATTCTCGCGTTGTCGTGTTCGGCAACCGCTTTAGGGCAATCGAACGAATCAAACATCAAAGCATTGCCCAAGGTCGTTCTTGTCGGCGATTCGATACGATTGAGCTACGGGTCGAGTGTGGCCAAACATCTCGATGGTAAGGCCACGGTTGTCACCCCGAAGGCAAACGGTGGTGACAGCAGTAATGTGCTGAAGAACCTCGAACGATGGGTGATTCGCGAGAAGCCCGCGGTTGTTCATTTCAACAGCGGCATCCATGACACGAAGCACTTCAAGGCGACAGGTAAGTTTCAGGTTTCGCCAGAGCGATACGAAGCCAACCTGCGAAAGATCGTCGAGCGCATCCGCAAAGGAACGCACGCGGTCGTGTTGTTCGCTACCACGACACCCATACTCGATGACCGCGCCGCGGCTGCCAGAAAAGGCCGCGATTACGAATTGCTGGGAAGTAGCGTCGAGCAATACAACACTATTGCGAAGAAAGTCATGAAGGAATTACACGTGCCGATCAACGATCTGCATACCGCGATGTCCAAGCCAGATCGGCCACACACGACAGAGGCACTGATTGGCAAAGACGGCGTTCATCTGACGCCACCGGCAAGAGAACTGCTTGGAAAGCAGGTCACGACATTTGTCGAAGAGCGATTGCCACAATGAACTGACTATTGCAGGATCAATTCGTGCAGTGACGCGTAAATATTTGAAACGCGTAAATGAGACAGCTCATTGGTTATTGGCAATAGTGGCCTGTCGTTTTTAGCGAGTTCGGCCCGTGCTGAGAATGTAGCCGGTAAGATGGAGAACTCGAATCAGCAATATGGAGCAGATGCCAGCTTGCGACTGGTCACAAACGCCTCGTTTGGCTGGCAATGAGGTCGATTCATTGGCGATCTTGATGTGAACGGGCACAACTTTACGATGGACAGTGGCCTTGGTTCTCGCCACGTTGACGGTCTATCAAGAGAAGCGGGAAGGCTCCAATCCGATGGACAAGAAGTGCGATCGGTACGCAGAGATCACTCGAAAGGTCGCCCGCTCAAACGGAGCCACGCTGGTGGACTTGCGAAGCGTGTATCGCGCGTACCTGCGGAACCAAAATGCCGAACTCCGTGTGGACGGTGGTCTGAATTACTTGAGTACCGGCGTGCTGACCTACGATAGTGTCCACCCCGGCGCGAACGGCAACGGTTTGCTTGCCGATCACATTAGCCGTGGAATCCACGACGCGTTGAACAAGGTGGGGAACCGATGAGCTGGTACAGTTACTGTTGCTTCGACAACCTCGCCGCATCGCGAGCCTGTGGTCGGCTGATCAACATTCGTAACTTCGACTTCGGCCTGGACAGTTTGCCGGCAAGGATGTCATTTTCTGTGAATCTCGCCAGCAGGATTTCCCCATCGGTCGAACGATTGCGGTCATACGAGATGTAGATGGTGCCGTCCGGTGCCTGAAAGCCATCGGGATACGAGATGCCCTTGCGTTCGTCGAGCATTAAACCACCGGTCCATGTCTGCCCTTCGTCGGCCGAGAGCCAGGCCGTGAGCATGCTACGGCCTTCATGCGAGTCGATGGTCTTGCCGTGTTTAACCAGCAGAATGCGTCCTGATGCCAGACGCCGAATGTGAAACCTGGCGACAGGATGATTGATGGCTGGAAAGGACGGCTTCGACCAGGTCTTGCCGCTATCGGACGATGTGCTTTGCATGATGCCTTTGGCGGTGCGGGCCAACATCCACAGCGCGCTGTCTTTCTGCTCAATGATCATGTGCTCGTGCCAGTTGGGATTCGGAAATCGCACGCATCCCCGACGATGCCAGTTGGCTCCCTTGTCGGTCGAAACAAAGACGTTGGCTCCACGCATAGGGTCAAGTTCCTGGAAGCATCCTTTGAAAGGACCGAATCCACCACGTTGATCCAGGGAGATCGGCAGCATCCATTCGCCGTTGGAAAGCACGGTCGGCTTGTTGAGCGTCACGCCATGCCAGATGCGGCGGGGTTTTGACCACACCGGAGTTTTTGCGTCTGGGTTCTTGCAGATGGCTGACCACACGCCGGCGCGCCCGTCGAACATGTCCATCGACTGATCGAAAATCAGCCACAGGCGGCCGATCGGATCGGTCCACAAATTGCCGACGAGTATGCTGCGTGGTCTCGGCAGGTCCTCTGCATGCGCATCAACCACCAATCGCGGTTTCGACCACGTTTCTCCATCGTCGTCGCTGGTCGCCAGGACGAAAAACGCTTTCGGACTATCGCCTCCCGCCACCCAGCACGCCCACAAACGGCCGCCCGGTGTTCGCTCAATGCCAATCGTCATCCCGTAATCGAGTTTGTCGTAATCGTATTCGGGCAGCGGTGACGTATTCAGTTTCGGCGGAACGAGGGCAAGGTCCGCGATCTTCTCCATTTGGGCGATGCGTTCGGAGTCTTTGGCATCCTGACCCGTGGCGAAGGTGCCGGCCAGCGGTGCAAACAGGCATGCCATAACAATCAGTCGATTCATTTCGAGGGCTCCTGAATCATATTGGCAGGAAATCCTGCTCGTTTCGTTCCATTTGCACGGCGCAAGTTCGATCCGTGATTTCGTTTGAAGCCGAGCGGAATCGAAAGGCCGCCAGTCTCCTTTAAGCGTTGATGCAACTGCTGCCTCATCTGCGAAGTCCGTTGTTTGTACCTGGGATCACGGATCAGGTTCTTTGTCTCGCGAGGGTCCTTCGCGATGTCGTACAGTTCATCGGTATCCCAGACGCCGTGATACTGTATCAGTTTGTACTGCTGGCTTCGCAACGCAAACATCGTTGGCGTCTGCGGAAAGCTCGGCTCCCAATAGTATTCGTAAAGGAGCGATTTACGCCTTGAATCCGTTGCGACCGGATTGGAGAGCAAATCGGCAAAACTCTGTCCATCAAACGACTTCGGCAAGGGAACGCCTGCCAGCTTCAATAATGTCGGGGCGACGTCGATGTTGGCGACAAGAGCATCGCACCGAGTCCCGGATTTGATTCGAGACGGGCAATACGCCAGCAACGGAATCCGCATGGATTCTTCGTAGGCACAGCGTTTGTCGATCAGTCCATGCTCGCCCCAGAAATGCCCGCCGTCGCTGGTAAACAGCACGAGTGTTTCACGTTCGACGCCTTGGTCGTGCAGCGTCTGCATCACCCGACCGACGCTGTCGTCAATCGATAGAATCATTTCACAATAGTGCTTATACATTTCGGCGATTGATTGCTTCGAGCGACCGTAGTACGGAAACTCGACGCCGTGCCAACTGTTTCGTTGATCCCGGACCCACATCGGCTTTCCGGCGTAATTGTCAGACGTGTTCGCCATCGTGGCGGGCGGCGTGAACCTGGCATTCTTGTAACGATCGCGATGCCGCGGGGCCGGGTCGTAGAGACCATGCACGCCTTTGTGGGAAAGGTACAGCAGAAACGGTTTGTCGCTCGCCCGATCCGCCAGCCAGTGCGTCGCGTAGTCCGTCAGTTCGTCTGTCATGTACTGTTTACGCGGCGTCTGTTTGCCGTTCACGTTCAGCGTATGCTTGCCCGGTGCGTACGTGCCCTGTCCCCGAAAACTCACCCAATGATCGAATCCGGGACGTGAGGCATCACTCGAACCGCCCATGTGCCATTTGCCGATGAACGCTGTTTCGTAACCGGCCTGTTGCAGAAGCTGGGAAAACGTCACCGTCCCTTCCTTCATCCGATCAGCGTTGTCGACGACCTTGTGGTTGTGCATGTACCGACCGGTGAGAAATGACGCCCGTGACGGAGAACACAGCGATGTTGTCACAAACGCATTGCTGAACTGCATCCCGCCTTTTGCCAGCGCGTCGATATGCGGTGTCTCGACGAAAGGGTGCCCCATGTAGCCGAAGGTGTCGTACCGCAGATCGTCGATCAGAATGAAAACGACATTCGGAGGTGACTCGGATGACTCGGCGCACTCAGCCCTGTGAACGAGACACAGGCAAAAGATGAAAAGGATGAGTGATTTCACGTCAGCTCCGGTCGGCTTGATGAATGATCAAGGTTGCTTCGTTCGCCACAAAGTTCGGCACTCCAAAGGGTAGTCAGTCAACATGCCATCAATCCCGGCATCCCAAACATGCTTCCAGGTGTCCGGGTTTCGGCGTGCGTCGCCTGGCCCTGCGTAGTTGAATAGCACCTGCTTCTTACGCTCACGCAGTCGATTCACTTCCTCGCGTGTGGGAGCGAAAGTCAGCAGGAACACATCCAGAAAGTCCTCCTTCACCTGGTCGTCAAGACTCTGGCGATTGACGTTCTGTCCGATGCGAAACTTCGGATTGAGCCGTTTCAATCGCTGACTAATCTCAGCGTTCTGATCGAATGCGAAGGACTCATTGAGAAGACCGTACTTCTCTACGAGCGAGACGAGCTTTGCTTCACCGGCGGGCGTGAGCTGCTTCACGTTGAGGGCGATGATCGTCGGACCGCGTTTTCGAGCCTTCACCAGTGCGAGCGTTTCTTCCAAACTCGGGACGCGAACACCGGCGAAGGCGGGATCCAACCAACTGCCCGCATCGAGCTGCTTGACTTCTTTCAACGTCATATCGCGGATGGATCGACTCGAACCGTTGGTTGTCCGCTCGACACTGTCGTCATGCAACACCACCAGATGGCCGTCTTTCGTCGTCCGGATATCCAGCTCAAATCCGATGCCAAGTTCGAGACAGACTGCGAATGCGGGAAGCGTGTTTTCCGGCGCGTGCCGCAAAAGTCCGCGATGAGCGACTGGAATCGGTGCATCAGCCTGAGCGATGCTGGCGCAGCCAAGGCCGATCATCAGGGCGACTGCAACAAAAGCGACTGTGGAATTCATGGCGTTACGGTTCCCGCTTTCTTTCGCTTACTCAGAAGTAAACGCAGGCAGAACGACTCCCTTCAGTAGATCGAACGGGCATCGCATTGCCTTTTCTTTGTTGTGACTGGTTACGACGACGATCAGATCAAGCGTCGGCAGGATGAAGATAAACTGACCGCCAGCTCCTCGGGCCGAGATGCAGCGGTGTTTCTTGCCGCTAAGCTCCATTTCACTGCCCCACCAAAAATATCCGTACGTGTGCCCGACCTTATTTGTATAAATCGGACTCACCGCTTTGCGGATGAATTCTGCTGACCACAGTTGTTCGTCGTTCCACTTGCCTCCGTTAGCCACAAGCAACCCCAGCTTCAACATGTCGCGAGAGCGGAGGCTCGATCCGGCGGCGGCTTTGGGAAGCCCGCTGAGTTCTGGCTGCCAGGCGTATTCGGAAATGCCGAGTCGGCCGAGAACTTCCTTCTTGATAAAGTCTTCCGCCGTGCCGGGCACGACCGCTTCGACTACCTGCATCACCAGCAGCGGATCGCTGCCTTGATATTTGTATTGGCCTTTCACGCGTCTGGCTGAGTTCAGAATCATCTCAGCCTGCCTCTGTCCTTTCATGAAAGGCGCAAATCCCGAAAGGTCGAGCTTGGATTCCTCGTCGAGCCCGCGGAGTCCCGAGTGCATGTTCAAGCACTCGGCGATCGTGACTTCCGAGACGCCAGGAAGCGAATGAAACAGCTTGACTTCCTTCAGATAGTCCAGCACCGGCGCGTTCAGGTCTTTGATGTATCCAAGCTGCATCGCTCGACCAAGGGCCAGCGCGGTGACGGATTTGGTGATCGACATCTGGTAGTGCGGGAGATCGGGTCGGCCGCGATGGTAATAGCTTTCCAGAACCAGTTTACCGTTAGACGCGATCAGGATGCTGTCGATGTTGCCGTACGTGCCACTGCTGATGTCTTTGGTCAGTTTTGCAATTGCCGCTTCATCACCACCAGATCGGACCAGCGAACTGACATCAATCCCATCGTTCAAATCATCGGGCTCGGTGTCGACGATCGGCTTCTTTAGATACGGCAGCCTCTGTTCTCGCTGGTAGGAAGTATCCTGTGAGCGGCCGAGTTTGGCTCGCACAATGGCAAAATCGACCAGTTGCTGGCCGTGGAAGAAGCCTGGCCAATAGTTGTGCCCCTGTCCCTCGGCGACGATCAGTTCGACAGCATCACCTGCACCGGCCTGTTTGTATCGCTCAACCAGAGCCGCCGAGTTTTCCTTCAGTGGCGCGACCCTGTCGACATCGCCGTGGATGATGAACACGGGCACTTTGGCCTTGGCCAGCGCATCAACACCGGCAATCGGATTGTGTTGTGTGAGCGCGGCTTCCAGCTCCTGCGGCTTCAAACCGTAAGCCGGCGCGGCGCGGTTCAGTCCTGGGTAACTTCGCAGATCGAACACGGGATAGATGCCTGCGATGCCGGCGACTTTATCTGTGTTGCGAATCGCCCAACTGCTAACCCACAGACCGCCGCGACTGCGTCCCAGCAAACACACCTTCGTTGCGAACCCACGCTTCTCGGTCAGTTCGCGATAAAGAGCCGTGAAGTGTTCTTGTCCTGCGGGGCTGCCGTGGGCTTCTCCAATGTCAATTCCGGCCACCGCGACGCCAGCGCCAACGAATTGTTCGTGCATCCACTTTTCATGGCTGTCCGGTAACCCTGGTAGCGTTGGGGCGTACATGATCCAGGGCTGCGGCTCCAGTCGTTTGTCCGCGTGCGGCCACAGAATGAACGCGGGCCGGCCATCAACCGGGAACGACTCTCCCGGAAGAATCAGCGACTTGACCGGCTTGGTCGCCGGTTTGTCTGCTGCGGGAAGTAACCCCACCGAGCAAGACAGCAGCAAAGCACTCGCCCAAAACACACGAATCAAAGTCTGAATCATCATCGAATTTACGATCCGCCCGTTTTGGGTATTGCTGGCAATCGCCATATTTCATCACTCTCTGATTCGTCTTGCTGTTTAGTAATTGTCGCCGATTCACCGCGCAACGGGAACAAGTTGAAAGCCCGTGACCAGGCTTCCCTCCCGATACTCGAAATGCGCGGTCGACTTTCCCGACTGCACTCGTGTGATGCGGCCCTGGGAGTCACGAGTCAACTGGACTGGCGCGACCTTCAGGTCGCCTCCCGGTCGCATCACGTAAAAACTGACTTTGTTCGTTCCTTCGCTGAGGTAGTCGGCGATCAGTAGGAACTGGTTGATGTTTGAGCGATGTCCTGCATCCCAGCGGACTCTGCAGAATTCGAGCATTAACCGGCTGTCGGCAAAGTATTGGTTGGCGAGGGTCGCAAAGCCTGCGGATCAAAAACCGTCTCTGGGATTCAGTACCGACCTGATACTCGCTGAAGAACTCATTTGAGCAGACGATCAATGAGGTAATCTGTCGAGCCCCTGTATTTTTCATGCGTCCGGCCGGGATGGATGAGCACGACATCAACTCCGACTTCCTTAAGGCGTTCTTCCAGCTTGACGCCCATGATTCCCGAGTGCGTCGGGTCCTTTGGTGATGAACCGACGACTGGCTTCTCACCGCGGTAGAACATCGCGATTGGCGGATCGTCCTTCGACACGTGTTCAATCGGTGAATACTCCCTGATCCAGGTCAGCACCTTCTCGCGGTTGTCGTGCAGACTCTGGAAAGTCGGCAGGCCGAAGGCGTGGGCGCCATAGCGGTAGTTCGGCATCCACTCACGAAGTTCCTTCGGGTCGAGCGACACCTGAGCCCCATTGACGGCGGCACAATACAAACGCGTTGATTCGCGGGCGATTGGGTCATCACTCTTTGGGTCGGCAAGATCATCGTGGAACGCGAGCCATAGCGACGAACAGGCACCGGCCGAGCCGCCGGTCGCTCCGATGCGTTTCTTGTCGAGGTTCCATTCGCCGGCCTTCGAGCGAACGAACTGCAGGGCGCGGGCGGCGTCGCTCAATGGTGCTTTGACCGGTGGTTCGACCTTTTCCGCGACGGCATTCTTGACGTAGCGGTAGTTGATCGCGACGACCGAGACGCCCTTGTCGAGAAAGGCCTTCGGATTGGTCTTCTTGTCGCCGCCCTGCCACCCACCGCCATGGATGTAAAGGACCACGGGTGTCGGCGCGTCCGACTTTGCCGGATAGAAGTCCAGAACCTGTCGCTCGTGGCTTCCGTAGGGCACGTTCGTGAGTGGTTTCAGCTCATCGGCCCGGCATTGCAGTCCGGCAAGAATCATGGCGAAGACGAGGGAATGACGCCGCATACGAGTTTCTCCGTGGTCGGGGCTGCCAGTGCTCAGAATATCGACTGGCGTAAAACCTGGATCGCAGCTCTCCACACATGCCGTCACGTGCGGCGAAGCGATCAGCTTAAGGCCAAGGCCGAGTGTGAGTCACTTTGAATGAACATTCAAATCAGGGAGCCATGTTGACGGCATCGTCGTTATTCCGGAAATGGAATTGGTTATTGTCCAATCCGTCGACAAGAGTGCTGGTTACAAGACGGCCGAAGGCAAATCCCGGAATCGGCTGACACGGCACTCCGGCATGGCTGATGCCGAACTTCAGTTGATCACAGGCCACGCTCGACGAGAGACGCTGGCGGTCTACCAGCACATCGCTCTGGATGGTGAGCTTGAAAAGAAATACCACGACGCCATGAGAGACGTTGAACTGTGAGGACTGGCTTCGCCCAGAAACACCGACGTTGCAAAAGATTTTGGCAAACAAGTATTAGCAAACACGTACCCAGAAACGACCCGGTATCTGCCCAGCCATCGACTACGCATCCCCCTATCTTTTATTGCAATCGAAGAACTTCCGATTCGTCTGCGCCACGCTGAAACACTGAGGAAGATCGAAGTTGCGAAAAATCGCCGCCGTAAGAATCGGAGAGCCTCTATTGCGATCATTCTCTGCCGGGTTGGCGTCACAACGGCGTGTCCCGAGGGGCGAACGTGGCCGCAATGCCGACCTCGTGATTCACACGTGACTTGCAATGCGGAGGCCGACTGACTCAGCCCAGCGTTGCATGACCTGCCGTTCCTTCTGATTAGGCAGTCGGTTGGCTTTGCCTCGAACCTGACAGATCTGGCGAGCGCTGTTTCGGACCTCGATTGTGACCGCTTTGTTGATGCCCTCGAATGACTCCCGTTCCATGGTCCAGATCGAACAGTGACTTCGAACACAGGACGAAGCATAGGTTGCCACACAGTGCTTTAGCTGATGGCCTTCCGATACGAGAGCCTTGCTGCTGAGCAGTTCCCGGATTGTCCAGCACTTGAGGTTTCCGTTCTGCTGCGATCCTTCAAGGAATTCGAAGCTGTCAATGCCCGAAGGCTGCCACTGGCGAATCTGAACCCGGTTGTCGTTGGCGAGCGCTCGATGCCACTCGTGGACTCGACGCAGCAATGTTTCTGGCGTTCTGCTCTTCATCGTGAGATTTGGTTGCCGTGGAGGCGACTCTTCTCTGTGGCCGGGGGCGATGTAGACGTGTTCCGGCACGAATCGCTGGTGGTGCAGGTAGTCAATGATTGGCCCAATGTGCGCTCGGTCGAGCATTGGGTGTGCAATGAACCAACGGATGACCGTCGACCAGAAGTCATCGTGATCGAAGGTCTCCGTCAGGCGAGTTCCAAAGATGGCTCGTGCAAGGCGTTCGTCGCCGCCAAGGCCATGAATCTGTCCCCAGCGAAGTGCCTGTTCAATGGTGACATTGCTCGGAGCGTGCAGGAAATGATGGGCCATCTTCTTCGTCAGCGTGATCGGTAGCGAACAGTTGCGAATGTTCTGACCTCGCCCCACGTGTAAATACCACCGTCTGCGTTCAGCGGCCTGCTTCGACCGCCCGGCAAACCAGACCATATCGAGGAATGCTGGCACATCGTCGTACTGCACGAAGAGGTGTCGAAGCAACGAAGCAAACTGCCGGATTGAACTGTGCGAACGTGGTTTCCAGTCTTCGACTGGTCGCAGCCAACAAGGCGAGTGTGCAGAAACAACAGCAAGAGCTTCAATGAACGTGTTTCCGGGAAGTTGACCCAGTGAATCGACCGTTGGTGAGCCGTCAAAGATCTTTGCTCGGCAACCGTGCAGGTGAGTCAGCAGGCGAATCAACGCCTTGCGATTGACCTGCCGTTCATGCTTGGAGCCTCGATCCGTTCGGAGAGCTTCGCAGAGTCGCTTGAGGTGCGGCTGTGTCACTTCGTCTTCGGTCAACTCACCAGTGCAGACAGAATGAAGAATGTCTGCATGGTTTCGCTTCTCCCGCTTCTTGCGTTTCAGCCGTTCCTGAGCCACGGCCTGCTGGGAGAAAGAGCGTTCACGACAGCGTTGTTTCCAGTGCTTCTTGAGCTTGCGGCTGAAACCGTTGCGGGCGCACCAATCCCGGTAGTCCTCGACCGATGAAAGGCCAAGGCCATCAATATGAATCAGAAGATCACGATCCGGTTCTTCGGTCGCTGTGGCAGTTTTCCTGCTGCGCATGTCTTACTCGGCAATCGTCCAAAGGGAAGAAGCAGTCTGGTCTCAGTGTCGATGTTCGATTCGGATTCATCTCGATGTTTTCCTTGTAAATATGGCGGTTTCGGTGCTCGTTCTGGCTCTGGTATTTCCAGACCGATCTGAACCGACTGGACATTTGCGGTGTCGAGTTCAGAATTCACTCACCAGTTTGCAACGATAACAGGGCGAATTAGTACCGAGGATGAGACACCTCGAACAAAGACAGGTTCGGGACACTGCAACAAGGACGAAGCGGCGAATGCTTCTGACGATCACGACAACTCACAATCCGGCAACGGAAATCGGATACCTGCTGCATAAGCACTCGGATCGGTTCCAGAGTTTCGACCTCAGTTTCGGCAAGGCCCACGTCTTCTACCCCGAAGTGAAGGAGGATCGGTGCTCGGCCTGTCTGCTGCTTGATGTGGACCCGGTTGGCATGGTGCGAGGGAAGAACCGGAAGCGCAGCTTTCTGCTGGGGCACTACGTCAACGATCGGCCCTATGTCGCTTCGTCGTTCATGAGCGTGGCGATCTCGCAGGTCTATGGCACGGCACTCGGTGGCCGCTGCAAGGATCGACCTGAGTTGGTCGCCACGCCGATTCCGCTGGTGGGTCGCATTGATGTGCTCCGTGTGAAGGGCGGCGATGAATTCTTGCGGCAGGTCTTTGAACCACTGGGCTACACCGTCGAAGCCACACGTCACACGCTTGATGAGCAGTTTCCAGAATGGGGCGAGAGTCCGTATTTCTCCGTCAGTATCAGCGGTACGAAAACGCTGTCAGAATTGCTGACGCACCTTTACGTCCTCATTCCGGTATTCGACAACGACAAACACTACTTTGTCGGTGAAGACGAACTGGAGAAGCTGCTGTCCAAAGGAGCCGGGTGGCTGGCATCTCACCCGGAAAAGGAACAGATCACCCGGCGATATCTCAAATACCGGCACAGTCTGACGGTCGCTGCGCTCCAAAGGCTGAGGGATGAAGGCGGAAGGATGAACGAAAGCGACGAGGATGATGAATCCGATTCATCCTTCATCCTTCCGACTTCATCCTTGAATGACATGCGTCACGGTGCTGTGCTGGCAGCGTTGCGGGCCAGCGGTGCTCGGCAAGTCCTCGATCTTGGCTGTGGAGAGGGCAAGCTGCTGCGGGAATTGTTGAGTGACAAACAATTCGAGCGAATCGTCGGGATGGATGTCTCGATCCGCTCACTGGAGATCGCTCATAAGCGTTTGAAAGTTGACCGTCTCCCGGAACGTCAGGCAGAGCGGCTGAACCTCATGCACGGTTCGCTCATCTATCGAGACAAGCGGCTCGCCGGTTTCGACGCTGCTGCCATTGTCGAGGTGATAGAACATCTCGACCGGCCAAGGCGGGCGGCGATGGAGCGAGTCGTCTTTGAGTTCGCTCGACCAACGACGGTCGTGCTGACGACGCCGAATCAGGAATACAACGTGATGTGGGAGACGTTGCCTGCCGGGCAGTTTCGTCACTCCGATCATCGTTTCGAATGGAACCGTGACGAGTTTCACAACTGGGCCAATCAAGTCGCCCAAACGCACGGCTATAGCGTCCGCTTCCTTCCTGTCGGGCCGGAAGATGAGAACGTCGGCGCACCGACGCAAATGGGAGTATTCACCATTGACTGAGCGAGTCCACAACAGCCCGAACCTGATCTATTCAGTCGGCACTCAGGTCGTATCGCAAAAGTCCGTGCAGGGCTCCAATGGTCGCATTGCGCATCCGTCCGGTGCAGTTGGCGTTGTCACCAAGTCGCCAATGGATCGTGAGCACTCATACCGAGTTCGGTTTTCGGACGGGTTCGAATCGGCTCTGCCTCATGATCAGATAGTGCTGCTCGCCGAATATAAGGAAGGCGACATCAACGACGCAGATCAGGTGCTGGCCAAGCATGGTCTGTTTGATCGAGTCATCTTCCGCTGCGTAATTGGATCACGTGCTTACGGTCTCGATGACGAGAACTCCGACATCGACCGACGAGGCATCTATCTGCCTCCAGCCGATCTGCACTGGTCTTTGTACGGTGTGCCGGAACAGCTTGAGAACGACGCAACGCAGGAAGTGTATTGGGAACTCCAGAAGTTCGTGGTGCTGGCACTCAAGGCGAATCCGAATGTGCTGGAGTGCCTCTACTCGCCGATTGTCGAAACGGCCACTCCGCTCGCTCAAGAGTTGCTCGACATGAAAGAGACTTTTCTGTCGAAGCTCGTTTTTCAGACTTACAGCGGCTACGTGGCATCGCAGTTCAAGAAAATGCAGACCGACATCCGCAACCAAGGTCAGGTCAAATGGAAGCACGTCATGCACTTGATCCGACTGCTGTTGTCAGGAATCAACGTCCTGCGCAACGGCTTTGTCTCTGTGCAGGTCGGCGATCATCGTGGCCGTCTACTGGCCATCAAGACCGGAGAGACCGATTGGGATGAAATGGAAGCGTGGCGGCTCGAATTGCACGAGCAATTCAACTCCGCATTCGAAGAAACCACGCTGCCGGAACGTCCAGACTATGAGCGAGCGAACGAGTTCCTCGTCAAAGCACGGAAGCTGGCGATGGAGGAATCACTGCCATGATTGACAACAACAAGTTGATGAAACACGTCGAGCAGCATCCTTATCCGCTGATGTTTGCCACGATCAGCGGTGCGCACCTCTACGGGTTCCCGTCGCCCGACTCGGACTTTGACCTGCGAGGCGTCCATCTACTGCCGTTGGAGCAGGTTGTTGGTCTCGATGTTGGACGAGAAACGGTCGAGAAGGAAGGCATCTATGATGGGATGGAAATCGATCTGGTCACGCACGATGCCAGAAAGTTCTTCGGACTCATGCTGAAGAAGAACGGCTACGTGCTGGAGCAGGTTTTCTCTCCGCTGATCGTCCACACAACGCTCGAACATGACGAACTGAAAGCAATCGCCGCCGACTGCATTACTCGGCATCACTCGCACCACTACCTCGGCTTCGCCGCAACCCAGTGGAAGCTGTTTCAGAAGGAAGATCCTCCACGAGTCAAACCGTTGCTCTACGTGTACCGAGTACTGCTGACCGGAATCCACCTGATGCGAACCGGTGTCGTTGAGGCGAACCTGCGCACGCTCAACGAATCGTCTCGGCTCTCGTTCATCGACGAACTCATCGAGCGGAAGCTGGCTGGCCCCGAGAAAGTCGACCTCCCGGAAGCCGACATGGACTTTCACGAGAGAGAGTACCAGCGACTCGTCGCTGAACTTGAGTCGGCATTTCAGAACTCGACGCTTCCGGAAGCCCCAAGCTGCAAGGGAGCGTTGAATGATCTGTTGGTCCGCTTGCGACTCAAAAGATGAACGGTGATGACAGAACATCATCCCAAGGACGATCAACGGTCAGTCGATGACCTCGTAAACACAGCGATCACCGAGACGAACGAAGAATTCGCCTGGCAGGCTGTCTGTGCGCTTCATTGGCGAGGCAGTCGTGAGGTATTGCAGCGGGCCAACGTGCTGTGCGTCAGTGCGTCGATCAAAGAACGCAGGCTTGGGGCTGACATCCTCGGCCAGCTTGGACTACCCGAACGGACATTTCCCGCCGAGAGTTTCGACCTCTTGCGATCTATGCTGCAAGTCGGCGAGCAAGCGGATGTCCTGCAAGCTGCACTTGTCGGTCTATCGCATCACGGCAATGCTGATGCTGTTCCATTTGCCTGTGAGTTCTCTACACATCCCGATCCTGAAGTAAGGCACGCCGCCGTGCTTGCACTCACCGGGCACGAAACGCCGCCTGCAATCGATTGCCTCATTTCCCTCTGCGACGATGTTGATGCCCATGTTCGGGATTGGGCAACATTTGCACTGGGTTCCCAATGCGAACTCGATACACCAGCGATCCGTGATGCCCTTTCACAACGGTTGAAGGACCCGGACGATGACGCTCGTGGTGAAGCACTTGTGGGTTTGGCGCAACGGAACGATGAACGTGTTATCGCTGCGTTGAAAAAAGAACTCTCGTCCGAATCTGTTGGCAAACTGGCGATTGAGGCTGCGGAAGCGATAGCGTCGAAGGAATTGCATTCGTACTTGATAGCTCTCCGGGAGTGGTGGGACGTTGATCCCGAGCTTCTCGAACGGGCGATTGCTGCCTCGTAAACACAATCAATCAGAACTCGCATCCCGGCTCACAATGGGCAAAGTCCCGCAATGGCGATTCTTGTCGGCAGCGGTCATGACATCATTCGTAATCCATGCGCTTTGACTTCAGTCGAATGTTGGACCATTCGGACCAACCTTTGTCTGCCCAGAATCGTCTCCCTGCATCGTTGTCATCAACGATGAATAGATTGTATTGTTGGATGCCCGCTGCGGTCAGTTTCGACAGGCACACATCGACCAGCGCCCGACCAATTCCCTGACTACGATGCCGTGACGCCACGGCAAGATGGTGCAGGTAGCCCCGGCGTCCGTCGTGTCCACAGAGGGCGGTCCCAACGATCTGTCCATCACGAATTGCGATGTGGCTCATGTCGGGATTGTCTGCGTAATAGCGAGCCAGATCGGCGGCGTTGTCCGAGTACATCAGGATCAGCCCCTCGGTCACGTTCCACAATTCAACGACTTGTGGTACGTGATCGACTGTCATTGGGATGATGTCGTAGCCGTCCGATGAACCGGCACCGGACGCCATGTCAGCTTTCTTTGAGAATGCACTCTGTTGGAACAAAGAGCATCGCCAACCGGTCTCACGACGATTCCAGATGGATGTTGCCCAGCGTTCTCGCGGGACGATGGGGGATGCCTCTGCACGTTCCGTCCAGAGTCAGGTGGTAGCTCAGCAGGACGACATCGGGACCGAGCCTGCGGACTTCCTCAGAATCCGCAGAGTACGCTGCGATGTCATCGATCTGTGGTGACTCGGCAACCACTTCCGACTTCAACACTCGCTGGCCATCGAACGTGATCTCGACGTACTCGTCGGTGAACAGTACGGCGAGTGTTGTGCCGTCTTTCTCGATCACCGCCTGCCACACTCGGTGCTCGCAACACAATATCTCATCAAGCAGGCTGTCTGGTTCGTTCATGAAGTCTTCCATGGATACTCCATGTGACGAGCCGTTGCGGTAGCGATGTCACTGCTAAGTAGCCGCTCGACAACATGCAGGCTCATGTCGATTCCGGCTGCGATGCCTGCCGACGTGATGATCTTGCCGTTGTCTATGAATCGCCGGTCTTTATGAACGGTGCAGGACGGCACGATCTCACGGAGCAGGTCGTAGGCAACGTGATGAGTCGTGGCTTCGAGGCCATCAAGCAGCCCGGCCTTGCCCAGAAGCAGTGCGTCGGTGCAGACCGAGAGGACAAGCTCAGCGTCAGACGCAACTTGTCTGACCGACTCAATGAGCGATCCATTGTTCAATTCCCGTCGAGTCCCGATGCCACCGGGAACAAGCAGAACGTCTGGCTTTGGGCAGGATTCGAGACTGTGGTCACGATTGACCGAAAGACCATTGCGGGCCGTGACCGGCGTCTGCTCTGCGATGGTCATCACGTTGAACGACGGCGACTTGGACTGGTTGCTGGCGACCGAGAACACTTCGTAGGGGCCGCAGAAGTCGAGGACTTCGGCATCGTCTAACAGCAGGATTGCGAGATGACGTACCTTGGTCATTCCGATTCCCCGTCACACACATTCGCACCACCCGCAAAGAACACAAGGACGCTGAGGTCTTCGGTCACGTCATGGAAATGGTGTTCCACTCCGGCCTTCACATAGACAACTGAGCCAGCTTCGACTTCGTACTGTTTTCCGTTCGCAGTCAATTGGCCGTGACCTTGGATGCCCACGTAGATTTCGTCTCGGTCATGAGGACTGTGCGACTCTTTGTCATTCGTTCCTTCTGCGATGTGGTACAAGCCCATGGAAAGGCTCGGAACGCTCAGGAACTCGTGCCAGTCGTCGCCGAGCCTTTCTCTGACTTTATCGATTTCCGGGATGGCGAATGCTGCTGTGTTCATGACGCTGAGGCTCCCGACGCATAAAGAAAGGCGACACGCACGTGGGCACGGTGGTGCCACTGCTCAAAGGGCAGTGTGCAGTCCTCGAAGGCAGCAAGGAATTCGTCGTCGGTCATGAAGCCTCGTCCGACTCTTCGAGCTTTGTCAGAAATTGACCAAGTCGCTCAAGGCCCTGTGAGAAGTCCGACATTCCCAAGCCAAACCGGAGCAGCCTGTCGGAAATTCCGAGCGGCCTGCCCGGAATGAGAAACAATCGTTGTTCGTCGAGCACCCGTTCGCAGAATTCGGTGCTTGTCAGCTTCGTGTCCTGTTTGACGAGTGCCATCGTCCCTGCTTTCGGACGGAACAGCGAAAGCGTGTCATTGTGGGTTTCAACAAAGGCCGCAAGGCGATCGAGGTTGGCCGTGATTGTCTTTCGATTCCGAGTGAGGATTTCGTCGGACTTCTGT
>CAUZFZ010000123.1:0-32886 GCA_963579025.1 Planctomycetota bacterium | reverse complement strand
TGACTCCTTTCAAGAGAAGTCAATCTCATGGCGCAAATGCTGTACCCAACCTTCGTCAATTCACGCTTTTATCAACATCTATCTAAAACAAGTGCCATTCGGCTAACGCCCAGCGGCTGATTTCAGGGAAGCAACTCTTTCCAAGTTACTAAAGACCCTGGCCAGCAATTTTGAAACCTGGCAATTCAACAAACAGAATGATGCGTCGATGACGGGCCTGCAGCGTTACAACATCCTGCTGATCGAAGACGACTCCGTCCAGGCGGAACTCGTCTCGCGGCACTTGGATTCCGGCGACCCGCACGCGCACGGCGTCACGTTTGACGTGACCTGGGTGACGTATCTGCGAGACGGCATCGAACGATTGGCAGACAACGATTTCGATGCCGTTCTGCTCGACCTGCGACTGCCCGACTGCCAGGGACTGGAGTCGATCCATCGTCTGCTCGCCCAGGATTCCGATGCGTCGATCATTGTCCTGACGGGTGTGGATGACGCCGACGTGGCCGTTCAGGCCGCGCGCGAAGGGGCTCAGGACTATCTGAAGAAGAGCGATTTAACTCCGGAGCACCTGATCCGCAGCCTGCGTTACGCCGTGGAACACCGCGAACGACGTCTGACCCAGCGCAGGCTGGACGCCACACAGAGAGAAATGAAATCGGCCGGCGAAGTGCAACGCATGTTGCTGCCCACGTCGGCGCCGATCGTCCCCGGGCTGGAGATCGCCGGCAGCTACTGGCCCTTCGATCATGTTGGCGGCGATTATTACGACTACTTTTCAGCGGACGGACGACTCAGCCTCGTGATCGCCGACGTCAGTGGACACGGTCTGGCATCCGCGCTGGTGATGGCCGGGCTACGGCGACTGCTGCGCAGTTGTGTCGAGATGCATGACGATGTCGGCGAAATCCTGTCGATCGTCAACCGGGCCGTCTTCGAAGACACGGTCGGCGGTCGGTTTGTGACCGCGTTTTTCGGCAGCGTCGATATCGAGACACGCGAGTTGACCTATGCCAGCGCCGGACACCCGTCCTACATCGTCACACCATCCGGCGACGCGACGCGACTGAACAGTGGCAACATTCCGCTCGGTCTGTTGCGTGAGGAAGTGATGACGAGCAGACCACCGGTCGTTCTCCAGCCGGGCGAAGTGCTCGTGCTGCTCACCGACGGACTCTACGAAGCGCAAAACAGCAACGGTGAGTTGTGGGGAGTCGATGCGCTCCTGCAGACGATTCACCAGCACCGGAACCAAACCGCCGACGGAATCATCGCGGCCGTCCATGCAGGAGTTCACGCACACTGCGATCCCAACCCGGTGAACGACGACATGGCGTTAATCGTGGTGAAAGTCGCAGAGTGAGTTTGCAGTCATTGTCGCCTTTCGCTCCGCGAAAGGACGCCCGCACTTTCGCGGAGCGAAAGGCGACAATGAGCGAAAGACGACGAACAAAGGGCAAGCCCATGGCAGATGAAAAACGAGTCGTGCTACTGGTGGAAGACGACGACGTCTATCGCGAGTCGATCCACCGGCTGTTGGACAGCGAGTATCAACTGCTCGACGCGGCCACGGGACAACAGGCACTGACGTTGCTCGAAACGCACGCACCGGAGTGTGTGCTGCTTGATTTCCGGTTGCCTGATTTCAGCGGGCTGAAGCTGATGCCGAAGTTTCTTGAACGGAAGTTGCCGGTCGTGATGCTGACCGCCGAAGGTTCCGAGCAAGTCGCCGTGGAAGCGCTGAAGGCCGGCTGCCTCGATTATCTCGTGAAACGGGATTTGACGGCAGTACTGTTGAAACGCACCGTCTTCAACGCCATCGATCGCAACGCACTCCAGCGGCAACTGGAAGCGACCCGGCGGGAACTGGAGTCCTTCGTGGCCACGGCCGCGCACGACTTGAAAGCCCCGTTGCGTGCGATCAGCACCTTTTCGTAATTCGCGGAACAGTCGCTTGAAAAGGGCGAGTTAGACGCATTACCCAAATACCTGCGAACCGTTCAACAATCCGCCGCGCGTCTGGCCGGCATGGTCGACGCTTTGCTGGACTACACACGACTTGATGCAAAGCAATGTCGCCACGATCCCGTCGATTTGAACGACAGCGTCATTGTGTTGGCCGCAGAATTCTCTGCGGCGTTGGACGAATGCGGCGGTCGCATTGAAGCCGAGTCATTGCCGACAATCTACGGCGACCCGCATCTGCTGACTGAACTGCTGCAAAACCTGATCGGCAACGCATTGAAGTTCCGCGGCAACGAACCGCCGGTTGTCAGGCTTGACGCGCAACAGGTCGGCGAAGAATGGCACGTGTCCGTATCGGATAACGGTATCGGGATCGATTTAGAGTTCCACGACCAGATTTTCAAACCGCTCCGCCGACTGCACACCGAAAGCGAATACGAAGGCTACGGAGTCGGCCTGGCGACGTGCCAGCGCATCATCGAGAAGCACGCGGGCAGCATCCGGGTCGAATCAGAACCGGGCCAGGGATCGACGTTCTATTTCACGTTGCCAGCCAACGCGTAAATCCGGTCCGATTTGCACAGCCGTACGATCGCCTTCCGGAGTTGTCGAGCGGTACGTACTGCTACTCGTCGTTCTTCGGTTCGGGCGGGGCGAACAGTTTTGAGCGACGCAGACGCAGACGGTTCATCCAGTAGACGCTCAGGACTCCCAGCGTTGCCAGGCCGTATTTCATGCTGCGGCCGAAGTTGATGCTGGAGGCTTCATCGAAGTATCGCACGGGGACCGGGATGTCGCCGATCTTGAAGCCGTAGTGTACGGCTTGAGCCAGAAACTGACTGTCGAACACGAAATCGTCCGAGTTGTTCTCGAACGGAATCGTCTCCAGAACCTCGCGGCGGTAAGCCCGGAAACCGCTGTGAAAATCGCCAAGGTTCTGGCCAAGCAGCACGTTCTCAATCGTCGTCAGCATTCGATTGGCCAGGTACTTGTAAACCGGCATCCCGCCCTGCAACGTTTCATGACGTGTGCGGATGCGGCAACCCATCACGAAATCCAGAATGCCCAGTTGCATCACCTTGACCGCGACGTCAATGACCCGACTGTCGTACTGATAGTCCGGGTGGATCATTACGACGTAGTCAGCATCGCGTTCCAGTGCGTGGCGGTAACACGTTTTCTGGTTGCCGCCATAGCCGCGGTTCTTTGTATGCACAAACACGGTCAGGCCGAGGGATTTTGCCAGCTCGACCGTTCCGTCTGTACTGCCGTCGTCGACAAGGATGATCTCGTCGACCGTGCCACGGGGGATATCAGCAATCGTCTTTTCCAGCGTGGCTTCCGCGTTGTAGGCCGGCATGACCGCGACGACTCGCGGCTTTCTTCCGTCCGTACTGGAAACACTGGCAAGCATCGGATTGATGGACTCCAACACGTCATCGACGGTGGTCACGGCGGCATCGGATGTTTGGCTTCTGTGTGTCATGATTCTGGATCCACTCTGTGATGCAAGCCTGGCAGCAGGTTGATGAGCATAAAACCAGGCTGGCAATTGCAACGGAGAATTCTAACCCACGTCTCGCGGGAGCAACGCTTCAATCCTACGAAGCGCCATGGCCGGTGTCACAGTGTGATGAGTCCATCAATCCAATCGCCTGCCCGGATTGCGCTGCCAGATCCGGTTTGACCGTCAGAATCGATCTGTTCCGTACTGTCGTGGTCACGTTGGACCCTTCCAATGCGGGGCGCACGACCGGACGCGGGTCTCCTGAATTCCGAGCTAAGTAATTCCTGTAGTTCCAAGTTTGAGATGGTGGTCGCGATCGGTCGTAGCTGGATTCGCAAGAATTCAGCAGGTAGCTCATTCGCGATGCCCGGTTTGTAACTGCCGACTGGAGACAGGAAACGAGCTGAACATTCAACGATCCAAACGCGACTACGCTGCGCACGGAGCCAGTCGATGACCGCAGTGACGAACCCACCGTCTCTTCAGCCCACCAGGCAGGCGCGAGGACGACTGTCGCTACTGATCGGTTCGCTTGTCGCGCTGGTTGTGCTCACTTACTGGCCAGTCTCTGGTTACGAGTTCGTCAACTGGGACGACCCCTGGTACGTCCTTAACAACCCGTACCTGCGCAGTTGGCAGCCATCAAATCTCGTTGCGATCGCTACAGACGTCATCATCCGCAATTACTCGCCGGTGACCATCTATACCTATCTGGTCGAGTTCTCGTTCTTCGACACCAACCCGACGGGTTACCACGTCGTCAACATGCTGCTGCACGCAATGAATGCGGTGCTGGTGTTTGTGCTGATTTCGCAGTTGAGCGGCAGTCGCGCTGGGGGCTGGGGTACGGCAGCGCTGTTTGCCGCGCATCCCGTTCACATCGAATCCGTGGCTTGGGTATCGTCGATGAAGGGACTGCTGTGCGGAGCGTTCATCCTGGCGCATCTGATCTGCTGTCTGCGTCCTGAGCGGACACCAAAACAGGACGTGTGGGGCCTGATCTTCTTCTTCCTCGCGTTGATGTCCAAAGCGTTGACCGTTGTCGTGCCGGCCATTGTGCTGCTGTACGACATGCTGATCTGCCGAAAGAAATTCTCTGAGGCGCTGGCCCGACAGTTCGTCCCTGGAATGCTGTCGGTCTGGATGCTGCTGGTGACAATGGGAGCGCAGACAACCGTGCTGGGTGGCATTCGCGCTCACTGGGAACTCAGCAAGCTGCACATCATGGCACTGGATACGATCATTCTGTGGCGATACGTCGGAATGCTGTTGTGCCCGACAGATCTCAGCGTGCTCTACAACCCGGCCGTCAGTGGAATTGCCGGACAGGTGGCACTGGCGTGTCTGGGGTGGGGAGTCGTCGGCGTGCTGGCATGGCGTGTTCGTCGCACACAGCCGCTGGTCATCCTGTCACTCGCAGCGGCATTCGTGCTGCTGTTGCCAGTCCTGAATCTCACACCCATAACGACGCTGATGAACGACCGATACCTCTACATGCCGTCGATACCGTTCTTCGCTCTGCTACTGGGACTGCTGGAGGCGGGGTGGCGTCGATTGAGTCGCGTCGACCACGCATGGGTCATGCTCCCCATGACCGCCACGGTTGCCCTCGTGATCGCCTCGCGGTTGCACTTGCCCGTCTGGCAGAACGATCAGGCTTTGTGGCAGCACACGGTGTCTCAGACACCAACGCTGCCGGTCGTTCGATTCCAGTATGCGACAATGCTCTACAAGCAGGGTCAACGCGCCGACGCCATCGCAGTGTTGCAGTCAGCACTCGACGAATTGAATCCGGATGCGGCGGACGAGGACCGCTTTCGCACACGAATCAATGAATGGACCAGCGGAGTGTCTGAGGATACGTGACGCCCTCTGCATCGAATCTCAACTGGCGGCTTTGATGCTGGACGACTCATCCACTTCGGAGACCGGTTCCGCAGAGGCGTGACCTGTCCACTCGGCCATACTTTTTGTGACGCCCAGCAGCCGGAGCAGCCCTCGAAACAGGGGACGCGGCCAGGTCGCTTTGGCGAGCGGAATCAGATTGACCATCAGCGGAGTGATGAGCTGATTGCGATTGCTGCGCACACTTCTGACGATCTTCTTTGCCAGCCAGGTCGGCTCGAGCCAAGGAGAGAGCAGTGGTGCCTTCACTCCTTCAAACATGCCAGTTCGGATGTAGCTGGGACAAATCGCAGTCACGCGCACGTGGCCGGATCCGGTCTGGACCAGTTCTTCGCGCAGTGAATCCGTGAAGCCCAGCACGGCCCATTTGCTGGATGCGTACGTTGCCCCCAACGGCAAGGGGATCATCGATGACGCACTGGCGATGTTCACAATGTGAGCTTCAGTCTGGTTCAGCAGGTCCGGGAGAAACACGTGCGTGACGTTGATCGGTCCATGCGTGTTGACTTCGAAAGTCAGCCGGTGCTTGGCGAGTGGGATGTCCACAAAACGGCCACCGCTGACGATCCCCGCGTTATTAACAAGCACATCGATTGTGCCGTGGTCGTGCAGAATTTGAGCACGCACTCGGCGGATATCGTCCGGGTCTGTGACGTCCATCGTGTAGCCGGCGGCTTCAAGCCCCAGCGAGTGCAGTTCGTTAACGGCGTGTCCCACGCGATCCAAATCGACGTCCGTGATAATCACGTAGCCGCCTTGCCGGGCAAACTGCTTTGCAGTTTCCAGTCCCAGACCGTGGCCGGCTCCGGTGATCAACACAAATCGGTTGTTTAAAGTTGTCATGACTGATTTTCCTTGTGCTGCCTGGTGACGAGTCAATCACGACATCCGCAGTCGACTCGACAGATCAGCGGGCTTTCCCTGCCCGGAATGCACTCCATCACGTACTTCGTGCGAGAGTCCCCTTGATGGCTTTAATAGACAAATTTGCCACGGTGCCAATCGACGGATTCCTCATCAGATCAAATAAAGCCCACGCAACCGGTTCCGGGTCGCCATGTGACGGCATCCAGATCGGTTTTGGTTGAACCGTTAGTGGTGCCTGCAGCACCGTCTTCTCGATGCCATCCAGCATCAATGAATTGTGTACCCAGCCTGTGCCGCTCTGAATGTCCTGTGGCGTCGAGCCCGGATAGCCGCCCCACGGCGGACTGAGCAGAGCAAACACCAGGCCCGACCACTGGTTGATGGCGACAACGCCATAACGCAATCGGTCGATGCTGTCTTCAAGTAAAGCGCCGGACTGACGGCGGAACGAATTCGGAACGGTGAGCGTCGCGGCCAGCGTGCCCCACAATTTCTCATTGGAGAATGTCACGGCCTTCTTGAGGAAGTCATCCGGGCTGTCTGCGTCGATCGCAATGTCGGCGCTCACGCAGACAAACGACTCATGCGAGCACAGACTGGCTGAGTGTTCCGGCATTACGTTTCGAATCAGAGTCCACGGGAGTGTTTCATCTGTGCCGTCGCGGCCGGCGAGGAAGACGGTCGATCCATCGTCGCGTTTTTCGCGAGTGTCGGCCGTGCTGGTCGCCAGGTGGTTGTCGACAAGACCACGGGCTTTGTCCGGTTCGATGCCGGAGAATTCCTCGTATCGCTGCTCAGCTCCCGGGTAGTACGCCCGGCGCTGCGGTACAAGCGACAGCTGCTGCTCGATGCGGTCGAGGAACTTCTCGCGCTCGGGCCATTGCTTCCACGTGAGGATGACTCGCGTCGCGATGCAGTTGAATGCCGCGTTGTTGGTCAGCGACGTAACGATCGACTCGGCCTGCGCCTGCAACTGTCCATTCGAGTAGGCACCCGGTACCACGATCCACGGCGACATGTTGCCAAGTTCGCTCGTGATGGGTTTCTGCAGCAGCGGCTCGTCATTTTGTCGACGCCGATCACGCTCGGGACCTTTCGGGCCCCATACGATTGCGTTGTATGTGATGTCGGAGCCGGTGATGTGGATGTCTCGGATCCGGTCGTCGCCAATGGCCGTGGCCGCGACGCTTGCGTCGCCATAGACAATTCGAAGCAGGTCATTCTGAATCAGCGGCGCAAAGGCACGTTCGAATATCGGGCCGAGGTATTCATTGACCGGGTTCATCTTGAGCAGCACGGCCCGGTTGTCGACGCAGATTTTTGTCAGGACATCGGCAATCGGAATGCCCGCCACATTGCCTGCACCGAGCACGAGCGACGTTCCGGAATCGGACAGGTTGCGATAGGCCGGCGCAAGATGCTCGTCGAAGTTGTCCGGCGTCACGTGCGGCAGCAGCCGGGCAGTGGCTTTGAATCCCGTGAACGCGACAGAATCAAAAAAGCCGCGGCACGGTGTCACGGGAACTGCCAGTCGTCCATCCGGGCGATGGGTGACCCTGCCCGGCAGTTTCGGTCGGCCGTTACGTGCGATCTCCCGCATGGTGTGCAAAAAGAGCTGCAGTTGACGCATCGCGGTTGCCGGCCCGGCCAGCACTTCTTCCATCCGCATGCGGCTGCCTGCGGGAATCCCTTTCGCTTCGCACGCGGCGGTGACCCAGTCGTGACGGACTTCGGCGATGTGGTCGCGACACTGGGCGAGTATCTCAACCCGTCGTTCGATCGACGTCACGCCGAGTCGCTTCTGACCGGCATCAAGCTCGGCAAGGTACTGTTCGAGTCGATTGGGTTCTGTATGTGCCGGCGCGGACGCAGACATTGTGGCCTGCGGCCTGGTCTCCTGAGAGTTGGGATACGAGGGACTGGCGTCGTTCATAGTGTGTCAGGTCCGAAACGAATCATGGCTCATTCCTTTGCGACGGTTGTCACAGCGGAATGTTCCGCGTCCGACAGTGGTTCTTGCGTTGGCTCCCCGGAACGAAGCTGTCGCCGCAGCACCTTACCGAGGAAGTTTCGCGGCAGGTCACCTTCAAGGACTTCAACGATCTTCGGTCGTTTGTGCTTTGAGAGGTGTTCGACGGCGAAAGCATCGAATACGGATCGGTCGAAATCGATACCCGGATTCAACGTGACAACGGCTTTCACCACTTCCCCGCAATGCGCATCGAGTTCTCCGACAATGGCAACATCATTGACACACGGGCATTGCCGCAAAATGGGTTCGACGTTGGCCGGATAGACATTGAACCCGGATGTGATTACCAGGTCTTTCTTCCGATCAACGATTCGGAAGTACCCGTTTTCGTCGCACGTGCCCATGTCACCGGTGTGCAGCCAGCCGTCTCGCAGCACAGCATCGGTTGCCTCAGGATTATTCCAATAACCAAGCATGACCTGTGGTCCGCGGACAACCAGTTCGCCGACTTCTCCGAAGGGCAGAGTGTTGCCGTCTTCACCAACGATGCGCACGTCGGTCTCGGGCATGGGGAATCCAATCGTGCCCTGCACGTTGGTTCCATCCAGCGGACCCGTGCAGATGACGGGGCTGGCTTCAGACATACCGTAGCCCTCGACGACTGTCGCCCCTGAATGCTGCACGAATTCGTCTGCGATTTCGTTAGACAACGCGGCTCCACCGGACATCACGTTGCGCAACGCTTTGAACTGAATGGGACGATCACGCAGCAGCTCATTCAATGCCGACAGCATGGCGGGCACGGCTGGGAACGCTGTGGGCTGATGCTCTTCAATGAGCCGTGCCACGATCCGTGGAACGAACCGGTGGTGAATGATCAACGTGCCCGCGATGGCGACTCCCGACATGGCGCATGTCGTCAGGCCATAGCTGTGAAAGAACGGCAGCACGGCCATCAGTTTTTCACGGCCTTCGAAGCCACCACACCAGTGATACACCTGCCACGCATTTGCCACGAGGTTGCGATGACTGAGTGTCACCGCCTTGGGTTTCCCGGTCGTGCCACCAGTGGGCAGGATGTAGGCTGGCTCATTTGTGGACGGCAACGCAATGGGATCGAACTCCGGATCACCCTCCGCAACCTGATCGTCAAACAGATGATGACTCGGGTGGTCCTGTGCCGGCCGTCGACCGAATCGTTGCAGCCGAGCAAAAGCGTATCCCAGCCGCTGCCACGTCGGCAGCCGATCGCCAAGCGTCGCGAAAAAAACGTGCTCGGGCTCGTATTCAGCATTCGTGACCAGCGGAGCCAGCAGGTCCAGACACACGACGAGGCGACAGTCGGTCGCCCGCATGAAGGTGTCGACTTCTCCGGTAACCATCAGAGGACTCATCGCGACGGCAATACCGCCAGCCATCCAGATGCCGTTTAGCAGCGAGATGTACTCGGGCAGGTTCGGCAACATGATCCCGACGCGGTCGCCTGGCTTCAGTCCCCACTTCTGCAGCATCGACGCCGTGCGTCGAGCGTTCTCGAACAGCTCACGATACGTGACGGACTGATTGTAATATCGGCAGGCGATACGGTCCGGGTGGCGACCCGCCGTGCGATGGAGAATCCCCCAGGCGGCGATCTCGGGAATGTCCAGTGTCTGTGGGGCAATCGAGGGATAGTTCTTAAGCCAGGGGCGGTCCACATCGGTCGGGATAGTCAATGTTGGTGAGATCATGATGTTGCCCCGGAGCCGTGACTGTGCGTGGAGACCGAGTGATCACTTCGCGACTTCACGGAAGTCGGAAGTTCAATCACCACACACCGCTGACGTGCGAATGCACTAAGACGCGGCTCCGAATAGGGAAATGAAGTGCGGCCACCCTGACCGATTGGTTAACAGGCAGTCCGCCCGCGCTTCATTCACCGCAAGTCGGGCCGTCAGGACCTCGACTTAACACCTTGATCGTTCGGGAGCGAATCAACACTCCATCATGGTCGGCGCTTTCAAAGCCGCGACTCTGCAAAGTCCTTATGAGGTATTCGGAACAGGTAATCTGACACGGACATTAACGGTCGTACCGATTTGACCGGACGCAATCGGCTAGGGATGACCGGCCAGAACGGAAGACGATTCAGACTCGAAAGAACCCGCGGCAGCGAAACGACGCAGCGCATCCGATGGCGCCAGGTGCGGGTGTGTGACCGCCATGCGATCCAGTGCATCGACGACAGTGCCCAGGCCCTGTGTCTGAGCGAACCGCAACGGACCTCCGCGGAACGGCGCGAATCCCGTTCCAAAGACCATTGCCAGATCGACATCGTCTGCACACCGCGCGATCCCCTCATCCAGACACCGCGCCGCTTCGTTGATGACTGGATAAACCAGCCGTTCGATGATCTCTTTACGACCCGCCGGGCCGCCACCTGATTGTTCGGTTTCACGTCGCAGCTCGGCCGCAATCAGCGCGACGGCCGGTTGCAACTGCTTGCCCTTTTCGTCCAGCAGTTTCGGTTTGATGTTGCTGTCTGTGTGGAGTTCTTTCAGACGACCCCACAGCGGGGCCTGTTTCATGCGATCCCCATAGGCAGCATGCATGTTCTGTGCGACGTGCGCCGCAACATCGAGTCCGACCAGATCACTAAGTGCCAGAGGTCCCATTGGCATGCCGAATTCGACCACCGCGCGGTCGATCTCCATCGGGTCCGACAATTCTGCCAGCAGGAATCCCGCTTCGTTCATGTAGGGCGCGAGCAATCGGTTGACCAGAAAACCGGCACAGTCGCCGACAACGACCGGCGTCTTGCCCAGCCGCTGCACGACGGCGAATGCCTTCGCCAGGGCCTCGGGACTGGTCTGCGGCGTATGGATGACTTCAACCAGCAGCATCTGGTGCGGCGGGTTGAAAAAGTGCAGTCCGACAACACGTTCAGGATGAGGCGTCGTCTCGGCAACGTCACTTACAAGCAGCGAACTCGTATTGGTGGCCAACACGGTGTCCGGACCAGTGGCAGCGGCGAGTTCCTGGAACACCTGCCGTTTGATCGTCATGTCTTCCAGCACGGCTTCGATGACGACATCGGCGTGCTTCAAGCCGCAGTAATCGGTCGTCGGACTGATCCGATCGAACACCATCTCGGCCTGTCGCTTCGTCAGCTTGCGACGCTTGACGTCCTTGCCCAGAAGCTTGCGAACCGTCTTCACTCCATTGGCTACAAACTCGGGCTTGATATCTTTCAACCGAGTCGCGATCCCCTTGCGTGCGAGCAGCAGGGCGATGCCTGCGCCCATCGCGCCGGCTCCCAGAACGGCTGCCTGCTGCAGGCCCTTCGAGTCGTACTCGGCTGTCAGTTCTTCCGGCGGCTTCTTTGCTTCTTCGGACAGGAAGAACAACCGGATGCATTCCTGAGTCACCGGGCTGCCCGCCAGGCCCGCGATAGCCTTCGCTTCGATGGCATAGCGTTGCTGTTCACTGGCGGAGAGGCCCTTACGCAGCGTGTCGATGATCATCAGCGGGGCAGGATAATGTCCGCGAGTCTTTGCCATCACCTGCTGCTGAGCCTTCTTCAGCGCGTACTTCTTAACCAGTCCTGAATTTGCAATCGCCCGTTGCCAGCCCGGCTGCTTCGGCCGACGGAACAGTCTGTTCGCCGATCCGAATTCGAAGTGCGTCTTGAGAATCTTCTCCCCGACGGAATCCAGAGCTTCGGGAGTAACCGTGTCTCCCACAATGCCTTTCGACCGAGCCTGAAAACCATTGAGTTGTTTACCGGCCAGTATCAGTGGCAGTGCGTTGATCAGACCGATCAGTTTGGGAAGACGCACCGTGCCGCCCCAGCCAGGCAACAGACCCAGTTGTACTTCTGGCAAACCGATCTTTGTCTTCTCATGATCCGAGGCCACTCGATAGTTACATGCCAGAGCGAATTCGAGTCCGCCGCCCAGGCACGCACCTGAGATCAGTGCGACCGTCGGAACGCGCAGCTCTTCCAGTTCCTTAAAGACGCCCTGGCCGAATTCGGATGTTTCGCGCGCGGCATCTTCGTCCGTCAGGTCTTCGAACTCCGTGATATCGGCGCCGGCGATAAACACGCCCGGCTTGCCGCTCTGAAACAGAACACCACGGATCGACTTGTCGTTGCGGATCGTATGAATCAGATCACGGAGCTCTTCCATCACCGAGCGCGACAGCGCATTGACCGGCTTGTCCTTGCGGTTAATCGTGACTCGCAGGATGCCGTCTCGTGTTTCGCCGTGATGCCACATCTCAGCCATAACTGCTCTCCAGGAACCATTTCACGTTGCCGGAACTGCGCTGCGCTTGTTCCGGCCTACAGTCCGCACTCCGACTGAAATCACGCCGCCATGCGTTCCACAATGATTGCTCCACCCTGTCCGCCGCCGACACACAACGTCGCCAGGCCCACAGCCTGATCACGACGCTGAAGTTCGCCGAGTAATGTTAGTACAAGTCGGGCTCCGGTTGCTCCGACCGGATGTCCCAGCGCGATCGCTCCGCCATTGACGTTGAGTTGGTCATCCGCGATCGGCTTCAACCGATGGGCTGCTCCGTTGCAGTCTTCCGGTGGCTTTTCGAAGCCGCGCTGGCAGGCCAGCACCTGGGCCGCAAACGCTTCGTTCAGCTCGACCAGGTCGACGTCGTCCATTGTCATCCCGGCCGCTTCAAGTGCCTTCGCCGATGAGTACACCGGGCCCATTCCCATACGAGCCGGATCGCAACCGGCGAACTGAGTCGCTTTGATCAGTCCCTGCGGACGCAGACCCAGCGACTGAGCGTGTTCGCGTTCCATCAGCAGCAAAGCCACCGCGCCGTCCGTTATCTGGCACGAGTTGCCCACGGTGACCGTTCCCCAGCGACGGTCAAAGTACGGTTTCATCTTGCCGAGCTTTTCCATGCTCTGATTGTCACGCGGCCCAATGTCGGTGCTCAGTGCTTCCGATCTGGGCGCGGGATAGAGCGTCATGGTTTCGTCCGCCAGACGCCCGGCACTCCACGCAGCGATCGCCTTCTGATGACTGTGCAGAGCGAACCGATCCTGTTCGTCCCGCGACACGTGATATTCGCGTGCGAGCTTCTCGGCTGTCTCACCCATCATCAGGTCGGTGACGGGATCGGTCAGGCCAAGTTTGATACCAATCACTGGAGCCAGATCGCTTAAGCGGAACTTCGCCATCCGCGACAACCGCTGACCCAGCGAACGTGACTTCGAGAGTTCCAGCAGCTTCTCCACAAACTGCTTGCGAAACAGCAGCGGAATGTTGCTCATCGAATCAACGCCGACCGCGACAATCGCATTGGCCTGCCCGGACCGAATCCGATCGGCCGCCTGGCTGATGCTTTCCATCCCGCTGGCACAGTTTCGATTGACGGTGTGTGCGACACGGTCTCGTGGAATTCCAGCCCGCAGCGAAATCACTCGCGCCACATTCGCGGCGTCAACGGGTGATGCCACGTTGCCGCAAATCAGTTCATCGATCTGCGACGGCAGCACGTCTGTGCGGTAGAGAAGCTCCTGCACAACCAGCCGGCCCAGTTCGGGCGCGGGCGTGTCAAGCAGGACATCGCCCGCTTTGACAAAGGGTGTCCGTACCCCGCCGATGATCACGACGTCTTTCATGGTTGTCCCCTCATGTGGCAGCCCGACTGATCCTTCAGTTCAGGGCTCTGTTGTAGTTGACATCCCGCTATACGAAACACGTGAAGTGGCTGAATGGAACTGTTTTTCGCGGGCCCTGTTGCGCGAGCCGATTCCGGTGTTGCATCAGGCCGCCTTTCGTTGCAGATCAACGCGGCGAAGTTTTCCGAGAAATGTCACGGGCAACTCAGTGCGAGTTTCGACCTGCTTTGGAATCTTGTACCCGGCCAGTTTCCCGCGACAGAAGCCGCGCAGTTCATCCGCATCAATCTGCTTCCCAGCCACGGGAACGATCCACGCACAGACTTTTTCGCCATATCGACGATCTTCCATTCCCGCGACTGCACACTCCGCAACCGACGGGTGTTCCAATAGCACGGCCTCGACTTCCGATGGATAGACATTCAGCCCGCCCGAGATAATGAGGTCCTTCTTGCGACCAACGATTTCGAAGTACCCGTCGTCACTCATGCGAGCCAGGTCGCCGGTGTACAGCCAGCCGTTGCGAAGTGTCCTCGCGGTTTCCTCTCGATCGTCCAGGTAACCCTGCATGA
Source organism: Planctomycetota bacterium (assembly GCA_963579025.1). Taxonomy (GTDB): domain Bacteria; phylum Planctomycetota; class Planctomycetia; order Planctomycetales; family Planctomycetaceae; genus CAUZFZ01. The sequence goes on along the minus strand of CAUZFZ010000123.1, from coordinate 18,466 downwards.
TCTGTGGTCCGCGGATGATCATCTCGCCGACCTCGCCAGGTGGCACGGGAGTCGTGCCATCCTCGCGATCGACCAGCTTCACGACGGTGTTGGGGAGAGGCAGTCCGATCGAGCCACTGCGACCGCTGCCATCGGCTGGATTGCTGTGCGTTACGGGTGACGCTTCGGAAAGCCCGAATCCTTCGGAGATCACGGCACCTGTCAGCTTCTGAAATTCGGCAGCAATGTCGGGGCGAATCGCGGACGCTCCCGACATGCAGAAATGCAGACCTTCAATCCGTCGGCCCGTGCGGTTCATTTCCTGATTGAGTTCTTCAATCATCAGGGGAACGAGCAGGGCACACCCGGGCTTATGGCGACGCATCAATGCGAGCGTGTCCTTTGCCTTGAAGCGGGCCTGCAGCAACAGCGTCGATCCACCCGCCAGCGGCGATAGCATCGCACAGGTCGCGCCATAAACGTGAAAAAACGGCAGCACCGACAGGAATGATTCCTTGCCCGATTCCATGCCGCTCCAGATATGAAGCTGAGCGACCTGGGAACACAGGTTGCGATGCGAGAGCACGGCAACTTTGGGTGATCCGGTCGTGCCACCGGTGGGCTGCAACACGGCCGTTCGATCCACATCGTCCACTGCCGGAGACGTGAGCGGGCGACCGCGCCGATACAGGGCATCGAATTCGAGGCACTTCGTCGCCTTCAATCGCGGGCCACGCCCGGCCAGACGTCGTCCGATCAGATACGGGACTCGCAAGTGCAATGGCAGGTACGGTGCCAGGCTCGTTTCAATCAGCAGCGGAAGATCGAGTCGTTTCGCGGCAATTGCCAGTGGGCGCATTTTGATGTCGAGACCCAGCGCGGCTCGAATCTCGCACTTCTCACCGAGTCGTGTCAGTTCGGCCTCGGAGTACAGAGGGTTGACCGGCAGCACTTCGGCTCCGATCGACTGCAGTGCGAACCATGACACGACGAACTCTGGGGAATTGGGCAGCACCAGCATGACACGGTCGCCAGCCGTAACCCCCAACTGTCGAAAACCGCCGGCCGCCTGGCGCACGCGGTCAAAGAGCTCGATGTAGCTCCAGCTCGTGTTGAAATAGCGGAGCGCCGCACGATCCGGAAAAGTCAGTGTGGCGGATTCCAGCAACCGCTCGACGCGCACCGGCGTGAAGTCGACACCGCGGGGAATCCCTTCAGGATAGCTGGAGTGCCAGATGGCCTCGGGGGAATCCCAGATCGGAGTCAACGGAAAGGGCGATGTGGTGAATTCGCCTGCGACTGGCGGAATTGTCCCCATCGCGTGCTCCCTTCTTCCCTGAATGGGAGAGCCACGCTGATCCTGCCAGACAATCGAAGAATCCATCGATTAGAAGACAGGCAGCGAAACCTGCGGAGACACCATCGTCGTCCTTGACGATGCGAATCCACTATCCAAGACCGTGAGATATGTTTGCCACAATTGACACGTGCGATGAACACCGCACAGAAATGCAAGTCCATGACCAAGCCGGGAAGATGACCCTCCCGTCTGACCAAAGTCCTGACATTCTTTACCGGTATCGGTCAATCACGGCAATATCAACCACCATAATCCCTATGTTCGACACAGGTTACCGCGTTTTGCACACCGCTCGACGTTGCCCGTGGCCGATCCCGTGCTGCGAAAAGTCCTGCCCGGGACTGCAATGCGTGCGATCCATCAGGCGCCGCGATGTTAAGACGTCATTCGGTTTCCCGCCCTGCACTGCTGCCCCGGCTCTTCTTCGCCGCTTTGCGAATCCGCTCCAGCCAGGCACGCTGTTCACTGTCGACGCCTTCAAGCCAATGGTTCACGTTGGCTGGTGGTGTCTGTTGGTCATTTTCCAACTGGGCACCGATCTGGACCTGCTCGAGTCCCGCTTCTGGCTCGTCACTGCGATACAGTGACAAACCCAGAAAGTACCGATAGAGCGGTTCGCCCGGTGTCTGCCGCACGGCCGTAGAAAACATTCGAACCGATGATTCGACTGAGCCTTTGCGTCCTGACACAAACGCGCGACAGTATGCATCTTTGAACAATTGGCGCGCTCGTGGTGCGTTTTCAGGTTGAGCGGGCTGCGCGTCGACCTTCGGAGGACCAGGCAGAGACAAGCCGTAACCCAACTCCTCAAGTTGACCCTGTACCCGCGCGTCGCTGCTGGACTTTCGCTGTCGAACGAGCACGGCAATCAGAATCCGATTCAGGGCCTCTGCGTCCCGGCGTAACATGTCGAGAGTCACTTGTGCGCCTGATTCGAGTCGTCGCCGAATCTGTACAAGCTCCATCGCCTCCGGCGCCAGGTCATTCCTATCCTTCTCACTGAGTCCCACCTGCGCAGTGGGACTCAATGCTTCGAGGACATCCTCGTGGGTGACAAGCAAACTGAAAATGACCTGACGTTGTGACTCGATAGCAGCGATGCGTTCGCGTTCCTGCTCCTGCCGTTGCCGCTGGCTCTCGTCGTCCAGGGAAGTCGCGTGCTCCGTGATCGTCCTTCCGATTGCCTGAAATTCTTCCGGATGCCGTTCCGACCAGCTCGCCGAAAGCCGTTTCAAATGCCGCCGCGCATTTCGGACGGCTGACTTCGCGGACTCCAACAGGCCCGCTTCGCACCAGATCCGGGCGGCGTCCAGGTAGAGCCGCCGCGCGTGAAGATGATTGCCGTCCACCGTCGCAAGTCGGGCTTCGAATTCGAGATCTTCCGCCTGAAAACTTCGTGCCTCGACTTCAGCCTCAGCCAGATTCTGCACGCGTACTGCGGGGGGGATCGCGGCTGGCGACGGCGAGGTGGGTGAATCCGTCGCAGGTTCCGTCGCACATGAAACAGCAGTCAGCTCAGTGAGTTGCCGTTGCAGGCGCTCAAGTTCATCGGCGAATTCCGCAGACGAAGGGGCACTCAGGAATTCGCTAATGATTATTTCCACATTCTTCAGGTCGACCGCGCCGAAATCACCATCATTCAACCGAGCCCAGACTTCCTTGACCCAGAGGTTTTTTGCGCCATCGGACAATCGCGGAGCATCTTCCGTCGTTGCATCAAAGAACGGAGTTGGACGGTTAGATACGGACGAAACCTCGGGGACCTGCTGTGATTCGCCGATGGTGACGGACGGCCTGGGAGACCGGTTTGACAACGGGCTCCGCTTGACTTCCGCGGCAGATTTATCGGATCGGGCGGCGGCGGATGCCACGTCCGGATCGATGGCTGGAGCGGCCACCTGGTCCGCGGCGCCGGTTTCACAATCCGAGTCAGTCAGCTTGGGCTCGCCCAACTCATCATACGCAATGTCCTGACTGGCATCGTCCAGCTCATCCGTCGCTGCGTCTTCGGAGACCTCTTCAAAGAATCCTTCTGCCAGCGAATCATCGTCATAGTTCAGTGTCTCTTCGACGAAAAACGTGGAGTCATCCATTGAAGCAGGCGCTCCCGCCGGCGCACCAACTTCGAATGGTTTCACATCCCTTTCTGGTGTCGGAGGTCGAACGCTGGCGTCAACTCGTGCTGAACGATCGCCGGCTGCTCCGACCGCAGTCGCTGAGCCGGTTAGCCACTGATGCGATTTTGCAGGCGGGCTCTCATCAGGTTCGACATCAAGCCGTTGCGGTTTACCAATGCCGTGACGTGAATCCTCAGACAGGTCCATGGACTGGTCGTTGCTCAAGTCCGACATGGAATCATCATCGCCGGTCCGAGCGACCTCTGCGGACGATTCGGGCTCCTCTTTGTCGAATCTGTCCAGCTCCTGTTCCGGTGGTGACGTCGAACTGACCCGCCTTGGTTTCCCCAGCACGAATGACGCGTCCCCGCTGAAATCAGCCGACGCGTCATCACTGAAGCCCTCCTGATCGTTGTCGTCCGGAGGATGATCGGCCTTCCTGACAGCCGGCTCATCGATCAGGGCTTCATCCTCGACCGGTCCGTCGTCATCCACCTGCTTTGCGCGTACTTGCGCATCCACACCGGGCACTGTCGCGCCCTCATGAAACACCCCGTCGCCTTCGCGAATCTCAGATGGCGACAGGTTCATGGACGAATCTGAGTAGTGCCCGCGCTCCGGATTCTTCTTGTGTGAACCGTTCGAGTCAGCGGGGTTCGCTTTTGACGTGTCGGTCATCGTTAATTCTTGATCAGGTCGTTCAATGCCACATTGTCCGCTGATTCTGCGAAAACCCCACCGGCATTTCAATTCTGGCATCTTCAATTCGTCTCGGCGCAAGAACACATTGCCTGCGCCGCAAGCCACGGAACAAGCGCCGTGACGGTGACGGCTGCATTGACGAATGCGGCTCAAGCGGGCGACCGAGCGTGATCGCAGGCTGCCGTTTCACACTGTGCAGCGTCGCATCCTGACATTCGCGAAGCCGGAATTGTGCGTCGACCTGCGCTGCGACACTCTGCACCAGTCGACAATCTCCCTGCGTCCGTGCTCACGGATCGCGTGTTGTCTGCGCGACGGACATCGAATCGAGTCACTCCTCAATCGCCATCGTCGATGCCGACGAGGAGCAGACCCGACTTGAGATCGACCGACTCACAGCGTCTTGAGGAATTCGATCAGGGCCAACTTGTCGTCGTCCGGAAGCTCGATCCCGAAGTAGTGACCACGATCCTCCACGAAGTCGGGGCAGTTGCTGTGCTCGATGAGAACCGGAAGCAGTTCTTCTCTCAGAATCTTCTTCGCCTCGTCGGCGTCTTTGCCTTTCGTCTTGAGCATTGCCTTCTTGATGCTCAGGGCGAGTCCCACCAGTTCTTTGGCTCGACCGATTACCGGACGAAGGTCTTCCGCGAATTCCAGATGCTGATGGAATGCCAGGTCGAGATTCAGCAGCAGGTCCATCGGAGTTCCTTTCGGAATCGGTCCGATTTCGAGATAGGCCTCGTCTTTGTAGAGACCCGCGGCCTTGGTCAGTTCGTTCCGGAGAAGCCCGCGCACAGCGGCGGGCAAAACACTCGCGGGAATCTTCAGATACGATTCCTGAGTGGTCCGTCGGATCGAATCCGGCCCCTTCCTCTTGTCCGGCCACAGCAGTTGTTCGACGGCCGAATCAAACGCCTCCAGGCGACCGGCCACGGACGGATCGCCCGTAAACGTACCCACCAGGTTGTTGTGCAGGAACGGCGCGGACGTCCAGATGCTGATCAGTGACGGAGTCCGGTAATAACCGACTCCACCGGCGGGCGCTTGGAATTTGAGGGGTGTCGACGGGTCCAGCAGGTTGTAGACATCAATGGTGCCTACCGACGGCAGATTCTTGTATGACTCGGACGAGAAGTTGTCCCAGATATGGCCACGTTTGGCGTTGGTTCCCAGAGATCGAGCGGAATTCGTCAGCAACTCGGTCACCGGATACCGCTGTTCATCCGACAGGAAGTTGTTGTCGAGAAAACCCGGTGTCTTGACCAGTTCCGTCCAGGACTGTCCGTCGGCCGGCTGTTTGCCTGAGTGACAGCGTGCACAGTTTTCGGCAAAGACCTCCATCCCACGGTTCAGTTTGGTGTCATCAATGTGGTCCTTCCCGCCCGGCGCATCGGCCAGATGAAATGGCTCTATCTTCATGAAGAACTTCGCGATGTTGGTCAGTCGTTCTTCGGTCGCGCGCCAATACACAGAGTTGCGCTGAGCCAGTTCGATCGAAAACGGTTTCTGTTTGAAGACGCCCACGAGCGGATTGTGCTGCTCGAGCCAGTGTTCCGAGTACATTCCGATGTTGATGAAGACCCGGATCGTCGCACCGGGGATCCCAACCGAGTCGGAGCCGTCTTTCAGAATGTGAGGCACGTGACGGTCGTATCCGTTATCGCCACCGGGCAGCAATCTGGCCGGCGATGCCATCGCCTCTGTTGGGACAGCGTCGGCTACCGACTGACGGGCGGCCAGCAGGAAGATCGCGTTGATCGCGTTCGGGTTGTTCATGTGATCCGTTGCGATCCGCGACGTATCCGACGTGCCCGGCGGTTGAGCGTTGATCATCTCCCACAGGAAGTCACCTTCCTTCAGGCCGGACGCGAAGATCTGACCTTCGCGGAAATACTGATTGCCGATCGTGGCTGAGAGGTTCTCCCACTGCGGAGCTTCGGGATCATCCGGTGGGAAGAGTGGATGCGGAGCAATGTGACAGATGGCGCACGTCATCCCGACGCGAAACGGACGCACCAGATCGGGGTCGGTGTAGTAGGTGGGGTCCTTATCGAATTTCTCCGCATCCCAACCGGTACCTCTTCACCCTGCTCCCACGGGAATCCGAACGCCCCATAGCCACCAGGTCCTGGCATGAGCTCGGGAAAATTTTTCGGAAGGACGAGCCAGACCCAGAAGGGGATGCCGAGTTCGTTCTCGGCGCCCAGCGAACGGTATTTGAATTCTGCTTCGGCATCGGCGAACTCCGGCTGAGGCACAACGCGGAAGAACTTGTACCAGGCAAAGCCGCCGATCACGATTGCGAGAATCAGAAGACACAGAAGCAGACGCTTCAGTTTCCGCAGACATTTCTGCTTCTTCGTCATGACTGTCTCCCGTGTTGAGCCGGCTTGCGGCAGGGGCCTCATGCTGTCGATGGTCCGCGGCTTAGTGCCCATCAGAAGGTCTTCAGATACTCGACGAGCGCGTCCTTATCCTCGTCAGACAGCTCCGTTCCATACTCGGGCCCTTCGTGACCAATGTTGCGGTTGCCATCCAGGCTGGTGTCGAACTCGAAGAAGACCTTGCCATTCCGTTCCGTGACATCGGACACGAAACCAAGATGGTCCGGGTCGTAAACAGTGTCGCCCCGGTAAAACGTTTCCGGCCGCTCGGAGGCGGGGTTCAGCAGATCGCGCAATGATCGGTACCGAGCCGTTGTGGAGGTACGGTGCTCGGAGCCAGATGCCATCCAGCGGGTGGTTCGCGTAACCGAATGTCTTGCGGAAATGTTTGAAGCGATCGGGATAGCCGGCGTACTGCTGACTCTGGGCCACACACAACTGGTACGTGTACGAGTCGAGTCGTTTGCGGTCCGTCCCGATGTCCTCGATAGGAACGACAGTACCGACTCGGTCGGCAGTGAAGTCCCGGCCATTCTGGCCATGACACTCGGCGCAGTACTTCCCGTAGATCGGCTTGCCCTTGTCGGCCAGTTCCTGATTCAACCCAAATGGATACGCGGGCGGTTCGTGCGTCTCCAGCCACTTGCGTGTGCGGGCCAGTGACGGACGGTCCAGCGTCGGCGGCCTGGCGCCCGTCCCAAACGCCGCGTTTCTGTTCCGCTCATCGACCGACGTGTTGTTTCCGTCCCAGTGCAACTGCATGTGCATCTCTTCGCGCTGGCCCTGCAGCCAGATCGACGGAAAGTCGACGACTCCGATCCACTCCTTTTCCGGCAACTGATCCAGCGGAAAATTCAACAGTGCTTTGTTGGGATTGAACGTGTCATAGCGGCCGGGGCCGAACGTCGGCTCGCGATCTGCCATGGTCGAGAGCCGCTGCCGGAACCTCATGAGCTGCTCGCGCATCAGGGTGATGCCGACGAACCGCAGTGCCAGCCGATTGATCAGATCCAGCTCACCGCCCCGTCTGTCGATCGCTGCCACAACCTGTTCGCCGGTGAATCGCTCGTCGACCACCACCTGAAACAGGAACTCGGAAAACCCCTGCAGATTGACAGTATTCGATGGCATCCCCGCGTGAACCTGCGGCTCACCATCGGGACCATCCCGCACGACACCGCAGTGACAGATCGCGCAGTTCAGATAAACGCGCGGCAGTCCCTGGTAGTTCCGTTGAGAGACGCCGACTGGTAAATCCCGGCCGTCTTCATAGAGGAATCCCAGCGACGCAAAGCTCTTTTCCTTGCCGCCTGCGGGCAGGTACTCGGGAAACATCTCGGGCAGGGCGAGCCAGACTTCGTACGGTATTCCGGCCGAGCGTTCGCCACCGGTTGATCCGTATTTGAAGTGCTCGATCGGGTCCGCATACGTCACCGGCTCGTCAATGCTTAACCGGCACATCAGGCAGGCGGCCAGAATCAGAACGGCCAGCACAGTGCCGAATTTGCAGCGGGCATACCAATCGCTCAGATTGATGGGCGAGGGCACCGGAGCCACCGTGAAATCAGCCACATGCTTCTTCCACAGAAAGACTTTCCCCAGATACGGCCCGGGCTGAACTTCGCGGATTTCATCCCGCACCATCCGCGCGACAAGCGACGTCTTCGAGTAATCAATGACGATGCATTCCTTGCCATCCTTCCAACTGTCGCCTGTGTAGACTTTGGCTTTGATCGCGAGGATGCGGAACCCGGTCACGAGGTTCTTCAGACATTCCGCCTTCGGGTCGAACACCTTGCCCTGCCAGACGAACCAGTGCACGAACTTCGCAAGAAACCGTGCACACAAAGTCCCGGCAAAGATGATTGCGGATCCCTGAGCGCGTCCCACCGGGATCTCACCGGTCGAACTGCTGCTGAACAGTTCATCTCAATGATGGAATCAACCCGATCAGCAGGATGTCGATCGCAGCGATCCAGGATCTCGGCTATTCCGTCAATCCTGATGTGGCGGAATCGTACGAACTGCCCAGTCCGCGGTTGCTGGCTCAGCTCGGCACCGAGGGAAGCGGTTCGTGCTGTTGTTCCTGCCCGCACCATACCGAGGCCGGACATTTTCACGAGGTGGAACACTCCCACTGACATCTCGGTTTCTGCAGTTCCGAGACAACCGGCGGTCACTCAGGGATACGAAGGTGCATGCCTTCGTCTCCCTCTTTTTGTTGGTCCAGTGAAACGATTTTTGTGTGTCCAACCGAATCATGCCCACAAGGGTCAGCGGCTATCAGATGAGCTCGTTGGCGCAGTACCATTTCATGGCTTCGATGCGCTGGACCGATGGACCGCCGCTGACGGAATCCGACGATGACACCATCCGACATTCAGGCAATCGACATACACGGCCACTATGGCACGTATTTTCGTAGCGACGTCCCTCAGCTCACGAATCAGTTTGCCTCCGGAGACGCTGCAACGGTTGCTCGTCGAGCGATAGAAAACAACATTGCATGGACCGTCGTCTCACCCTTGCTGGGTCTGCTTCCACGTGGACAGTCGGATGCCACCGTGGGCAATGACGAAGCCTCACGCGTTGTTCCCCACACCGACGGACTGCTGCAGTGGATTATTATCGATCCGTTGCGGCCAGCCACGTACGAGCAAGCAGAACAGGTGCTGTCGCAGCCACGATGTGTCGGGATCAAGATTCATCCAGAAGAACACGTTTATCCGATCGCCGAACACGGCCGAGCGATCTTTGAATTCGCTGCCAGGCACGACGCTTTGATTCTGACTCACAGCGGCCACAAGAACAGTCTGCCCGCCGACATCGTTCCATTTGCCAACGAACATCCAAACGTGCGCGTCATTCTGGCGCACATCGGTTGCAGTACCGGAGCGGATCGAACACTTCAGGTGCGCGGCATTCAGCAGTCTCGACACGGCAACGTCTACGCCGACACGTCGAGCGCCATGAGCATTTCACCCGGACTCATTGAGTGGGCCGTTCGCGAAGTGGGCGCTGAGCGTGTGTTATTCGGAACGGACACACCGCTCTATTCAACAGCCATGCAGCGCGCCCGAATTGACAAGGCGGAACTGAGCGATACAGATAAGCAGATGATCCTCCGACACAACGCCGTCGCACTGCTGGGGCAGCAGTGTTTCCTGTGAACGGAAGGGCTGGCACCGTTCCGCTCACAAAGGGGAATCCTGCAGATGCCACACATCACGACGCGTTATCCGCAAAGCAACCTGGCCGCTTGCATGTTGCCATGGACCGAGGACTTCCAATTGGACGTTCCGAAGTTCCAACAGCACGTTCAGGCCGCGCTGGATGACAACTACACGTGCCTGTACCTGATGGGTACGGCTGGCGAAGGCTATGCACTCAGCGAAGATCGCTTCCGGGAAGTCGTGGATGTCTTCGCGACGCAGACAGTGCGAGACGGACTCGATCCGCAGATCGGCGTCATTGGATTGTCGATGGAACAGATCATTCAACGCATCGGCGTCGCTCATCAACGCGGAATCCGCATGTTTCAGGTCTCGCTGCCGAGTTGGGGTGCGCTCGACGAAGCTGAAACGCTGATCTTTTTCAAAACGGTTTGCAGCGCGTTCTCCGACAGCCGATTCCTGCACTACAACCTGCCGCGAGCGAAACGCATCATTCGCGGCGCGGAATACCATCGCATCGCTGAAGAGGTTCCTAATCTGGTCGCCACCAAGAACAGCACGACCGATTACGCCCGTACGGCCGACCTGTTGGAGAAGGCGCCGGAACTCCAGCACTTTCTACTGGAAGGTAATTTTGCGATGGGCTGTACGCTGGGCGAATGCTCGTTGCTTTGCAGTTACGACGCGTTATTCCCCCAGACCACCTGGAAGTTCTTTGAAGCCGGCAGGAACAAAGACCTGAAGGAACTCTTTCGCATCACTCAATTCTTCCGTGAGGTCGGAACGAACCTGTTCGCGCATTGTTCGCGTGAGATGATCGACGGCAGCTATGACAAGACATTCCTGTGGTTACGCGATCCCGAATTCTCAAACCGAGTGCTGCCGCCGTATCTTGGATTGAGCGAAGAGGAATCCGCCCAGTGCCGCAGGGTGTTCGACGATCTCTATCGAGACATCATGTAATTGACGAACACGGAATCCGACACACGCTATCGATGTCGATTCCAGGCGAGTGCCAGTGGGGCCGTTGCAATCGGGGCCACCGTGCAGGCGAGCACTCCGGTCCATGCAAGACGATAGATCGCAGCCACAGGCAGGAAACACCACAGCAAGGCGGATTCGATCGTCCACGCCGCGACAGCGAACCAGGCCGAGCGGCCGTTGATCACCCGCATCCGAATTGCCACGTGGAATGCGACCAGCGTCAGGACAGCTATGAGAATTCCTCCAGCATGCAGGATGACATGTTGGGCCGCATCGCGAGACTCGGGCGGTATGAGCGTCTCAATGGTGACTGGCACAAAAAACATCAGGCTGAAGACGATCGTCACGACCAGCCCGACGAGCCAGTCGCGGCCCGTCCATGTGAGCGAAGCGGTCAATCCGGCGGCGGTCCAGGTCGACAGGTATGAAAGCAACAGGAACAGCGGAAGCCACCATACTCCGAGCTCACGCGGGTGCTTCAGGTTTTGGAAATCGCTAACCAGGGCTCCCGTCCCGCTTCGCCACAGGCCAATCAACAGGACGACGACGGCCGCAGTCACCAGCATGACCCAGAACACGGACGACGTCTTCACCGTGTTAAGCAGATAAGACCGTGCCAGTCGCGCGTCCGAAACGGGCGTGACTGCCGTAAACGTCCGCATGCCTCGGCGCTGCTTTTCCCAGGTTTCGCTACCCAGGACGGATCCGATCATCAGACCTCCCATCACCGGAAACATGGTCAGGAAGACCAGAGCACCCTCAACCTTGTTGCGATGATCGTTGGAGCCAAATAAGGCGATCAATGCCCCCAGCAGTATGATCCCCCAGCCGAACGCCAGCACGATGGCCAGAATCAGCCCGTCCTGCCAATGCAGGCAGGACAACGCATGGTCGGCATCACGCAAACGATGGGCCATGCGGAAGCGATTGAGCCAGGCCGGTCCGAAGTCTTTGGACTCGGGCTCATCGGTAACTGAAGTCGCATCGAAGTCCGGCAATTCCGCGAGATCACTGTGACGGTGACGCATCGCTCCACGCATTGCCATCAGCCACGCGACGACGACGACCGCGAGCATTGTCGCAGCTTCGCCCAGAGTGATGGCATCCCAGGCGGCGTATTCGAGCTTCGAGCCAGCGGGTGGCTTGTACCGTGCATCCAGCCAGAACACGCCCGCCGCGACAATCACAATGATCGCACCCAAATTGCGAAACACGGACAGCGCGTACCGAACACCGGATCCGGTGTTCGGTATGGCCAGATACCAGGTGAAGCAGCAGGCGACCGACATCGCCGACATCTGAAACAGGGTCGGCCCCAGAAACGGCCATTCGGATCCGAAACTCACACAGTACAGCCACATGGTGAGCGGATTAACAATCGCGACCAGCAGCATGCCGATGGCCATCTGCCAGGTAACCAGCAGCCGCGTCGAGACGGGCATGGTGTAGATCCGCGGCCGCCAGTTGGAGTTTGGCAGCAGACCGATCGTGATCCATGCAAACGTGCCGAGACCCAGAAAGGGCGCGAGCATCTGATAGGGGCGGAATGCTGCCTCGTCCATCGTCAGCCCCTGCAGCTGAATCAGCCCGAGGAAAGCCCACGGACCGCCAACTATCAGGGCCACCGTGGCCGGAAGCAGGACCGCGATGAGCCGCACGTATTCCCAGGTAAGACTGCGGATGATAGAGAATGTCACGTATCGATCCTCGCCTTCCCCTCACCGACACATCCGCCGATGAGGGACAACTCGTGTGCTACCGCATGAGCAGGATGGGCATCGTCAGCGATGCTTTTTCCGCACTCGTGATTTCCAGATGCTCAATCGCCTGACGCACCGCCTGTATGCGATGCGGGTCGAGTCCCTGCAGCATCGGCAACACCGTCTGCCACAACGGACTACCGGCGATGCCATTCTGCAGGTGACGGTTTGGCTTTTTGGAGCCACCGCCCGCGTCGCCCATCAGTAGTTCCGCGAAATTCTTTGGACGCGGAATCACGCGCACCTCGTACTTTTTGAGATTCGCATCTTTCGCAACATGAGCGATCGCGTCGTGCAGTCCACCAAGCTGATCAACCAGACCGAGTTCCTTCGCCTGTGCTCCGGTGAAGACACGACCACCGGCCATCTCTTCCAGAGGTTTGACCAGCCGATCACCACGTCCCGCCTGGACGTGTGCTTTGAACTCTCCGTAAACACTGCCCATCCAGCCTTTCAGATGCTCACGCTGAGCATCACTGAATTTCTGCGACGAGCTGAAGATGTTTGCATTCTTCCCGCGTTGAATCGGCACGAAATTGATGCCGGTCTTGTCCCACATCTGAGTCGTCACCAGCTTGCCGCCCAGCACACCAATCGAACCGGTGATAGTGGCGGGTTCCGCAAAAATGGTGTCCACGGCTGCGGCCACGTAGTAACCACCACTGGCTGCGGTGTTACCCATCGAGACGATGATCGGCTTGCGGGCCTTCACGCGTTTGGTGGCTTCCAGAATGATCTCGCTGGCGGTTGCCGATCCACCTGGTGAGTCGACTCGCAGTACGACCGCCTTAACCGAGTCATCGCGCGCTGCAGCGTCGAGCGCTTTGCTGATCGGTTCACTGAACGCCCCACCGGTTGTCCCGAACATCGACGTCGGCGCGCTGCCCGTCATGATCGAGCCTTCAACGTAGATCACAGCGACTGCGTCCTTCTTGGGACCAGAGGGCTTCGAACCACCGCCCAGCAACTGCGCCCACAACTGCATCACAGCGAACGGACTCGACAGATCGAGCTGCTGCTGGGACTTCTTGCCGTACCGCGTATTGAATGTGATGTCGTTGCCAAACCGCTTACGCAACTCGACTTCGAAGTGCGATTTATGCTGGACGGCGTCAACGAGTCCAGCCTCCAGGGCTCCCTCAGCCGTGTAGAGTCCGACGTCGATCAGTTGCCGCGCCTTCTTTTCGGAAACACCTCGACCTTCAGCAATGCTCTGCACGATCGAATCGAAGATGCTGTCGAACAGCCAGTCGGTCATCTCGGCCGCTTCTTTCGACGGCTCGCTGCGCATGAACGTTTCGGCGGCACTCTTGTAAGCACCCATCGTGACGAAGTCCGGACTCACGCCCAGCTTGTCGAACAGACCGCGTAGAAAGAGTTGCTCTCCATAGATGCCTTCGACCGAGACCATGCCGGTTGGCGAGAGAGCGATATAAGTGGCACCGGAAAAAGTCGCTGCCATGCCCGTGGAAATCGCATCGGCATGCACGAGAACCTGTTTATCCGCAGCACGCAGATCTTTAATGATCGCGCGGATTTCCTGGCTCTGCGCATAACCGAACGCGTTGGCGGTCGGGAGGAAGACCACAGCCGCAAGCTTGTCATCTTTCGCGGCCCCGCGCAGTCGAGTCGTCAGAGACAGGAACGACTCGGGCACACCACCACCGGTCAGAAACGGCATATCTTCCGCTGTCGGCGCTTCGGTGACGCCACCAGACAGCCGGAACACGGCCACCTCGGTCGGCTTCTTCGCAGCGTCATCCTGAGCCGCGAGCGGAAACGTAAACACACAACTCAAAGCCACAGCGGCCAGCATGGTAAATCGCATCGTTCTTCCTCCTGGACAGGTTCGTGAGTCGGATATGGTCGGGAGACCCTTCCTTCTCCCCCACCGGGGGAGAAGGTGGCCGAAGGTCGGATGAGGGGGCATCACGCACAGTACGAACATTACGCACTGCGGACTCTACGAATGAACCCTGGCTACAAAGATTTCATCCAGTGAAGGCGAACTTCGATCCACAATCTCGCCCTGCATCCCGTTCAGCGCCTGCTCCAGCTCGTCCACCTGCCCATTGCAGATCACCGTCCACTCCCGGCCCGAACCCTCGCACCGCAACGCAGCCGGCAACTCGGGAGCCGTCGCCAGATCCTCGGGAAACCGAACCGTCAACCGCGTATGTGACTGCAGCAGTCGATCCAGAGTGTCACACAACAGAACCTGACCGTGATGCAGCATGGCCACGCGATCCGACACACGTTGCACCTCGTCCAGCAGGTGCGACGAGAACAGAATCGTTCGTCCGTCATCGGCCACTGTGCGAATGATCGCGCCCAGAATGTCACGTCGTACAACCGGATCAAGACCCGACGACGGCTCATCCAGCAGCAGCAGATTCGGTCGATGCGCCAGAGCCGCCAGTAATCCCACCCGCGCCCGTTGCCCGCGTGACAACGTGCGGATCTTCTGCCGGCCCGACAGCTCGAACATGTCCCGCAACTCTTCGGCGTAAACTGGATCCCAGTTCGCAAAAAACTGCTTCGTGTAGTTCATCAGCTCAGAAACACGCATCCAGTCCGGCAGGTCACGATCCTCCGACAGATACCCGATCTCGCTCAGCACACCGGGCGGATCCGCGACCGGGTCCTTCCCGAACACTCGCACGGATCCCGTCTGAGCCCGATACAGACCCAGGAAGTGCTTGAGCAGCGTCGTCTTGCCGGCTCCGTTTTCTCCCACCAGCCCGAACACGCATCCTGTCGGCACGGACAGAGTCGCTCCGTCCAGAGCCACCTTCTTTCGAAAGCGACGCGACAGGTCGCGCACTTCGATCACGTAATCACCTGAGTTCGAAGTCGAAGTCATAAAGATTTCCCCTGCGATGGGAACTTCCGACTGCGTTGCTGGACCAGCTTCAGCAACGTGTCCACGCCGACATCCAGTTGTTGCGACTCAGTCAGCAGAGCATCAATCCGCTCGTTAAGGATCCGGTTCTTCTCTTTACGAGACAGCGGCGATCCCCCGTCCGAGACAAACACTCCGGCGCCTCGACGCGAAGTCACAACCCCTTCCGATTCCAGTTCCCGATAAGCCCGAGCCACCGTGTTGGGATTAATGAGCAGTTGCTCCGCGAGCTTCCGCACAGGCGGCAACTGCTCCCCGGCCGCCAGCCTGCCCGAGGCCACCAGAAACTTAATCTGATTGACGACCTGCACATAAAGAGGCGTGCCGTCCGAGTCTGTCACATGAATCTGCATCGCCGCAGCCTCGAAATATTGTATTAACACAATAATACAATGTGCGAGCTACGCGTCAACGCCGAGAGCGTACTAAATTGAAAGAAACGATCGATTCGCGCCGGGTGCGAATATCACGGCTCGATGACCGACAGCCCCAGAGCCTGATCCCGCAGCCTGCGGATCACCGCCTGAGCGTGAGAGTTGATCAGCTCGGGCTGGAGCAAAATCCAGCTACCGAATCCCAACTCCCAATCCACGCCCGGCCAGGCCAACAGCGAGATCACGGTTTTCAGTTCGTCGTCCGCGAAGCGATAGTAGCCCTCACACTCCGCGTGAGGAGCCCCTTCCAGGTGCGGCTTGGCGACGACGTCGCCTTCAGCTTCCCAATGGTCGCGCTCATCACGCCGAGCGTGATGGCTACTTTGCATACACAGTGACAACGCTTCGCGCAACTCATTAAACCGCATCAACGTCCTGCCCTCTTCCTTCAGCCGGACGATTTCTTCCTTGAGCAGCGCTGGCGAGGTGCGCTTCGTCATCTGGTCCCAGTCGATCAGGTCAATGATCGCTGTCTTGAGTTCCTCGCAACCGACGTTCTCCTTGGCGCTTGTCACGATGTAGCGCGCGAAGCCGCGCTCCTTCGCAAAGGTTTCGACCTGTCCGCAGCTCACGGAACGCGGTCCGCCGGTGTCCGTCCGGCCGGCCACGAGCAATTTCTTGAAGCCTTGTGTCGCGGCTCGCGTCAGGTCGCGATCCCAGGTCCCCAGCGTATCGAGCAGTTCCTGTTTCTGCGGATCGAAGACCAGCGCGGCAACGCTCGTCTGATCCATGTAGAGCTGGTGGATCAGCTGCTGATCGGCCTGCCCACCGGAGTCCCACAGCCAAATCTTTCGCTGGTTGAGCTAGGACAAATCCAAAATCTTGTTCGTGTCGATCGGCAACCCAGCCACCTTCATTTCTTTGGCAAGCTTAGCTCGCCATGCGCCTGCGTCGTCCATTGGAGTGTAAAGGATACCCTGAAAGTCCGATGGGACATCAACATCCGGTTTGTGCAACACGCAGACGTTCTGCCTTCCGAGTTTCGCTGTAAAGTAACCAAGTTCAAGAATGACATTTTGTCGAGCTCGACCCTGGAGCTTAGTTCCTTTTTTGTTGAGTCGTCCCACATCGTCGGGAGTCAAGAGAATCACAGCGTAAACCACCTCAGAGTGTGCTTCGATCTTCTCAATGATTGTCATCCCTGCATTTGCCTGCTCATGAAGGATTACAGCCTGTAAACCGACTTTTTCAATGAGCCGCGCGACGCTTTCCTTTGCGGCGTCGTCATGTCCGTGAACGACAAACACGCTTGGTTTGTGTTGGCCTGTTGCGTCAGATGCATCGACAATCGACCGAATAACTGCAGAAAGCCTCCCGTCGGAGCTCTTTGTGATGCCGATGATATTTGGCTTCGGCGACTGAATGTCTGCCTCATACTCGCCACGATCAAGAATGGAGTACAAGATTACTGGAATTTCGCTTGTAACTTCGTGTTCTGCGAGGAGTTTTTGACAGCGAATCCCGGCGCGATAATACCCTTCGTTTGCTACGTCGACGGGCGGACTTACTTCCATGTCTTGTCGAAGGTCCGCCCATCGCACCATTACGTCAAGTACAAACAAGTCCGGAGGATTCTGCGCGAAACTTGGTACATGTTCTCTGAACTCCGATTCCGTCGAGATGTGAATGACCGTGGCGTCTGAGAAACTGCGACGTATATCATTCGCAATTGACTCCACATCCAAATAGCTATCTTCAAGCAGCACGACTCTCATTGTGGGTCACCTATCGGGAATGAAAGAACGACTCGTGTGATTCCATCTGGAGACGTGGGAAACACTTCAAGCCCCCCTCCTACCGAATTCAACATTTCACGCGTAACCCAAAGGCCGATTCCAGACCCTTCACTGGTCGTCCACATCGCCTTTTCGCTTCTCCATCCGCGTGTCCCGCACTTTTCAACTTCGTCCGCAGTAATTGGGAGCCCTGTGTTTGAGACCACAATTCGAAGCCAACGATTGCGTGTAACTTCAGCGGCGATTCGGATCGTGGTGTCCTGAAAACTGTACTTGAAGGCGTTGTCTACGACGTTGCTAAGAGAAATCTGAAGTACGTCTCGATCCACAGAAACCCTCGCTCTCCTCGGTGGATCGAAGAATGATTGCCGGTCGACGTCACACTTGATTTCACGGTGTCCGCTGAGTACCTCACCGTCTTCTGCCAGTTCGATCGCAGTCTTAACGAAAAACTCCCAAGGAACTGAAGTCCGTTGAATGGAAACGTGCCGACCCGCGTGGAGCTCCATCAAGAGTGTGCTTTCTCGTAAGACTCGGCTTGCTTTTGCACACAAACCGCGAATCGCCAAGAGGTTGCGTCGCTCCACATTGTCATTTAGGCGTTTGATTGCACGTTTTGCATGCATCTCCGCCTGAAGAACTGGCCCTCTTAGCTGATGCAGAAGGTCCTCAAACACGTGAAGCATGTTGACATCTTTACTCGGTTTACGACGGGCGCACTCCTCGATAAGTTGTTGGTATGTTGCGTCCCTATCCTCTACGAGCCAGCTCAGAGACGGAGTTTCGTCGAGCGATCCTTTGAGGAGTGCTGGGGTGGTGACGTTTTTGCGGACAGTGCGTTCTCTTATTCTGGTTGGTTGATGAGAGATTCGAACTGGGCAGGTTTGAGGTATTCGATGCTGGAGTGTTTTCTTTCGAAGTTGTAGTAGCGGATG
>CAUZFZ010000122.1:0-32949 GCA_963579025.1 Planctomycetota bacterium | reverse complement strand
GGCTGCCCCGGACATGGGACAGGAAATGAAGTCCCCCCGCGACATCCAGCCGCCAACGCGGCAAACTCACACTCAACAACAACTTACGTCAGCATAACCACCGCCACGTAAAGGGATCACGCCCTTCGCACGTTGGCGATTTGCGGTGTGGTCCCGCGTTCGAACACTGCGCCTGCAACCAGCCATTGCCGTAGCAGCCGATATTCATCGCTGTTGATCTCGAACCTCTGCCCACCGCCGTGTCCGATTCCGTCCTCGGATGGCTTTCGCAACAGCAGACTCTGATCAGGGTGCAGGGCATTGATCCGCCCACCCATCGCGCCCCGGATGTTGGCGTGATCGATTTCCGGTCGTGATGCGAACAGCGACAACCGGAATCCCTGCTGGCCTGAAAACGCACCGTGACAGGTGCCGGCGCTACATCCCAGACGGTAAAGCGTTGGGACAACGTGGCGGGCAAAGTCGACCCGACTGGGAAGCTCGCGAGCCGACAGGTCTGGTCCGCCAACCAGAATCAGGCCGACCAGAATACTCATGGCAAACCGCATGCTGATCCTCGACGTTATCCCGAATGTTACATTTCCGTGAACTCGCACACATCAACGACAGTTTATGTGACGGACTCGAATTCTTCGAGCAGAAACGCCAGGACGCGCGTTCTGCAGCGACGAACTGGTCGATCGAGTTTCGCACACAACCCCCTGACGTCGCGATGCACGGTCACTCTACGCCGAAAACGATCCAGCTTCTCGGAGGCAGGACGATGCGGTCGACGGCAACCGAACCACCGAATGGGACGTAAACGGGAGTAATGCGAGGTGTACTGTGATGTGGCAGGCGTAAGGGAGTATGAATTGTGTCGGCGCGGTAATTGCGAAGTCCGATCAATAGTCCACCCTCGTCCTGAGGAAGGATCGTCATTTCAAGCGACGTTGTGTGAACGAGTGGTGTGAAGTGCAGCCCCGTCAGAACGCCACGAAGGAGTTTCGCGAAATGAGCCTGGTTGGTTGCGTCGACTCCAACCGTCGTGAAACGAAAACACAGCGTGACGACATGACCTTTTTCAAACGGGTGCGTCACCACCGTGCTGCGACCACTGACGTCCCGCACGACACTGGCTGCTTTCGCGGGCTGAATGAACCAGTGACCGAGGTCATTGCCACCACTTAGCTTCAACATCTCTGCGTTGGCAGTTCGCAGTTCGACATACCCAAGTCTCTCAGTGGTGATCGCGAAGCGGCCTCTTGGGTTGGGTTTTGAGTAAATCAGGCCAGCCAGTCTGGACCAGTCAGAAGCCGTCCCGTCACTGTCCGCAGCTGGGAGAGTCGGCAGGTCGCATATCAATGTTCCGCCCGCTGCGACAAAGTCCTGGATGCTCTTTTGCACGTCACCGCTGACTTCGTCCGCCGTCGTCTGTAACAACGCTGCGACGTCGAACCCCTTCAGTCTTCCGGCGATGACATCTGCGGTTGTGATCTCGTGCACAGCATAGCCCGCCCATTGAGACAAAGTACGGCGTCCAATCAACGAGACCATCTGGTGCCGCGCCGCATCACCCGTCCGAACAAGTGCGATTTGCGATGGCAGCTTGTTTCGCAGAACCTGCTCGACACGCCCGGTCATGGCAGTGGACGTTCCTGCGTCTCGAATGCCCCTGTAATGCAGGCCACCGGACTGATCAGGTTCGATCGAACTCAGGTGTTGCCGACCCAATACCAGCATGCTCGAGTAACCGGCTCCCTGCAGTGCTGCGATGCCCTCTTGATAGCGTCCCAGGTCGGCGCGGGCTTGCGCTGGATGACCAGCCCTGCCAATCGGACACACGAGAACATCTGCACGGTCATCTCTGTGTGTGGGCGGCCCGGAGACATACACGTTGCTGTCCTGGATGACGGCTGTTCGTGTCACAGCCCACGGGTCGTCGTATTGGGAACTACTCCAGGCGGCGACTTCCTGGGGGCCGTCGAATTGCCGCCAGCGTGCGTGCGGTTGAGTGTCACCCGAGAGTTCGACGATTTCCGACGTGTCTCCCTTCGGCGATTTGAGCACAACCGCAGCGTCCTTTGTCTCAACGCGCCACGGTTGCTGACCCCGTTCAAAAAAGTCAATGACCGCAACGACACCCGTTCCCGGCGACAGGGGCAACGTCATGCGTTGCTGTTTCAGTGGCTGCGCATCGATGACGATTCGCTGAGTGGAGACCGGTTGCAACGTGTTGGAACCCGGTTTGAATTGAAATAGCGAAACCGCCACGTCCACGTCGAGCCAGCCCCGCGCATCGAGACCTCGTTTCGACGGAATTAGCTTCTCGGCCAGCAACAGAAAGCGCCACTGCGCCTCTTGTACCGAATCGATGTGGTCGCGAATCACCACATAATCGTTCTTGCGAAATAGGATTTGACGGCTCATGACGTCGCCCTCTTCATGGAGAGCCCGCCTGGCAGCTTGCATGTTCTCGTCGGATATGCCGTCTGCCGGTGCGATAAGGGAATAGAACCCGGCGACACTATCGATGGATCCTGGCTTTGAAGTTGTTTGTGGCAGTTGTTCCGGCGTGCCAGGGAATCGTCCGCAGCTGTAGTCCAGTTGGGGGGTGGATTCGAACTGCACGATGCGACCGCGGAGGAGCCCTGCATTCTCCTTGCCGAAAGTAACCGTGCTGTGTTGCTCGGGCCGAAAGCTGGTTCCACCATCCAATGAAAGAGGCTGTCCCTGTCCGAACAACACGAAGCTACCCTCTTCGCCGTGATAGCGATACCCGCCCGGCCCGCACTTAAACAGCAGGTAGCTTTCAGACGGCTGGCCGAAATCAGTCCGGAAGATGCTGCCGTAGCCTTGTAGCACCCGTGATTGGAACTTTGGCGAAGACTGACGGTCGCGAGCCAATCGTAAGTGCTCAGTGGTCAATCCGAAGAACATTGCATAGGGGTAGTGCCCGTAACCAACGCGCCCACCTTGATCCCAGAACCAGAGTAATTGCCGACCCAATTCTGGATTGTGCTCAAGCATGTTCGCGCCAGCCAGCGCGAAGCCGCCGTGAACACCTAACCCGCCATCGCCGCCGTTGTCGCCGATCCCGGGCGTCTGCCGCACTCGGGTCAAATTGCCAGGCACGGTGTCACTGCCAATCGTTCCGATGGCTGGTTTTGGAGGGAGCCCGGTGACGAGTCCCCAGCGCCACAAATCCTGAAACGCGGGCCAGGCGTAGGGGTCTGCCGAGCCTGTGTGTTTCAGCGCGTTCGCCAGGCCGCCGATAATATTGGTGGACCAGTTGTAGTAGCCGCCGAGATTCTCGGCCCACTTCCCGCTCTTAGGGACGACATAGATTCGCATCGCCTCCCGCAGCGAACCGACCGCGCTGTCGAGCCACTGTTGTGAATGTGGATGCTCCGGATACAGCATTGCGATGCCGGCCAGCGTCACGTAACGGTCGGCATCGAAATTCGTATGGCCCGCATTGTACTTGTGGGCCATGAACGAAGAATCGGCCAGCAGATAGGCCAGAAACGCAAATCGTTCGCGTAACTGCTTCTGAAGCTCTGGTTCGAGTAGATTCTTCCCACCGAGCAGCAGGTCGATCTTAGTCGTGTATTGATAGACCGGTCGAATTCCCACGGGGGTTAAGTGAGACGAGAATTCGAAGCCATCGTTGAGTGGAAAGTTGAAACGGGTATTCATGTCACCAAGTATGCCGCGCGCAATTGCTCCGGCTGCCTTACGGTCATTCTCCAGGACAGCCCGCAAGGCATCGTTCTTTTCAAGAAGCGCTAACTCGGTGGCGAAATACGGATCCGTTCCTGCTTTCTGCCGCATCGTCCTCAGCGTGGCAGGCGTCAGGTCCATCCGCGGGTGTTCGACTTTCGGGTCGACACGCCAATCAAGAACGAAGTGCTGCAGTTCTGTCAGTCTCACTTCGCCCGCAGCCGTCTTGATGTACGACGGTAGCGGCGCATCGAACACCATCTTTCGTGCCGGCGGAAGCGTTGACGAATCGCCGACGGCCAGTCCCCATGATCGAGTTCCCGGGGTGAGGCTGAACTTGAGCAGCGCACCTGATTTCTGGTGACCGTTGCGCGCCACGCGAATCGTGCTGTACCGACTGCCCCACCAGCGTCGCTGGCTCCACGGTCGCCAGGGTGTGTCACCCAAAGGCCTGCGGGCACGGGCCGCCCACATCCAGTCTTCCCACTCGCCGCGGCGAGTCTGAAAGATGGTGAGCATGTCGGCGTCAAAGGGTGGCTTGCCATCGGGTCCGGCTGCACTGCGGACGAAGTTCGCCAGCAGAGCTTCTTCGAAGCGGGACCAGATCAGATAATTCGGTAACCACAGAAACTCTTTGCCTGGATTCAGTTCGGCAAGCGGGAAATCCAGATACGCCGACGAGTGACGGCGATAGACGAGCTTCTGGGTCGCTCCATGTCCAGCCGTATAAACGTGAGTCGGCCAGTCTCCCAGATCGAACATCCATCGCATGTGCTCGCTTGAGGGGCCGTCGACGCTCTCTTCGACTGTCAGGTAGTCGAAGCCAGCCCAGCATGTGACACTGCAACTGTAGACCGTGCCCAGCGCGAACCGGTAAGTGTTGGTTTGCCGGTAAAAGACAGGACCGGTCTGGCTACGTTGAACGGTCATGCCTTCCAGCACAGGCGTGTTGACGAAGACACTGCGTCCGCGCCACGGCAGATTTGCAGACTGGCCGGACCCCGTTGCGTTCGGAAGTCTGCAGACGGCCAGCAATGGCGGGCTTTGCGAACCTTCCCCGGCCAGCCGAACACCAAGCCGACCAGTTCGCACTTCGACAGCCTTTTGTTTCTTATCGACTTCAACCGAGATGGCTGCTTCTGCGGGCAGCAGGTCCCGCAGCGGCCCTGTCAACTTCAGTGTCCGAACTGTCTCGGCCGGCAAGTCCACGATGTAGTTTGCGGTCGCCTGGACAGTTTCATTGATGGCAGTGGACTGTAAGTCGCTCCATTGAACGCGAATCGGCTTTCCGCTGGCCTCATCTTTCAAGCCGACATACCGGTTAAGCGACTCAATCGTAATGGCTTCGCCATTCGGCAAGAGGTCTTTCGTTATGGTCAAGACGGAACGGACCGGCTGCAGCCGGTGCGAAGCGGTGAAGGGATTGTTCAGCCTTACAGTCTGTCGCTTCTGGGCATGAGAGTCTCCCGCGAGTGCCATGAGCATAGCAGGTACTAACAACGTCAGCCTGACAGCGTTTTTCATTATGTTATCGCCCGGAACAGTGAATTCGTGAAATCGCACCGACGTTCACGGGCTAATCGTAATCTATCCAAACAGGCATCGCGTCTGTTTAGCTACTCTGCAGGTGCCATGACTTCTGCAACAAGCGGCGCAACTGACCTTGCCTGGGAAACCACCAGTCGCTGGCCCACCGTCCGATCGACATTCCCATCGGCATTCAACATGTCTTTTAGCAACAGACGGTACTGACCGGCGGCGTCGGAGAACGTGAGCGACGCGTCCGCCGGGTCGTATTCTCCTAAACGTAGAGTATCACCCGAGAAGCCGAAGACGGCGGGACCCCGGTCGGCGGTGACGCGAACAGCGGACACGCCCTCTTCCTGGTGTACTTTCGCCGTGCCGTGCAAATAGCGAATCGTGGCTCGATTGCCTTCAGCCCGGATGACCTGTGCCTGAGCGTCGATGTCGATCTTTCCGTTGGGAATTGTCCAGACCGATTGATAAGGACCGTCGACACCGCCATAGACCACTAACATTGAAGCGGGAGTGAACGCGTAACAGGTCCAAAGTCTCTCACGACGCGTAATCAGAGTCGTTGGTGGTTGCGCACTCCATTGCGACGGTGCCGGCCAGGTCTTCAACCAAACGTCACGACCCTCGTCAAGATGCGAAACGCTATCCCAGCCAGTGTCGATTCCGCCTGCGCTGGTATGCGAATGAGACCTGAGCCGCCGTCCGTCGTGCTGAATGAGCGGCTTGTCTCCAGCCACCGAGAATGTCTGCAGTCCCTTCATACGAAAGAAACCGCGAAAGGCCACGCCTGTCTTATACACCGGTCGGGAAACAAGCACGTATTGAACTCCGCTGTGGTTGTACATCGCCGTGTGATTGATGTACCAGTCGGGTGGCTGCCTGGCAGGCTTGACTCGTCGCGGCTCAAGCATGGCCCAGATCAGCGGATGGACGACCAGACCACCGCGACCGAAACTCCCGGGTCCTTGCGATTCGAAATAGTGGTCAGACACAAACGCGAAGAATGGATCGTCTGTCGCGTAACGTTCCAGAAGCGGGACTGCGGCGATGACGTCGCCGACGTCATCCGCCATGCGCACCGATCCGCCGGACGCAAGTAGATCACCACTGCAACAGGCATATTGAGTTAACCAGCGACAAGCGCGACTCAGTCGCTCGTCCAGGTCATCTGCCCCGGACAGCAAGCGATAGAAAGCCACATAGGCACAACCGACGTACGTGTAGTTCCCATCCGGGCCGATGCCTCCCTGCGACTCGAGGACCTCACCCTGCTCGTTGACCATCGTCCGCATCAGTCCTCCGGCATGCTCGTGCAACAGCTTCTGGTAACGCGGGTCTTCGAAGTAGAGCCCACACAACGCGGTCCCCGCGCACCACACGGCGCCCCGATTGTTGGCCTGAGTTAATGGATTGGCGATCAGATACTCGCCCGCACGGCGGAACACTGTTTCGTACCTGGCGCGTTCTGCTGGCGACAATTCGTCTTTTACCCAGAGATAGGCCAGGAGTAGTGGCTGCATCCGCCAGACGTGCTCGTGGGCCTGGAATTCCCAGCGGTGTTCTTCCGGCCAGACGAAGCGGCCATTGTCGACCTGGTGGGCTGCGAAGCCGCGCAATCCCGCGCGCACATCATTCAGCAGTCGGGAATGCTGGTACCACCGAGTTCCCTTCGTTCGATAAGCAAACGCCAACTGGCCGATCCGCATGGCCTGACCGCGTCCCCTGCTCGATCGCGTGCCACTTTTGAGCCACTCGTGATCCACGACGTCAAGTAACTCGGCACGATCGATCACACTCAAATACCGTCGATTGCGCGGCGTGTCGGCGATCGATTGCGTGAGGTATCGAATCAGCCACTGCTTATCGCGTCGTTCGGCGGCCGTAGAATCTCGGCACGGAGTAATCACAAGCCCACAGACAATCAGCACTAGAGAACAACGAAACATTGCACATGACTCCGAACACAGGATCCGTGTGGGGCTCCATATGATGACAGCAGTTTGCGAATTCGTCTGCGGCCAATCGGCAGGTCAGGACAGATGTTGAGGCGCGTTCGTGTCATAGCCGCGTTTTCCGGGACCTCGCACAATGTCATTGCAGCTGGCTCTAGCATTGAACAGCGACACATCCGGATTTACTGCATTTCCTGTCATGCTGAGGAGAAAGCCAAGCGTGCTATCCTCCTCGACCGCCTCCGGCTGCCTATCGGCAATCTCGACGACGCTGAACTGTGGTACCGCGTGATGGAAGCGCTGCAATTCGGTGAAATGCCCCCGGACAACGCGGGCAAATTCCCAACCCGCCCCGAGGCGCGACAGGCCCTGAGCTGATAAAGGCCTGTGCCGACGAATCACGCCCTGCATCTGAGATATTCTGCACCAACAAGCAACACAGATGTTTGAAAGAGATCGAAGAGTCAGCGCCCACCTGCTCCGGTTCTTCCGCGAATACTTCGATTACGAAAAATGCCAGGAAGTATTCAAGGACAAGGCCACGCAACATCATCACGATGGCGCTCGGCTTGTCACGGATCTTGATCAGTCGATTGAGCACGTGTTGCGCAACGACCAACAAGTATTTCGCACGCTGTTGACGACCAATGCTTTCTTCGTGCAGTCCGCCACGGCACTTTCCTGGAACCAGGCACCGGGGTGGAAGATCAGCGATAGTCGATGTGTTACGCCTCATTCGTGAATTGACTCGTAAGTGGACGGCTGCAGAGGGATCCGACCTTTGTGTCTCAAAGCGAGGAAAAATCCAACCTTTATGTCTCAACTGATCCAGCCTTTACGTCTCGCGTCGACGGAGTTCCTTCGGAGTAACGCGTCGCGTTCCAACCTTTATGTCTCCCACCACACGAAGCCGCGAATTCCGCGGTGCCGAATACCGCCAGACTCGCGCGACCTCAACAGGGGTCACTGCGTCAATTCGCGAATGTAGATGTTGCGGAACTGGACGAGAGCCGGGGGACTGGACCATTCGCCGTCACGCTTGCCTCCGTGATGCTGTAGTGCGACCGGACCCGACTTAGGGATACCGGGTAGACGGGCCTCTTTGAGGACCGATTTACCGTTGAGTTCAACGGATAGGCGATCACTCTTCATCGTGATTTCGAACGTGTTCCATTCTCCGACATCGTTGTCGGCCAGCACTTTGGGAGTCACGCCTGCTCGCACGTCGGCCGGCATCGATTTGTCCATGCGGTAGCCGTAAACCTCGCCCGAGCCGATCGGCCAGCACCAGATGTTGACCTGCGACTTACCCTCGCCGCGCAGGAAAATTCCGGAATCGGAATCCGGTACAGACGTGCGAATCTCTTTGCCGTCCGGGCCCTTCTTGTGTGTGCCGTCCGGTCGAATGATGGGCACTCGCGGGTTGATGTAGGGCGTCTCTTTGATCCGCCAGTCAACCAGCAGTACGAAATCACCGTACGACTTCTCGCTCCACAGGTTCTTGTCTTTGGGTGCTTCGCTGGATGCGTCGTAGTCAATGACGCCGTCGATCACCTTCCAGTGGCCGTTGTCGCCTTCCGGGACTTTCCAGTTGGTGAAGTCCTTGCCGTTGAACAGCCGGACAAATCCCTTCGGTGGTTCCGGTTCGCCGGCCATTGATGTGCCTGTCACGAACAGAAGCAGTGCGACGGCTGACAGCGTGCGCATAATGCAGTCTCCTGGTTTTGAGCGGTTCAAGTATTTCCCGCGGCGTTGCGGTTTCGTTGGTCTCGTCGCTGAAATCGTGCGATGCTCCATTCTGCACAACGGTCCTCACGAACTGAAGCAGCCACGCATGAGTTCTGCTCGCATTATTGACGTTACGCGGTTCATGACTGAACCGTCGACGTGCTCGTATCTGCGGAATGAAACCGCGTGTCTGGAATACCGCGTGCCATGGGAGCTGAACAGCGAGTCCTATGGCGAACTGCTGCGACGCGGCTGGCGACGATTCGGAAACTATGTGTTTCGGCCGCAGTGTCGGGCATGTTCGAAATGTCGACCGTTGCGTGTTGACGTCAATCGGTTCCGTCCGAGCAAGAGCCAGCGGCGGACCTTGAAACGTAACCAGCATGTGGACATCTCGTTCGGCCCGCCCGGCGTTTCCGATGAACGCATCGAGCTGTTCAACAGGTATCACAGCGACATGACCGAGCGCCGGGGCTGGTCCGAACATCAGACGTCATCGCCGGAGTATGCCGACGGTTTCCTAGGCAGCAGCTTCGAGTTTGCCGGCGAGTTTCTGTATCGGGATGCGGGGCGTCTGGTGGGTGTCAGCCTGGTGGATATCTCGAACTGTGGTCTGTCCAGCATGTACTTCTACCACGATCCGGACTGGCGTCCGCTTGGGCCTGGCACGTTCTCGGTTTTGACTGAGATAGAAGCCGCACGGCGACAGGGACTCGCGCATCTGTACCTCGGCTACTGGATTCACGAGAACCAGTCGATGGAATACAAAGCCCGATTCCGTCCACACGAACTGATGCAATCCTGGGTCGACGACGACACGGAACCCGTCTGGTCTGAACCCGAAGACTGAGCTGACCCGAAACAATGGCTGACCAGACAACGCTCTATCTCATTCGCCACGGTGCGACTCCGGAGAACGAAAAGCGGCCGCGAATTCTGCAGGGCCACGGAGTCGACAACGCGCTCAGCGAACTCGGCCGGCAACAGGCGGCACAAGTTGCCGATTACCTGAGTTCTCGGTCGATTGACGCAGTCTTCAGCAGCCCGCTGCGTCGAGCCGTTGAAACCGCCGAGACGATCGCGGTCCATCACAGTTTGCCCGTCCAGACCATTGCGTCGATTCACGAGGTTGACGTTGGTCGCTGGCAGGGGCTCGACTGGGCAACGATCCAGCGCGACTTTCCTGACGATTACCAGCGCTATGTGGACGATTCGGAAACGCACGGGTATCTGGGCGGAGAGTGTTACCGTGACGTATTGAATCGTATCGGACCGGCTTTCGATGCCCTGCTGCGTCAGAACGTCGGCCGACAAATCGCGGTTGTGGCTCACACGGTCGTCAACCGCACCTGGCTGGCGAGCCTGCTTGGAATTGAACTTCGCCGGGCGAAAGAGCTGCCGCAGGACAACTGCTGCATCAACGTCGTGCGATTCAGGAGCGACGAGCCGCAGCTCGTCACTCTGAACTCAGCGTTGCACCTGAGCTAATCCAGCTCCCGTGGTCGTCTTCCGGTTGGTCGATGGCATAAACTATCGTTTATCCGTTGGTCCATGCCGAATACGAGGTGCGTCCAGTGCGAAGAACAGTTGTTGTCCTCTGCATCATCGGGATGTCGTGTGCTGCAGATGATCTGCAAGCGGACGACACACCGATTGCGGATGCTGTGGTCCCTTCCCCCATCAAACTTGCTGGACCGGATTCCCGTCGGCAGCTTCTGGTTGATGGACATGTCGAAAGCGGTTTGTCAGCGGACCTGACTCGCGACGCGACGTTTCGTTCGCTCGATTCTGAAATCGCCGCTGTGTCCCCGAACGGACTTGTCCAGGGGAAACATGATGGCGAGACCGTGATTGAAGTCACGGCGGCTGGCCGGACGTTTAAAGTGCCCGTCATGGTGTCCGGATCGCAGTCGGTGCGCCAGTTTCACTTCGAGAACGACATCATCCCGATCTTCAGCCGCTTCGGGTGCAACGCGTCAGGGTGCCACGGTAAGGCTGAGGGACAGAACGGATTCAAGCTGTCGATTTTTGGATTCTCTCCGGAAGCCGACCACTCGGCCCTGGTTCAGGAAGGTCGCGGCCGTCGCACCGTGCTGCCCATTCCCGATCAAAGCCTGCTGCTGCTGAAAGCATCCGGTGGCATGCCTCATGGTGGCGGTATTCGCATCCGTAAGGGCTCGGGCGAATTTCGTGTACTGCGTGACTGGCTTGCTGCCGGAGCGCCGCTCGGCGAATCGGATGCTCCAAAAGTTGTCTCACTGCGAGTCACGCCCAACGAACGTCGTCTGCGAATGAAGTCCTCGCAGCAGCTTCAGGTAACGGCCACTTACAGCGACGGTCGCGAGGTCGACGTGACTCATCATGCGAAATTTCAGACCAACGTCGAAGCTCTGGCGCGAGTCGACGAATTCGGCCTGGTTACGGTCGACGAAAATCCCGGTGAGGCCGCCATCATGGCCAGCTACATGGGAGCGGTTGATGTGTTCCGAGCGATGATTCCACAGCCCGATGATGGCAAGCCGTTCCCGGCGCAACCGGTGAATAACTACATCGATGAATTGGTTCAGGCTCGGTGGCGCAAGCTGAATATCAAACCGTCTCCACCGAGTACCGACGCCGACTTTCTCCGCCGACCATACCTCGACATCATCGGCACATTGCCGACCGCGGAAGAAGTGCGCCGGTTTCTGGACGATCAGTCGGCTGACAAGCGCAGCCAACTGGTCGATGAATTGCTTCAACGACCTGAATACGCGGACTTTCAGTCTCTCAAGTGGGCGGACGTGCTGCGTGTTGACCGCCTGGCATTGGGGCACAAACCCGCCTACAGCTACTACCAGTGGATTCACGACAGCTTTGCCGCGAACAATCCGTTTGACGAGTTCGCGCGAGGAATCGTCGCGGCGTCTGGACCGCTGAATCAAAACCCGGGCGGCAACATCTACAAGGTCCTGAAGAAACCTGGCGAAGCCGCGTCGGCCATTTCTCAGGTTTTTCTTGGAGTACGCATCGAGTGTGCCCAGTGCCACCACCACCCGTTCGATCGCTGGTCCCAGCACGACTATTACGGAATGGAAGCGTTCTTCACACAGGTCAGTTTCAAAAAGAGTCCCGCTGGCGAACTTCTGATTGCCAATCGGAAGGCAACGACAAAACACCCGCGGAGTGGTGAGGTGGTGCAGGCGCATGGGCTCCTGGAAACAATGCCCGAGACAACACCCTCGGGTGATCGGCGCCAACTGTTTGCCGAGTGGATGACGTCCCCAGACAATCAATGGTTTGCCCGCAACATCGTCAATCGCGTGTGGGCACATTTCCTCGGCCGCGGACTCGTTGAGCCGGTCGATGACGTGCGACTCACAAACCCGCCGACGAATCCTGCGCTGCTCGACGCACTGGCCGCCCACTTTGTCGAATCCGGCTTCGACATGCACCAAGTGATTCGCGATATCACGGCCTCGCGCACGTATCAGCTTTCCTCAACGCCAGTCGAATCGAACCAGCGGGACGAGCAGAATTATTCGCGCGCGTTGTTTCGGCGTCTCGATGCGGAAGTTCGGCTCGACATGATCTGCCAGGTGACAGGCATCGGCGAGAAATTCCGCGGTGTGCCATCGGGTGTTCGAGCAATCAAGCTCTGGGACAGTCAGGTGCCGCACTATTTCCTGAGTCTGTTCGGCCGTCCGACACGAGCGTCTGCCTGCGAATGCGAGCGGGCCACTCAGCCCAGTGTGGCTCAGGTGCTGCACGTGCTGAATTCTCCGGAAATTCAGTCCAAGCTGAGTGACGACGGCGGCCAGCTCGCCCGACTCACACAGACGATTCCTGACAACGACCAACTGGTCGAGGAACTCTACCTGACGTTTTACAGTCGACGTCCATCCGATGAAGAACGGAATTCGGTCAGCCGTTATCTGGCCCAGGCAACGGACCGCCGCAAGGCCGTCGAGGACGTCGCCTGGAGCTTCATGAACACGGTGGAGTTTCTGTTCAATCACTGAGTGTTCCGAAAGGACCGACTTTGCCGAATCAGGCTGGCCTGAAACTTCGGCTCGGCAGCGGATATCTGAACTTGAGTCGCACGACCACAAACAGCTCTACTGGATAAGCCGCACGTCACCGGCCGATGAGATTCGGTGACGGGTACGAAAGCCTCTGAAACAGACGTCAGCGTGCAAACTGATAGTGCGCTGCGGAGAACACTGATGAAAAGACGCAAAAAGTACTGTGACGGAATGAACCGACGAGACATGCTCCGCATCGGAGTGGCGGGGACGGCGACGGGCTCGATCGGACTGCCGCAGCTTCTGGCTGCTGAAGCGGCGAAGCAGCACGGAGTCGACACGAGCAAAGAAGATGTCTCTCTGATCATCCTGTTCCTGCAGGGCGGCCTGAGTACGATCGACACGCTCGATTTGAAACCGAATGCGCCTGCCGAATTCCGCGGAGAATTCGATCCGATCGACACGGTCGTCCCGGGCTTACAGTTGTGCGAACACATCCCGGGCCTTGCGCAGGTGGCCGATCGATTCTCGCTGCTGCGGAATTTCACGCATCACAATTCCGGCCATGGAGCAGCGGATCACTTCATGCTGACCGGGTACTTCCCGCGAGCGGGCTTTAATTCCAGTCTGAAGCCCAACAACCATTACCCCGCACACGGATCGATCATCGCGAAGAAACTCGGTCCGCGCGGCTCGGTGCCGCCTTACGTATGCCTGCCCAAAATGCATCGTTCCTGCGGGCCAGCATATCTGGGTTCAACTTGTGCTCCATTCGTTGTGGAAGCGGATCCGAATGCTCCGGACTTCAAAGTCCCCGATCTTGTCCCCCCGCTGGCTGTCAGCTCGGATCGTCTGGATGCGCGGCGGGAGATTCTGAAGACCGTCGATCGCTACCAGAAAAGTGCCGAGGTCGCGGCAAACACCGACGCCCGTACCCTGACCACATTCCAGCGCAAGGCGTTCGATCTAATTACGTCACCGGCCACCCAGATCGCATTCGACATTGACGCCGAGTCGGCTGATGTCCGCGACGCGTACGGTCGGCACTCGCTGGGCCAGTCATGCCTGATGGCCCGTCGTCTGGTGGAAACCGGCGTTCGCTGTGTGACGATTGATCACACGAACTGGGACACGCATTACAACAACTTTGAAGTTCTGAAGAACGACCTGCTGCCACATCTCGACAGCGGGTTGCCCATGCTGCTGCGAGACCTGGAAGATCGCGGCATGCTGGACACAACCATGGTCTGCGTCATGGGTGAATTTGGTCGCACGCCACGAGTCAACAAACAGGCGGGACGCGATCACTGGGGCCCGTCCAACACCATTCTGCTGGCCGGTGGCGGCATTCAGCACGGTCGAGTTATCGGAGCCACCAACCCGCGCGGGGAACGCCCGGCTACCGACCCTGTCGGCCCGGCGGACCTGTCTGCCACGATGTACCACTGCCTGGGCATCGATGGCGGCGAGGAGTTCTACACTCCCGAAGGTCGCCCCGTGCCAATCGTCAACGATGGGCGAGTGCTGACCGAGTTGCTGTAACCGACAGGCGACAGTTCAATCGCGTTGACGGTCAACGGATGCCGTATGGCTGGTCATTCAGAACCCGCGAGTATGCGTTCCGAGCTTGCCGCTTCGATTGCCGTCGGCCTTGCTGGTGCGGCCATGATGTTTGCGGGCTACTCCGTGAACCAAACACAACATCAGAGGCGTGCAGAGGTGATTGCCACAACCGCCACGGTGGCTCGCAACGATACGTCCTTGACGTCCTGGTACATGTACCGCGACTCCGACGGAATCGAGCATAAGAAACAGCTCGCCCTGTTCACTCCAGGCGTACGCAACGGCACGATCTCAATCGATTACCGCCGGGATGATCCTGACCAGAGCTGGCCACAAAGCCGCAGCCCGTTTTCTCTGAAACGCTGGCCGCTGGTACTTGGGGCAGCAGGTGGAGTGTTCGCATGCGCGGGGGCTGTCGTGGGCATTTATTTCGCGTGGTTCGCCAGCCGGCCAGATACAGAACATTTGAGGGACGGCTGATTTGATTTCGGGTGCTGCGTCGACTTTCAGATTGGATATGATCACCTTCGGCGTCGACGCACGTGCTCGTGTCGGCGGCCCCACTCACTCTCGCGGTCAAGGGAATGTCTTTTGATGAATCTGGTCCGGACTGTCGCATTCCTGTGTACCCTGGTGATTTCGGCACACGCCGTTGCGCAGCCGGACATTCCTGATCGCGTCGAAACCAGTGGCACGCGGTTTCTGGATGCTGCCACTCTGGAGCGGATCGATCTGGGTTTGAAGTGGCTTGCCGCTCGGCAAACCGACGATGGTGCTTTCGGTGTCGGGCGTGGATATGGCCGCAATGTCGCGGTCGTCTCATTGTCGGGTCTCGCGTGGCTGTCGTCGGGCAGTACACCCGGTCGCGGACAATATGGGGTGCCAATTCGTCGCGCGACCGACTTCACGCTGAAAGCCAGCAAGTCCAGCGGATACATCAACGTGTCTGAAGGACAGTCGCACGGGCCCATGTACGGGCATGGGTTCGCGACGCTGTATCTGGCTGAGATTTACGGGATGTCTTCCAGGCGGGACGTTCGTGACAAACTTAAGAAGGCGACCCAACTGATTATTGACTGTCAGAACAAAGAAGGCGGCTGGCGATACGAAAACCAGCCGAGCGAAGCGGACGTCTCTGTGACCGTTTGCCAGATCATGGCCCTGCGTGCTGCCCGGAATTGCGGAATCTTCGTGCCAAAGGACACCGTCGAGCGGTGCATCGAGTACGTAAAGGATTGCCAGAACGACGACGGCGGATTTCGTTATCAACTGGTTCGTCGCAGTCGCAGTCAATTCGCACGGTCAGCTGCCGGGCTTGTGGCGTTGTACAGTTCCGGCGTGTACGAGGGCCCCGAGATCACTCGGGCGTTGAGCTTTCTTGAGCGTCAGCGGCCTGGCGGGTTTATTGATCCGCATTACTTCTATGGCCAGTACTACGCAGTTCAGGCGATGTATCAGGCTGGCGGGGCGCATTGGAACGGCTGGTTCCCTCGAATTCGCGACCAGCTGCTACGGGATCAGGGCCGCGACGGGAGCTGGACCGACAGCACCTTCTCCAACGAATACGCGACTGCGATGGCCTGCATTATTCTGCAGCTTCCGAACAACCACCTGCCGATTCTCAAACGCTGACCAATGGGCCAATGCCAGCAGATCATTCCATCAAGGTCGATGCCCGCTCGTTGATTGAATTCGCCGCTGCGATCTTTGTCGCGAAGGGAGTGCCGGTTGATGAAGCCGGACAGGTGGCGGGCAGCCTGGTCCAATCGAATCTTTGCGGCCACGAGTCGCACGGTGTCGTGCGCGTTACGGAATACCTCGACCTGCTGGAACGCGGTGAACTGCGCACCCAGGTCCCGCTGGACGTCATCACCGAAACCTCGAGTCTGCTCGTATGCGATGCGAATCTTGGTTTCGGGCAAGTGCAGATGCGACATCTGATTGACCGCCTTGAGCCGATGGCGCGCCAGGCGGGTGTCGCCTGTGCGGCCGTCAGGAACTGCGGGCACGTCGGACGACTCGGCGAGTGGGTGGAAGAGGTCGCGAGTCGTGGACTCGCGGGTTTTCTAACCGTGAACGACAACGGCGTCCTGAAGTGTGTTGCGCCACCCGGTGGATCTGAACCCTGTATCAGCACGAACCCGATTGCGGTCGGAGTGCCGACGGTCGGTGAGCCAATGGTCGTGGATGTTTCCACGAGCGTCGTGGCAAACGGAAAAATTCGAGTAGCTCAGATTTCCGACGAGCCCGTTCCGGATGGCTGGCTACTGGACGCCGATGGCAGACCGACGAACGATCCAAACACCCGGTTTGCTGAAGTGCCGGGGTCCATCTTACCCATGGGCGGTTACAAGGGATTCGGTCTGGGGCTGTTCTTCGACATGCTCGTTGGTGGCTTGAGCGGAGGACATTGCCCGCCCGCACCCGATGGCACGGTCGAGTGCAACAACGTCCTGCTCATCGCATTTGATCCGGAGAGGTTTCACGGACTGGATGCGTTTCACGCTGAGGCGAAGCGGCTGACAGACTCCATTCGAGCGAGCCGTCGGCAGGACGGCGTTGAGACGATTCGATTGCCGGGCGATCGCAGTCAGCAGACACGCTCGGAACGGACACGTGACGGCGTGCCACTTGACGGTGGTACTTGGACGGCACTTTGTCGAGCGGGTGAGGCTCTTGGCGTCGCCGCACCTTCTGTGTGATATGCGACTACGCAGCGTCGCGGAATCGCAACGTTGGCTTTTCGACTGTGACCAGTGTGCCAGGCGGAACTGCACGGTTCATGACGGAGGCTCCCGCTCCAACGATTGACCCGGCCCCAATCACTGTCTCCCCGCCCAGTACGGATGCGTTCGAGTAGACAATCACGCCAGCCTCAAGCGTTGGATGTCGTTTTTGTCCGCGAATGATGTTGCCGTTTTCGTCACGCGGGAAATTGACGGCGCCCAGCGTCACTCCCTGGTACAGCGTGACGTGTTCGGCGATCTCACACGTCTCTCCAATGACGACGCCCGTGCCGTGATCAATAAAGAATGATTCGCCAATCGTCGCACCCGGGTGAATGTCGATGCCGGTCCGGCTGTGAGCCCACTCGGTCAACATACGCGGAATCAGCGGTACACCCGCAACGTGCAACTGGTGGGCCAGACGGTAGACCGATATGGCCTCCAGTCCGGGATAGCAGATCACGATTTCGTCGCACGCCAGAGATGCCGGGTCGGCCGCGTGAGCTGCTTCAACGTCTTGCGCCAGAACGCGGCGGATCTCTGGAAGTGATTCCAGTAGCCCGAAGTAAATCGAATGAGCGACCGGTTCGAAGTCGTGTTCGGGTCGATGGATGCGGACGGACGCATTGCGATTGGCCCCGTAACAAAGAGCCCGGCTGATCTGGCTGGTCAGTGCTGGCAACAGCGAGCGAACAAGTGCCATCGTGCTCAAGTCGGTCGTGGCGAGCGGGTGGTCCTCACTCAGCCGATAGCCAGGAAACAGCAGCTCCTGAAGCCGTTGGGCGATGCGGATCACAGCCGCAGAGTTCGGCAGCGGACTGTGGTCCAGATGCGAGATCGTCTGCAGTTCCTGATACGACTGCATCAACTCGTCAGTGATTTGTCCGACCGGGTCGGGGATGGCGGATTCGTGGTACATCTCAATCGCGGCCACAGGCAGGATGAAGCAGACTCGTTCTGCATCGTCGTACCGTTACTTCGAGATGAGCGAATTTTACCGCCGTACCAATCACAGTCCCCGCCACGCGCAAGCGAGTCGGTTAAATGTTGCAGACGGAACATCCGCCACAGCCGGATCGTCCGTCGACCGTTGGCGTCCGTCGTACTGTTCACCGGGTCACAGCTTTTCCCATCGACCGTACTCAAGTTGATCAAGGCCGGCTGCTGCAAACGGCCCGATAACGGAGAACGACCGGCCGTTCATTCTGGCTCGTCGGTTGCCGCGACCTGTGCGGGCGGTTCCTTCTGCTCCCACGGTGTGGTCAGCCACAGAATGGCTCGACCATCCTGACTGCTGGTGAGCACCGAACTTCCATCTGGCGAGAACGCCACGGACGTGACCTCGCGCGTGTGGCCGTCGAGTGTCAGAATCTCCTTCTGCGAAGCAAGTTCCCACAACTTGACCGTCCCGTCCTCGCTGGACGTCACCACTCGCGTGGGGTTGTCGCCCGGTGAAAACGCGGCGGACGTCACACGAGCCGTATGGCCCGACAGGACTCCCGGACGTTCATTATCCTCACCGGTCGGAAGTGGCTTACCGGATTCGCGATCCCAGACGCGAGCCGTGTCGTCGGCTCCGGCCGTCACAATGAATTGCGAGTCGTCCGAGAAGTGTGCCGCGAGGACGGCTTCTTCATGTCCCTCATACTGAACCAGCTTCTTGCCCGTTTCCCTGTCCCACAGGCGTGCTGTGCCGTCACTCGATGCACTCAGCACAAATGAACCGTCCGGGGAAAACACCGCACGATTCACAGCGCCGGTATGGCCCGTGAACGTCCTGACCACGTTACCTGTCGCTGCGTCCCACAGTTTGACAGTACCGTCGTCACTCGCGGTCAGTACGTTTGCTCCATCGTCGTTGGGAGAGAACACGGTGGAATTCACGCTGTCCGTGTGCCCGTTGTCACCTTCGAATTTCTTCAGGTCGGCACCGGTTTCGATGTCCCAGATACGGGCAATTCGGTCCCGACTGCCGGTGACAATCCGGCTGCCGTCAGGCGAGAAATTCGCTGAAGTGACACCGCCATGTGGTGCGTATCGTTCGAGTATTTCCTGGGTTGTCAGGCTGCGAAGCTGAACGTCACTTCCACTCAGCACCAGCAGACCAGGTCCGCGCGCCGAGGGTGCAAAAATGGCCGATGCAAGCCCGTTGTCGATTGTCAGTGGCTCCGAATCCTTCGCGATCGCACGGCCGTCTTCTACGAATCTCCACACGTGAATCCGCTGATTCACTCTGTCGACCGCCAGTGCCGTCCGACCATCGGCGTCAATCGAGACACTGTCAAGCCCCGAACCCGCGTTAAACGCTGCCAGCTCAGTCGCTGTGTCCGCATCCCACAGGCGGGCCTGACCGTCTGCACAGGCGGTCAGCACCTGATGCGTTTCCAGAGGCGTTCCCGGTCTGACCACCAGACCGACCACAGCGTCGTTGTGTTTCAGGATCAGGTTCTTCACCTGCTCGCCATTGTCGACATTCCATTGAGTGACTGAGTTATCCCGCGACGACGTCAGGGCCCGGTTGGTCCCCGGAAGGAAGGCGGCCCCTGTAATCCGAAGTGCTCGAGAGTGGCCGCGCAGATCGAACTTCAGTTTTCCAGTCGTCTCCCCTGTATTCTCGTCCGTCTTCAATTCCCAGAGTTTCACTCGGCCACGCGAATCTCCGGACAGGACTCGCGTTCCATCGCCGGAGACAGCCACGGCGGTGACTTCGTTCAAATGACCTCGCTCTTTGTCGCTGAGTTGGCTGACGAGTTTGCCTGTCTCCGTATCCCAGATCCGTACCGAGGAGTTGTCATCAGTGCCGCTTTCGTCCTTGCCGTCACTGCCGGTAATGAGCCACTTGCCGTCGCTGGTAACCGTCAATACCGCATTACGACCGGTCCCCTTCAGGACCTGGAGCTGTGTTCGTTCGACGATATCCCAGATCAAAGTGGTATTGTCGGCAGCGCTTGTTGCCATCCTTCGATCGTCTGGGAACACCACCGCGTTCGAAACCAGGAACGCGTGGCCTTCACTCAATTGCTTGCCCTGTTTTCCGGAGTCGGCGTCCCAGATTCGGGCCGTACTGTCCTGACTAGCCGTCACGATCTGCTGCCCATTCGTTGAGAATTCCGCGGACAGGACCGAGTTCGTATGTCCGTTGAACAACTTGCTTTGAAGGACTCGAATTTCCGCGTATTGGTCAATGTCCCATTTCTTGATGCGATGGTCGGCACTGGCCGAAATGATAATTCGGTCATTCTGATCAAATGCGACATCACGAATGGCACCGTCATGGCCGCGGAATCGCATCAGCATCTGTCCCTGAGGCGACGCGTCATCGTCCTCTGTTGCTTCCTGTGCTTCGACATTCCAGAGGCCGATCGTGTTATCCATGCTGGCGCTGATGATTCGCTGTCCGTCGTGAGAAAACTTGACCGATCGGACCGGTCCGTCGTGTCCGTCGAAGGGCAGGAACTTCTGTGGTGCCTCGACGATGCCGTTTTGCTCATTCAGCAGGTCGAATCGGTAGTCACGGACGTCCGTGCGTTTCCACACCATCACACGTCGGTCGTAGCCACCAGTGGCGACATGCATGCTGTCCGGCGCGAACGCCACCGAATACACCGCACCGTCATGTCCGGTGAACGGTGGCTCCGGAACGCCAGTCGCAGCATCCCACACGATTGCCGTACCATCCTGACTGGCTGTGACGATCCATTTGTCGTCCGGTGAAAACGACGCATCCCAGACCCAGTTACTGTGACCCACCAACTTACGAACAAACGCTCTGCTGGCGACGTCCCACACCCGCGCGGTGCCGTCTTCGGACGCAGTCAGCAGCTTTGAACCGTCGAAGGAGAACTCGACGCTTAACACGGATGCAGAGTGCGCGTCCGTGCTGAAAGATTGCTCCACACGTTCGCCGGTCTCGGCATTCCACAGTTGCAGGTATCCGTTTTCGCGGTCGTCGCTACCAGTGGCGATGTATTTGCCGTCCGCAGACCAGTCGACCGAGAACACGCGCTGGCCGGCGTGAACTAGCCGTGATTTCGGCAGCCGCAGCCCATTGTCAACGTCGGGGTCGTCTGCTGGTTTCCCGGTTTCGTTGTCCCAGATGACGGCTTCACCGTTCGATCCACCGGTCACAAATCGTCGGCCATCAGGTGACAGGACAATCGAGTCGACCGGAGCCTTGTTGTCGAACGTATCGATGCTGAGCGTACACAGATGCATCAACCGCCCCCACTCCCAGTTGAGCAGTTGCGGTGAGTCCTTCCTGACACGTTCGAGAATCTCCCGCGCGGAATCGAATTCGTTCTCACGAATCTTCGCGTCTGCCAGGCCAATCTCAGCGATGTATGCGTTGGCAATCGCGATGCCCTTCTGTCTTACTGCTTCTTCCGCATTGGCGATGGCGATTTGTTCCTGCTTCTTCGCCTCGACAGCGTTTGCGATCGCGATTGTCTCCTGCTTTTTGGCTTCTTCGGCGTTCTTCTTCGCTTCCTCAGCATTGGCGATCGCGATCTTCTCCTGCTTAATTGCCTCTACGGCATTCTTCTCAGCAATCAGTTTTTGTGCAGCCTCGGCCTCTTTCGCCGCCAGTGCGGCATCTTTCTGGCGGTCGGCTTCCTTTCTGTTTTCCACGGCCAGTAACTGCTCGATAAAAGCGATCGCACTTTCGTTCCGTGCGATTCGTCCCTGGCGTAGTGCTTCCCGTGTTTTCTCCTCCGCGATCAGGCGTTGCTTCTTAGCCTCCTCGAAATTCTTTTGTGCAATCAGCTTTTGTGCGGCCTCGGCCTCCTTGGCCTTTTCCGCTTCGATTCGCTTCTGGTCGGCGATCATGCGTTCGCTGTCAGCAATAACACGCTGCTTTTCAGCCTCTTCAAAGTTCGTCTGAGCGATCTTTGTTTGTTTTTCAGCCTCTTCAAAGTTCGTTTCAGCGATCTTTGTTTGCTTGACTGCCTCGACTTCGTTCTTCTTGGCGATCTTCTCTTGCTCAACGGCAATCGCCTTTTGAGCCGTAGCTTCAAACGCCGCATAGACAGCCACGACGGCCATTACTGAGACGACACTCAGCGCCACGGCTCCGCCCTTGATCATCAGGCGACGACGGCGTTCGCTCTGTCGCTCGGCTTCTTCGGTCGCCTTTTTTGACAGTTCGAGTTCACGTTCGCGGGCCTCAACCACGTCCTTTGCAGCCTGCAATTCGTCGTACAGCGCCTTATGTTCGGGGATGCTGACATCCAGCAGGCCCAGACCCAGGTCGAAGTCGCCACGCTGCTTCGCGCACTTCGCGTATTCCAGCCGGGTGTCCAGCAGACCGTTTTTTGCGTTGCGGTTCACGCCCCACATGTCGATGGCCTGTTCGAAACCAAATCGAGCGCGCGAGAACTGATCGTATTCCTGAGTCTCTTTTGCTTCCTCCAGGTCCTCAAATGCAGCCACGGTCAGCGTCACACTTTCCGTGTGCGAATCGTGCTCGCGCAACGCCGCCTGCATTTCCTCCACGCTCTGATAGCGATCCTCTAATTTCGTCGCCATCGACTTCAGTGCGATCTCCATCAGTTCGCCGGTGGGATCGTTGCGTCCCACTTCGTCCTGATCGACTTCGCGAATCACGTTCTTGGCCGCGGACATCAGACATTTCATGGCGTTCTTGCCGGCGTGCGGCGGTCGACCTGAAATGACTTCGAACAGCATCGCGCCCAGCAGATAGATATCACTGGTGGGACCAATCTTGGAGATCGGGCCTGTGGCCATTTCCGGCGCCATGTACGCCGGCGTGCCGCCCATGCTGGTGCTTTCGGTAATGCTCGACGACTTCCGAAAGTCCTTCGTCGAAAACGCCAGGCCCCAGTCCATAACCAGGACTTCATTGAACGCGCCCAGCATGATGTTTTCGGGTTTCAGGTCGCGATGAATCACACCGCGAGCGTGAGCAAACGCAATCGCGTCTGCACAGCGCGACAGAATGCCGAGCTGCTTTTCCCGATAGTCACCGCGCATCTCACGACGGACGAGGTCAATGCGCGGCTCCGTCGGCGCCGCAATGTTCATGTCTTCCATGACCTGGCGAATGTTCTGATTCGCATCCACCAGTCGCTTCAACTGACTGTCAGAGCAATCAGGGAACAGGTAGGGCAATGCCCACGATCGGCCATGCTCATACCATTCGCAGTCTTCAAGTTGCTTGTCGCCCTTGCGGACTTTCCGCAGATCACGCTGACTGACCCCCAGTTCGTCCAGTGTTTCGAACGCCAGGACCTCGAACTCTTCCTTGAGCACGTCCTGCCACGGCAGACCTTCGACCTTCTTCATCGCGTAGAACAGCGCCTGATCCTGCCCTCGTCCGACGTCGTAAATCGGGACAATGTTCGGGTGCGACAGGTCGCCGGTGACGACAGCTTCACTCAGGAACTTCCCCTGCTGCTCTTTGTCTTTCGCGGTTTTTGCCTTGAGCATTTTCAAAGCAACTTCGCGATTGATTGACGTCTGTCGCGCCGTATACACGACACCCATGCCGCCTTCACCGAGTTTTTTCAGCAGCTCGTATTCCGGTTGATCCGGTTCCGGCGGTCGACGGCCCTTGTTGTATTCCTTAATGCGTCGCGTGCTCAGCGGGCGTT
Organism: Planctomycetota bacterium; assembly: GCA_963579025.1. Taxonomy (GTDB): domain Bacteria; phylum Planctomycetota; class Planctomycetia; order Planctomycetales; family Planctomycetaceae; genus CAUZFZ01. Next base: position 9,130 of record CAUZFZ010000122.1, on the reverse strand, counting down.
CGTTGATGACCAGTGAGTCTGTTCCCTTCCTGGCCGCCTGCTTGCGACCCCTGGCCTTTGGCTCAGGTCGGTCGCTGCCCCACGCATCGGCCATTGTCTGCTGGTCGCCAGCCATCAAGTCACTGTCGGCCAGTGTCTGCATGAAGTCGGACTGATTGGCATCCGACTGAATCGTCTGACCGATACTGCTGTCGTCATCGGCAAATGCGGACGGATCCGACTGGACGGTTTCGTTAAAACTGTCCTCATCAGCTCCGCTGAATTCGGAGGTCATGCCGCCGAATGATTCGTCGGTCTGGACGGTCTGCGCGAAGCTGTCTTCGTCATCGTCCCCGAACTGGGCAGTCATGCCGCCAGCGGAAGACGCGTCATCCATCTCGATTGTGCCGCCGTAACTGGCATCGTCATCGTCCTCCTCCTCTGTGAACTGTCCTGCCATGTCGTTAACCGACGCGTCCTCCATATCGATGGTGCCGTCAAAGCTGGCGTCATCGTCGTCCGTAAACTGCGATGTCATCATGCCGCCAACAGCGGAGTCGTCGTCCATCTGGACGGTCTGATCGAAGCTCTCGTCGTCGTCGTCATCCGAAGCATCCGGACCTGCCATCTGGTGGTCGGTGAACGTCTGACTCGAACCATCGTCTGACAGCGAGCCGTCTCCGCCTGGCTGGTCAAATGCACTTAATCCCTCACCGGACCAGTCCCCGCCCGTTTCCACGGGTCCAGAGAAACTGGCGTCGTTCGACAGGCTCGAGTCATTACTCGCGCCGGATGCATCCGGCTGAATCGAATCGGAAACACTAGCATCGACATTGCTCTTTGGTTGACGGCCATCGGCAGAGTTCTCGTCAAACGCGCTCAGCCCCTCGGTGGACCAATCGTCGTCCGACGCAGCGGTTTCTTCGAAGCTGTCGTCTTCCGAGCTACCATCAACACCATGGTGTCTGCCAGCACGCGTCGGCTCATTGGAAGACGCGTCGGAAGACAGGTCGTCGGACATATTCGTTTGAGATTCGTCGTCGTCCCACGCATCCTGCACGGTTTCTGAAAAACTGTCGTCGTCGTCGTCTGCGGCCGTAGCCTTGGGCTGCCCATTATCCAATGCACTCAGCCCCTCGAACCACTCGTCAGAAAGCGCCGCCTGCTCCGTACCCCCTGAATCGACCGCACTGTTGCCCGCTGCGGACGAAGCGTCGACCGAATCGGTCTGTGACATCTCGGTCGCTGCGCTGTCATCGGTGTCACCTTCGTCAAATGAGGCGTCCAGGCTGGATGCGAGTTCAGCCGCCTCCTGACTCGGGATTTCGGGAAGTGTCTCAACATCGTAGGCCGAATCATCGGCGTCCAAAGTACTGCTGGGAGTCTGCCGTTCTTTCAGTGAACGTGCCTGGTCCACCAGGCGGCCAAGCATGCCACTGTCCGGACTCTCCAGTTGTCCCAGTCGGAAAAACAGCGTTGCTGGTCCATCAGGGCTAGCTGGTTGATCCGCCAGTTTTGACAGCAGACCAAAGTCGATTTCACTCAGAGTCTCTGAAGCATTGACCGGAGCTTCAATAACAGTGGACAGCGCACAGTACGACATACTGGTCATCGTTCTGACCACTTCTTCGGGCATCTTGGCAACTGTGTCCAATACATCCGGATCAATCGACGCCAGAGATGCCAGCGAGGTCATCGGCAGATTTGCCAGTGATTCAGCCGCTTGCTCCGACATTTCGCCGAGCGTCGCCAGCAGGTCAGGTGAGACTTCTGCGACTGTCGCGCCAGTTTCATCTTCCGTGTCACCCGCGATGGACAGAGCCTCCGGCAACTGACGAAGCAGTTCCGGCGGCAGCTCGAACATGCAATCGACCACGTCCGGCGGAAGCGAAGACAGTGCCTGAATCATGTCGGTCGGGACATTCTTGAGCTGTGCCAGGGGAGCCGCCTGGTCTTTCGCGAGCTGCAGAATCTGCGAGAAGGCCTGCGCGTCGAGCCCGTCGTCGCTGCTTCCACACAGGCGCCCCAGCCACTCCAGCACCGGAAACGGTAGTGCTGCCAGGCCACAGAGCGTTTCCAGCGGCAAGCGGGTCAGATTCTCCCGTGTCTCGGGCGCCAGTTGCGTCAGGCGGTCTATGAAGTCCGCAGGCAGATCATGCAGAAGGTTCAGAATATCGTCAGGCAGCTCGCTCAGTGTCTGAACGATTTCGTCCTGAAGAGAAACCGAATTCTGGTCGCCGTTGTGTTCAGTCGTCATGGCCTGCAATCCCTATGGTTTGTTCGCGTGTGCGCCCGCCATTATCAGTCCTGGCTGGATCCAATCAATCATTATCGACCGGAAGTGGACACTTGATGGCAACACTCACAGCCAGTATCTCGTTACGTTTCCGCCAGCTCTTCCAAATCCGTCAGACCCCGGTAACTCCCCAATCCGCTTCAGTTGATCCAATCATCCAGTTCAGGTTTGCTCGATGATCAATCGTCACGGTGGTTAATTGTCACATCGTCACTGATCGCACACGACCGGAACTTTGGATCGAGGAGCGATTCACAACACTCGTTTCTGCGCCGATCCTAACGCGGGCGACGCTTGGAATCGCCCTTTTCCTGCCGGTCTTCTTCCCATCGTTCCATCGTTTCGTCGACGCGGTCCTTCCAACGCCCCTGCCGCAATTTCGCCAGAATAGCACCACCCGCCAGCAATGCGCTCGTCGCCAGTGGATGACTTGTGCCTTCCGCAGCCTGCTCGGTCGATGCCACTTCGTCGCCGTCAATGGATGCGCCGATCGCGTTCATCGTCTGAGCAGGACCGCTCAACGATTCCTCAGACGTTTGGCCCCACGCCGCCCAGGCAGCGTCGAACGGCTCCTGACCACTCGGTCCGAATTCTGCAGCGGCGGTTGTTCTTTCAGTCGGAGCGTTCAGCCGTGCGGGTTTAATTCCAGTCGATGCGCCGTCGATGGCGGCGTTGGCTCGTCCATTCTGTAGTTCTGTGGCCTCAGACGAATTCGCAGATTCGTTCCCCGGCCCCTGTTCCTCGCCGGCTGGACCATCGTCGGCCTCTGCACCTTTTTTGTCATTCGATTTGTCGTCCGCCGGACGCCCGTCCCGAATGATGACCTCCATGATTCGCCGCAATTCGTCCTGACCAGCCTCACGCAGGAAGATCCCGTAGCGACCATCGGGAAGTCGCTGGAACACGCGACGCGGCAGATCGTCCAGCACGTCTTCCTTCAGATCGACTGTGGCCGTGATGATCTCAATGTCGTAACCACCGGACGAATTGCGTTTCAACTCCAGCTGCCGAACCTCGTCTTCTTTTCCCGGTTCCCCGGCGATCTCACCGTCAAAGCCGCCGAAGGAATTGACTCGCAATGATACCCGTTCCTCATCCACTCGGAATCGTCCGGCGACCAGCTTCGTCAGCTCATCCAGCAGTTGCATTGGGTCTATCAGCTTGCTGGCGACAGTCAGTCCCGTCGGTCGCAGTACCCGCAGCACGACGACGCGTTCTTCCGTCTGCTGCCCTTCAGCCTGCGTGGTCAGCACTGAAACCCCAATTTCGTCCTGCTGCACACCCTCACCAATCGCAAACGTCTCGATAGTGGACGTGGATTCTGGGAACGCGAGCGCGGGCACCTCAGACTTGAACTCAAAAATGGCCGCGACAGAGGCTGTAATCGGCGGCACTTCAACGATCGATTGATTGACGATGTCCGCAGCGACCGCAGATGTCGCGAACCCGGACTCACCAGCTCGCGCCGCCTCGCTTGCTGACGCATTGGACAGAGACAGTATCGCCTCGCCCGTGACCAACTGCTCGAACTCGAAGTCAACAAGAGTGGGCTGCGAAACTTCGTTCTGGTTCAAGGGAGACAGCACTTCCAGCATGTTGAATCGCAGATTCTCACCTGTGGATTCCAGACTCTGACCTATTGACGCGGGACGGAAGATCTCAGCCGCCCCGATTCCCAAATCAGTAATCAATGCACCCGGCGCATCCGGACCCCGCAGTGTGTCGATCCGTGCTCCCAGACCCGTGCCGACCGTTCCAAGAGGTGTGGAGACAAGTTCGTCTGTGTCTCCATCCATGTCGACGTCGTTGAAGTCTCGAAGAGGCTCATTTACGTCATTATCCATATCAACATCGTTAAAATCTTTGACTGCAAATTGCTCCACCTGTTGCTGAGTCGCGGCCTCGGCCAGAGTCGTTGCAAAGACTTCATTCAGTAGAAACTGCCTGTTAAGCGTGTTGCTTCTGATCAGCGAGTTGCCATCGATCGGCAGCCGAGACTGGTCGGCAGGATTGATAACGAATTGATCTCCTTGCTCGACGCCAGGTGCTCCGTTGTTTTCAGGGGCAGTCGGGATCAGCTCCAGGTTGTCTGCAAGGTCCTGGCTCGGGTCGTCCAACTCGTTCGGATCGGCTGGTTCGATCAACTCACGCGCCTGAATCAGCGGTTCATTTGGTTGCGGCTGGTTGGTGTTGGCGTCCCCGGGCGGAGATGGATCAAGAATGATGTCATTGCCGTCGACTGCCACGATGTTCGGATCAGCCTGTACGAGCACGCGGATCAGAATCGGGTCGGCCGCATTCTCCGGATTAGGTAGATTCCGTGGATCGAAGAAGTGCTCGAACTGGAACGTGCGAGCCGTCGGAGTAGCAGTGACCAAAGGTTCGATGTCTTCACCGAACAGCCCGTCGTCCACGAGGGGATCCGAGCTGAACGTGCCCGGTGCTCTGACCGCGTCGCCACGATTGACAGACGGGTCGTCGGTGTCAGCGGCAGTCACGGCTCCGGTCACATGCTGATACGAGAACGTGTCATCTCCCCACGCAACCAGAATGCGGTAATTGACTTCACCGGGCCGCGCGAATCGTCCCGTAATCGTTGCCAGACCGCTGGACGTGACATCGGGCGCCACAAACGTCTCGCGTGCCAGCAGAGGCGATCCGTCAGGAGCGAATACTCGCTCGTCCGTTAGCCCGTCAGGAGCATTGCCTGCGTCAAACCCGGAATCGACCAGAACACCTGAGTTGTCCAGCAGTGCCGTCGTATCACCCGCCACGGTCGTGCTCGTGGGAGTCTCGAATGTCCCGTCCCCATCAAGATCAAGGAACGTAATGCCTGGTTGGAACGGGCTCGACAAATCGAGTTGAGTCTGTGGGGTTGTGGCCGGATTGATACGTGGATCGTTGATCGTCCCCAACGACGCGTTGTCCATCTGCTGGATGTTCGTCGCCAGTCGCGTGTCATTGAGGATGATGCTCCTTCCGTCTCCGGTCGTATACCGGATTTGACGGTTTGGAATCCGGATCGGCCGCCCTTCTGCGTCCCGTACCAGAGTGCCATCCGGGTCGCGCTGGAACAGCGTGTCCGTATTGCTTTGGTCGGGTGCGACCTCGTTCGTCGGATCGGCGGAAGTCGGATCGACGAAGTTGACCAGAGTTCCCGTCTGTACAGCGAAGGGTGAGAACCCGTCGTTATTAATCGTGATAGTGCCGCCAGCATTCAGATCGATGTTACCGAACCGCGACTGCAGTTCCACGGCGGTCAGCGTCGGATCAATCGCCGTAATGATTCGCGAGTTGATTGTCAGCGCTCCACCGGCATTGATCAGAACACTGCCGCGCCCCTCACTGGCCTCGACCGGAGCGTTCAGCACAACGGTATCTGCCGTCGTCGTGTTTGCAGCTGTCAGAATGATGCTGCCCCCCGCACGATTAAAGACGCCTTCACTCTCGCGAGTCGCTCGGGCGTCGGGTGTTTCTTCAATTACCGCACCAGTCTGATTTCCAACGTTGGCTGCCGTTACCGTTGTGACTAAGTCACTGCGACTGGCGTTGGGAGCCGTCATCGTTCCGACAAGGATCGGACTCTGATTCGTGATCCACACGATCTCATTGTTGTCGCCTTCATTGCTGACGCCCGACAATCCGTCGACCGTACCGATCGTGAGCAATTCATCGGCTGGAGAGGCTCCCGTCGGCAGATCGTTGACGATCTGAATATCGCCACTGACGGCATTCCGAGCAGCAATCGTGCTCGTTTCGGTGTCGATGGCGGATGACCGGACCATCGGATTGCCCGCCGTCGGCATGTCAGCCGCATTGACTGCGAGTGCCGGATCGCCCGGCTCTATCGTGACGATGGCATTGCTGGCCGGATCGAAGTTGTCGCTCAACGGATTGGAAAGCGTCAGCGTACGGGTCAACGTGTTGACCGCCGTGACTCGGAAAGACTGAGCGGCCGAGTCGTCGTCGACGATCGTGACTTCTGCACCAACAGTGACACCGCTGAGATCGCTCGTCACCGTAATCGTGTTCGAACCTGCCGGCGCGGCGGACACAAGCGATGTCGCGATTGTGTTGGCATCATCGCCGATTCCTTCGGCCGACCGCAGCGCGATCCGGCTGGCAATCAAATCTGCATCGTCAGTTCCGTCGAGCTGATCGCCATCGAAAATACCGCCACGGATCGAGGTCAGCGTGATCAGACCGTCGGCTGCTCTCGTTTCCAGACGGCTGAAACCGATGTCGCCGTCCGCCGTCACATTGATCGTGTCTCCCGCTACCGTGACATCAGCCGTGCCGACGAAATGCCCACTACCGGTCGATGTCAGATTTCCGGCGATGTCGAATGGCGAGAGGATTGTCACACTGCCCCCGGCATTTACCGTGAAATTATTCGGCATGACCGACTGACCAACGCTCCCGAGAAATGCCAGATCACCGTCCTGCCCATCGATCGTCACATCGAACGCGACCAGTACTACCCGGGCACCGGCAATCTGGTTGTTCGCCAGAACGTCCTGGAGCGTGATTTCGTTCATCGTGAAGTCGATGGCACTGATGGTCTGCAGTTCGCCCGTGTTGCCGGTGCCGATCAGGATGCGGTCACCGGCCGTCAGTCCAGTCGCGTTGGTCACGGTCAGTGTGGAGCCACCCGCCGTGGCACTCGCCGTCAGGGCATCGGCGAATGCCCGCCCCGCCTCACTGTTTAGTGTTGCGTTACCGGTCAGCAGGAGGCTGGTATTGGCCGCGGGACTTTCGACAGTCAGATTGCTCTGAATCTCGACCGGACCATTCAGAATGATCTTGGCACGCTCGATGGTCACGGACGCTATGCTCAACCCCGTAAAGCCGGTGTCTGCTGCCGCTGTCTGAATCATCACTGCGTCGTTAAACGGCGTGTCCAGACCGGTTCTCTCCACGGCGATCAGTGAACTCGCGACCGAGTCGTTGCGGAATGCCCGCACAATGTCGCTGGGAGTCGCCGTGATCATATTGCCGTCATCACCCAGTTCGACGGTCACCGTCACATCGCGACCAGTTCCGTTTCCAGTCACCGTAACGCTCGTGTCGGAATCACCGACGACGTCGTTGCGGAACACGATATTGATGCTCGTGTCGGTAAACGCCTGCGTCGAAACAGCCGTAAACAACACTCGTCCCGTCGCTGTCAGAACGTCATTGCTGTCCGATTCCTTGAGCATCGCCGTGCTCGGTTTCGCACTCACATCCTGCGACTCAATTGTCAGATTCCCGCTGCCACCACCGTTCAGGGTTATTCCGCCTGTCACGAAGTCGAGACTGCCCAGCAACAACCCCGTGCGCACATTGATTGTCTCGACCTGCCCTTCGTCAACGCCCGTTTCCGTGTCGCTCTGGCCGAAGATGATTCCAGCGTCGGCTTCTTCAACGACGACCTCGCCCAACGCATTGGCCGCACCTGCACCGCCGATGTTCTCGTTGAACAGCACGCTGGCGATGCCCGCGTCCAGCACCAGGTCGTTGCCTTCGGTGGCCTGACTGTCAATAAACGCGTCGTTGGTGAACAGGATGTCTGCTCCGCCGGTCGACGTGAGCGTGGTCTGATCCGTATCGATCCGCACGTCGGAGTCCAGCCGCACCGATCCGTTGAACCGCACGTCGTCTGAGCTTGTCGCAATCAATAGCGTGTCATCATTCGTGTTGTTCAACGTATCACTCACATCCGTACTCTGGCTGTTGCTGTTGCCGCCGTTGAAAACGATGCCGGCTCCGTTCCGTACGTTGCCGTCGTCGAAGCCGATGCCGATGATGTCCAGCGAACCCAGATTCACGTCTTCGCTGGTTTCACTGCCCGCGTCGATGTCGCCGATCAGGTTGACCACGTTGACCACGCCGCCGTCCACGGTCGGCATGGCTCCGTTATCGTCATCGTCCGCCTGACCGAACACCACGCCGCCCGTCGGGCTGCCGGCATCGTCCAGGCCGTCGGCTTCCTCGACGATCAGTTGACCGAGCTGACTGGTGGCGGTGGCCGCTCCGATGTCCTCGTTGAAGAACACGCTCTGCGTGCCCGCGTCGATGACCAGGTCGTTGCCTTCACTTGCCTGCGAATCGATCGAAGTGTCGTTGGTGAACAGCACGTTGGCTCCGGCCAGCAGCAACTGAGCTCCGCTGCTCTGGTTATTCCCCAGCGTCCCCAGCAGGGTGATCTCGTTCGTGGTGAAGTTGATGGCGCCGATCGTCTGCAGTTCGCCGTTGCCGCCGGTGCCGCTGCTGCCGATCAGAATGCGGTCGCCGACGGTCAGTCCGCTCGCATCCGTCACCGTGACCATCGAGTCACCGGCCGTGGCACCTGCGGTCAGCGTATCGGCGAACACGGCGTCCACATCGATCCGCACGTCACTGGAGAACGTCACCGCTCCGTTGAACCGCACGTCATCCGCGTTGGTGGTGATCGTCAGCGTGTCGTCGTTCGTGTTGTTCAGTGCGCTGCCGGTATCCGCACTGCGTGAGTTGTCGTTGCCGCCGTTGAGCACGATCGACGTGATGATATCGTCGCGGCCAATGTCCAGGTCCTCGCTGGCTTCCGCCAGGGTCTCACCCGCCGGTGTCGTGCCGATGTCGCCGATGATCACGATCGAGTTGACCGCACCGCGGTCCTGGGCGTCGGTGATCCCGCCGGTGTTGGGGCTGACGCCGTTGTCATCGTCTTCGCCTGTCGCAGTGGACTGTCCGAAGACCACGCTGGTGTCGGCTTCTTCCACGATCAGTTGACCCAGTTCGCCGTCGGTGCCGGCACCGATGTTCTCGTTGAAGAACACGCTGGCGATGCCCGCGTCCAGTACCAGGTCGTTGCCTTCCGAGCCGTTGGTGGTA
>CAUZFZ010000121.1:0-32985 GCA_963579025.1 Planctomycetota bacterium | reverse complement strand
CGGCCGGGCATCCGGTCCAGAGCTTCCAGGATCTGCTGATGGATCTTGCGACTCTGTCGCGACACCGCATCGCCCTGACCTCAAGCGGCACGGAGTTCCCTCAGCTCACGGAGTCGACGCCCCTGCAGCGTCACGTTCTGGACCTGCTCGAGGTCGCGGCCTGACGCCGCCCCGGAATCGTCCGCCCGCTGTCCGCCAGCCAGAACTCGCGCAAACTCCCGCGCCCCCGGAATCCCACCAAACCTTGAAAAACAGGGCTTAATCGCAATCCCTTGCTGCCCCAACCGCTTCAAGTCCGGGTTAAACGTCCAGATCAGTCACGTCCAATGCGTGTTTCTCGATGAATTCGCGTCGGGGCTCCACGTGGTCTCCCATCAGGACGCGGAAGATTTCGTCCGCGGCTGCGCCGTCTTCCATTGTGACTTGGAGCAACAGTCGCTGCTCCGGGTCCATACTGGTTTCCCACAACTCGTCGGGGTCCATTTCGCCCAGACCCTTGAAGCGCGTGATCCGCAAGCCGCGTTCGCCCAGTTTACGCAGTGTTGGTAACAGGTCGCGCAGACTGGTCATACGCGTGATCCCGTCGTCATTGTTGATCTCAAATGGAAACCACGGTTCCCCGTTGCGATTGGCGGCGGGTACCAGGTCGTTCATCTTGACGCCGTAGTCTTTCAACTGGCGAAGGACATCGTTAATCGTGCGGACTTCGTGCAGATCCTGAACCTGAAGATGTTCATCGGATGATTCGTCCGCGTCGTCGGTTGTCGCATCCGGGTCAACTGTCACCTCGTCAGCAACTAGCAGTTCGCCACCGCGCTTTTGTTCTTCGGCAGCCACGAATGCGTCGAGTTCTTCAGTGGTCGCAAACCAATGTTCCACGCGTCCCAGAAAGACTCGATAGCGACACACGTGTCCGTCGTCAGTCAAACATGTGTTCGCGAGTCGACGCAGATCAATGCCTCGACGTTCCATCGTTCCAAATGGCTCTTCGAGTTCTCCGATCAGGTCGGCGAGCTTTCGCATATTGTCGCCTTCGAAGACCGCACCATCCTCCCTGGCTCGGACACTGCTGCCATCAAGTCCGAGTTCCAGCAGCTCGTTCATCATGCTTTCGTGTGTATCGACGTAACGTTTCTGTTTCTTCTTTTGAACGCGATACAACGGCGGTTGAGCGATGTATATGCAACCGTGCTCGACAAGCTTACGCATGTGCCGGAAAAGAAACGTCAACAACAGCGTCCGGATGTGGCTGCCGTCCACGTCGGCGTCTGTCATAAGGATGATCTTGCCGTAACGCCGCTTCTCAACGTCTTCAAGCTGAGCACCGGGTGGAACACCAACTGCTTTGAAGATGTTTGAAATCTCGGTATTGCCCAGAACTTTGATCGTCTGCGCTTTCTCAACATTCAGAATCTTGCCACGCAGCGGCATGATTGCCTGAGTATTCGAATCGCGACCTGTGTCCGCGGACCCGCCGGCCGAATCACCTTCCACCAGATACAGCTCGGTGATATCGAGTTCACGGCTGCGGCAATCTCGGAGTTTCTCGGGCAAACCACCGGTTGTCAGAGCGCCTTTACGTTGCACCTGTTCGCGCGCTTTGCGAGCCGCTTCGCGGGCTTCCGCGGCAAGGATGCCCTTCTGGCAAACCAGTTTCGCAACTTGCGGATTCTCTTCGAAGTACTTCGTTAAACCCTGGTGAACAACGGATAGCACAAGGCCTTCGACTTCGCTGTTACCAAGCTTCGTTTTTGTCTGGCCCTCGAACTGAGGGTCCGGAACGCGCACAGCAATGATGGCTGTCAGCCCTTCACGCAGGTCATCGCCCGACGGTGTGAAGTCCTTAAACAGATTCGAGTTTTTCCCATATGTGTTGACTGCGCGCGTCAATGCTCCACGAAATCCGCTCAGATGCACGCCGCCTTCAAGGTTCGTGATGTTGTTGGCAAACGTCCGAATGTTCTCCGTCGTTCCAGCGGTGTATTGCAAAGCCACATCCACTTCGACTTCGCCATCATCACTGGGCATGACACCCTGAATATGAATGATTTGGGAAAACAGCGCGTCCTCGGTTCGATTGAGATGCTGCACAAACTCGATCAGACCCAGCTCATAGAAATACTCATCTTTCTGGTCAGTGCGCTCGTCGCGAATACGGATGCGGACACCAGCATTTAGAAACGCCAGCTCCTGCATACGGCGGGCCACAGTGTCGTAGTTAAACGACGTGTCCGGGAAGATCTGCCCGTCCGGCTTGAACGTGATCTTTGTTCCAGTTGTCTCACTGGCTCCCAGTTTGTGCAGCCCTTTGGTACTGACAATTCCGCGGGCGAAGTCCATCGTCCAGACGTGACCCTCGCGACGTACTTCTGCTTCGAGCCATTCACTCAGGGCGTTGACCGCTGTAATTCCTACGCCGTGCAGACCACCGGTCCCTGTCTTGTATCCACTGGTTCGGTCGAATTTGCCACCAGCGTGTATCTCCGTGAGAACGACTTCGAGAGCCGGGCGGTTGTCCATATCTGCCATCGGACCGACAGGAATCCCCCGCCCGTCGTCCCGGCAGGTGACCGAACCGTCGGCATTGATCTTCACAGAGATTGTCGTCGCATGCTTGTTGACGGCTTCGTCGATGCTGTTGTCGACGACCTCGTACACCAGGTGATGCAGTCCGCGACCTGTGGTGTCGCCGATGTACATTGCTGGCCGCGTTCGGATGCCCTCAACTCCTTCGAGGGCGCGGATCTGACCTTCGCCATATTCGTCGGCCGCTGCCGGAGTCGTCTGTCCGTCTGTGCTCATAAGATTTTCAATTCTGTCCACGGGAAAGGACCGGTCGTTCGTGATACCGGTCCTCTGTCGGCCTGCTGTTTATGAAGATCGCGCCGTCTGCGGCAGATCCGTCCTCAAACGGAATCGCAGGTCGCGAATGCTTTGCTCTGAGTATTCGACTCGCAGTTTCTCCAGGAGGGCCGCAGCATGAAACGAGACCAGTTCGTTCATTAATGCCGCGTTAGCAACTCCGATCTCCAGCACGCTGCGGTTGAGACCTAGAACCTTAGTGTGTCCCGCGATTCGTTCCCCGGCAGCACGATTCCAGGCAGCTGCGAGCTGTGCATTGCCCTGAACCCGCGCCAGTCCGCGACGGGCAATGAGTTCGGAAAGGGCTGCTGAAAGATGTTGTGGTTCGGACATCCGGGTCGCTTAAAGACTCCTCGACTTTCGCACGACGGACGATGCGCCCGTCATCCTACTGATCGCGTGACAGCGGCATGATCACGTAGCGGTAACCGTCCTGTGTGACGAACACCGCGGGGCTTTCAGCGTCAATCAGGTTCAGTCGGATCGAATCTGCGCTGTTCAGAATCCGCAGGAAGTCGGCAACGAATTTCGGGTCGAATGTGATCGTGACCGGCTCAGCGTCAAAGGAGATCGGCAGTTCGACGTTCGACTGTCCGACATCAGCAGCTCGACTCGTCAGGCTGAGCAGCCCATCCTTGAACGTGAAGTCAACACCACGGCTCTCCTCGTTGGTCACGATCTGTGCCTGCCGGACGGCGGAATAGAACGGACTGACGACAAGTTCCACACGCGACTTCGAGTCGGCTGGAATCACCCGGTTGTAATCCGGAAATCGACCCTCAACCAAACGACTGTAAATTGTCGAACCGCCACACTTCACAAGCACGTCGTTCGTACGAATCGCGATCATCGCGGGTTCATCAGAATCCGGCAGCGATCGTTCGATCAGCTGCATGGCCTTGGACGGGATGACAGGCTTCGTCGTCTCGACATTGACTTCGCCAACCACCTGGCAAGGTGCATTGACGACAGCCAGGCGGCGGCTGTCGGTGGCGGCCAGAGTCGCTTTCTCCGGGTTGAGTTCCATCTGCACCCCGCCAAGTGCGTACCGCGTGCTTTCGACGTCAGTGGCAAAGATCGTCCGCTTGATCATCTCACGAAAGGTGTTGGCCGCGATCGTGAAGTAGTTCTCGTCTTCGAATGCAGCGACCGGCGGGAACTCGGCGGGGTCTTCAGTCGATAACTCAAACTGACTGTGTCCGCCTTTGACCTCGATGGACCGATCGGTTGCTTCCAGTGTGACTTCGTCGTCCTGCAGTTCGCGGAGTATCGAGATGACCCGGTTGGTGGGCAGCAGGACTTCACCGGCGGAATCGGTTTGAACATTCTCGACTTCATGTCGAATCCCGACTTCCTGGTCAGTTCCGATGAGCGTTGCCTTACCGCCCTCGAGCTGCAGTTTCACATTCTTGAGGACTTCACGTGGAGTTCGCGACGGGACAACACCACTGACAATCTGGAGAGCACTGAGAAGAGACGGGCGATGACATTTCAGTTGCATGGCATGATCCTGAGAATTGAACGACCGGGTCACGGAAGCGACGGAAGAACCCGGAAAGTTGCTCCATTTGCTCTACTTAAGAGATCTTAAACAGTAGTAGTAGTAAGGCGACGGTGCTGCGCGTCGAGAATCATGTCCTCGATGCAGGAACCGTATGATATGCAACAGGTTACGGATCAACAACCAGCCCGACACCGTGTCGAAAAGACGTTGGCGGATCGTCAAGCTGGAGTGGCTAGTTGTCGCGCATTGTCAGCAGATTTTGCCGGCGGAGCTCAACTGCTGACACATGAGCCAGAATTCATCCGGATTGCGCAGCAGCGCGACAGGTTTTCGACATCCGATACCGGTCGGATTGTTGTCCCAAGTTCCTGACTGCTGCCGCTGCCTGGACAGTCATTTTGGCTTGGCCAGTGTGACTTTCAGTTTGACCTTCTCGCCGTCGCGCATGACGGTGACTTCGACTTCGTCTCCGGCACCAAAGTTCCGCAATGCGAGGTCGAAGTCGTTGAGGTCCGTGACCTTGTGCTTGCCGAACTGGATGATGTGGTCACCTCCCAGCAGGCCGGCTTTTTGGGCGGGACTTTTCGGGGCGACACCGGTAATCGCGTAGCCATCCTTATCGCTGCCGAAGTCCGGAATGCTGCCGAAGTAGGGTCGACTGCCAGATCGCTGCATGGCGGCGCGGGCCGTGATTGCCAGATACTCGGGCGGCTTCTGTGTTTCCGCCGTGTGGATAACGACGTCTTCAACCAGCTCGACAATTCGATTGATGCCGTTGACGTTGAGTTTTTCCCAGTCGTCTCCCGGTCGGTGGTAATCGCTGTGCGTGCCTGTAAAGAAGTGCAGCACAGGGATTTTCTTCGCGTAGAACGACGATTGGTCGCTCGGTCCAAAGCCTTCCGGTTTCAGCGAGAGTTTGAATTCGCGGGCTTCGCCGAGTCGAGTGACATCGGCCTTGAACGTCGGAGCTGTGCCGACTCCAAAGATGGTCAGCTTGTTCTCGCGCAGCCGACCGACCATGTCCATGTTGTACATGGCGATGGTCTTCTCAAGCGGGAAGACTGGCTCGGCCACGTACTTCGCGGAACCGATCAGTCCGAGTTCCTCTGCCGTGAACGCGATGAAGACCACTCGGCGGGGCAGCGGCTGTTCGCGTGCGGCGAGTTGCCGGGCGACTTCCAGCAATGCGACTGTCCCGGAACCATTGTCGTCGGCACCGTTGTGGACATCGGTCGAACCTGGCGCCAGCGACCCACTTCCGCCGAGACCGACGTGGTCGTAGTGCGCCCCGACAACGATCGTCTCGTCCGCCAGCGGGCCTTCGCCTTCCAGGACGCCGATGACGTTGCTGACGTCCGTGCGGACGCGCTTGATGCTTGTCTGTCCGCTGACCGTCCAGTCCTTGAGTGTCTGCGTTCGCGGCTTCAGATCCGAGTCGATTTCTGCTTGCAGGTCGCTCAGAGTCTTGTTGAGGGCTGCCTTCAGTAACTCGTTGCACTTCGCCTGCGTCAGGTGCAGGATCGGCGAAGAATTGTCTTTTCCGTTGCCGGCGTAGCCAAACTTCATCAGCGGGTCGAATCCGCCAGTGTGCGCGTCTCCGTGAGCCTTGTTGACTCGATCGAGGCCTTTCTTCAAAGACTCGCGTGCTTCCACGTAGCCTTCGTCGGTTGCTTCAAGCTTTGCGATCTCGCGTGCGGCCTTGATGACAGCCGTGTTGGCTCGGTCGATCGCCTTCTCGGCTTCGGAGTGCGCGGTATGCGGATCACTCACGAAAATGATCGCGGCCGCGCCTGCCGAACGACACACACTGACCTTCGATTTCAGATCGGCGTGCCGAGAGATGCCATGCGCGACTGCGAATTTGCTCTTCGCATTTTCCTGCTGAGGATTCCGTCGCATGATGATGACGGTCTTGCCTTTCAGGTCGACGCCTTCGAAGTCCTGATAGGGGACATCCTTCGCATTGATGCCGTAACCGCCGAACACGATTTCCCCGGAGAATTCACCGTTGCCACCGAACGAGCACACGTTGACGTCCTTGCCGACCTCGAATGTGATCTGTTTGCTGTCGGGGCCAGAGAATGTCAGCGTGTTCTTTTCGAGCAGCTCGGATCCGGTGACCATCGTGAAGGTCTGAAACGCGCCGCCGTCGACGGCGGTCACATCGAGCCCAGCTTTCCTGAACTCGTCTCGAACAAACTTAGCGGCTTCGTCGAGTCCATCAGTTCCGACGCCGCGGCCTTCCAGCTTGTCGTCGGACAGGTACTTGACGTCGTTCAGCAGCCGGCTTTGTGGAGTCCCGGTGAGATCGGCGGCGTCAATGCCATGGCGAAACGCCAGCAGGGCAGTTGGAACAGTCAAGACCAGCAGCAATCGTGAACGCATCATCTCGCGAATCCTCCAGCAGAATCGGGTCAGGATTCACGGAGGAAAACTGCTGGAGGTGGCGGCTGTCAAGTCGGTTGATTGCTTTGTTGACTCTTGCGGTGTGGATTCGTCCCGGCGAGCCGCACGTCATGAGCCGAAGGCGTTGTGGTCCGGTCGCGGGGCATGCTGATGCTGGGTGACCAGTTCCCAGCTCCACGCGTGCGGAGCCGGCACGGACGACTGTTGCGCATGGTCGGCCATGGGAGCCGCCGATGGCGTCTGCGGCAGTGGGGTCGGTTGAGGTGGCTGATATGTCGGGAGAGGCATTCGTGCGGGTGCCACGCTGGCCGGCGGCGACTGCAGGGCAATCGTGTCCGGCTGTCTCATGGCGTTTGCTGGCGATGTCTGGGCGTCGCGGAAGATCCACTCCTGAATGCAGACCCATTCATGCTCGCATTCCGATGATGGACACACGCAACTCGTTCCGGTGCGGCCCGCCTGAAGTTGGGCTGACAGCGTCAGAGGCATGCGGGATTCGCATTCCGGACAAATCGTGCAGTAGTCGTGTCGCTGACTCATGACCGAGTCCTTCGGCAGGGGTTCGATGGACTGAGAGATTGCCGCCGCCATTACCCGGACAGCCTACGGACAGACGAGACCTTCGCGGATCGCGTAGCGCGCCAGATCGACGCGATCGTGGATGCCCAGCGATTGCATGATCCGATACTTGTGGCTGTCGACCGACTTGACCGAGATATGCATCCGGCGGGCGACATCTTTGACGCTCATGCCAAACGCAAGGTTGCGCAACACTTCGAGCTGGCGATCGCTGAGTCGCGACATTCGGCTTTCGAACCGGGCACTCAACTGTCCCGTGGCAGGGTCAAGAGACAACCGTTCGCGGATGCGATCCGAAAAGTACGAATCGCCATTGGCGACCGCCTGGATTCCCGTCAGCAGGCTGGCCAGAGAGTCGGTCTTGAGGACATACCCGGCCGCCTTCGAACGTAAGGCCTGTTCGATGTAGATGTCCGGCATGGTCGCGGTATAGAACAGCACACGAGTGTCTCGCTGCCGCATTCCCAGATCGCTGGCGACTTCAAAGCCGCTGCGTCCATCGAGGTCGATTTCGACGACGGCCACACGCGGACGCTGATCAATCAGCATCCGCAATCCGCGTTCACCGTCGTTCTCGATGCCACAGACTTCGTACTCGGCCTGCTTACCGAGCATTGTCGAGACGGCGAATTGCGTGGCTTCCTGAGGTTCCACAATTCCCACGGTAATGAACCGGCGATTGTTATCGATCATGGCTCCTGCCCCTTCTCCATTCACTTCAGGATTGACTTGAGGTGATTGCGGCACGTCGCTC
Source organism: Planctomycetota bacterium (assembly GCA_963579025.1). GTDB lineage: Bacteria > Planctomycetota > Planctomycetia > Planctomycetales > Planctomycetaceae > CAUZFZ01. The sequence continues at coordinate 24,880 of CAUZFZ010000121.1, read as the reverse complement.
CGAATCACCAGTCATTCGCCCGCTGACGTATTCCATCGGTACGGGACATCACGAGTCACGAGAAGTGAAACCCTCCCTTGGGCAGGATTACGGGAAACTGCACGTTGCCGCAGTTCGCACCGCAGGTAATGCGGGGAACACCTCCGCTAGACGCAGTGGCCCGCTCATTCTCGATCTGCCTGCGGAGAATGACTCTGCTTTCAAGGTCCTTCTCCCATCTCGCACGTGATCACGCGTATTCCCAGGCGGTATTGATGTGGTTTTCGCACCAGCAGTAAAACTCCGCAGTTCAGCGGGCGAATTCTGAACGGCCGAGCGGTAAATGCCGCACCGCACAAGTGGCAGACTTCGCAATCTGAACCAGGCCGAGTTCAGATGGGGGAAGCGATCATCATCCAGCTTGACGAGCGTATTCGCGGACCAGTCGCTGTGATCGGTGACGTTCACGGTCAGGTGGAAGAACTGCTGACGGTTTTAGACCGCCTGAAGCAGAGGCCGGACTACGAACAGCGTTGGATTGTCTTCATTGGCGATCTCGTCGACCGCGGTCCAGATTCGAAAGGTGTGATGGATGTTGTCAGCGACCTGCTGATGCAGCATTCCCGCACGACTGTTGTGTGTGGAAACCATGAGCTGGCTATGGCCGGAGCACTCCAACTGCTGCCGGTTCCGGATTACACCGACTGGCCGACACGATGGATGGCCGACTACGGGGCCGAACCCACGTTCACGTCATTTGGAGTTGAACCTGGCGATCTTGGCGCGCTGCGAGCGAGCCTGTCCGATCAGCACGTCGAATTGCTCAGCAATTTGCCCTGGTGCGTTGAGCATCCCGAGTATCTGTTCGTGCACGCCGGGCTCGATCCGCATACTCCGTTCGAGATGCAGTTGCGTATTCTGCGAAAAAAGGACTTCACGCTGAATCGCCCAGCCTGGCTCTGTTCAAAAGGTCTTGCGTCGGCCCCTGTTTCCTCAGATTGCCCATTCACCGTCGTTAGCGGGCACGTCCAGGTCCCGGAAGTGATTTTCAAGCAGAAGCGCTTGTTGATCGACACGACGGGTGGTTTTGGCGGCGACCTCAGTTGCGTGTTGCTGCCCGAGAACCAGGTAATCACGTCAGGAAACGACTCGACGCCGCGAACGGTCGCCGCTTCCAGCGAGCAGTCCTCCAAGACCTGGTGGAAGATCTGGTAGGCGACATTGGCTGTGGCTGCCCCGCTTTACTCACGTCAGCAGGTCGTAAACCACGTCTCCGCTGGGCACCAGCCGATGCGGCCGGTCGAGCTGGTCGTTGATGTGCCGTTCGTGCCGAATGCCCAGACAGCGGTAAATCGTCGAGACGATATCCCCGGGAATCAGAGGGTCGTTTGCAGGAAAGGCACCGGTCTTATCACTCGCGCCATAGATCAGGCCTTCACGGAATCCACCGCCAACGAGCTGCAGGCTGTAGCAGTAGTTCCAATGGTCTCGACCGGCTTTGTTTCCATTGATCTTCGGCGTCCGGCCAAAGTCGCCCATGACCGCCACGACCGTGCGTTCCAGCATGCCCCGATCGGCCAGGTCGTTCACCAGCCCGGCGACACCCGCGTCGAGCTGCGGCAACAAAGTGTCGCGCAGCTTAATGAAGTTGCTGTTGTGCGAGTCCCACGTTGCATTTGCGTCGGGAGCCCACGAAAGCGTCACCAGCCGCGTGCCGGCCTCCAGCAGACGTCTCGCCAGCAGCAGACTTTGACCGTAAATGTTACGTCCGTACGACTCGCGAAGACTCTCCGGCTCGGAAGCAATACGAAAGGCCTCCTGGGCAGCCGGTGACGTGAGCAGATCAATCGCGCGTCCCTGCAGCCCCGACATTCCACGTGCAATCAGTCGTCCTGCGATCCGCTGATCAAGACTGGCGAACAGCGCTCGTCGCACGCTGAGCCGTTCCGCCGACACGCCCGTCTGCAGCGTCAGCTCCGGGATCGAAAAGTCCGGCGAGTTGGGATCTTTGAGCACAAACAGCGGATCGTGATTCCGTCCGACGAAACCGCCGAAGAAGCCTGGCTGCGGCGGTCCCTTGGCTCCTTCCTTCGTGATGTAGGGCAGCACGACATGTGAGACGGCATTCTGCTCCGGTGGTCTCAACATGCTGACCACGGCGCCCGGTGTTGGATAATCGGACTGCTTCGCTCCGCCGCCGATCTCGCCGCGGTCATGACCGGTCATCGCGGCGTAGACGGCCGCCGCATGCGCGTTGTTCACGCCATGATGCATGGACCGCACGATGGTCGATCGATGCGCTAACTGAGCCATGCGGGGCAGATGCTCAGACATGTGATAGCCGGGCAACGATGTTGCGATCGGCTTGAATTCGCCACGAATTCCATCAGCCGCGTCGGGTTTCATATCCCACATATCGAGATGCGATGGTCCTCCGTTCAAAAAGACGATGACACATCGATCTGCCGTCGGAGTCAGCGTGTGGGATGCATCCGGACTCTGAGCTTCCAGCAACCGAGGCAGTGTGATTCCCATCAGCCCCAGCCCACCGACCTGCAGCATCTCGCGTCGCAGAAACCTGCCCATGTCGAACTCCGGATTCATCTGGTCGACCCACCTCGCGCACAGTCAACACCTCGGCTGATGTGGGGTTTTACACCAGCTCGTCAATCGGCGTTCCACTGTACAGGACTGGAACGGGACGGCCTTCGTGGTAGTGCACACGGTCTGTTGGCACGCCGAGCTGGCGGTAGATCGTGGCCATCACGTCATTGAAATGGACCGGTCGGTCGTGTGGAACTTCGCCCCGTGAATTACTGGTGCCAATAATCTGACCCGACTTCAACCCGCCACCGGCCATGATGATCGAGAACACGTCTGACCAGTGGTCGCGTCCGGCCGTGGCATTGATCTTGGGCGTCCGGCCGAATTCGGTGATGACTGCCACCAGTGTTGTGTCCAGCATCCCGCGTTCCTGCAAGTCGTCCAACAACGTGGACACGGCCCGATCGAGATTCGGCAGACGTGTATTCCTGAGCGTCTTGAAGTTGTTGCTGTGTGTGTCCCAGTCCTGGTTGACGGAAAAGTTGACCAGTGTGAAGGGGACCCCGGCCTCAGCCAGTCGCCGCGCCAGAATGGCCTCCTGACCGACGCGCGTATTGCCATATCGCTCGCGCAGTGCCTGCGGTTCCTGCGACAGGTCGAAAGCGTTGCGCGTCGTTTCGTTGCTGACCATCTCGAATGCGCGCTGGTTGAATTGATTCATTCCGCTCATCATGTCGGACGAATCCAGTGCGTGTGAAAACTGATCGAGTTGACTCAGCAGCTTCAGACGATGATCAAACCGCCGCAGGTCGACGCTCTTCGACAGACTGAGATTTGGAGGCATCTGGAATGGGCTCTTTGCGTCGGACGGCGGCATGCCCGATTCGAACGGGTCGTAGGCCATCCCCAGGAAATGCGCTGACGCATACCGGACGCGATCTCCCAACTGACCTTTGTCAGGAACACATACGTAGCCAGGCAGACCGGGTTTTCCAGCTCCACGGACTCGGGCCACGATAGATCCCATCGACGGTTTGTCGTTGCGATTCTTTGTCGATGTGTTGGCGCCGGGATAGTTGTATCCCGTCAGCACCCAGTGGATCGCGGCTTCATGGCTGGGAGTGGCGTGATACACGCTGCGCAAGACGTTGAAGTTATGCACTCTTTGCGCCAGCAGCGGCAGATGCTCACTGCAGTGATAACCGGCGACACTGGTCGCGATCGGCTTGAATTCGCCACGGATCTCCGCCGGAGCATCCGGCTTCAAATCCCACGTGTCGTGATGCGAACAGCCACCTTGCAGGAGAATAACGATCGCCCGCTTCGCGGCGGGGCCTGACGGACTTGCCTGATCGCTATGAGCTGTCTGCCGAGCACCGATCACGGCGGGCAAACCGAATGCACCGACAGCAAGACTGCTGCTCTGGAGCCAGCAACGGCGGTTCAACATGGCGGCCTGCTTCTGCTGATTGGTCGTCATTATTCGCGATTCTCCGGACGATCGACGCCCCAACAGACCAGGAACTCCAGAAGCCACCCTACTCGGGGATTCGATATTCGGTCAATGGCCGGATAGGAGTTGGCTGCGTTAACCGAGTGACAATCACACTTGCGACAAGCGACCACCAGACGTCCCTCATGACGATTGTCATCGTCACGTTCCTGATGTTTCAGGAATCACGACTGGTTCCCCGTGCATCAGCACGGCTCGCGGCAACACCTGCGATTATTGACCTGTGCGGTCTGTGTTCCGCTAGACTCAGGCATCAGAAACGCCTTCTTCATTTTGACCTGCTCCAGAGACACGGATGAAACACAGACTCGTATCAACATTCGCTGCCGTTGCTTTGATTACTGCCTCGTGCGCGAACGCGGACGACGACGCAGCCGTCCAGTTTGAACGTGACATCCGGCCGATCCTGGCGGCAGCCTGTGTGAAGTGTCACGGTGCTAAGAAGCGCGAAGGCGGTCTGCGACTGGACGCGAAATCGTTCGCCATGACCGGTGGCGATTCAGGGCCGGTCATCCGTCCCGGCAAGACTGACGACAGCGAATTACTGATTCGTGTGAAAAGCGATGACCCGGACGTTCGGATGCCGCCAGAAGGGAAGCGACTTTCCGGTCCGCAGATCGAGCTGCTCACTCGCTGGATCGAGGCGGGAGCCGAATGGCCGGACGATTCGGACCGTGTTGCGTCCACTCCGGATCACTGGTCTTTCAAACCGGTGTCACGTCCGGAACTGCCGGACGGAGATGAAGAGAATCCAATCGATCGGTTTGTGCGAGCGCGACTCGCTGCCGCTGGACTTGAGCCGAATGGGCCAGCCGATCGGTACACACTTCTGCGACGTGTGTCGCTCGACCTGACCGGCCTGCCTCCGTCGCCGACTGAGATCGAGCAGTTCGTCAGTGACGAGTCGCCTGATTTCTATGTGAAACTGGTTGATCGACTGTTGGGGTCGCCCCACTTTGGCGAGAAGTGGTCGATGCAGTGGCTCGATCTGGCCAGGTACGCCGACAGCGACGGTTACGAAAAGGACCTGCCGCGTCCTCATGCTTGGCGCTGGCGGAATTGGCTCATCGACGCGATCAATCGAGATTTGCCGTTTGACCAGTTTTCCGTACAGCAACTGGCAGGTGACCTGCTCCCGGGAGCAACAAAGCAGGTGAAGCTCGCCACCGGCTTTCACCGCAACACGCTGACAAATCGAGAAGGTGGCGTCGACTCCGAAGAGTTCCGCGTGAAGGCGGCCGTCGATCGCATCAATACGACGATGACTGTGTGGATGGGACTGACTGCCGGCTGTGCTCAGTGCCACACGCATAAGTATGACCCGATTACGCAACGAGAGTTCTTCAGCCTTTACGCCTTCTTTAATAACACCGACGAGCAGGACCTCGAAGCAGACCTGGAACCAAAGCAGCAAGCGGCATACGACCAGGCACTCGCAGCACATGACAAGGCGCTCAAGGACCTGCAGGCACAGCTCAAGGCCGAACAGGCCGCCATTGAAACGCGACTGGGCGACTGGTTGGCCGAGCAACGGCGGGTTCTGGATGAGAAGTGGAAACCGGTCGAAGTGGTCTCGCGACGTCAGAGTGGCGGGCCGATTGGAGGCGGCGTGTTGTTGGGCGGGCGCGGTCAATATGAGGTCGTTGCGACAACGCCACTATCGCGCGTGATTGGAATCCGCCTCACAGTGGCCCCTGCGGTTGACAGGAAAACCGACGCGGGATTTGCCATCTCACACATTGCGGTGACGGCCAAACCTGCCGGCAAGGGCGAAACGGGCCGACTGTTTCTCGCTCAGACACGCAGCAGTGATGCGACGAGCCCGAATCCGTCGGGTGTCCTCAGAACAGATGCAGCCGGCTGGTCCGTTAAGAAGCAGAGTGCGGATCCCGTGACATTGTTCATCGGCACGGCGGACAAAGTCGGCGCCGCTGGCCAGCGAGGCAACGAACTGAAAGACGGATCGCAGGACGGTGCGACAAACCTGCTCAACGTGTTTTTCAACTCACCGATATTGGGAACGGGCACGGTTTCGAAAGTTCGGGTTTTCACGAAGGCGACTGCGGGGGCCAACTTCGGAGCGTACCTGCTGCGACGTGATGGAACGTCGCACCGCATCGTGTATCGCCAGGATTTCACTGCAGATGGGAAAGCTGGCGAAAGGGAACTCCAGCTCAATCCAGTCTGGGAAGTTCAGCCCGGAGACGTGTTTGCGCATTCGGGCAACGGCGGTCCCACGTTTGGTGGCGGGGCCGGGACGAAGGATGTGATTCACTATCCCGTCTCGAAACTGCCCGCGAAGGGCGCAACGGTCGATCTGGCAAAGCTCCCAAAGATCGCATCACGCCGATACTCGATGCAGGTCGAGTTTCTACCAGCGGCGGTGGACTACGAATTCGTCAAACCGAAATGGGATGACAAGGGGGCGCAACTGACATTCCAGTTAATGGTGTCAATGGACCTGGCTGACCGGCTGAGCATTGCAATCACAAGCGCGGCGGATCCACTCAACGAATCACTGTCAGGCCTGCCCGCCGACATCGCTCGAATCGTTCGCATGTCTGACGACGAACGATCGGAAGCTCAGCAGAAGAAGCTCATCGACTGGTTCGTGTCGCAGGATGAAACGGGACGCAAGTTGACGAAGCAGATCGCCGACCACCAGAAGAAGAAGCCAAAAAGGTCAGTGGCACTGATGCACACGGTCAAGGTTTCCGGATCGCGGCCGACTCATGTGCATATCCGAGGTGACTTCAAGAAGAAGGGGATTGCGGTCGAGCCCGGCACGCCTGCGTTTCTACCAAAGCTCAGTCCGCGAGGTGATCGACCGGATCGCCTGGACCTGGCTCGCTGGGTCGTTGACCCGAACAACCCGCTGACCGCGCGAGTTGCCGTCAACCACATCTGGGCTCAGTTGTTTGGACAGGGACTGGTGCGTACGACCGAGGACTTTGGCACTCAGGGAGAACCCCCGACGCATCCGGTATTGCTGGACTGGCTGGCCAGCGAGTTTCCGCGTCTGGACTGGAGCCGCAAGGCGATGATCAGATTGCTTTTGCTTTCGCAGACATACCAGCAGTCGTCGCGCACCCGAGCGGAACTCGTGCGGCAGGATCCGGAGAACAGACTTTTAGCTCGCCAGCATCGTTTCCGCCTGGAAGCCGAGCTGGTCAGAGACCAGTACCTGGCTGCATCAGGATTGCTGGTTCGTCAGGTCGGAGGTCGCAGCTTTCGACCGCCGTTGCCTGACAGTGTTACGCGCGTGCAATTCGTAAATAAGTGGACAGCCGACTCAGGAGAGATGCTGCTGCGACGCGGTCTTTACATTCATCTGCAGCGAAACCTCATCCTGCCAATGCTGATGACGTTCGACCGTCCGGAAGCCATCCTGACGTGCACGCGGCGAGACCGTTCCAACACTCCACTGCAGGCGCTGACACTCCTGAATGGACCCGTATTTGTTGAATCTGCTCATGCGCTCGCGGCTAATATCGTCACGGATGAATCGTTGACTGACGAATCGCGAATCGCTCAGACATTCGTGCGGACAGTGTCTCGAATGCCGACGTCCTTCGAACGCAACCGGGTCAAAGAGCTGCTGGCTGAGCTAACGGCTTACTACCTGGATCATTCCGACCAAGCGCAGAAGCTCATTGGGTCCCATCATGCCAAGTACTGGCAAGAGGCGAACGTAACCCCAGGCGTCGCAGCCGCATGGGTTGCCATAACCCGCACGCTGTTGAATCTCGACGAAATGATTACGCGTGAGTAGAAGAGGCGACTGAACTGATCTACGCCACCGGTTCACCGGCCATTAGCCGTTCGATCTCCAGCCGCTGGTCGGCGGACGGCAGCCCCCAGTCCGGCGAGTCGCCCAGGCGGAAGACCTCGCGGACAGTCTGGCTGTCGAACCGGTCACCAAGAATCTCACACTGGTCGGCTGTGACCAGGTCCGGGTGAACAACGCCGCAGGCGCGTGCCAGTTGCAGCAGCTCTTTGCGCAGCGTCACAACATAGTTGGCCAGTCGAGCGCCCTTGTGTGTCGGGTCAAGCCCGCGCATCAGCCAGCGACTCTGAGTGGCGACGCCGGTCGGGCAGTGGCCCGTATGGCAACGTTGAGCCTGAATGCAGCCAATCGCCAGCATGGCCTCGCGACCAACGTGGACGATGTCGCAGCCGAGTGTGTACGCCAGCAGTGCTCTGGCCGGGAAGCCAAGTTTTCCCGAGCCGATGAACAGCACATCGTTGTGTAGACCCTGTTCGAAGAACTCGCGATAGACGCGAACGAACGCCAGCCTGAACGGCAGCGCCACGTTGTCAGAGAAGACCAGCGGGGCTGCTCCTGTTCCGCCCTCTCCACCGTCGACCGTGACAAAATCCACGCCGCGACTGGTGGTGGCCATTTGCCCGGCCAGATCAGTCCAGAATTCCGGTCCGCCCACAGCCGACTTGATCCCTACCGGTAAGCCGCTGACATCCGCCAGTTGCTCGACAAAGTCCAGCATCGAGTCAACGTCGTGGAACGCCGAGTGCGCAGACGGACTATGACAGTCCTTGCCGACCGGGATGCCACGAATCTTCGCGATTTCCGGAGTGACCTTGGCACCTGGCAGCATCCCGCCCAGCCCTGGTTTGGCTCCCTGACTCAGTTTGAGTTCGATCGCGCGGATCGGGTGTTTCTCGACGCATTCTTTGAAGAGGGGCAGCGAGAATTTTCCGTGTTCGTCACGGCAGCCAAAATAACCCGTGCCGATCTGCCAGATGAGTTCGCCGCCCTGCAGGTGACAGTCCGACACGCCGCCTTCGCCTGTATTGTGCAGGCACTTGGCGATGGCACAGCCCTTGTTAATGGCCGTGATCGCTGGACCACTCAGCGAACCAAAGCTCATCCCGGAAATGTTGACGACCGACGGAGGCCGAAATGCATGCTTGCGGTTTCGCGCCGCGCCCAGCACTTTGGCAACTGGCAGAGGATAATCCGGGGAATACCCGGGCAGGCCGTGTTGCATCTCGAGCAGCGGAAACGCGGACGGCCGAACGATCACATGGTTCGGCGAACCTTCCAGGTCGTTGTCCGTCCCGAAACCAAAGCGGTTGTTCGCTCGCTTCGACGAAGCATACACCCACGTGCGTTCGTCCCGGCTGAAAGGCCGCTCTTCGTTGTTGTTCGTGACAATGTACTGCCGGAGTTCCGGACCGACCGTCTCCAGCAGATAACGAAAGTGCCCGATGATCGGGAAGTTCCGCAGAATCGCATGCCGCCGCTGCAGTATGTCGTGGACTGCGATCGTGACCAGGGCGATGATGACACACAACCAGAAGGTATCCATAGCCTCTGTCCCGTATTCATAAGTCTTCCGTAATGAACAACGAGCGGATCGTAGAGGCTCCTCTCGCTAACTGACAGGTGACGCCTGACGTGTCTCGCGTGACAACGTGCAGGTTACTCCTGCGGCGGGTCGATCTGGTAAGTGCGTCCGGCCAGATTCAGCACGACGGGTTCCGAGAAGACCAGGTACTTCGCCAGTGTGCCGCCGTGTTCCGCTGCAAGGTCAAAATACTCCTTACTGAACTGCTGGATGCGGAGTGCCTTCGATTGCTGAGTGCTCGTCACGGTCGAATCCTTCCACTGTCCGCCGCGGCGGAAGAACGTCTTACGTCCGAGCTGGCGGATGCTCGCGGCGACACGCTGTGTGCCATCTTCTTCCAGGAAAAGTACGGCCTTACCACCAGCCGGAGCATTCTTCGCAAGATCGGCAACCTCACGCGCGACACCCGCCGAAGGTTTCGGAGCCGAAGCTGTGGCAGCGACCTGCAGTCGCTGCTTCAGCTCCCGTTGCCCAAAGCCGCCTCGTCCACCGGTTGAACCGAGCCCTCGACGAACCGCCGCCGCCGCGCGGTCGCGGTTACCGCTCGCGGCCAGTTCTGTCCGCTCGTCGGCAAGGAAGGATGTGTACGGCGTGATGATCCCGTGTTGGATCGACAGCGCGACCAGTTCATTGACGAGTTCCTGGTTATGACCATGCAGGTCCAGTTCGTCGATCAATTCGCCGACTCGCCGTGTGGCCCACAGTTTCTCGGCGAACGAGTGCGATTCGTCCTTCGACGGCTCGCTGAACGTGACCGGAATACTGAAGACTTGCCGCTTGCCGTTGAGTAAACCGCTGACAGTGACTTTCGCTCGACCGGGCTTGCGATAGCGACCGACCAGAACAAGCTGCTCGCCGTAAAACAGGTCGGTCAATTCCTTCGGGTAGCTGCGTGAGATCGGCGGCGGTGTGGCTTCGTCGCGGACTTCGTCAAATTCGAACTTCACGCTGACGTCGGTCAGCATCGGTCGGCCAATGCGGTTGTAGAGATTCGATACGGACGCTTCGATGTCCTCCTTCGGCCGCACGAACACCGACTGTCCGCGGTTACCACGCGACAACCGATCCAGCAGCCGACTGTTGACGTCGTAACCGACGCCAAAGTTGAACATCCTGGCTCCGACTCGGTTGGCCGTCTTCGCATTGGCGGCGATGTGCATTTCGTTCTTTTCGCCGACGGTCGCAAGTCCATCCGTCATGAACAGCACGTATGACGGCACGTCGCGCGACTTCAGCATTCCGAGTCCGGTCTGCAAAGCAGAGTCGATGTTCGTGCTGCCTCCGGCGAACAGCCCGTCTACAAAGCCCAGGGCCGCTTCAATCCCGGTCTCGTCGGCCCGCTGCAGCTCCGGACGAAAGCTCTCGACAACCGAGTCGTACGCGACGATGTTGAACGTGTCTCGCGGGCGAAGCTGTCGGACCAGGAATTTCAGGGCGTCGCGCGCCTGCTTGATCTTCTCGCCGGTCATGCTGCCGGAGCGATCGAGAATGAACACCAGACTGCGTGGCACGGGCTCCGCGTTGACTGGCTCGATCCCCGGACTGACCAGCAGCACGAAGTAGCCGTTGTCGACCTCTTCATCTTTCGGCCAGTAGCTGATCAGATTGCCGCCGACAGATTCCTCGCCCGCTCCGAACAGCAGCCGCAGGTCATCAGGCGAGTGGACCTGATTGAGCGTGAGGCGGCAGTTCGCACGGTGCTCGCCGGAACGCTTGACGCTGACTTCGTGCGTCGGGCTGTACACGCTGCGCAGCGGCGTGGCGGATTCAATCTGCACGTTGACGTTCAACGTGCCGATCGGGTGGTGCGCGTGGCGATTCGTACCAATGGGCAGCAGCAGGCTGGTCAGCCCGGCATCCTGCTTCAGGAGCTGCGTGTAGCGAATCTGCACAGTGCGCTCGGCTCCCGGAGGAACAGGAAACACGCTGGTCTGAAACAGTCCGTGTCCCATGTACTCGAGTAGAGCCGGATCACGCCGGCGTCTCACGATTTCTTCATAGATGCGTCGAGCTTCTTCCTTCTTCAGTATCCGCCCGGTGAACTCGCCTCCGTCGACGAGCAGAGTCAGTTGGCTGATAGCCGCGTCGGTGGGCATCGGAAACAGAAGTTGAGCTTCCAGCGCCCGACCACTGACGTTCTTAAAGACCTGGGACAACTGGACCGTCGCGATCTGGTCACGAACGGTGACATTCACATCGACCTTCCGAACCTCGTAAACAACGGGTGGCGGGGTCGGGCGGGGCGGTGCAACGACGACGCGCCGTGTTCGGTCAATGACAACGATCTGAGCCATGACAGGCCCAGCCAGGGAAGCGCCGACGGTGGCGGCCAGAACTGCGATCAGGAATGGTTTCATGGTCTCTCTCCTGAGTTTTTCTGCTACGCCGTTGTGGGCGCAAGCTGGTCACGAGCGGCGATTTAGGAGCCCTACTCACGACATCAACGGTCGAACAGGCGTATTCCTGGCAGAAAGTCGCCTCGAATCCAGACCGCGATCCGATTTTTCGGATGAGCGCCTGGAAAATACTCCGACCGCAGCGTTCCCTGGGGCAGACCTGACCTCAGTCGGCTTCAGCCGACTTCATCGGTTTTGCCACCGGCTTGAGAGCGGCTACGGGTTAAGCGTAGCGGTATCCGCAGTGTTTGAAGTAGTTGCGGCATTCTTCGGTTGAGAACTCGTCGAGGATGCTGCTGCACCCATGCGAGAAACACCTCGCCGTTGATCGGGCCGTCAACGGTCAGTGGTGCCGTGAATCCTGTGGCACGTAACGCTCCAACGAAAGTCGTTGTCTCCCATCGTCCAAACGGAACACCTTCGATGACGCGCGTGCCGCGTTGAGCCCGACCATACGTTCGTGTCATGTTCGCCGCGTTCCATTCGGAAAGGGCGCCCACGTTTCGTCGATGAAAACGACATGGTCAGGATCAATCTGATCTTGAGTTTCCGTCTACTGTCGCCGCTTTTCTGCGACGCCATCCCGTTTCTGTTCCGCAGCGATCAGCGTCTTTTTGTTCGAGTCAGACCCGAGGCTCGACAAGCCGTGCCCAGCGTCTGCTCCGACATCTTCACACCGTGTTCGGCTTCCAGTTTTGTGCTCACTGTGATGACGTATTCAGGTAGGACAGAATTTGTCCGACCGTGTTGGTAGGCTTTGCGTATCGCTGATCAGGACTTCAGACGGCAGGGCCCTATGCCTGACCGCACGACCAGCATTCGCCATTTGCAACTCATGCGTATCCTGAGCGCTACGCGGACAGGCATGTCACTCACGGAACTCGCCACCGAATTCGAGGTTTCTGAAAAGACGATTCGCCGTGACCTGACGGCGTTCGAGACAGCCGGGCTGAGTCTGGTGTGTTCCGCCGGCGATCACGGTCGTCGCACGTGGCGGCTTGAGCACGACCTCGACGTTCCGGCGGCGGCGCTCGATTTCATGGAAACGGCCGCCTTGTATCTGGGGCGGCAATTCCTGGAGCCACTGGCCGGTACCGAGCTATGGGACGCCAGCCAGGCAGCATTCGCGAAGTTGCGACAGCAGTTCCGACCGTCAGCTCTGCGCTACCTGGAATCGCTGGCCTGCACGATTCACTCAACGCCGGTTGGCCAGAGCGACTATGCGGAGCGGTCGCACGTCATCGACACGCTGATGCAGAGCCAGCGCGAATTGCGAGTCGTCCGAGCGCTCTATCACCCGGCCCGCAGTGCGAGTCCCGAGGAATACCACCTCCAGCCGCTGGGCATCATCTGGCACCGCGGCACGCTGTATGTCGTCGCAGCGACAGCGGTGGACGCGACGGCAAAGCACTTCAAGGTCGACCGTATCCGCGACGCCGAAGTTCTTGACGAACCGTTCGAACGTCGAACAGATTTCGATCTGCAGCAGCATCTGACGGATTCCTTCGGCGCGTACCAGAAATCCGGCCCGCTGCAGACAGTGCGTCTGCACTTCGCCGAGCCAGTCGCGCGATACGTCACCGAACACCACTGGCACCACAGCGAGACATTCGAAGAGCAACCCGACGGCAGTCTCATTGTCGAACTGCAGTTGAGCGACCTGACCGAAGTGAAGAGCTGGATCCTCGGATTCGGCTCGCAGGTGGTTGTCATCGCCCCGGAGGCACTGCGGGGGGCCGTCCAGCAGGAACTGGATCTGACGCTGGCCGCGTATCAGCGTCCCTGCTCGGTTCCTGGCCGCGAACATCGCGATGTAGGGGGAACGCCGTGAGGGAATCGACGTTGTCACTGCTGTGGGTTGGCCTGGGGCGCCAGCCCGATGCCTGGCCGCGTCAGTCGCACCCGGTGATTTGCCATGTGAGCGACGTGCAAAGTGTCTGCCTGGACGTCTGGGATTCGGCTCCGGGGTGCGAGTTGAATCGTCACTGGAGCCGCGCCATCGGAGTCGATGACGAGGTCGCCGGCGCAATGCTGCGATGGAAAGGATTCGGGACATGAGAACCCCAGCGACTGGCAACGAACCGGCCGAATGGCTGTGGGCAAAGTCGGATCCGTGCCACCCATTGTGGTGCCATCTGCTTGATGTCGCGGCCGTCGCACGTCGGCTCACTCGCTGGTTTGGCAGCACGACCGAAATGCCGGATGAGACCACGGCGTTCATCGCAGGACTTCACGATGTGGGGAAAGCCGACGATTGGTTTCAGAATAAAGACACTGTTCTTGCGGAATCCCTGCGTGGCAATGGGGTAAATCTACCGGTTCCTGAAGACGCGTTGTTGGACGCTCAACGGCGGTTCCGTCACGAAGCAAGGTCGGCGGAGTGGGTTCAACAACACCTGACGGAATCGGGCTGGGGGAAGTCCGCGACGCCCGTCATTGGAAAAGCGATTCACGGCCATCACGGCAGTTTTACCACCGACTGGATTTACGATGAGGACGACGCGACCCGACAGAAATGGGATCCCCTGCGCTCGGAATTGCTGCAGCGTCTGCTCGATGTGTTACAGCCACCGGAATGCACTATCGAACGATTTGGCGACGCGAGTGAAGTCGGCGCAAAGCTCAGTGGATTGATCGTACTGGCAGACTGGATCGCGTCGAATCATGAGCTTTATCAATACGAGCGGCTGCCACGTGACACAGCTCCCGACGAGTACTTTCGAGCGGCAGAAGCGGAGGCTGCGGCAGCACTTCGTCGACTCGAATTTGACGATGGGCGAATGGGTGAGGGCGAATGTGCCCCGTTACCAGATGAAACTCCTATGTTTCGTGACGTGTGGCCGGACCTCAGAGAAAAATCTCTGCGGCCCGTCCAGCAGACAGTGGAAGAACAGTGCCTTGCCGGTCTGTTGTTACCCGGACTGGCAATCGTTGAAGCGCCGATGGGTGAAGGGAAAACGGAAACGGCCGTCTATCTGGCAGAGTGCTGGAATCAGCAGACCGGTCGCAGAGGCTGTTATCTGGCGCTGCCGACACAGGCGACCGCCAACCAGATGCATCAGCGGTATCAGCGATACCTGTCCAGACGCCGTCCCGACTTTTCCGCCCCGCGGCTTGTCCACGGTATGGCGTGGTTGCTTGATGACGTTGCAGGCGACCAGATCCCGCAAACATACGGGGACACCCGGCAGGCCCGGTTTACGGCTCGTGACTGGTTTCGGCCAGCACGGCGAGCCCTGCTGGCAGCCGAAGGTGTCGGCACGGTTGACCAGGCATTAATGGCTGCACTCAACGTGAAGTTTGGCTTTCTTCGCTTGTTGGGGCTGAGTGCAAAGACACTCGTGATTGACGAGGTTCACGCTTACGACGACTTCATGACAACGATCATGGAACGGCTACTGGAATGGTGCCGCACGCTGCATATTCCGGTCATTCTGCTGTCTGCGACGCTGTCGCTCGATCAGAAACAGAAACTGTGCCGGGCATACGCCGGCAAGGATCGTAAGAACGAAGTCGATGCCGCCCTGAGTCAGTGGCCGGCAGAGCAGACACATTATCCGTTGGTCACCAGTGTGCCGCTCAATGGACGAACGCACGCGATTCCCGTTGAAGTTGTCCCAGGCCGTGCAGTTCACATTGGGCTTCAGACTCATCAAGGATTGCTCGACAACGATGAAGAAACAGCGCTGCTGGCTGCGGAATTGATCACAGGCGGTGGCTGTCTCTGCGTGCTTGCCAATACCGTGAAAGCCGCACAGGGCATACTCGAATGTCTGCAGTCTTTGAAGCAGAATGGAGCACTGGCCGACACGGACCTGATTCTGTTCCACGCACGGTTTCCGGCTGGGCGGCGAAATGGGATCGAAGAACAGGTCACTGGGCGGTACGGCAAAGATGCCGGATCGCACCGTCCCAGGAAAGCCATCCTGGTCGCAACTCAGGTCGTGGAACAAAGTCTCGACGTTGACTTCGACGTGATGCTCTCGCAAATCGCTCCCGTCGACTTGCTACTGCAACGCAGTGGTCGCGTCTGGCGTCATGATCGTCCTGCGTCAGAACGGCATGGATTTGAGGGTCCGGTGTTACACGTCCTCATGCCCGATGCGGATGACCTCCGGTTTGGTGCCACCGAGTGCGTTTACGAACGGGAGATTCTGTTGCGGACGCTGTCACTGCTCACTGGCCGTCAGAGACTTCAGTTGCCGGAAGACTTTCGCGTTCTTGTGGAAGGGTGCTACGGCACCGGGCCGTTGCCAAACGACGTCATCCCCACTGATGACCTTCGCGAGGCTGCTGACAAGCGAGAACAGGCGCGTGCCAGGGCCACGATGCTGGCTCGCGAACACCTTCTGCCAAAGCCGTCTCCTCGCAGCTTTACGCCGTGTAAAGCCTCGGCCGAAGAAGGCGAAGGGGAAACGAATTCGTATTTCGTCGCGCAGACTCGAATGGGCAACGACTCGATTTCCGTTCTGCTGATCGACGACCCTGCCCTGCTGGAAATCGCCAGGTCCAGTTGCAGTCGCGACTCACGACCGCCGGATCGTGAACTCCTTAAGCGCCTGTTTCTACAGAAGGTCGGGTTGCCGCGCTGGTGGCTGATGAGTTCTGAGCCGCATTCGAATGCGTCCAGCCGTTGTGAACCTGTTGAAGGTTACGAGACCATTTTTGACGGCGAAAACTGGCTGCGGAATCAGTTGGTTCTGCCGTTGCGGCAAGGGAAATGGCGAGGCCGCGATTCCCGAGGCCGCGAGTTTGTGATCAGTAACGACCACGTGCTGGGCGTCTACCGCCAGCCAATCAATTCAGAAGGAGACTTGCTCGATGGGCAAAGCGAAGAAGAAGCCGACGCCGGATACCTCGGCTGAAGCAAATGTGACGCCATTTGATGTGAGGTTGGAACGCTGGATTCCGGTCGTACGAAGGGACGGCTCGCGAGACGAGCTGAATCTCGTCGATGCTTTATTTCAAGCACCGGAAATCCGCGAAATCAGTGATCCGCTGCCGACCGTCGAGTTTGGGCTCTACCGATTACTGGTAGCCGTCGTGCTGGACGTGTTTCAGCCAGAAGAACTCGAAGATGTCTCCGATCTGTTCGATGCAGGTTCATTCGACGAGCAGCGAGTCCGCGAATACTTCTTCGAGCGCTATGCCGACCGATTCGACTTGTTCGATCGCGAGTTTCCTTTCCTGCAGTGCTCCGGAATGGAGGGTGATACCGCGAAACCTCTGGCTGGTCTGCTACATCCCATTCCATCTGGCACCAATGCGAATCACTTCCATCACGCTGATGAATCCAGTTTTGGAGTTTGTCCAGTCGTCGCCGCTCGACTGCTGACGACGATCGCCCCGTTCATGACGGCTGGTGGCAAAGGTCTATCGCCTTCGATCAACGGAGCACCGCCGTGGTATGTATTGCCGCGCGGCAGCAGCCTGTTCCACACGATCTGCCTTAACGTCCCGGCCTCGGGCCTAGACCTATTTGAGCAGGCGGTCAATGACCGTCCGCCAGCATGGGGCCGGAAGACACCAATCACTGCGACACGTCGCAAGGAGGCCGGACTGGTCGAGAGCCTCACATGGCAACCACGTCGTATTCAGCTAGTTCCAGCGTCGGGTGGGACGTGTGCGATGTCAGCAACGGAGTCGGAAACGCTGATTCGCGAGATGCGTTTCTCGGTGGGGTTCAGTGTCGACTTCCCGTGGACTGATCCAAACGCCGCTTACAAGTTGAGCAGCGACGCGGTGAAGATTGTTCGACCTCAGGAAGAACGACCTGTCTGGCGCGATACCGGTCCGCTGCTGCTACTTCGAAAAGGGGATTACCAGTCTGGAAATGGCAAGCTCCGTTTCGAACGTCCGGCCGTCCTGACGCAGTTTGTTGAATCGCTGAGGAACGGCTGGCGAAGGCGCGACGATCTAATTGATGCAGTGGCGTATGGCTTGCGCACTGACCTGAACATGAAGTTTTTCGAGTGGCAGCGAGAGGTGCTGTCCCTGCCTACAGAATTCGACTGGGGATCGAGCTCTCATGGCTTAGCCCAATCGGAGATCGAACGTGCGGATGCTGTGGCAAATGCAATTCGCAATGCCATCAAGTCGGCGCATCCGAGTGAAGCTCGCAAACATCGCAAGAAAAAGGCGAAAGCTGACGTCTACGGCCGACTTGTAAAACGTGCCCAATCGAGTTTTTGGGAGTCGCTGCGACCATTGTTCAATGACCTGCTGGTCGCAGTCAGCCAAGCCGCAAACTCGGCAGCACAACTGGCCGCATCAATCGCCTGGCGCAAGCAGGTCGAACGGGCAGCTTGGACTTCGCTGGACGATGCCATCGATGACCTCGATACCGATGGTGATGCTCTGGAGCGAGTGGCGAATAGTCGCAGTCAGTTCGCCCTGAAGCTGAAGTTTGTGCTGTTTCCGGATTCGGCCTCAAAGAAGAAAGCCAGCCGTCGAAAGAAGGCGGCCCCCGGCAGCGGTTGACCAGCATCTCTGCACGGCGGTGATCTGCCGGCCGCGCCACATACAGACACCGCCCTGTTTCACTCCGTCTTCTGTTTCACTTCACGCTTTCATGAAAGGTCGTCATTCATGCCTGCTACTCCAGACGCGACTCAACCGAAACCAGTTTCGCGATGGCAACAGGAACGCGACAGCGAACTGGCCGACGCCCGTCGATTCATTGAAGAACTGACATCCATTCAAACTCATGACCGTGGTCGCATGGCCGCGCTGCGACGATGCGCAGGCGATCCGCTTCCGGGTCGCGGTACAACCTGGTTCTACAGCCTCATTCCGAACGAACGACGGAGACATCGCGAGGTCTACTTCCTGGTTGCCACACTGTTTGACTTCAACCGGGCCAAAGGCAGTTCAGGGAACTTCGGTGACGCTCTGCTGCGACTGGCCCGTGCCATGAACAAGACGCCGTCCGAGTTCCGCCGCTTTCACATTCTGATCGATGCCGAGTTCGACACCGTTTTCGATTCGGACGACGCCTCACCTTGGTCCGAGGGCGGAGGTGAGCTGGGTTACCGCCTGAGGCAGACCGTGAGGCTGATGGCTTCACACAAGGTGGGCATCGACTGGGTCGAATTACTGGTCGACCTGTGCCACTGGTCGCACCGGAACAGACGCATTCAAAAGAAATGGTCCCGCGCGTTCTTCGGTGCTCCGCCATCGCCCGGTCCCTCGGACGAGTCGCCAGACGCCTGACTCTCAGGAAGTGAATGTTCGTCGGCTCTCGGGCCGGCACCTCTGCCTACCACACTCCAATTATCGAAAGACGAGAACCATGTTGATCGAGATTCACATTATTCAGAACCATGCCCCCGCCAACCTCAACCGTGATGACACCGGCAGTCCCAAGGAGTGCATGTTTGGTGGTGCTCGCCGCGGTCGCGTGTCGAGTCAGTGTCTCAAACGCAGTATTCGCCGATCAGAGCTGTTCCAGGAAGAACTTGCAGGGCATCTGGCAACTCGCACTCGCCGTCTCCCGGAGTTGATCCGTGAGCGATTTGAAAAGGACGACTCGCTTCGCGAATACGCTGAACTGGCCGCAAAGAAAGTCAGCGGGTTCGGGACAAAGGAAGGGAAAGAACGAGCACTGGAAAAGGACGGAAAGTTCGCAACCGCTCAGACAATGTTTCTCACAGACGCTGACGTGAGTCACGTCTTCGAGGTGGTTTCTGCTGCAGCCAGAGAAGCCGCGACCGTAAAGAAATTCGAGAACCTGAAAGGAGCCGACCTGCAGAAGTCGGCCCAACAGAAAGGATTTCGCCCGATCAGCGTGGACGTCGCTCTGTTCGGTCGAATGGTGACGTCGGAAGCATTTCGTGACGTTGAGGCTTCAACTCAAGTGGCGCACGCGATTTCTACTCATGCCGTGAAGCACGAATTCGATTACTTCACAGCGGTTGACGATCTTGCCCGCACCAATGGTGAAGTCGAAGAAGACGCGGGAGCCGACATGATTGGCGACGTCGAGTTCAACTCGGCATGCTACTACAAGTATTTTTCGATTGACCGTGAAGGCTTCATCGACAACCTGATTGGACGCGTTCTGCAGCAGGAAATCGCGGACAGGGACGAGGCAGCGGCGATTGAGTTGGTGGGCACAGCGCTGGACGCGTTGCTTCGCTCGGCTGTAATGGTATCTCCGTCAGGCAAACAGAACTCGTTCGCGTCACACCAGCTTCCAGCTCTGGTCCTGATTGAAGTTCGCCCGCATCGCTCGCCCGTGTCCTATGCCAATGCCTTTGTGAAACCAGTGAGCCGAGGCTCTGATGGCCTTGTGGCTTCGTCGCTGGATGCCTTCCGAACGCATGTCGAAGCCCTGACAGACGGCTTCAGTCTGAAGGCGGACTCGCGCTGGCTGCTCGCTCCCGAGTTTCCCGACTTCGGCATTGAAAGTGTCAACCGCGTGGCCTCGCTCAACGCGCTTTGCGAACAGCTCGCAAATTGTGTGAAGGGAGCGACGACCAATGGGTAAACCAGTTCTGTTCCTGAGACTGGAAGCCCCATTGCAAAGTTGGGGCTCCCGTTCACGATGGGACGTGCGCGACACAGCGCCGGAACCCACCAAGAGCGGAGTGATTGGGATGTTGGGCTGCGCACTGGGATACCCCATGCGTGACCCGCGTCTGGAAGTGCTGGACGCGGCGTTGCGATTCGGCGTGAGAGTCGAACATCCGGGCCGCGTACTGATCGACTATCAGACCATTACTGATTTTCTCCCAACTGCGGACGGCCGCTTCAAACACAGCGGCACGGCAATGGCCAGGTCGATCGACAAGCTGCGGAACAACCCGGATGCCTCGGCTGCGACGATCCAGTCACCGCGAGCCTACATCGAAGACGGAGCCTTTCTTGTGGCTCTCCAGGCGCGGGACGACGACACGCTGCTGGACGACTGCGTCCGCGCAATTCAGCAGCCACGATGGCCGCTATTCCTGGGCCGCAAAGCTTGCGTTCCGTCGCGGCCGGTCTTCGACGCAGTGTCTGACGCATTCGATGATGTCGAAGACGCGATTCGCGAATACCCGTGGTCGTGGTCGGGTCCGGCCATGAGTCTGCGTTCAAACCGCAGGCCGGGGCAGGTCACTGCCTTCGTGGAAGTCTCAGCCAATAACACCTCAGACGACGTTGTCAGTCGTCAGGATGCGCTGCGTGTGAACGCAGCTCGCGCGTACGGATTCTGCACGCTGAAACGTCTCACGATCGAAATCCCCAACGATGACGATTCGGCGGCGTCATCCCAGCAATGAGAGGAATGATCCACATGTATTACTCACGACTCCTTCTGAATCCCCGTTCGTCACGCGTTCGGCGGGACA
The DNA here is from genome assembly GCA_963579025.1 of Planctomycetota bacterium. GTDB lineage: Bacteria > Planctomycetota > Planctomycetia > Planctomycetales > Planctomycetaceae > CAUZFZ01. The sequence continues at coordinate 3,747 of CAUZFZ010000121.1, read as the reverse complement.
TTGCCGACGACTTCGAAATGCACCGCACGGTGATGTCTGCATTTCCAAAACTCGATCAGCGCAAGCGTGACGATCCAGGCTCTGGTTCGATCTTGTGGCGCGTTGATCACGATCGGCGTCGGGGCATCGTCATGCTCATCGTGCAGTCGGAGTTGGCTCCGGACTGGCAACCGCTGCTTTCGAAGTTTCCGGGTTACCTGTCATCGCCGCCGGACACTGAACTGCCTCCGGTCGCCACGATGGATCGCCATCTTCAATTCCACTCCGGACAAATGCTGGCTTTTCGTCTGCGTGCGAACCCAACCCGCAAAGTACGGGCTGAGGGAAAAAAGAACGGCCAGCGTATGGGGCTGACATTACGTGAAGACCAGCTCGCCTGGCTGAGTCGCAAGGTGGCCGAGCCGAATCGGCCGCTCGGTTTTCGGCTCCATAAAGTCACCGTAATGCCCAATCCAGGCCCGCGGCGAAAAACGGAATCCGGCGACAATTCCGAAAGTGGCGGAGTTGCGACAGTCGCGCGTCAGCTCACCCACGTTGCGGCCATCTTCGAGGGCGTCCTCGAAGTCACGGATTGCGAGGCGTTTCAGAATACGCTGCGCGCCGGGATTGGCAGTGCCAAGGCGTTTGGCTTCGGGCTGCTGAGTGTGGCCAGGGCGTGAGGACGCCGGGCCGGACTCAGTCGTTTGACGGCTACAGGTGCATGATGAGTTTCTCCATGAGCACTGAGACTGAGACATTCGGGATCTGCCTCGCAGGGGCTCAGGCGAACGGGTTTACCACCGTCACCGAGTCGTACGTCATGCCGTTGTCCAGGTCTTCGCTGTAAAGCGTGTCCACTCCGGCGTCGACGCACGCCGCCAGCAGCATGCTGTCCCAGTGCGACAGGCTGTAACGTGAAGTGAGGTCCAGTGAGATGGTCAGAACCTGCGATGTCGGGAAGGCCAACGGAAACAGTCGTGTGACGCGTGACAGGTATGGCTCGACGTCGTTCGTCGGCAACCGGCCCTCCCGCTCCCATCGCCGCAGGCAGTTGAGGTACTCGCCAGCCACCTGCCACGGCAGCAGTGTTGATCCGCGATCCTGTCGAGCCTGCTGGATCAACTCGGCCGCCCGCTGCTGCTTGTCCGGTTCGGTGTGGTCGATGAGGTACACGAACACGTTGGTGTCAATCGCGTTCATGCAGCTCCTCCCGTGTGAAGTGCCGCCCGCCCGAATGGATCGGTCGTTCGCGGATCAACTGCAGCAGCGACTCAAACGCATCGTCACGCTCCGAATCCAATTCCTCGTCTTCGGACAGCGGGCGAATCGTCACCGCGACACGGCTCTTGTCAGGCAGATCAACGGGTTCATCGAACTGCAGGGCACCATTGATAAAGGTGGCCGCCACTGTCTTGCTCATCGTGTACCTCCACTGGGACGAGGTCGCCCACCGCCCGATTGCCATCGTGTTGAGGGCTTTGATTGTACTCAACCGCGTAGAGCCAGATGTTGGTGTCAATCGCGTTCATTCAATTCCTCACGCGTGAATCGCACACCGCCGGAATTGAACGGGTGTTCCTCGGTCAGCTTGCGGAACCGCTCGAAGGCGTCGCGCCGCTTCTGTCTGTCCGCAGTGACCACCCCGCTGTCCGCCGCCCCCTCGGGGACCGCGGGTTCTGACGTGCGTGTGGATTCCGCCTCAATCGTAACTTCCACCCGGCTGTGGTCGGGCAGGTCGAGCGGCTCGTCCATCTGCAGCCCTCCGTTGACCACCGTCGCCGTCAAAGTGCGTTTCATGTCTGCGTCCTCCAGCTTCAGTTTACCGGCATCCGAGAGTTCTTCAGACAACGTCTCGCGGGTGCCTTTTCGTCTTTCCAGAGTCTACTCGCGTCTCATTTGAGCCGGGAGATCATTCCGGACTGGTTAAGGGAAACCATTCATGGACAACCTCATGCAGCTCACCCGGTTTCAGGATCGGCTGACTTATCTTTATCTGGAGAAGGGGCATATCGAACAGGACTCGAAGTCCGTCGCCTATGTCACGGAGAAGCAGCGGGTTCCTGTTCCCGCGGCGGACCTGGCTCTGCTGATGCTGGGGCCGGGGACCACCATTACTCACAAGGCCGTGTGCAACCTGGGCGACTGCAACTGCACGGTCGTGTGGGTCGGTGAGGAAGGTGTGCGGTTCTACTGTCATGGACGCGGCGGGACGCACTTCTCGGCCAATCTCATCCAGCAGGCGACGCTCGCTTCCAACCTGCGCACGCGGCGGCAGGTGGTGGTGCGGATGTACGAAAAACGCTTTGACGACACCGTCGAGCCTGGTGCACACATCCAGGCCATCCGCGGCAAGGAAGGCTATCGCGTGCGGAGTGCGTATCAGAAGCTGGCGAAAGAACACGGTGTCGAATGGACCGGCCGCAACTACGACCCGCAGAACTGGGGCAGCGGCGATCCGCTGAATCGGGCGCTGTCCGCGGCCAGCGCCTGTCTGAACGGGATCGTCCAGGCGGGCGTCGTGAGTGCCGGTTACTCGACAGCCATCGGCTTTGTGCACACCGGCAAGATGCTCTCGTTCGTGTACGACGTCGCGGACCTTTACAAGGTGGACCTGATCGTTCCGCTGGTGTTTCAGACGGTCGCCGAGAGCGACCAGAACGTCGAAAGCCGGGTCCGGCACGCATGCCGCGACATGTTTCGCAGGACGCGATTTCTTGAACGCATACTGCCAGACATTCGGGAGGTGCTCGATGGTAGTGATGATTCTGGAGAAGGTCCCGGTGAGTCTGCGGGGCGATCTGAGTCGCTGGATGATCGAACCGAAGGCCGGAATATTCCTTGGCAGCATGACCGCGAGGATTCGTGATGAGTTGTGGAAGAAGGCGATCAAGGGTCGAAAGTCAGGCGCCTGCTTCCAGGCGTGGCGTTCCCCGACCGAGCAGGGCTTCCAGTTTCGGACGTTTGGTGATACATCCCGAGAGATGGTCGACTTCGAGGGGCTACATCTTGTGGGTATCCCCATCGCATCATCAGGATGTTGAGGCTGTCCCCACATGCGTGGGGGTGAACCGGACACCATTTCGCTGTCCGGTCTGTCCGGGAAAGCTGTCCCCACATGCGTGGGGGTGAACCGTTCTGCGGGCTCGATCACGATACGAGTTCGGCGCTGTCCCCACATGCGTGGGGGTGAACCGGTTTGGTGAGCACGACGTGACCACGCCGCGATGGCTGTCCCCACATGCGTGGGGGTGAACCGTTGAGAACGGAAGCGGCAGCGTGCGTCAGTTCGCTGTCCCCACATGCGTGGGGGTGAACCGGTGCCGGATGTGGGATGAGGTCGTTGGGTCCCGCTGTCCCCACATGCGTGGGGGTGAACCGGTATCCGCGAGTCTCCTCATCGCAGTCCTCAAGCTGTCCCCACATGCGTGGGGGTGAACCGCACTCGGCGGCGATGATGTGACAATTCTGATCGCTGTCCCCACATGCGTGGGGGTGAACCGTACAGCAGCGATGCGGCGATCGGATCACTGAGGCTGTCCCCACATGCGTGGGGGTGAACCGCAGACCTCGGGAAAATCCGCGGCCAGCGTCGGCGCTGTCCCCACATGCGTGGGGGTGAACCGATCGCCCTGTGCGGCTCGCTGCGGCAGCCCATGACTGGTGGACTCCGGGAGGATCGAAAAGAATCCTTTCAGGAGATCGTTATGTCAAAGAAATCGAAGCGACCACGTCGGTCGTTCAGTGACGAATTCAAACAGGATGCTGTTG
>CAUZFZ010000120.1:0-33158 GCA_963579025.1 Planctomycetota bacterium | reverse complement strand
GGCGTGGTGGTGTTCTCGTTCACCACGACCTCGATCCGATCACCAACCACGCTGACTCGCGGCGCGATACTGGCGCCGAGGTCCAGACGCGTGACTTGGATTGAGATGAGGTTTCCGTCGAGCCCTGGCGTATTCGCGGTGAACTCGACGCGCAGATCGCTTCCGCTGTCAAAGCTGGAAATCGCAGAGGCGGCACCGGCGCCGTTTAAGGTTCGCACCTCGGTCACTGGCAACCCGGAGATGTCCTCGGATGCCAGACCTTCCAGCAGCTCAACACGCAGTAACTGTTGCGCCACCGGATCGTTGGCCGCAAAGTCCAGAAGGTCCTGGACGGTCGTGGGATCGGGAATTGCGCTGGAAGCATCGGTGTCCAGAGTCAGCGTCAGAAAGCCCGTCGTTCCCGTAGCGCGGGTCGTACTCGTAGCGTCCTGGTTGCCGGCGGACAAAGTCGACACGATCACTGTCGGTGCCGCGCCACCGGTCAATGCGCTGGCGCCCAGCGTGAACTCAGCCACATCGGTGTCGGCCGCAGACCCAATGAACTCGATCGTGACTGTCGAGTCAGGCAGCGGGCCGTCCGTGACCTGAATCAGACCGTTCAGGGCCGGGATGCCCCCGATAATGGCTGCCTGCACGGCCGCAGCATTCGCGTTGAACGGAATGTTCTGGCTGGTCCCCGTGATGGTCAGCCCGACGTCATCGAAGTCCAACTGGAACGTACCGCCGGTGGGATCACCGGTGACGGCCAGCGACTGGATCTCGTTGTTCTGCAGGTTCGTACTGTTGACGACCAGCGAAGCCACGTCCTGCTGAAAGAACGTCCCCACGAATTCCACGGTGAGGGGTTCGCTATTCAGCGGTCCTCCGCTGACGACGACGTTGTTGGCGCCGATTGAGGTCAGACCGGTCAATGCCGTTTGCACCTGCGCGGCGGTTGACGCAAAGCTCAACGCGGCGGTTGTGTCGGTACCGAACGTCAGTGTGAAGGTGCCGCTGGTGAAGGTGGCGGCGGGAGCCAGCTCCTGAATTTCGTTCGTGAAGGTACTTCCGGTGAGCTGCGGACCGAGCCCGCTATCGGCCGACAGAATCGTCAGGACAGTGCCGTTTTCGCCCGTGCCCACCCGCTGAGTTCCCAGACGTACCACGGCCGCGCCACCCGTCCCAAAGTCGGTGATCGTGGACGCGGAGCGGAAGGCATTGTCCCCCCCGGCCGCCGTGATGCTGATCGCTCCCAGGGTCGCCGTGTCGAGCGTCTGTCCGGGACTGATCTGGAAGACCAGTTCCTGCGGAGCGTCCGTACGCACGTCGCCATCCTGCAGGAACGTCCCCACGTTCGGACTGACCGAAACGAAATCCGGGGTGGTCAGCAGCGTACGCTGCTCAAGCAGTTCGGCCTGCTTTCGGAGCGTCTGATTCGGCGTTTCGTTTTGCGAACGTCGGCGGTTGCGGCGCAACCAGCGGGACCAGGCAAGACGATTCTGAACCGGACGAAGCCAGGAAGTAAGAAACATGCAATACTCCTCGAGGGATGATGCCGTTCGGCAACAACCAGAGGTAACTGGGATACACAAAGTCGATACACCGAGCCCAGGTCACCCTGAATTCGGGGGAATTGTTCACACTACATATGCTGCGCCACCACCGGCAACTCTGTCTTCTGCCTTGAAATTCGCTTTGAATTCGCCGCGTCCCGCTGGCACAACTGGTCGTTCAGACGGGCATGTCACGACGCCACGAAGTGTCACTCAAACGGTGCCCGCTCGGTCCATGGATTCTCATTTCAGCCATTGCCGCCACACCTGAGAGTTGACACTCAGTTCCCCAGAAACAACCCACACATCCGAACGTTGCGACATCCACATGCGATATACGATATACGCACAGGGCGTCGTGAAATTTCCGAAACTGGTTGAGACGACACAACAACGTTGTCCGGTTCCTGGTTTCCTTTCCGCTGGGCGCAATTCCTCTATTTTTCACAAGTTACGGTCGCGCCGCACGCCCTCTGACACAGAGGCGCAACCGGGAATTGACTGATCAAAGTCCCTGTTCAAGACGAACACCCTTCAGAAAACGCTCACGATCCACCTCGCCCGCAGACTGCTCCGCCGATCCGCAGCCGCATACCACATCCGGAGAATTCACCGCAACGATCGAGAATCAGGCCTCAAACTGGTACCGGCCTGAGTCGTCGAAGACTTCGACTTCGTCCGTCCAGCAGTCCAATGCTGAGTGGGCCGTTAACGGTGGAACACCCCATTTCCCCACCGCCAAACTGACAAGTCCGGTCACAGCCATACAGCCAAGGGGTGCAAACGCGATCGCTGGGTGATTGGCCCTGGGTCCCAGTACGACCAGCAGAGTCAGCAGCGAACCGATCGTTGTGGCCACGACCAGAAAGATCAGTGAGCTGGTCACAATTCGACGAATCCGGTTAGTTCCCGTCGGTCGCGGTGGCCACTCAGAACTCCGCCGCGCGTATCGGAGACGACCGTCAAGCCACACTTTCTGGCGATACCACCACGCCAGTACCATGGCGAACCAAGTGGCCACTGATGACGCAACAAAACACAAACCAACAATCATGAACGAAACGCCAAGATTCAATTGAGCCTCTTTGGCGCCCTGGCCCTGAATTGGCTGTGGCCCGTCTATGGCTTCGATAATGGCCATGCAGGCCATTCCGACGACGGTCATCAAGAGTGTCATGACCGTGATCTGCCAGAATCCCGCGGCGATATAGAAGACACCGCAGGTGCGACCTCGCCCGCGACTCGAATCCTTCCGCCACAGCCAGAATCCATTCTGGAAGTCATCCAGCCCGAACTTGAGCGCCGCTGTGGCGATACTGAGCACTGGTTGCGCAAAGAGTTCGAACAGCAACCACGCGATGCTCAACACGAGGACCCAGTCCCAGTGTTTCAGCCACCCGACAGAGCTTTGCGGAGCTCTGTCAATTTCGAACCGTTCCGCGTCTGACACGCTGCCGCCCACCCTGAATCGAAGGCCCGTGCAGTATTCTGCGGTTCTTGGGCGTCAACGCAACAGTTCGGCCTTCAAGTGGTCTCTCCAAATCGATGTGTCCGCCTGAAATCGCTCAGAAACGGCAACTTCCGCATCTCTGTAGTCCGCGGAATCAGCGTTTGCCGGACTTTTCGGAAAGCCTTTTCAGAGACTGCGTCGATCGAGTCGCCGGCGCGGTTGTCAGAAGTTTGGATGCCCGAACGGCCACCCTGCAGCGACGGCGATTTGACCTCGATCGCCAGATTGCTCCATCCGATTCCTGACCGGTCCCCAAAGGCCGCTCAGGTGGATTTATGTCACTGCTCTTCGCCGACATCCGGTGTCACGGCCGCCGCTTCCCGCGAGCTCTCGAGTGGAGCCGCGTGGACGGCTGGAGAAGAACGCGACGAAAAGTGTCCCACATGGTAGTTGTGGCACTTCAGGCAGCTCTCTCCAGCGCGTTTTCGTGTGTGGCACTCGCCGCACAGTTCGCGCTGGACTGGAGCGAAGCCGCTGGTGGCTGTGGCATGAGGGTCAGTGTTGGCCGTAATTTCCGGTAAGTTGACGTACGCGCTATCCCAGGCGGGCCGGCTGATGAAATCACTTTGGGAGAACACTTCAGCTCGGTGCATTAAGCGATTCAGATGGTGGCAGTGGGCACATTCACGTTTCGTCACGACGGCCTCGGCTGTGTTACCACGAGCCAGCAAAGTGACGTGAGGTGCATGCGAAAAGCGAATGAACTCTCGGTCTCGCGATATCTGCCGACGACCATGCCAGTTGACAACAGTAGTGTCACCCAATGCATCAACGGTGTGGCATTTCATGCAACCGAACGATGCACCTGGAGTGGTCAGGATCGAGAATAACTGATGTGTGGCTTGAGGCTGCGACGCGTCAGCAATTGTCGTCACGCCAGGAATCGAAACCAGGGCCTCGATTAACGTCTGCACGATTTGATCTGCATGGCCAGTGGGCAGATAAGTGATGGACTCGGAACGCACGGTCCACCCGGAATGACTTTCACTGGTCAGTTTATCAGTGTTGCCTTCGGAAGTCTCATCGGGCGACGCATCACCACTTTCAGTAGCCGGCTGGCCGTCCCCATCCTCCTTGGGCTTTAACGGTTCACCGGCATCGTGCCGACTCAGCTCTGTCTCAAGATGAGGGAACCACTCCGCACTGGCCTTTCCAACGGCATCGAGGAATGCGCCGTCTCCGGCAAGTGCACGGATTAAGGATCGTTCTCGGCCAGCATCGCCAAGGCTCGCAGGAAGTCGCTGACTTAGCGCCTCTTCACCATTCTGAATCAGGTCGTTGATCAGAAGCTTGGTCGCCCAGACCATCTGGACCTGCGCCCGCAGTTTCGCGGCATCCCCATCCTGCTCGGCTAATTGAAGGAACCGTCTGGCTTTCGCCCAGGTTTCGTCGTTCTCCAGAAGGAGCTGCATGAAGGCCGGTTGGCCATCCTGGCCCCTCGCAGGGGCACCGGGCTTCGGCCACTCTCCAATCTCCTCGTCTTTCAACAAGTCCAGGTCGATGCGAGGCAGCGCCACAAATGCGATGGCGTCCAGTGGATTCTCGAACTGTTCATCGTGGCAGCTTCCGCAGGCCAGTGCATAATCGACGATCGGCATCGTCTGGTGGGCCGGGTCTGGCTGGTGACACGTTTCACAGTTTTCCGGCGTCCGACCGTTTGGCATGATCCGTTTGAAGTTCGCAAAGTGAATTTCATAGTGCGTACCGTGGTCAAAATGAATTCGCGTGCGGCGCGTGTACGGAAAGCCGGAGTACTCGGGATGACCGTCATTGAAGCCGTGAAACGGACTCGTGTGGCAAACCTGACACTGAGCGTCCGCCATGCGGGTCAAATCAAAGAACTCGCCCCGGTGTTCTTTGTGGCAGCGGCTGCAGGCCAGTTGGCCCGCTTTCATTGGAGACCCGGCGAGCTGAGTCGCCAGAGACACCAGAAGCGGTGGCGTGCCCGTTGAGCCGGTGCTGACCGCTTTATTCGTCAGGGTCGCCAGTACGTCCGCGTCGAGCGAGTGCGGATTCAGAGCATTCGGTCCGAAATCATGGCACACTCGGCAGTTCTCGCTATCCGCGAGCGCGACCGATCCTGTCGAAGTCAATGAGTCGGTCAGTTCGTCAAACTCGGCTGCGGCGCGATCGTGACAGCTTTCACACGTCTGAATACTGCTTGCATGCTGCAGCGTCAGTGCTCCAGGAGAGGTCACTGCATTGCGAACGGCAGCCTTACCTCCAAACGTACACAGCAGGACGCCCAGAGCGAGGCCGGCCAGAGTGGTTGTCACGACTCGACGACGCCCGAACAACGTGCGTTTGGGATGACATGTCACCAACGGCTGGCGGCAATTGCCATCCGGCAGCGGTCCTTTTTCACACATGCCGCCGAAGGATGGGGCGCGGGAGCAGATATAACCCCCAGCATCCTTTGCCGGAACGCACTCCAGGTACACCTGGCAATTTCCACCGTCGCTCGGACCGATACTGCACGGTTCGCCTTCGGAGTTCTTACCACAGACCCACCCAAGCGTCGGGCGCTCATAATTACTTTTGCCAGGACTGAAATCCTGAAGTGGCCTATTCATCAACTGCCTCCAGCAAACGAATAAACCAGAAGAATGTGAAACAGAGCAGCGACCAGAAGGCTGTATGTCAGCGGAATGTGAATAAACAGCCAATACTTCAGGGTCTTCTGCATCGCATGATGATAATCAAGGTCGTCCTTCGTTCTGACGTACTCCGTAATCTGATCGACGAGCGATCGTTCAACATCACTGAGGTATCGATGTTGAGCCTCGATATCAACCACCAGAGAGTGCAAAGGCCGCGTCGAATGACACAGATGACTCCAGTAGTGGCGCGGCCGGTCGAAGAATGGTTTCAGTCGGCGGATGTAGAAGTCCGGCACGGCCGATGAATCCGATTCAGAAATGCACTTGAGAACAAGGCCCTCCACATCATCCCGCGTTCGTCGAATAAACTGTGGAATTCTCTCAAAGATGACTTCCTCGCCACGTGTCGCGAGACGTGGAGGAATGATGCGCGACAGAATCAGACCAGCGACTCCACTGAAAAACACGGCCAGGTAGAGCAACGCCAGAATGACTTCGAACGGTCCGTTCGGAATGCGGAAATCGATATGCACAACGAAAACGACAAACGTCAGAAGGCCCACATAGATATGAAACTGCAACCAGGTGGCGGATGTACCCAGCGGGAGGGCGGTCAGCTTCTTCCGAATGTTGTAAAGCGCCAGGAACACACACAGTCCCAGCAGGAACCACCCGGACACGAAAGCGACATGGTACATTGCGACCCGTAGAGCCGCATTGGCGACCAGCACCAGGACAGCCACAATTATCAGCATGCTTCCGAAAAACATGCGGCGGGCGACGAACGTCCTCATCGGTTAACCATTTCTCTCAACGACACCAGGCTTCTCAAGTCGATGCGCTGTAACGCATCGTGGGGGCAGGCCCTCTGACAGGCCGGTCCACCGATCTGATCGACGCATAGATCACATTTCGTGGCCTGGACGATGGGCTGATTGCGGGAGTCAATCTGCAGATTGCCCTGCCCGTCGCGAATCTCAACCATCCGAATTGAGTCATATGGGCAGTTGTTTGCGCAGCGGCTGCACCCAATGCAGGTCTGGTCATTAATAATGACATTACCCTGCAGTTGATTGCGGTGAATTGCCCCGGTCGGACATTCAATCATGCAGACAGGATCTTCGCAGTGCATGCAGGCATTCGCGACCATGTAGTTCTCATGGATGGGACCATGTCGAATAAATCGCGGGTTGTTGTCATGGGCAGTCGCGCAGGCTCGAACACAGTCATCGCAACGGGTGCAGCGATCGAGATCGATCACCATCGATGCTGTTCCCTGGATAAACCGTCCTTCTACGACGAATTCCAGCAGGTCGTTGTCGACCTGCAATCCGGCAGTTTCCGCATCGGCTGACTGCATCGGACGTCCATCATCCAGGAGCAAAGGCTTGCTGGAACTTTTCCGGCCCTGGACGACCAGAGTCTCGACCACGGGCGCGGGGACAATGACAACGGCGAGATAACCGATCGCTCGCAATGACAGCCGCAGTGGCTTGCCTCCTTCCGCGATTTCCTCGTAACCGAAAGTCTGCCCCGGTGTCAGGTAGCCGACCGTCTTATGTCCGTTGTGGAATTTCTGACTCAGTCGAGCAACGCCGCTTCGAATCAGTATGACCCCGTTGGGGTAGTGACCTTCCTGGGCGACGATCGGTTCCGACTGGATGTCATCAGTCCGGTTGGTCTGCGCTGAGTCATACTGTCCGAAAGTCTCAAATTCGGCCGCGGCACAGAGTTCATCCATCTGGTCGTCGCTCAGATGACTGAACATCGACGACGTCCGCAGGAATGATGAGAGTGCCCGCTCACGAAACATCTGCTCGATGTACATCCGCAAGGCCACGTCACGACGCATGATGTCGCGGAGTCCCTGCCATCGAATCTCCAGCAGTTCTCCCTCACCTTCCGAGAACACGGTCGCGACTCGGGGCGTGCGCCCGAGTGCCGCGATCTCACCAAAGAACTGTCCGGAATCGATCGTCGCCGTCCGGTACTGGTCCAGAACAGTGCCAACGTCCTCAAGATAGACTCGAGTTCGGTCACCGGCTCCACGGGAAGCCACGCCGGTGCCCCCGGCTTCAGCGCGAGCGACGGAACGGAATTCCGGACTGCGGTGGTTCTTCCAGAGTTGTGCGAGTGCTTCGAAAACATTCTTTCGCTTGATCTCGCGACGCCCCAACACGCTGGCGGGCATGGACGTTTCCGGCGGCTCGATTTCGACGCGCATGCGTCCGGAAAGAATGAAGAACGCGGAACTTCCCCAATCGCCCTTACGAATAACGATGTCCCCCGGCTCGCAGGGAACCAGACGCGTATCGTTCTTGAGGATATCGGTCAGAGACGTCGACGCCCGGAATTGACTCTCGTCAATCTCGGAAAACGGCGGCACCGACATCAGACGGGCAATGTCTTCGTCCGTCATCGTGTCAGAGAACGGTTTGTCCCAGCGCTTAGGACGCTGCAGTTCGGATCCACCGAAGCTCATTTCACCGTTCCCTGTAACAGAGAGTCCACACCCCGGAAGTACGCATCAGCCGACTTGCAACGAACCGTGCGTACGCCTCGTCGGGGTACGGGATGCAATGGGCGATTCCTTCTGTTGAAGGCCAGCACTACGGTGAATACGGCGTGCCTCTGGGTTTGGCTTTGCCGACCATTTTATCAATGGCGCCAAACGTCGAGCCGTCGTATTTTTCGGAAACTGCGACGGCCGCTTTGGCGACGGCCGCAGCAGCGTCCGGAGCAGCGGCGATTTGTTTAGATTTGACGCTGATGGAGCTGAACCGCCCCAGTTCCTTCGCAGCCTTGATCGCATCGTCAAGTTCCGGAGCCGCATCGCCAAGCTCGTCGGCAATATCTTCCACTTCCCCGAGGGCAGCCTTGGCCCGCTTTGAATTGCCCTTGGCAAAGCCACCTTTACCGTTCGTCACTTTTCCAAGGTTCGTCAGGCAGACTTCCAGATCAACCAGATGCCCCACGACCAGCTTGAGGCGTCGACGGTCCTCAGTTTTCCCACCTGCGTACTCAGCCCAAGCGGACGGAGCTTCAGCATTTTTTGCCTGGTTCTTCTGGAAATTGTGTCGAATTTCACCTGTCGACCAGCCGAGGAATTCAATCTTGTTCGACGCCGGATGTCCGGCGTTAACCAGTTCCTCGTGGAACACGACATGGCAGTTAAAGCAGTTCTTCGCAATGGTGTAGACTTTGGGGGCACGAATCATCCCGCCTTCGTCAGCGCCAGCGTGTCGACCGACCTGAGCGACACCCTCTTTGCCGTGAATGTCCAGCCAGTCGCCTGCGCCCCCGTGGCATGATTCACAGGAAACGTCGGAGATCGCCTGAAGTTCCCCGTCGCCTTTCGGCGTGCCGTGACATGTGAAGCACACGTCTTTTTTTCCACCAACGGCAGCAATGTACTTCGGAGCATTGGGTGCCTTCATCTTCTCGAGTGAGCCGTGGTGGCTCGATGCGTCCAGAGCTGCAAGTTCGGACTTGTGACACTTCGTACAACTCTCCACTCCCACCACTTTCGCGGGATCGGTCTTGTCGGGAATGTCGGCAGTCCGGCCAGTGCTCGCGGTCAGGACAACGACGGCAAGCACGCTCAATGGAATCAGCCCGTGATTAAGCAAAGATGTCCGTTTCATATGACTCCACCTCTCATGATGTGCTGCAGGTTGATTCCGGTTCCGCATCCACCGGGTCACCCGACGATAATCAAAGCCGGCGGGACAAGTGATGCCCCATGGCGTCTATTGTCCGCCAGCGTACGTCTAAAACTCGCTGCACTCATTTTCTCTCGTAGGGCGTACCTTTGGGCTCGACGAGTTCCTCGAGAACGTCGTCAAGAGCATCCAGGCCTTTCCCATCCTGTGTCGCAAACCACTTCACCAATTCGTCCAGCCCCTCGGCTGCCTCCGCAAGAGCTTCACGCCCTTCCTCATCTTCGTATCCGGCATCCAGACCTTCTTCAAGCATCTCGAATGCCGTTTCCAGTTGTTCGGGAACGTCGTCTTCCAGAGCTTCAATGGCAACTTCCAGATATTCCAGCGGTGCTTCTGCGCGACCGAAGACCTGTTCCGCGAATTCACTTTCCAAGACTTCCTCATCCTCGATTTGGCTCAAAGTCGCAAACGCTATTTGAGCATCCGTCAGGATTCCAACAAGGAACTTGATGCGCCGGCGGGCTGCAGTGTCTCGGCCATCTCGTTTGGCCCACAGGGTCGGACCGTCAGGGTCATTGGTCGACTGGTCCAAATGGAAATTGTGTCGGACTTCACCGATCGTGCGTCCCACAAGCTCGAATCCATCCTCACTCTGTCCCAGTTTGTGCCCTGCGTTTACCAGGGCGGCGTTTGTGACTGTATGGCAGCCAAAACACTTGCTGGCCAGCTTTGCGATGTGGTTCGAGCGGACCATACCGGCCTTGTCAATTCGAGCGAGCCGCGCCGTTCGGTGCTCTTCCGTTTCAGACTCAGGTGTCGACCCATTCGGACCGTAAACCGCATGCGCGTTCAACCACCCATTCTCGCCACCAGATTCGCCGTGGCAGGACTCACAGGAGACGCCCGAAATCACCTGCACATTGCCGGTGAATGTCGTACGGGGAGTCGCGTGGCATTTGACGCAGGCCGTTGACTCGCTCGCAGGCTTCTTAAGACCCAGGGCCTCGGCGTACTTGTTTGCGGCAGCACCTCTGAGCTTCAGGTGCGCGGCGGAATGGGCGCTGTGAATCAAGGCGAGAGATTCCGAGGGATGGCAATTCAGGCAAGCCCGGGCGCCCATGACTCTGGTCGGGTCCAGCCCTCCTGATGCGACGCCGTCGTCGGCAGCAGATACATGACTGCCACCAGCCGGAAATGCGGAGATGGCCACCGCTAGAATCAAACTGCGGATCGGGATTCTCACGAGAGTTCGCTTCCTGCGTTCCATCAGAGTCTCTCCTGTGACGTGGGGCTGGTATTTGCTCATTGATTCGTGCTTTAAAAAATGATCAGGCATCAATCGCGATATCGCCATCCGGCACGGCGATACACGTCAGACAACTCCCTTCAACAATCTCCGCCCCTGCGGAGACGCAACTGACCTTACCGCTTAAGAGTGCGACTTCACATTCACCACAGTTCCCGGCGCGACAACCTGAGTCCATGGTAATGCCTTTGTCTTCCGCGAAATCAAGAATGTTGTCGAACTCGTCGCTCCACACAAGTTCCTTACCTGTGCGTCCAAACTTGATTTTGGGGGCGGCGCCCGCCTCTTCTTCCTTCGGAGTTGCCTTCTTCTTCGGTGCGCTGGCCTTACCGAACGCTTCGATGAAGACTCGATTGTCCGGGACACCCCATTCCTTCAAGTCAGTCGTCAGAGCGGTCATCATCGGAGGTGGACCGCAGATGTAGAACTCGTAGTTGTTCGACGGCAATAGCTTCTTAAACAGGTCGACCGAAATTCGCTGCGCGTACTGGTAGTCTTTACCCTCGACGTCACTCTGGTCCGGCCGGGTGTAACAGATGCACAGACGAATGTTGCCATTATGGGCTGCTAACTCTTCAAACCGCGTTTTGAAAGCATGGTCAGCGCTGCTGCGGACGCCATAAAATACCCAGATTTCGCGGCCGGGATTCACTTCCGTCACGCGAGTCAGCATGCTGAGCATGGGCGTAATACCAACGCCCCCGCCAATCAGTACGACTGGCGAACTATCCTCCGGAGTGATGAAGAAATCACCACGCGGAGCGTTGCAGTCCAGAATGTCACCTTCACTCACGTGATCATGGAAGTAGTTTGAAACCAGTCCGGGTGGCACGTCTTTGTCACGCGGCGGCGGAACGCGCTTAATTGTGACGCGGAAATAATCCGTGCGAGGCCCGTCCGACAACGAGTAGCACCGAATGGCAGGCTTGTCCCGCCCCGGAATACCCAGGCGAAAGGTCAGGTACTGCCCTGGCATAAAGAGTGGCAGTTCGCGGCCATCATGTGGCACGAGATAGAACGAGCACTGGTCCTCAGCCTCAAGCTGTTTTTTCCGGACCTCGAATTTTCGGGTCCCGCTCCACGAGTGCTGTGCCTGTTCACGCTGAACACGCAAGGCGTTCGCCGCTGAGATGCGTTCCAGCAGTAAACGCTGGGCGAGCTGGTCCCGATGAGAAGCCGACGCCAGTTGCCTCAGAGTGGAGGCGATATACAGCACGACGTGTGCCACGATAAACGCGCAGAGAATGACTCCAGCCACCTGAATCATGGTGCACCGCGTGGACGTGAACTCGGGACCGGACGGAGTGAGATATTCCCTGGCGATTTTAGAGGACGATAATTCTGGTTCGTCCAGATTGTCAAGTACGGTCAGGTGATGACGTCGTACATGTGTGTCCGGGAGCATCTCCTCCATGTACGACCGAAGCCGATTTCGACTGGCCCATCCGGGATGGCATACGCACGGTGTCGACAAACCAAAAGCAGGATGACCGACCGCGAGTCCGTCGTTCCGCGAATGCTGAAATCGAGTAGCCCTCGCACGCTCGCGCCGACCCAGTGTGGTTTGTGGTCCCGACTCGCTGAACGTCGCGTTTGGCATGTCCTGTTCAGCAAACTGCCCTGTTGCCGCACCGCGCAAGAAAAAGGCGGGGACTGATCGTTCAGTCCCCGCCTTCCTGTCGTTTCAATCCGTTGGCTCAGAGATTCAGAAGCTGATGCCCGCCCGGTTCCAGATCAGTCTCTCTCGGCTGGTCCAGTATCTTGCACGTGTCTCTCGGTCACTCTCCAGAATTGTTCGTGAAGTGAATCAGCGGCAGGCGAGTACTGCGGGAATCAGCTCTGAGCCAGTAAGAAGACGCAGTGCCCCGACACCGTGTCGGGGCACTGCCCGCGATGACTACTCAATGGTGTCAATCTCTGTGGCCGTTTTGATGTCCCGGGGCATGGGGACAAGCACGTCGACAGGCCGTTCGCTGGTCAGCGATTCCAGACTGTCGATCTTGAGGTTCTCCGACGCCGTCCGTGTGGACTCGACCGAGCGGCCCGCGATCCGCGAGGAGCGGTTTTCGATAACCGTGCGGGCAGCTTCCCGCAGTTCGGACTTACCCATGCGGCGAACATTGTAGAGTTCCGCGAGCGGCTCCAGAACAGTTGCCACCTTCCGGATCGTCGACTCCATCAGCACGATATCCAGCAGACTCTTCCGCATCTCGCCGAGCACTGCGACCTGGCCCTGCAATTCCTCGCCGAGGTCGGTGAGAACTTCAAGCGTTTCCAGAGCGTCGGCCACTTCGCGAGTCTGACCGTTCAGCGTGTCCTGCAGGACGACCAGACGACCCAGGTTGTTCTCCGCGGAGTTCAGGTCCATGTCGGAGTTCAGCGTGTCTCGCAGCGTGAAGAGGCGATCGGTGTTTTCAAACGCGGTTTCGGAATTGCCACCGTGTTCAACGATCGTGTTCTTCAGAATGTAGAGGTCTTCGGCAACCTGCTGAGCATCCAGAACGTCTTCTGACTCACTGTTGAGGCCATTCTTCAGCGAGATCAGTTCTTCAGCCGCATCGCGAGCGACATCAAGATCATCCGCTTCGTTCAGCAACTGAGTCTTCACAGCGGCGAATTCACCGACGATATCCTGAGCGATGTCCACGCCTTCGCTCTCTCGCAGCACGCGATCCTTTAGTTCAGCCAAATCCCGAACCGAGGCGAACGCGGTTTCAACTTCGATCTGAGCGATATCCACACCTTCGCTCTCAGTCAGCACACGATCTTTCAGTTCGCCCAGATTGCGGACCGACGCGAACGCAGTTTCAACTTCGTCCTGAGCGACACGTGTGCCTTTGCTCTCCAGCAGCACCCGATCCTTCAGTTCGCCCAAAGTGCGGACCGACGCGAACGCGGTTTTAACTTCGTCCTGAGCGACACGCGTACCTTTGCTCTCCAGCAGTACCTGTGCCTTGAGGTCGACCAGGTTATTGACAGCGGCGAACACCGAATCGATTTCTGTCTGAACGAAGTCCAGGCCTTCGCTGCCGACCAGAATCTGCTCTTTGAGATCGCCAAACTGACGCACGGATGAAATCGCAGAGTCGATGTCAGTCAGTTCGACCTGCACCGCTTCTCGAACACGCAACAGACCGGTAATCGCTGCGACGGCCTGATCCGTCTGCTGTCCGGCGGCCACAGCGCGGTCATGCACGTCGACCATGCGGTCGATGCTGTCCAGAGCCGAGTCGACCTTACCGGAGTTCTTGACCACCGCATTCTGCAGACCGATCAGACGATCGAGTTTCGCAAAGGCGTTCGTTGTGTGAGCGGCTTCTTTTTCGATGTCCGACCGAAGCTGTTCCATTGCCGACACGCTCAGCCGGGCGTCTTCGAGGTGACGGTGCTGGGCCTTCAGACCTGTCAGCAGGTTGTTCGTTTCCCAGACCTGATTCCGCACTCCAACCAGTTGTTCCATTTCCCGTTCAACCGAAGCCAGTTCCGAGCGAACCCGGCCAAGTTCCCGCATAACGGGACGACGCAGCATGATGTCCATTCCAAGTAGTCCAACCGCCAGACCTGCAAACAGCAGGCTCCAGCGAAACGCTGGACTGGCGACGATGTCGCCCGAGGTAGTGGCAGCAGGTGTTGCATTATTCAAGGGGGGTCTCCTCCAATGAAGTTGACTGACTGAATCAACAGCAGAGCCCGGGCATTACAGTCCCGGAAGCAAAGCAGGGTGACCGGACGAGCTTTCCAGTCACCGGTTCAGAAACTGACAGAGCGAACGTTGTCTGGCTCCATATCCTGGCAGCGGTGCAGCAGCGGTCGCGGGGGAGAAACCGCAACGGATACGACTGCTTCGAACCGCACATGTGGGAGAAAGCGACAGGATTGACCGTTGTCCGCCTGCTACCTGATATCGCCAATCAGGCGCATCGGAATCGCTTCTCTTTGCTTGCTTGTTTGCCCGAATTCCCCAGGCCGGATCTGCGACCGACACAACATGCTGCGACAGCAACTTCGCGTCGTTCGTAGTGACCGGAGTTATCCGGTCGGCTCGGCAACAGCGGACCGACACCACGAATCAGCGCATCGCAACCAACCGGATGAATCCTGCGAACGGCAGCAGTCGATCGATGCGCAATTCGACGCGCGATGAATCCAGTCGTCCCCCGGTCAGGCCGAGTGACGCGGTAGCCGAACTCGCCAGAGTTTGGTTTTTTGCCGTGACATCTCGATGTGGCCAAAGTCTGGCGACTTCGGCTACCCCGGACTTGCGGCATCATGGGCGGCAGCGACGATGTCGAATATGCGGGTGAACTCGTCTGGCACTTCTGTACCGACAAAGCCGACACGCGTCAGATCGCTGCTCACGACACACGGACTTCCGGGTTTTCGATTCCCAGCAATCGGCACCGGTCGCGAGCTGAGTCATTTAAGTCACGGCTCTCGGTGTCGCTGTCAGCAATTCCGGCGAGCTCGAATTCGAGCAATGCCGCGAAGTACGGAATTCGATATTTCCGACTCAGACGCAGGCCTTTGCGGAATGATCGGTGAGCACTGGCTGTTTTGCCCTGCAACAGTTTCGAGCGTCCGTCGCAAAGACATTTTAAAGGACTGGAGATCGGAATCAGCAGACTGAAGATGGCGAGTCGACGTTGCATGCGACGCAGACGGACGGTCATCTCCCGCGAGTCCAGCTCTTCGGATTCTGATGCGCACAGTGCCGAGTAGAGGTCAACCAGCCCGGCATAGACTGGCAGCAGATACACGGCAACCGGTTGCGCGTTGCCCAGCACCTCTTCAATCTGGTCGGCGACTTCGAGGGCAGACGACCATTCGCCACGACGCAGCCGCGCGAACAGTAACCCGCCACGTCCGAGCACTTCGTCCGCGAGTGCCAGTTCTTCGTTGGAGTCGAGCCAGTGCTGCAGATCGGATTCGGCGGCGCGGACCAGTTCACTGTGTGGATCGCGTGCCGACTCGACCCACAGCAGCCAGCCGTAAGCCCACATCGCCACTTGCGAACCCAGCTCGTTTTCCGCTGCCTCGCGGAGTTCCTGAGCATTCGTGGCCAGTCGGTCCCACTCGCCGTTCCACGATGAGAGATTGAGCACGAGCGCCGCCCCTTCCGACCAGCGACGGCGATCGCTGATGGCCGCGCACGATTGGCCGGCGGATTCCAGCGTTTGACTGGCGTCTTCCCATTGTCCGTGGCTGATGAAGTGCACGGCGTTAATGGTCTGCACGTAGGCCGTTGTCGCAAGGTCTCCAACTCGCAGCGCGATGCGCTCTGCCCTGTCGGTGTATCGCTGCGCGGCTCGGGGAATCATCATCGCACTCGTCATGGCCGACACGCTGGAATAGCTGCGTGCCAGTTCTGCGCTGAATCCGTATCGCTCGGCCAGGTTCAGTGATCGGAATGTGGCCAGCATGAATGCGGGCATGTCCGTTCGCTGATACTGAATCTCGACGAGTCTTTCGTACGCACGCACCGATTCGATCAGAGCTTCCCCAGGCGTTGCCTTCGCAGGGCCGAACAGTCGGGTCCGCAGGCGCGTGAAAAGCTGTCGCCCGATTTCGACACCACTATGCGCGATCTGAGACACGATTGACTCGGAATCGGGATGTCCAAGCAGTCGCAGGGCCGAGCGCAGATGCTCCAGGGCGGCGGGGATTTCGCCAAGACGGTACAGCGCTTCGCCGTATCGTCGATGCCACCCTGCCTGACGCATGGATTCGATCGGCTCGCCCAACTGCTCGGCCAGTTCCAGCATCCTGCGATAGAAGCGAGCGGCTTCCTGATTCGCGTTGTATTCCAGTGCGTTCTGGCCCGCGTGTTCGAGACACTCAATCGCGCGGCTCAGGTCCCCCGCCTGCTGCCAGTGCTCGGCCAGTCGCGGGTAATGACGGGCCAGTTCGCCGCCGTGGTGATCTTCGATCCACAGGGCAATTTCCCGATGCAGGTCCGTGCGGTGCTTCACCAGCACCAGGTTGTAGACGACATCGCGGACAGTGCGGCTGCGGAATGAGTGCTCGGGGTCCGGACGATCGCCGTTGCAGCGAGTCAGTTTGCTTTGATTGAGCGACTCCAGATGACCGCTCAATTCCGCTCGCTCCTGTTCGAGCGGAAAGACATCCCTCAAGACCGGATACGGAAACTCGTATCCGATGACACTCGCGACTTTCAGCGTGAGTTGTTGTGACGGCGGCAGACGATCGATGCGGTTAACGATGACACCCTCAAGCGAGTCAGACACCTCGCGCGATTCAAACTGCTGCAGATCGCCGATCAGTCGAGCGATCCCGTTTGTGACTTGAACCGTGCCTGTATCACGCAGCGCGTAGGCGAGTTCCTCGACATGCAGTGGATGCCCTTGCGTGCGTTTGCGAATGAGCTGCTCGACCGGTCGCGGCAGTCGGTGCGATGCCAGCAGGTGCTGCACAAGCAGCACGGAATCGTCTGCCGGCATCGGTCCGAGCTGAACGTGATGAGACGATGACATGTGCACGATGGCGGCAAGATCTTTATGCAGTGGCCGTGACAGCGGACGCGCCGTCGTCAGCACGTGCAGCGGTCGGACATTTGCCGCGACGGAACGCAGCAGGCGCAGCGACGCCGAGTCGCAACAGTGCGTGTCTTCCATCACCAGGACGAGCGAATTCTCATGCGCCGCCTTTGCGATCATCCGCAGCAGCAGACGGTTGGTATTGTCGGCCCGGATCGCACCTTTCATCTGTGCGGTCCACTCATTGTCTGACCACGCCTGTGGCAACACGGAAGACAGCAGCGGCAGCAGCTTTTGCAGCTCGTCATCCAACTCGAATCGCTCGCAGATATTGCGATGCAGATCCTCGGCATCGCGATTCAGGTTTTCCCGTCCGATCAGGTCTGCAATAACCGATCGCCATGCGAACCACGGTGTGGATTGGTCGATCGCGTCACCGTTTCCGTGCAGGATGCGGCAGCCGCGCAGCTTTGCGATTTCCGAGAACGCGTTGACCAGATGTGACTTCCCGATGCCGGCTTCGCCCTCAAGCAACAGCAATGAACTCTGCTGTCGCATGCGCAAGTCTTCGAGCAACCCGTCAAACAACTGGCGCTCACTTTCACGGCCGATGACGGTCGTGTTTCGCGTCGCCCTGCGGCGATCACTGTTGCGGCGTTCCAATGGTCGGAAGCACGCCACGGGATCGCTCTTGCCCTTCATTTGTAAAGGTTCGAGCGTATCAAAGCCGAACCGTGATTCCGCACTGAAGTACGTCGCCTGATCGCACAGGATGCCCTGCTGAGCAGCCTGCATGAGACGCGCCGACGTATTGACCGTGTCACCGATCATTGTGTATTCGCGGCGGTCATCGTTTCCGTAGGCCCCACAGAAAATACGGCCGGTGGCCACGCCGATCGAACATTCCCAGCCGAGTTCGTTGATCCGTTCGCGCAGTGCCAAAGCCGCGCCAATGGCCCGTGCGGCGTCGTCTTCGTGAGCGACAGGCGGAAGCCCGAATCCCGCCAGCATAGACACGCCTTTGTCGTCGACGCTCAACTTGTTGAGGCTGCCTTCGAAGTGGTAGACCGTCTGCTGGAGCGCGACCATCACGTGCTGGGCTTCCTGCAGCGGCGTTTGCAGATTGAAGCCCGGAAGATTCGCGAACACGACGGTGACCTTGCGGAGTTCACCGAGCCAGTCCGTATGCCCGGCCGCCAGTCGCGCGTAGATGGCTGCCGGAATGTAGCCGCGCATTGCTGCGACAGACTCATCGCGGAATGGCGAATTCGTCAGGACCAGTTGACCCCTCGATTCATCCAGTTCGAAGTCCTCGGCGTCACATCGCAATGACTCGACCCGGTAGTTGCCGGCCGTTAACGGCGATCCGCTTGCCAGAGAATCAATGCGACTCCAGAAACTTTCCGCCGCAATAATGTCTCCCGGCCCGGCCAGGTCGTTCGCGTCACCAAGTTCCTTAAGTGGATCGCCGACCATCAACAGTTCGCAGCGTCCGAATACTCCGCCCAGATGCAGCATCCGCAGATCACCTGCCGCCAGCGCAATCTTGAGTGACAGTTTCGTTCCCTCAACTTCGGGGAAGTCACGCAGCCCGTTCTGGATCGCAACGCTGGCCGCAGCCGCGCGGGCACAGGCATCGCGGAGATCCGCACCAGCGACGCTGTCTTCGAAAGTGGCCAGCAACGCGTCTCCCGCAAACTTCAGCACGTCGCCACCGAAATCGCTGACAATGTCGATCAACTCGCCAAAATAGCGGTTCAGCGCGGCTGTCAATTCTTCGGCTCCGACAGCGCCCTTCCGTGCCAGGCGTTCGGTCAGGCTGGTAAAACCCGAGATGTCCGCAAACAGAACTGCACACGATGTGTCTTCACTCGATGGCAATGGAATCTCGGGCTCTTCTTCTGTGAAGCGTTCACACAGACGTCCTGGCGCGAAACTCGCCAGTTGTGCCAGCAGTAAGCGGTCCTGCAGACTTTCGCTTTCCTGGTAGACCAGATCGCCGACCAGTCGCGAGATCTTTTCCAGCATGCGGTCGCCGTCGTTCAGATCCATTTCGCTCAGTACACGGCAACTGCGACCATAGGCATCGCTAAGATGCAATCGTGCTCCACCTGAGCGCTCGTCAGCGTCCGGCTCCCAGACGGCTGTCGCATTTCGCGGGCTGAGTTCGCTGATGAGCTCGTCGTACTGTTCCAGAAGCTGTGACAGCCTGGCATCAGCCGCGACGGATTGGGCTTTACGGATTTCGACCATGAGGGACTCCTGAGCGGTCAAATCGGACCTTCTTTGCAGACGGTCCAAACCTACGTTGCCCGTGAGTCCTGACACTGATCCCAATTGGGAGATTCACATTGCCGCGGTCCGGTCCTGCCGGTTGCGCGTGGCTGCCATGCCAATGGTTGTTCCGCCCACCCGCCACAGGCCAGCTTTTCAACTGTCGACGGTAGCGGGCTGCTGCAATGAAATCTCGGGCGTTTCGATTCCCAGCTCGTGAAATCGTTTCATCGCCGAAGCACTCAAGTCGGCGCGTTCCGCATCGGACTCGGCAAGTTTCGCGAGTTCCATTTCGAATGTGGCGGCAAAGTACGGAATGCGAAGATGCTCGCACTGCCGCAGTCCCTTGCGAAATACTCGCCGCGCCTTCGCGGTCCGGCCCTTGAGAAGTTGAAGACGGCCCGTGCACAGCGTTTTCACCGGAGTGGCGATCGGAATCGTCATGCTGAAAACCGTGAGCCGACGCTTCATCCGCAGCAGACGGCGGTGCAGGTCCTGCAATGTCGAGTTGCCCGGCGTTCTGCCCGACTGGCACAGGACGTAGTACAGGTTCGACATCGTCGCGTATCCCGCCAGCATGTAGACCGCCACCGGCTGAGCATTACCGATGGCTGCCTCGATCTGATCCGCGATCACAAGCGCCTCGTCCCATTCACTGCGTCGCAGACGTGCGAAGAGCAAACTGCCACGGGCCAGAACCTCGTCGGCAATGGCCAGTTCCTCATCCGTGTCGAGCCAGCGTTCCATCGAGGCTTCAGCAGATCGCACGGTGTCGCTGAATGGATCGGCCGTGGTGGCAATCCACAGCACCCATGCATGACCCCACAAAGCCACCTGCGTTGACTGGTCAGCTTCGCCTGCTTCACGGATGTTTTCAGCATGCTCGGAAAGCTGGCTCCAGTCGCCGCTCCAGAGTGACATGTTGATAATCAGCGCATTGGCTTCGATCCAGTGACGCCGGTCGCCGATTTCATGGCACAGTTTGATTCCGGTGTCGAGAGTCTTGCGTGCCTGTTCCCAGTCACCGTGGCTGATATAGGCCAGCGAGTTGATCGTGTCGACGTAAGCTGTCGCCGAGAGATCGTCGGCCTTTGCCGCGATGCTGCGCGCCCGTTCGGCGTAGCGATACGCGGCCTTCCGGAGCATCATCGCGCTCGTCATGGCGGACATGTTCGAGTAACAGCGAGCCAGTTCGGGGCTGGAGCCGTAGCGTTCGGCCAGGCGGAGCGCACGAAAGGTGGCCACGACGGCCGCGGGCATATCGTTCCGGATGTAGTTGATCTCAAACAGGCGCTCATAGGTTCGCACAGCCTCAATCAGAGCTTCGCTGGGTCGACCGGCTGGCTTACCCGCCACCCCGACACGGATGCGGTTGAAAAGCTGTCGCGCCATCTCGACGCCACCGTGACATGCAGTGCTGACAAGCGTCTCGGAATCGGGATATCCGAACAGGCAGACGGCCTCGCGGAACTGCTTCAGGCTGCCATTCATGTCGCCGAGCCGATAGAGCGCCTCGGCATATCCCCGCTGCCATTTGCCGCGCCGCAGTGGTTCGACTCGCTGGTCCAGTTCTGCTTCCAGCTCGAGCGCACGCCGATAGAAGCGAACGGCCTCCTGATTTGCGTTGTTCTCCAACGCGTTCTCGCCAGCTCGCTCAAGGTATTCAATGGCCCGGACCGACTCACCCGCGCTTCTCCAGTGTGTCGCGAGGCGCGCGTAATGGGCATCAAGCTGGCCCGCGTATTTCTCTTCGATCCACGCCGCGATTGATGCATGCAGTTCGGTACGGTGTTTGACAAGGATCAGATTGTAGGCCACTTCGCGGATCGTGCGGTTACGGAACGAGTACTCCAGTTCCGACCGATCTTCCGTCCGGCGTATCAGGCGATTGCCTTCGAGTGACTCCAGATGTTCCGGCAATCCGTCGCGTTCCTGTTCGATAGGAAACACGTCCCGCAGCGCCAGGTGCGAGAAATCAAATCCGATGACACTTGCCACCTTAAGGGCCAACTGTTCCGACGGTTGCAGCCGATCAACACGGTTAATGATCACACGTTCGAGTGACTCGGAGACCTCTCTCGTCTCGAACTGGTCCAGATCACCAGTCAGTCGTGCCGTCCCGTCGCTGATTTCCACCGTCCCGGTGTCGCGCAGTGTGAGCGCCAGTTCCTCGATATAGAGTGGAAGCCCCTGACCGCGATTCCGGACCAGTTGCTCGACGGGTGGCGGCAGGTATTCGACCTTGAACAGGTGTCGGGCCATCTGCACGGAATCTTCCGGGTCCATGGATTCGAGCTGGATCAGGTGCGAGGTCGGCGGCTCCAGGATGGCGGCAGTGGCCCTGGGCAGTGGCCGCTCCAGAGGTCGAGCCGCTACCAGAGCGTGCAGCGGCGTGACATTGCTGGTCGCCGATCGCAACAGCATGAGCGAAGCAGAGTCAAAGTACTGCGTGTCATCGAGAGCGATCACCAGCGGGGCATTCCGAGCGGTCAGTGAGATCAGTTGGACGAGCAGCCGATTGGTATTGTCCGCCCGAATGGCGCCCTTCATCTGGGCGGTCCACTCGTTGTCCGGCCATGTCACGGGCAGGATCGACGACAACAGAGGCAGCAGTTTCTGCAACTCGTCGTCCAGTTCGAACTGCTCGCAAATGGCCTGTTTCAGAACATTGTGATCGCGTCCCAGCTCCGCCTGTCCGACGATGTCAGCGATCACCGTTCGCCAGATGTACCACGGCGTCGACCGCTCGATGGCATCAGCCTGCCCGTGCAGCACGCGGCACCCCGCTGCTTCCGCTCGCTGAGCAAACGCGTTGACGAGATGCGACTTGCCGCTCCCGGCTTCGCCTTCCAGCAACATCACGGAACTCTGCTGATGCTCGCACAGATCGTCGAGCAGCTTCGCGAAAAGCTGCTGCTCAGCATCTCGCCCGATGATGGTGATTTCGTGCGCCGACCGCTGACGTGTGTGTGCGCGGAGTTCGAGCGGCCGGTAACAGGGCACCGGTTCGCTCTTGCCCTTCATTTTCATGGGTTCGAGCGTGTCGAAATCGAATCGCGATTCGGCACCCTGGAAAGTGAACTGTTCGCACAGGATGCCCCCACGCGCCGCCTGCATCAGACGCGCCGATGTATTCACCGTGTCGCCGATCATGGTGTATTCGCGGCGTTGTTCATTTCCGTAGGCGCCGCAGAAAATACGCCCTGTAGCTACGCCAATCGAACACTTCCAGCCCAGCTCGCTGATCCGTTCACGTAGTTCCAGAGCCGCGCCGATCGCTCGTGCCGCGTCGTCTTCATGAGCGATGGGAGGCAGCCCGAAGCCCGCCAGCATGGACACGCCTTTGTCGTCCACGCTGAGTTTGTTGAGGCTGCCTTCAAACCGATACATCGTCCGCTGCAGAACGGCCATCACACGCTGGGCTTCCCGCACGGGCGTTTTCAGATTGAATCCCGGCAGATTTGCGAACACGACCGTGACTTTGCGAAGTTCCCCCAGCCAGTCTGTCTGACCGGCCATCAGTCGCGAGTAGATCGCCGCGGGGATATATCCCCGCATCGCAGCAATTGACGAATCGCGGAACGGCGCGCTCGTCAAAGCCAACTGACCGCTCTTGCCGTCCGTCTCGAATTCCTCTGTTGCGCGGCTCACGGAGTGGATGCGGTGGTTGCCGCCTTCAATCGGCGTCCCCGTGGCCAGCGAGTCAACCCGTCGCCAGAAGCTGTCCGCGGCGATGATATCACCCGGCCCGGCCAGATCGTTGGCGTCGCCAAGTTCCTTCAGTGAATCACCGACCATCAGCAATTCACAGCGACCGAAGACGCCGCCCAGATGCATCAACCGCAAATCGCCCGCGGCCAGCGCGATCTTCAACGACAGTTTCTGGCCTTCGACTTCGGGGAAGTCTTCCATCTGTTTCTGAATGACAAGACTGGCTGAGACAGCCCGAGCCGCGGCATCCTGCAGGTCTTCACCGGCGACGCGGTCTTCGAATGTTGCCAGCAGCGCGTCGCCGGCAAACTTCAGCACGTCCCCGCCAAAGCGACCGACGATGCCAATCAGTTCGCCAAAGTAGCTGTTCAGTGCGGCCGTCAGCTCTTCGGCACCGACGGCCCCTTTCTGTGCCAGTCGCTCCGTCAGACTCGTGAACCCCGAGATATCCGCAAACAGAACGGCACACGATGTGTCTTCGCCCGACGGCAGCGGAATATCCGGATCGTCTTCCGTGAATCGGTAACAAAGTCGACCGGGCACGAAGCTCGCCAGATGCGCCAGCTTACTGGTGCCCTGCACGTCGTCGCACTGCTGATAAACCAGATCGCCCACCAGCCGCGAAACACGCGCAAGCATACCGTCACTGTCGATGAGGTCGGCAACGCTCAGTGTCCGGCTGCCGGCGCCGTATGTATTGCTGATGTGCAATTGAACGCTGTTCGGGAAGTCGTCGGTCGACGGCTTCCACACGGCCGTTGCGTCGCGTGGACTCAACTCATTAATGAGCGTGTCGTATTGCTCGACCAGTTCAGCGAGCCTGGAATTTGCCGTAATTTCCGGTGTTTTGCGAATTTCGGCCATGGTGTCCCATCAAGTGGTCAAATCCCGGCGCGTCCTGAAGACGCTGGAAGCCGATGAATCCGGCAAGCTGTTGACTGATTTGTAGGTTGAGTCGGCTTCGACTGGAAGCGGGCGACGCCTGTAGGACTTGAACTTCCCGGTCACCCGTGATGGTCAGAGCAAGATCGGACGCCATGACGTGTGACTCATGCTCGTACTACGCCCGCTGATCAAAGCGGAAACTCGCTATGATGTCCGGGCAGTATACTAGCCTTATGTAAATCGATCACCAAAACATGCCCACTGTTTACATTCCACCGCAGATTCGCAGCCTGACGGGCGGCGTCGAGACGATCGAGATCACGGCCAGCTCGGTCCGTGAGATCGTCGTTCAGCTCGAACAGCGCTTTCCCGGAGTCCGCGACCGACTCTGTCAGGGCGATGAACTCCGTCCTGGTCTCAGCGTCTCAGTCGGCAGCCAGATCAGCAGCCTGGGCCTGTATCAGAAAGTACCAGCCGACGCGGAAGTTCACTTCATTCCTGCCATCGGCGGCGGATAAAGACAAGAGATGTGCGACGCGATCCTCAGTATCCCTCGTCATCCAGCTCGTCTTCGAAATGCTCGACCAGTTGGTCCGGGCTGAGTGGTTCGACAATGGCGTACTTGCCTTGACCCCAGCGAAACAGATCGACGTTGCGGCAGCGCTCGCTGCAGAACGGAAAGAATTCTGAGTCCGTCGCTGACGTGGCCGGCATGGCCGCTTTGCAGAGAGGGCAGATGGGAAGGCTTACCATGGGGCACCAGTGTTGTTCGTAGTCTCGTCCAGAGAAGGTCCGATGCTGCATTGTCGAATTAACGCGGCGTGATCGCCATCATGCGGGCATGCGAATTCTCCTCACCGCCGGGCCGACCCGCGAATACATTGACGATGTGCGTTACCTGTCGAACGCCAGCAGCGGGCGCATGGGTTACGCATTGGCCCAATCCGCGATCGATGCCGGACATGAAGTCATACTTGTCACCGGCCCGGTCGATCTGCAGCCTCCGATCGGATGTGACGTCCGCCAGGTCGTCACCACCGCCGACATGCGTGACGCCTGCCTGACGGCATTTCCGGACTGCGACGGAGTCATCGCCGCGGCAGCAGTCTGTGACTACCAGCCGCGACAGCGCACCAACGGCAAAATGACCAAGACCGGCGAACCCATCTCGATCGAGTTGATTGAAACGGATGATGTACTCGCTCAGCTCGGCCATCGGCGCGATCATCACTGGGTCGTCGGCTTTGCACTGGAGGCCGAGAACGCTCGCGAGAACGCATTGCAGAAACTGCGTGCCAAGAACTGCGACGTCGTGGTTCTGAACAGTCCGCAAGCCATTGGATCGCCGACGAACGACGTGCAGCTCATTGGCCCGTCCGGCGCCACACTGGCAGAGTGGTCTGGCGAGAAGTCAGTGATTTCCACACATCTGATCCAATGGATCGATGCGAATCTGGCGCAGCGAGCTAACCCGGAGAACAAAGGCGAGCGGTAAGAAATCAGCTCGCCAGCTTCGACCTGCGGGCAAGACCGGTATGCCGTGTTGTGGACGCCCCGGTCACTCGCCGCGACAATCCCGTTCCGAAAATCTATGACAGAAGGTCGCGAGGGACGCCGTCGATCATTTGCTTCGCGTCCTTCGCAACCTTCTGTCCAACACAGTCTGAGGCATCGTCTCGATCCGCGTCCGTTTCCGGGACCGTTTCCACCATTCAACATCTCTCCGTCATTGAGGAGTCCGGTATGTTTTGTCGTTTGGCAATCATCGCATTGCTCTTTTCCATCGCAGTGCCGCGCGTCTGTGAGTCCGCCGATCCGACCGCTGTATTGAAAGCGATCCATGCAGTTCAGAAGGAGGGTGTCGGCAACAAGGCGGCGACCCAGGCAGTGAAGACACTTTCTGCCGCCGAAGCGGATGCCATACCCGCCGTGCTGAAGGGATTCACCGGCGCGTCACCGCTGGCGGCCAACTATCTGCGTAGCGCGGTGGAAGCCATCGCGGACCGGCAGCTCGCCGATGGAGCAAAATTGCCAGCCGGGCAGATCGAAGAACTCGTATGGGACCGTTCCGCCGATCCTCGAGCCCGCCGCCTGGGCTATGAGCTACTGCTGCGAGTCGACAAGTCGGCCGAGAAGCGAATCATTCCAGAGATGCTGCTGGATCCGAGCCCCGAGTTTCGCCGCGATGCCGTGGCCCGTCTGATCATGATGGCCGATGAGATTAGCGCTGATCCAGCCGCCGTGAAGACCTACCAGCAAGCTCTGTCCGGGGCGACGGATTCGGATCAGGTGAAGCACATTGCCGCCGCGCTGAAGAAATTTGGTAAGGACGTTGACCTGGCCGGTCACTACGGATTTCTGACGTCGTGGCGGATCATTGGCCCGTTCAACAATGAGGGCCTGGTCGGCTTCGACAAACCCTACCCGCCGGAAGAGAAACTCGACCTCGATGCGAAGCTCGCAGGGCAGCGTGGTGAGGTGGCATGGGATGAAATCGGGACAGAGCACGCATACGGAATCCTCGACATCGCCAAGTCAATTGCGCCCCACAAGGGCGCGGTGATGTACCTCACGACGACATTCGAATCAGGAGACGCAGACGACATCCAGTTTCGATTCGGGACGCCCAATGCCTGGAAGATCTGGTTGAACGGAGAGCTGCTGTTTGGACGCGACGAGTACCACCGCGGTATGGGGATCGATCAGTACCAGGTCGGTGGAAAACTCAAAGCCGGTCGCAACGTGATCCTCGTCAAGCTGTGCCAGAATGAGCAGAAAGATAGTTGGGCGCAGCGGTATCAGCTTCAATTGCGTGTGTGCCACTCCTCAGGGATCGCAGTGCATCAGAGTCGATTCAGTGCGGCGAACACGCTTCGTCGGAAATCCAACGTCGTCGCCGCCGCCGCTCAGACACAGGAGACAAACTAATGACCTGTCGAACTCAACTTCATCGCATCGTCTCTGTGTCTGCTGCTCTGAGTTTCGTTGTCTGCCTGACCGGCGCCGACTGGCGGCAGTTTCGGGGCAACGATGTCTCGGGCGTTTCGCTCGATGCAGACATTCCCGTGACCTGGTCCGACAACGAGAACATCGGCTGGAAAGCGGAACTCCCTGGACGCGGGTTGTCGGGACCGATCGTGATCGGCGACCAGGTCATCGTGACGGCCAGCAGCGGATTCCGGCAGGACCGGCTGCATGTGATCAGCTTCGACCGCGCGTCGGGTGAGCAGCAGTGGCATCGACAGTTCTGGGCCACCGGCCGCACGATGACGCATCCGAAAATGTGCGTGGCGACACCAACTCCGGCCAGTGACGGCGAACGCATCTTCGCGTTCTTTTCGAGTAACGATCTGGCCTGCCTGGACCTGGAAGGCGACCTGGTGTGGTTCCGAGGTCTGACCTACGACTTCCCCAATGCCAGCAACAGCCTGGGCATGGCGTCATCACCAATCGTTGTCGGAGAGACACTGATTGTGCAGGTCGAAAACGATGCCGAGTCGTTTGCGACGGGCATCGAAACGACGACCGGTCAATCGCGCTGGAAGAAGACGCGCCCAAAGAAAGCCAACTGGACGTCGCCTGTGATCTACGGAAAGGGCGACGACGCTTTGGCACTGCTGCAGTCATCGAAGGGGATCGAAGCGGTTGACCCGTTGACCGGAAAAACCGCCTGGGAATTCGGCAACGGCGCTTCAACGATTCCCTCATCGGTCGTTTCAAACGGCGCCGTGCTGATTCCGTCCAACGGATTGACCGTATTGCGTCCGGGCAACGGTGAATTCGAAGAACTGTGGAAAGACAACAAACTGAGCCCCTCCACAGCCAGCCCGGTCGTAATTGGTAACAAGCTGTTCGTCGTCAATCGCGCCGGCGTCCTGCAGTGTGCCGACGCCAGTTCCGGCAGCCTCTTCTGGCGACTGCGCTTGAAAGGGCCGTTCAGCGCCACACCGGTTGCTGCGGGCAAACACCTGATCTTCTTCAATGAAACCGGCGTCGGTCAGGTCGTCGACATCAGCGGAGCGGAAGGCGAAATCGTCGGCGAGAACGAGCTGAGCGAAACGATCCTCGCCACACCAGCAATCTCGGACAACAGCCTGTTCGTCCGCAGTGACAAACACCTGTGGAAGATCGCGAAGTAGTGCCGCGGCAACTTTTGAATAGCGGGATCGGGTGGCTGGGGTCGAGCGCCAGTTTTGAAGTTGCACACTCTTGCCCCCTCTCCCCCGAAACATTGGCGCGGTCGACTGTCTTTTGCAGTAGAGCCCTGCATCGCCAATGTTTTGGGGGAGAGGGCTGGGGTGAGGGGGCTTTCACTCAGCGTCCCATTCCCCCCTCACCCCAACCCTGGCCTGATGAAAGGGTGCGTTTGATCGGGCGAGAATTGTTGCGCAACGCCCCCGTCAGCATGGGCTGCTGAACCGCTGAATATCGAACAAGGAATTTCGAATTTCGAAGGGGGGTCCTGTCGTCTTTCAACATTCGAAATTCCTTGTTCGGTATTCGATATTCAATCCCTCGCGCAACAGTTTATTCATTTCCCCGCAAACCCAATCTCCCCAGCCACCTCAATATTCAACGTTGACAAAGCAGTAGGTGTCCACGACACGTGATGAGGATGTATTCACACTGACGAAACGATGATTGACATGCGTTGTTACGCAACCAGTTGAGCGCAACGCAGCCGCAGCAGAATCGGCACGAAGAAGCGAAGAGTGCCTGATGGAAGTCGGCAGTCCCGCCGAGAATGAGAACGCGCCAGACAGAGTGACAGCCCTGGCGGTTCCCTGATCAGAACCCATTGAGTTCGGCGAGTGCCTGGAGCACGGACGTCTGGATCGTCAGGTTCTGGTCGTCTGTCTCGCCGGCTGCCAGATCCTTGGGAGTTTGACCACCTTCACCACTGTTGAATCGGTCCGTGCCGGAGTTGCCTCTTAGCGTGTCCGTGCCATTGCCGCCGTAGATGAAGTCAGCGCTTCCGCCGCCGAGCAGTGTATCTTTGCCGTCACCGCCGAGGATTGTGTCTCGACCGCCCATGCCGTTGATGCTGTCGTTGCCGTCGCCTGCATCGATGATGTCGCGACCATTGCCGCCCAGCACTGTGTCGTTTCCGTCGCCTGCATCGATCGTGTCGGCGCCGCTGTTGCCCTCAATGCGATCGTTGCCGTCTCCGCCTTTGATCTGGTCGTTTCCGGACTGACCTTTGACTGTGTCGTCGCCGGTTCCGCCGTCGAGTGAGTCGTCGCCCGAACCGCCAGCCAGGGTGTCGTCGTCCTGCTGTCCATCCAGCAGGTCGTTGCCCACGCTGCCGTTGAGGTTGTCGTTACCGAAGCCGCCTCGAAGTGTATCGTCGCCGTCGTTGCCCATCAGGACGTCGTTACCGAAGCTGCCCGACAGGCTGTCGTCGCCGTCTCCGCCGTTGAGTGTGTCGTCATCCAAGCCTCCCAACAGAGTGTCGTTCCCGGCTTCTCCGTTGACGATATCGAGCCCGGCACCACCATCAACCACATCATTGCCTGATCCGCCAGCAAGCAAATCATCTCCGGCATCGCCACGTATAAAATCATCGTCGGCACTCCCGGTGATCGAGTCGTTACCGTCTCCTCCCTGCAATTCCAGCAGCACTCTCCCGATGCGGGCATTCATTGCTGAGATGGTGTCGTCGCCGGTCTGACCATCGACGACCAGTCGCAGCGGCCTGACTCCGTCGATCGAGTTCACTGTGATCGAGTCGTTGCCATTGCCGCCCATGACAGAAACTTCATTGACGGTAGTGGACGTCGTGATCGACGCACCGGCTTCTGAGATCCGCAGGAAGTCAACGTCGTCGATGTCAACCCGATCCACGACGAACGTGTTCGCGGCACTGGTGCCCTGCACAAGCAGTTCCTGTGAGCCAGCCGACTCGTCGATCGTGTCGATTCCGTCGCCAGCACCGTTCCAGACAATCAGGTCCTGCCCGGTCCCTGTGCGAATGATGTCGTCTCCAGCCTGTCCGTCGATCGTGTCGTTGCCACTCCCGCCGTTGATGGTGTCGTCCTCTGAGCCGCCCAGAATCGAGTCATTACCGGCGCTGCCCTCGATCGAATCTCGACCATCACCGCCGTTTAGAAGATCATTGCCCAGTGACCCTATGAGAGTGTCTTTTCCGGTGCCTCCCGTTAGAGAGTCGCCAGCGTCTGATATCGTTGGATTCACGTCAGCAGGAACGGTGGGCAATACCTGAAACAGGATCGACACAGTGCCTGTATTGATGTCAGCGGTTGCCAGGTCGAGATCGCCGTCCCCGTCAAAGTCACCCACGGCAACGTCTTCAGGAGTCGTTCCGGATGTGACAGGAAACTCCAAAGCAGTGGCGAGGTTTCCGGTTCCGTTTCCAAGCATCACCCCGACAGTTCCCAGATTCGAAACGGTGTGCGGTACGGCTGCGTCCAGAAATCCGTCTTCATCAAAGTCTCCGGTGGCAACGGAACGAGGCCCATCAATCGAAGAAATTCGCTGGCTGGAACCACCACCACCGTTGATACGGACGCGAATTTGATTCGAGCCAAACAGAGACACGATGTACCCAGCATTTCCATCGTTGTTAAAATCTGCTGAGTCAATCCTTGTTGCAGCTACGCCAATCTGGCTGTTGGAAAATGAGTTAAAGCCCCCAGAACCATTGTTAATAACATGAACGACTCGGGTTCCCGACGTTTCTCCGACAACCACAATGTCCTGGTCGCCGTCCTGGTCGCGATCAAGCACTGCAACGCTGCCGAAGCCGCCACCCGTAAAACGCACGGGGACTGCCGCCTGAAAGGTCCGGTCGCCATTGTTGACCAGACGAGCAGAACTGCCGGTACTGTTGGCAACGACGAGGTCATCGAACCCGTCTCCGTTCAGATCGCCTGCAGCGATTCCCGATGACTGATTCCCGAATGCTCCCACTACGGTTGGTGATCCGAAACCTGCCGTTCCGTCGTTGAAGAATATCGAAACATCATCAGAGTTAAGATTGGCCGTCGCAAAGTCCAGATTTCCATCGTTATCGAGATCACCGATGACGACATCGTTTGGTGCCGTTCCTCCTGATGGAATCAGAGTCGTAATGAAGTTGCCACTGCCTGTATTTAACATCAGCGTCAAGTTGTCGGAGTCGCTGTTCACGACGAGAAGATCGATGTCGCCATCGTTGTCCAGGTCACCCTCAGCGATACGACGCGGCGATGTTCCAACATTGGTCGTCGTTGCTGCACTGAACATCAGCGTGTCATCGTCGATGATTGTTCCGGTGCCGGTGGAAGCGAGAATGTCGGCTCCCAGCGGGTTGGTCAACTGAAGCGTGAAAGTTACGTCTGACTCGATCGTTCTGTCTGCAATTGTGGTGACTGAAATGGTTTGCGTTGTTTCTCCCGGGAGAAAAATCACCGGGACAGTTGTTGCCAGATAATCTGTACCGGCAATTGCAGTGCCATCCACGGTGGAAGCGGTCACAGTCACGGTCTGATCGACCGGGTTGGTAAGGGACACGGTGAATGTCGCTACTTCTTCTGTGTTTCCGACCGTGGTGCCGCCCTCAAGAGTGGACACGTTGTTAACGGTCAGGAGTCCCACAACGTTCCCGATACTCTCGACTAGGTCGTTACCCGATCCACCGTCCAGTATGTCCTGCCCCGACCCTCCGTCGAGTGTGTCGGTGCCGCTGTGTCCTTTGAGTACGTCGTCCCCGACTGAGCCACCCAGCACATCGGCTCCGCTTCCGCCGCGCAGCGTGTCGTTACCAACGCCTCCGACAGCGGTATCGTTACCCGATTGCCCGTTCAGAATGTCGTCGCCGGCGCCACCGCTGAGTGCGTCCTTGCCGTCACCACCGAACAGCACGTCATTGCCGAGGTCGCCCTCAAGTGTATCGTCGCCACCTTGTCCGTTGATCACGTCGTCGCCATCATCGCCCGATACTCTGTCATTTCCCGATCCGGCAAGGACACTGTCGTTTCCCGCACCGCCGATGATTGTGTCGTTACCAGACATGCCATTGATCGTGTCGTTGTCGTCCCCGCCATCGACGAAATCGGCTCCCTGGCCCGCGTCGATCGTGTCCATTCCTGAGCCGCCCGTGACGGAATCGTCTCCATCTCCCGCAACAATGTTGTCGCCACCGTCACCGCCGTCGATCGTGTCGTTTCCATCGTCGCCGTCTAGTGAGTCTGCTCCGAGCCCACCGGTCATCAGGTCATCACCATTGCCGCCGTCGATCGTGTCGTTCCCACCCTGACCGTCGATCGTGTCGTTGCCATCGCCGCCTTTGATGCTCTCAGCGAAGTCATCGCTGCCTGTGATCTGGTCGTTCCCGTCTCCTGATTCGATTGCGATTGATCCACTGGTCGACAGCGAACCGAAATCAGCGGCAGAAACAGCGCTCACGTCCAGCACATTGTCGTCGCTACCAGCAAACACGTTCAGTGCCGTCAGCACGCTGGACTGAACGCTCGGAACTCCAGTCGCTGGCGAGCCGTTGGCAATTACCTGGACGTTGCCGGTTGCCGGGTCGTTCTGGACTGAGACGTCGTCGCCAGCGTCCACAAATATCGACAGTTCGGTCCCGACCAGAACGCCCGTGACCGTCAGCATGGCCCGGCTTTCCAGTCGTTCGGTCGTTTGCAGGCGACGGGACGAAGAGTGTGAACGAAGGCGGTTACGAAACCGGTTGAGCCAGGATGAGAGTTGCATGCGAAAGCCCCAGTCAGGTCGACATCGAAAACGGTGTTGCCCAGTGGCAACTGTTGCTTCCTGTAACCTGGCTCACGTTTCGTGACTTGACCGCGTCACCTGTCGTACCCGCACGTTAAGACAAACCTTTCTTAGCTGGCATTGGTCGTTGGTGACATTCGTGTCAAAGCCGTGTAACCGGCATGTCGTGACAAAGACGTGCTTTGCGACATCGGCTCACCATCAGTGGTTTGGAGCGGTCCATCGTGCCGTGCGATCGAGGCGAGCGACCATAAGAACCGGGCATCTCCATCCATCCGGCACTGACGTGGTGATGGGAAGCCCATGACAGGTCTGAGGAACCCGCGCAACCGGAATAACTCGACTTTACGCACCGAAGTCCCGTCCACAGCTTGTAAGGCAAGCGGCAGATGAGTTCTTACCCGTAGCTGGATTCGCAAGAATTCAGGCACTCAGGGAAACTGAATTCTTG
>CAUZFZ010000119.1:0-33307 GCA_963579025.1 Planctomycetota bacterium | reverse complement strand
TCCGGCGTTTGCCTGATGGTCTGTGTCGTCGCGGACCGTCGCCAACCGAGACTCAGACGGACAACCCAGCCAAACCACATTTCAAACCGGGCCTCGCGGGAAATCGCCCTGAGCTGATCTTGAACGACTTGGAAATTGCCACAAACGCACAAACCCTGTCCCGCACATTCAAATTTTGTTTCGGCGCTGTCGGACTGGACGGCTTTCGGCCGATCAGTCAGTCTGGATGGGTTGCCCCCGCCCCCACTTTCCCGCCTGTTTCAGCAAGAGACTGCCATGCTTCGTCTGATGCCGGTTCGCCGCGCTAACTGTGAGACGCGAACCCGACGTGAATTTCTGGTGGAGGCAGGCTCGCTCAGTGCCCTTGGTCTGGGTTTGCCGCAACTCCTGCAGGCCGAGGCTGAAGCGGCCGGAAAGGGCGTGGCTCGCGGGGACATCAACTGCATCCTCATCTGGACGCGTGGAGGAACCAGCCATCACGACACGCTGGATCCAAAACCGGAAGCCAACGCCGAGGTTCGTGGTGACTTCGGAGTCATCGACACAGCCGTGCCCGGCGTGCAGTTCACCGATCAGATGCCCAACTTCGCGCGTGAGCTGGATCGTTACACGGTGATGCGGAACCTCAATCCGCGGAACGGCAGCCACTCGACGGCCGACGCAATCATGATGTCGGGTCGGAAATTCAACCCGTCGATCACGTATCCATGCTTCGGCTCAACCGTCTCGAAAGAACTCGGCCCGAGAAACGCGCTGCCGTCGTTCATTCAGCTTGGCACGAACGTCGATCAGCGATTTAACGGTGGACTGGCCGGCTATCTGGGCATGCAGCACAACGCATTCGTCGTACCCGGTGATCCCAGCAGCGACAAGTTCACGGTGCGGGACGTCTCTCTGCCAAATGGACTGACGGCCGCGCGACTGGATCGTCGTCGCCAGGCACTCGCGAAAATAGACACGCTGCAGCGGCAACTCGATGAACAACCCGAAGCGCTCCAGGCCACGGACGCCTATTACCAGAGCGCGTTCAACATGATTACATCCGCCGCCACGAAAACGGCATTCGATCTTGGTCAGGAAGATCAGAAGACGCGCGACGCGTATGGCAGTCACAATCTGGGACAAAGCTGCCTGCTGGCCCGCCGCATGATTGAGGCCGGCTGCCGGTTTGTGACGGTGACCAGCGGCGGCTGGGACACTCACCGCGACAACTTCAACGGCCTGAAGAAACTGCTCCCACCGCTGGATCAGGCCTGGCCGGCTCTGCTGGCCGATCTGGAAGACCGCGGCCTGTTGAAGACGACCTTCGTCTTCTGGCTGACCGACTTTGGCCGCACTCCCGTGATTAACTCGGCGACAGGCCGGGACCACTGGTCAACTGCCAGCATCGCGACCTTTGCTGGCGCCAATGTCCCCGGGGGTCAGATCGTGGGCAAGACGGACGAAACTGGAGCCAGACCAGTCGGCAAGGAGTACTACCCGTCCGACATCGCCGCGACGGTCTACACGAAGCTGGGCATCCCGCTCGACACGCACCACGTCGCCCCCGATGGCCGTCCAAACCGCCTGTGTATTGGCAATCCGATCGCGGAACTTGGTTGATTCGGACGAAGCCATTTACGGTCGCGCGAATCGGTTGAATCTCGCCGGACGCATTGCTTCAATGCCCGCGTCACAAGCGTGCCCTCATCGTCTAGTGGCCCAGGATACGGGATTTTCAGGTCCTGTCGGCGCATGACGTCGAAGGGATGACTGTGAAGTGAGGGAGACGCCCCGTTCGTCTAGAGGCCCAGGACTCCGGATTCTCAGTCCGGCAACAGGGGTTCAAATCCCCTACGGGGTAATCGAAATCAGGACTGGTCTCGGTCTCGATTTCAAACCACCACTGACGATAGCGATGTCGACCAGCTTATACGGAGGCGGTCCGGACGAAGGGCGGCTCCCCGGATTCGACATCGAATACGACGTCAGCGTGATCGGGAAGAACGGCTGCATACAGCTGCAGGTCGCCGTCTGGCCGGACCGACCGCAGGTGTGTGTCGATATCACCAGTCAATCGGACCGCATCCGCGACGCGATTCACGGGGCGCGACAGCGAGTGTCCCTTGAGGATGTCTAAATCGCCTCAGACGCTCAC
Organism: Planctomycetota bacterium; assembly: GCA_963579025.1. Lineage (GTDB taxonomy): Bacteria > Planctomycetota > Planctomycetia > Planctomycetales > Planctomycetaceae > CAUZFZ01. The sequence goes on along the minus strand of CAUZFZ010000119.1, from coordinate 31,170 downwards.
CAGCCCGACCAGACGGCAAAGGATGACGACGGCGGCTCCCAGGGCCAGCCAGCCGATGCAGCGGCGTAAGGCTGGGCCTTTCAGACGCTGGCCTAGTTCCGAGCCCAGACGTGCTCCGATTGTGCCGCCTGACATCAAAGCCAGTGCCAGGGCGAGGTCCACATTGCCGCGCCAGGCATGCACGATCGTCGCGAGAAACGACGTGATCCAGACGACGACCAGCGATGCGACGATCGCCTGCTTCGAACGGATCCCCAGCAGGTACACCATTCCGGGTATCAGGATCAGGGCTCCGCTGATGCCCATCAATCCGGCGGTCAGACCACTGACCAGCCCGAACATGGACAGCACGGGAATCGAGAGTGAGCCGGTACTGAGTTCCTCGAAGGTGTCGATGGGCGGAATCCGCAGACGGGCCAGTGTTCCGCGAGGAATTTTGCGACCTTGTCGTTCTCTGCGGACCTCATACAGAGCGAATGTGCCGATGCCGGTCAGCATCACCAGGTAGGTGCTCATCACCAGCAGATCAACGGCTTCGATCGTGCGCCCACGCCACTCGATGTTGCCCAACTGTCGCGCGGTCTCCAGTACTCCTGTGCCGACAAGAATGCCGATGATGATCCCGCCGGTGATGATCAGTGGCAGCCGGAACTGATCGCGCGAAACGCGACGGGCGAGCAATGCGGTCGTCGCCGGGCCCAGCAACTGGCAGGCAGTCGAGCCAACGGCCGTCAGCACGGGGACTTTCAGAAACGCGGTCAACAGCGGGACCAGCAGGAAGCTGCCGCCAATACCCAGCGTGCCCGCCATTCCGCCCACGACGAATCCGCAGCACAGCACCACGAGTAGCTCGACGGGGGTCAGACCAGACACAGCGGCCCATTCAGAGTTTCAGGCTCTCTCACAAAACTCAGGCGGACGCGTTTGCCCGAGTGCGGGATTCGGCGTTCCGGGGACGGCGGGAGATGCACCGGCCCGGGTCAGATGTAGTACTCAATCAGCGGCTCATCCACGGTGTTGTCCGAACTGTCAGACCCCGATTTGCGTCTCAGCCGGCGGAAGACCCAGTTCACAGCGATCCCCCAGCCGATCGGTACGGCGACGCAGGCGATCACATACAGGACATGGGTGAGAGTCATTGATCCGCAGACGTACCAGTTCGGGAAATCAGTTTCAGCAGTGTTTGACGGTTGGAGTTCCGCTATCTGGCCCGACCTTAGGAGACCGGGTCGGAGACCGTCAACATTGCAGTTCGCAATACCGAACAGATCAACGGACTCCGATGAACTGGACGTTGCGGCTGCGGTCGACGATCCTCGCCGCCGACTGGAAACCGAGCCGTCAATTCGGAGAAAGCCCGTGTCGGAGATTACTGTCGTCGATGCCGATTTGAGTCAGCCAGACCATTGTGCTGGTCTGATTGCGGTGCTGGATGATTACGCCCGTCTGCCGCACATTGCCGGCGCCCCGCTCCCTGCGGAAGTCCGGGCGGCGTTGCCCGAGCGACTGCGTGAACAGCCGGGTCGAGTCATACTGCTGGCGTTTCAGGACGAGCGGGTCGTCGGCGTCGCTGTCTGCTTCCTCGGATTCTCGACGTTCGTCGCTCGACCTCTGCTGAACATCCACGACCTCGCAGTTCTGGGCGAATGCCGCGGCCTGGGTGTTGGCGGCATACTCCTGCAGGCCGTTGATGCACGTGCGCGAGAATTGGGATGTTGCCGCGTGACACTGGAAGTCGTCGAAGACAACCCCGGAGCCAAGCGGCTGTATGAGCGAACGGGTTTCCGTATGGTGCAGGAATTCTGGAAAAAAGACCTCGTCTAACTGCACGCCTTCAGACAGTAAGAAAGCGAATGTCGGCACTGCCGCTGAAACTTCCGACGATCCAGAACTGGAGCTGTCACAACTGCTCGGGTTGCTGTCGTGAGCATTTGATCGAGATCACGGACGAGGAACGGCAACGGATCCTCGATCAGAAGTGGACCGCCAAGGATGGCATTGCGAACGATCAACCGGTCGTCGTCGCGCACGCCGGTCCGCCCTGGAAGCGACGCTATCGATTGGCTCATCGCGATGACGGGGCGTGTGTCTTCCTGAATGACGACGGCCTGTGTCGCATCCATGCGAAGTTCGGCGAGGCCGCTAAACCGCTGGCGTGCCGAGTTTATCCGTATGCGTTTCACCCGTCCGGGAAGCGAATCACTGTCAGTCTGCGTTTCAGTTGTCCGTCCGTGGTGGCAAACAAAGGTCAATCGGTTGCCGGAAATCGTGACGAGTTAAAGCAGATCGCTCGGCTCGTCGTGCCCGCTGGTACTGAAGAAATCGCACCGCCACGCATCACTCGGCGCGAGACGCTTGACTGGTCCGACACGTTGCGGATCGTCGAGGCCATGGACCATTTCATCGCAAAAGATGACCGGCCATTCGTCGAGCGGCTGATGCAGTCCCTGTTCCTGGTCGGGCTCATTGAGCGGTCGCAATTCAAGCTGATCCGTGGCGAGAGACTCGCCGAGTTCCTTGAGATCGTCTCTGAGGCGGCGGCTGACGAGCCTGTTCCGCATCCGGAGAAACCGTCCGGCATTGGACTGATGCAGTTCCGCCTGCTCGTCGCCCATTACGCGCGCAAGGACACCGTGGCGGATCTGAGTGCCGGGCTGACCGGACGCTGGCGCCTGCTGCGTGCAGCGACGCGGTTCACTTCCGGCAGTGGGATCGCCATTCCGTTGCAGGATTGTTTCCGCGAAGTTCCCTTCGAGTCGATCGAGCAGTCCTTCGGCGGTTTGCCGGACGGTGCCGACGAAATCCTAACCCGATACCTGCGGGTCAAATTACAGGGGCTGCACTTCTGTGGCCCGGCGTGCTACGACCTGCCGCTCGTTGAGGGATTCCACACGCTGGCTCTGATCATCCCGGCCATCTGCTGGATCGCTCGGTGGCTGGCGGCCGGTGATGGTCGACACGAATTGTCGGTCGACGACATCTCGCGGGCATTGAGTATCGCGGATCACCATCACGGATACTCCGCCGTCTTTGGCAGCCGCGGATTCCGTCGCCGCGTTCGCATGCTGAAGGCGACGGCTGACCTGCAGCGGCTGGTACTGTGGTACGCACAGTGAGGGTCATTGCCGCATGCAGGTGAGGACCTTCGGAACTCACCATTCGACGCAGCCGAGCGGGATCAGCGTTTTCAGATGGCCATTCCGGCAAACCGTCAACGGCAGACTCAGTTGAACTTCGGGTCCAGCCGGGCGTCGTTCATGTTGATCAGCAGCAGGCATTCAAACACCACCTCGAAGGAGTGCCCGGTACGGTCAGCCCAGTGGATGATGTCCAGGTTCTCGAGTCCCTCGCGGTACAGGTCGATGATTTGTACCGCAAGTTGATCGTCGCCGTTCAGCAGCGGTCGCACGGCAGCGAATGACCTTGCCGGGAATTCTTCCCAGCAGACGTCGCCAAGAATGTGCTCGACATGGCGGTAGCGGAGGAAGGTCCACCAGTAGCGTTGGTACCAGTCGCGAACGGCGTACTCCCCCAGATCGCAGCCTCGCTTCTGGCTTTCGATCCAGCGGTGACGCATCGCTTCGCTGCAGGCCGCCTGAAAAATACTGGCAATGCGGTTTTCGACTAGAGCCGACTGATGCATCAGCACTCCCATCCGTCGCGAATCGAATCCAAGCGGCCTGGCCATGACCTGTGGATTCGACACCTCGGGTGGTCGGACCTCCCGGAAATTGTCCGACCAATCGATAGATCCTTATAGATCGGTCGACGCACGCGCACAACGCCAGACCATGGCGGAAATCGGTGGGATTCACGTGAAAACCAGATTCGGTTGAGTCATGCCAGCTGAACCTCCGCCGTGAACTGTTGCCCGTCTCGTTCGTTACAGGGACGGCCGCCATTCCGCGGCTCAAACCGGAGAATCTCATGGAAACGATCTTCACCTGCTGTGCTGCACTTGCCGGAAGTCTGTTTCTGGGCGTGTTCGCCTTGAGCCTGACCAGACAGGTGGAAGCGGACCCGGATCATGTGACCAGCGACATCGATCTGCCGGTAACCGACGCGCCTGAGCTGCCTGAGGCAGCGACTATGAGCGGGATGTGGTTCGGCGGCATGTTCACGCTGCGGGCCATCCTTGCTGGAGTGTCGGTGTTCGGACTGTCGGGTCTGGCAATGGCGAATCAGCTAAGCGAGCGCGGATGTGTCGTGTCTGCCGCCAGTTGTGGCCTCTGCACGATGTACGTGATGGGAACCTTCATCCGCGCGATGCACCGAGTGGAACATGACGAAATCGTGCGTCTTCAGAACACGCTGGGCACGGAAGGCACGGTCTCTTTGACAGTCCCGGCACGGAATTCCGGCCTGGGCAAAGTCACGCTCGCCATCAACGGCCGCAAGTCGAAGTACGCGGCAAGGACGTCGCACTATGCCCTGTCTGTGGGATCGGCGGTCCTTGTTGTCGGAATTGAACCGCCGGATACGGTCGACGTCAGGGCCTGTGACATCGAGCCGGAGCGCGCCTGAGTAGATCATTCGGCGCTTTGTGGGCTGCTCTGATCCCGCGGCTGCGTGGCCGCCTCTGGTTCCTGCCCAGTGCCGTCCGACGAAGGTTGTGCTGCTGCTTCCGCCGCCGGCCGTGCCGCTTCCGAGGGCTCATCTTCACGGGCGGACTTGTCACCTTCCGGGGCCGGGGTCTGGGACGATTCCGGTTGTGTCTGATCGGCGTCCGGTGGCGCGTCCGCTTCACTTTCGGAATCCGAGTCTGAGGCGTGCTCGATGATCTGATCACCCAGCTCCCAGAGATGGTTCATGACGCCGCCGCCAAAGACGCTCCAGAAGACATCCGAGCCCGAGGCGCCGGTGTCATCGTCTGAATCTTCTCCATCGATTGAATCAATCAGAAATTCGAGTGAACCGCCCAGCTTCCGCAATTCCTCGTCATCCGAATTCTGCAGGTAGTCAATCAGCGATTGCAGCAAATTCGGGCCTGGGGTCGGCGGTCGGCCGTCATCGGTATCGCGCAGATCCTGTGCGGCTCGAACGGCTTCCTCGGCAATGGCAATCTGGTCACCGGGGCGAAACTGAAACGCTGTCGCGTCGGTTGCCGTGATCAATACCCGTTCGGCGGTTGTTACGGGGTCCTCTATGCGCGGAATCGTGTTCAGCGTGAAATCGAACACGAGTGCCACATTTCCGTCGTTCTTACTTAGCGTTCCTGATCCCGCGGTGGCTGCACCGGTTGCCGTCGTCAGGTTGCCGTTCAGAATTCCGGCCTGCGTGACGATGCGTCCCCCGATCTGGAAGTTTGACCCGACGCCCTGCAACTGCACGGGGAACTGCCGGCCGGTCGTGGGCAGGATCAGCACTTCAATCGGAGCGTTCTGCGACAACTGGGCGCCACCGACTTCGTTGACGCGACCCTGATCTGCCGTGAAGCCGACTTGACGGTTCTCGGAATCGGCCAGGATGAAGTCGACAGGGTCCGATATGAAGATAAAGAACTCATTGTCACCCAGGTCTCCAAACTTCTGCTGAAGTTCTTGAGCGGCCGCATCAAGCATGATGTTGAAATCGATCCCCGCCGCGAACTGCTCACGCGCCAGCGCCGTAACACTGGCCAGAACATCCGGAGGAACAACACCGTTCGGGTTTCTGAACGGCGTATCGCTCAGTTGGAGATCCACTGTGTACGCGCCCGTTTCCGAACCGGAGACCCGATCGACGACCACGAAATACTGATTGTTTGACGCCAATGGAAAACTTGCCGTGGAACTGAGCAGCGCATCGGCGGTGAATTGATCTGAGCTGGCGATACTGCGGGCGATCCGCACCGGTTCTCGTTCCACAGAACCCGTACCCGCCTGAGTGTTGATCCGGAACACCGAAACCCGGCCGCCCAGACCATCTTCGGGGTCAAGTTCTACAGTCGCACTGCCGTTGCGATCCGAAGTGAACGTGAACACGTCCAGGTCACCCGCAGGGTTGATGACTCCACTGAAGTTCGCAGAGTCGGTGGTCTGGAACTGGATCGATTCGGCTCCTTCGAACGAGTCCCCGAAGTCGTCGCCGTCTGCCGGCAGTTCGGTCACCGCAAGTTCATAGTCGCCAGTGACACTTCCAAACGCCCGGGCGAATACGACGTAGGTCGCGTTGACCTTAAATTCAAAGTCCACCTGGCTGTTCAGGGTTCCGTTACTGTCGTCGTTCTGTGCGACGAACTGCAGAGAGCCGTCATCCAGCTGTCGGAACACGGTCAGAAACCCGTCAAAGGTCCCATCGGTGGCCGTCTGGCTGACCCGAACCCGCACATCGTTCACCGGATCCGCGTCGTCCGGCCGACTGGGTACTCCGATCTGAAAAACATCGACATCTCCGGCACGTTCGATCGTCCCGCCGACTGGCGTGTCGAACGCGAGTGTCTCAGCGCCCGCAGGGACATCGACGAAGTCGTCGGTGATCAGGTCGAACGTCAGGTCATAACGACCTGTGCTGGAACCGAATGCACCCGCCTGGACGAAAATCGAAGACCCGTTAGGGACGGACACGACCACTTCGCTGTCCAGCGAGAAGAATGTGTCGTCGTTCTGTGCGATCAGGTTGCCTGCGGAATCGAATACGCGGAGGAATGAATCGAGTCCGCTGAAGCCGAAGGAATTCGGACCGGCTGCGGCGGTTTGCCGAATCAGCACATTGACCGTTTCACCAACCGCTCCCAGTTCCGGAACGTTGACAAGAAACACGTCGGCGTCCAAAGCCACATCGATCGATCCGGACTGTGTCAAGGTTCCCGCGAGCGGGATGTTCAATGCGACGAGATCGCCCGCCTCAGGCTGCGCAACTGAGTTCACCGGGAAATCGTCGCCTGCTCCCGGCTGGAAGGTAATGTCGAGCAGATACTCACCGGCACTGGCGTCCGCAAACGCCCCGACGCCAAAGAACAGTTCATCACCGGCTGACACAATTACGTCCGTCCGGCTGTTCAAACCCTCGCCGCCGTCATCGTCAAAGGTAATCTGCGTGCCGACGGAATTCCGCACCCGTAACAGCGTGTCCAGAAATCCGCCGGACCCGATAGCATTCAGCTGCACTGTCACAATTCCGGCAGCGTCGATGGTTGTTGTGTAGACGTCCTGGTCGCCGGCGACCTCCAGTTCGCTGGAGGTGACAAACTGATTGGCCGAATTCAGTACGAACGGTTGAGCCGTTGCATCTGTGTTTCCGACCGCATCAGTAAACTGGCCCCCCGACTCGATCAGCAGGTTGTAACTGCCGAAGCTGCCTGGAAAGGAGCCGGCCTGGAAGAACACCGTTTCGCCGGGAGTCGTGGAAATCGCCACCTGGCTGTCGAGTGAAAAACCTGAGTCGTCGTTTTCAGCGACCAGCGATTCCAGGGAGTCGAATGCCCTGAGGAACGAGTCCAGTTGGCCGTCGGGGCTGACCTGCCGGACAGTCAGCGTGCCGACGTCCGGTGGGACAACTACGCTGAATACATCGACGTCGCTTGCCAGCTCAATTACTCCAGACTGCTGAACGGATCCGGTGGCATCGAGCGTCAGCGGTGTGGCATCCGCGAACGTGTTGCCGAAGTCGTCAGCGATGGGATCGGACGCTGAAAACAGCAGGTCGTAGTCACCCGTGCTGTTAAAGAACCCGGCCGCTCGAACGAGCAACGTCTGATTCGCGACGACTGGAATGTCCACCCGGCTGTTCAGCGTGAAATCACCATCCGCGAAGCCGGAATCGTCGTTCTGTGCAATCAATTGCCCGTTGTCATCGAAAACAGACAGGACCGGGTCCAGACTGGATCCCGGGGCAGAATTCTGCTGAATCGTCAGCGTCCCGGTTAACGGTGACGTAATCGCGAAGAGATCCCGATCACCGGTTCGCTCGATTTCGCCGAAGATGGACCCATTGCCTTCCTGATCCAGAATGATCGCGCCGTTCGTCGAAAGCGAATTGTCAAAGTCGTCGCGAGTTGCTGTCAGCGTAAACGAACCCGTTGACGAACCGAACGAGCCAGCCTCGAGAAAGAAGACATCACCCGCATTCACGAATAGCTCAAGTCGACTGTCCCGACCGGGACCACTATCGTCGTCCAACGTGACGAAATCGCAGTTTTCATCGAGTACTCGGAGAAAGCTATCCAGACCGGATCCGTTCGAATTCTGCTCGACGACATATCGCCCACCGATGACTGGCTCGAATCGGAACAGCTCCGGCTGCGTGCCGTCGACGATGTCTCCACTGACCTGGCCGAACCCTGTTGCGTCGAGTGGAAACAGAGCCGCGTCTGGCACGGTCAGCAGTCGACGCGATTCCAGGCGTTCGATCTCTCGAAAACTCGGTCCCGCATGCGGTGCCGTGGACACTTGGGCATCGCGGCGTAACCCTCGGCTTCTGTGCCGGCGGCGAGAAGACATTAAGCCCGTTAATAACATTGTTCGACAACTCCAAACGAGTCCTCGGAAGCGGCCCACACTCGAACGTCAAAGTTTACCCGAATCTAACGGAGTACTTCACTGGTAAAGGGGGACGTTGGGGCGATTCGGCGGAACCCCGCATGAATCGCAGTTGAGGAACCCCTCAACGCGAGCCCGAGGATCGGCAAACTCTATCGTGGCAGAAAGTCTATTCCTCAAGCAGAACACTCTCGGTCATTTTGTTTCATCGTCCGCTGGAAAAGCCTTTTGGAAAGCTGCCCGGTTGCGGATTGGATTCAGCGCGGGATCCGTGTCGATATTGCCACGTACGACGGGTTCCCGGTCCGCTCCAGCGACGCCAATCACTCGGCGGAGTAGCTCGACGGCTTCGGTGGAGTATTTGTCGGCATCGGTTTCGCTGGCGTGTGCGCTGGCCTGCGCCAGCACCGTTGCCGCGTTGTAGAGCAGGGGCCACGCCTGTGGTCCCTGGACGGCCAGTTGCGCATCCGCAATCCGGACGGCTGTTCGCGCGCTGGCGACCCCCTCCTCAACGCGTCCCGCCAGAACCAGCGCGTAGCCAAGTCCGTTATGGCTGTCTGCGCTGTCGGGATTGAGTGCGACTGCCCGTTTGAAATCGTCCAGAGCCAGATCGTTTCCCCGCAGAATGTAAGCCCAGCCTCGACGAGCTAGCATATTCGCGGAATCTGCCTCGAGTCCGAGCGACAAGGTGTAATCGTCCATCGCTTCGCGATACCGGCCGAGTCGTGCGAGGACAGAGCCACGGGCGCGGTACACGTCGGCATTTGGTCCGGACAATTCCAGAGCCCGCGTCAGCGGTTTGATGGCGTCTGCGAACTGCCCAGCCCGGATCAGAGTCTCCGCATACAGACGTTGCAGATCTCCATTTTCGGGATCGAGTTCCAAAGCAGCGAGGTATTGCTGCAAAGCCTCATCCAGTTGACCGGCCGCCAACAGGATGCTGCCAGCCTGACGGATGTCATCCGCCTTCCGTTCCGGATCACGTTCCTGCCCGGCAGCAAGACTGTACTGCTGCAGAGCCAGTTGCGCGTTGCCGGTCCGTCGAAGCACATCGCCCAGAACACGATAGACGCGCGAACCGCCTCCCCGCTGGATGGCCTGTTCGAGTGCCTGTGCCGCCGCCCGGTACATGGCGGCCGTTTCTTCGACTGGGGCTCCCCGTGTGGTCGTGACGACCGCCATTTCTCGACGGGCAATGCCCAGGTTCAACCACGGTTCGTAGCGGGAATCGTCAAGCCTGGCGGAACGTTCGAACTGCTCGACGGCTTCCGTCAGTCGATTCTGCCTTAACAGCAGACCACCGCGATTGACACCAATTGCGTACAGGTCGGGTTCGATTCTTTCCGCCTCTGCCAGATCGGCGTAGGCCGAATCGAAGTCTTCCAGCTCAGCAAATGCGAGGGCACGTGCCAGATACGTCCACACAAAATCGGGCCGATAGGCAACGCACGCCGTCAAATGAGACACCGCACCGACTGCTTCCTTCTGCTGGTACAGGCAGATGCCCAGGAAATGCATCGACCAGAAGTCGTCTGCATCCCGTCGCAATGCCTGACGATACGCAGCCACGGCATTGTCGAGTCGCCCGGCCTTGCGTTCGTATTCACCCTGCAGGAAGTAGTCGAGTCGTGTGGACGGCTGGAGTTGTTCGGCGGTGGACAGGGCGACGTCCCGTGCGTTGTTGCGTCCGAGCTGATCGAGACACTCGGCACGTCGCAGTTCGAGTGTTCGAGTCTGGAATCCAAGACTATGCGCCGCCTCGATCCACTTCAGCGCAGCTTCGGCATGAAGAGCGTTCGCGGCCTGCGGTTCCGCACCCGGTGGAGTCTCAAGTGAGGCCTCCGCCAGTTTGACTTCACCCAGTAGCAGCAGCAGCTCGAACCCGGTAAGTCGAACACTCTGCAACTCTTCCGGACTCAGATACGGTGGCTGCGATTGCCACGGCTCGTCGAGGGAATACATCTCGACCGCTTCCTTTGCGTGCTGCCGTGCCTTTTGAATGTCGGCAGCAATCTGCTCGCCGGTAAACAGACTGGCGTGCTGCCGCGCCAGGTCGGCCAGCTCGTGGAACCGCTTCAACTTTTGACCGGCATCGATCTGTTCCCGAACCTGCCGCGAAAGTTCGGCGACATCAACGGCAATTGACTCGAGGGTTGCTGCGCCGGATAGCTCGGCTTCCATGGGTATCAGAATGTCGCTGGCTTTCTGCAGGTCACCCGCGTCGATCAATGTACGGGCCGACTCGAGAACGGCTTCGGCACGACGACGTTGAATCTGGTCGATCTGTTGCTGCCGCTGTGTAATCAATGTGGCCAGATCAGCCAGCTCCGTTCTTGTGCCGACGATACTCTCTGCCTGCAAGAGGAGCTTTCGGGCATCTTCCGGTTGATCTTCTGCGAGGGCCGTATCGGCGTCTTCAAGGGCCGTGCGCACGGCGTCTTCCACTTGCAGCAGATCTCGAGCCTGTACCTCAACCCACACCGTAGCCCCAGCAATCAGAACGAACGCCGCTGTGATTGTTCCGGCCACTAGAGAGCGGCGTGTTCGAGCCCAGCGGAGTGCGCGTTGCGTCCAGGGCTCCCGGTAGACGCTGACCGGTTCGTCCGCGAGCCACGCTTCAATGTCGGCGCCAAGCAGGAGTGCGGACGCGTAACGGTCCTCGCGGTCAGTTGCCAGGGCGGTCATACAGACAGCGTCCAGTGAACGCGGTATCCACGGAGCGATTTCTCGGGCCGATTTGATTTCGCCCTTCCGAATTGCTTTCAGCGCATGCGCCAGCTTGCGCTGGTCTTTCATTGTCCGCTTGCCCGTCAGAATGTCGTACAGAATCGCGCCCAGCGAATAGACATCGGACCGGACGTCCAGTTCGGCGTGCCGGCCCTGGGACTGTTCCGGTGACATGTATTTCAACGTGCCCAGGATCTCACCGGCCAGCGTGTCGGTACCACGAGTTCGAGCGTCCGTCTGGACAGCGTGGCTTCCACCACTGTGACTGCCATCGTGCACTGAGCCAGTTGTCCTGACTGAGTCACGGGACGACAGACTGGCCGACAGGGAATTGGTGTCGTCGTCGCGACCAAACAGCGTATGCAGCGGTGTGACCTGCAGTGACGACTGGTCGTCGTCCTGCTCGCCTGTCAGCTTTGAGCCGACCACTTTGGCCAGACCCCAGTCCACAACCAGAGTTTCTCCAAAGTCACCCAGCATGACGTTGTCGGGTTTCAGGTCGCGATGCAGCACTCCTCGCTGATGTGCGAACGCCACGGTATTGCAGACATCAACGAACCTTTGCAGCAAACGCGCGAACAGCAGACGCCGACTGCTGCTGTTCAATGGCTGTTCATGAAACTCGCGGATCACCTGCTTCAGACTGGTGCCGTGTATGAGCTTCATCGTGTAGTAGGGATTCCCGTTGCTGTCTTTCCCTACTTCGTGGACCGGGACCACACCGGGATGCTCCAGTTGCCCGGTGATTTGAGCTTCCTCGACAAAGCGTTCCCGCATGACCGTTCCAGCGCGATCCGTCTTGAGCAGGAGTTTGCACGCGACCTCACGATGCAGTTGTGGGTCCTCCGCACGCATGATCCTGCCCATGCCGCCGCGTCCGATCTCTTCGATAAAGCGGTATCGCTCGACCGAATGATCGTGCGACGGGTCCACCGTGTCTGAAGTACGACTTGAAGACTGTGAAGACCGTCTTTTTTCCGAGCCCGACCCTTCCTTATCGCTGGCATTTTCCGCGATGGTGGCTTCGCCAGGCTGCGACGAGTCCGCTTGCGAAGACGCGTCAGACTCATCCGTCGACGCGTCCGGCGGGCCGTGGTCACTGTCATTGACTTCGGGACCCGCGTCGCCGGGCGTCACAGCACCGGTATCTTCTGACACCCCGAGTGACTGGGGCGTCATCATCACCGTCGCCTCTGGTACATTCTCCCGCAGACGATCGTCCACCACCGTGGCTTCACCAAACGCCGCGTCGTCGGTGCTTCCTGGTGCCCCGGTCGAATCCAACGGGATCGTCGCGTCGGGCATACTTTCCCGATGATCATCGTCTGCCAGTGTGGCGTCGTCGGTCGGGTCCGGTGCGACACCATTCACGCCATCGACCGTACTGGCCGCGTCGGCGCGAACCATCAGTGTTGGCTCGAACGCATCAGAACTTTCCCCCGCGAACTGTTGTGCCCTGTCGTCCGCTGTCGGAGGAATAACCTGAGTCGCATCCAGATCGCCTGATTCCGACGTGTTACGGGCCGGTCCAATCGTCGGCTCATCATCAACGGACTGGGGGTGGTCCGTACTCCGTTCGTCAATCGTGTCATCATCAGTGTGAGCCATAATCCTGCACCCCTCGGGCCCGCCTGTCATTCAATCAGCGCATTGCTTTGCTGTCCCAGAACACTTTGCAGCTTTCGTAGCGCCCGCATCCACAACATCTGAGTGGCCGGCCGTGAACGTCCCATCCGCTCGGCGACCTCATCGAAGGGTAACCGCTGTAGATTCCGCAGAACGATGACTTCCTGGTAGTCGTCAGGCAGAGTCTCCAGTGCATTGGCCACCAGAACTTCTTCCTCGCGGCGGTTCACAATGGCGCTGGGTGTATCGATCCTCGCAGCCAGTTCCGGAGCGGCACGAAACAGACTGGACTGATCTCCGCCCCCAAGGGCGACCTCCAGCCTGGCGCGTCGTTTCTGAGCTCCGTACCGGCGTACGTAGTCAGTCGCGTTGTGCTTCAGAATCTGCTTCAGCCAGGCCAGCCACTCGCCTTCGCTCTGGCCGGTGAATCGAGGGAACGCCTGATGCGCTTCCAGCAACGTCTGCTGGATCAGATCCGACGCGTCGACTTTGGACTGAATCCAGCTCTCGACATGTGAACGGGCCAGGAAACCCACGTACGCTCGACACGTCTGAAACAGATCGTTGCGGGCATCCTCGTCACCATCACGAGCGCGGCGGAGCAGTTCTTCCAGACCGTTATTACGCGACTGGTCATCAACGGTGTTACGAGATTGCGAATCGGACATGACTATGCATTCTGCCACCATTACCGCAGTCGAACCAGACACGACGGAAAAGCCGGCGTCGCAACCTGGCCTCATCACCGGACCCGCCGCACATCGTCGGAGTCGAAATCGCGAATTCGGCTCAAGTCGCTGACCAGACCGAGTCACGCTCCTGCGATCATAGTCGGACGCACATTCCGTGCGCTCCGCACAATCGGAACAGTCGGACGTCGTTCGGTCATCTGTTGCGGATTTCGACCGAACGGCCCAGCGTCAGGTCGTTTTCCTGGTCGATACCCCACCATCCCCAGGTGTGCGGGCATTTCGGTTGCTGAATAACCAACGACCCATGTGTGTCCGCACGAGAACCTGATCCGGTCCGGGAACACCTGACCGTTCCACTCCCGGCCATCAGGAAAGGAGTCTTTGGATGCTGGTCCTGTCACGACAGCGAGATGAGAGCATCATAATTGGCGATAATATCGTCATCACAATCGTCGATATTCGAGGGGACAAAGTCCGCCTGGGTATCGACGCACCTAAGGAAGTGCCCGTGCATCGTCAGGAAGTTTACGACGCGATCCAGCGAGAACGATCACAGGCGGACTCCGGGCAAACGGTCTCAGGCGAGTCCGCGGGGCAATAGCCTCAGATGTTGCGGTGGTTTTCTACCCGCACCTCGATCGGCCCGCGCGAGACCCTGTCCGCGCGGGAACACGACTGACGGCCAGGAAACTTCCAGTCGCTGGACCGTTTAATGTAGCTGCGTTCGCCAGAACGCGGACCGGACGCTCCAGAACACCCGCGTTCTGGCGAACGCAACTACGGAAGTCCTTAACCGCGTTGCCCGGCCGGCCATGCTCGAAGTCGCCTGAATCTGGTCTTTCAACAGACCTTGCTTTCAGGACGGTGTGACACCCTGTGAATCGATTACTTCGCAGGTGAGCGGCATTCTCAGCCAGGACGGCTTTCCGCTGTTGTCCATCCCCAATCAGCGCCCGCCGCAAGCGCTGAAACGGCTCCAGGGCCGTCCAGCTTTCTGACGTCCAGGTCCAGCGATCGGACGTCCCCGCATCCACTCCCTGATCGTCCGTTTTTCGATGATTGCAGTTGACGACGTACAATTGAACGTCATTGTTACGTCCAATTGTACGTTACAGAGCGATCCGAACGAGTGGATGACAATGGCGAAGCGAACGCTGGCGAGATCAGAGCTGGAGATTGCCCGGGTCGTGTGGGATCTGGGTGAGGCCACCGTGCGGCAGGTTGCGGATGCGTTGCCGGCAGAACGTGGCATCGACTTCTGGACTGTCCAGACTTACCTGCGGCGTCTGAAGGACAAGGGCTATCTCAAAACCCGGAAGCAGGGCCGCAACAATATCTACCTCCCGGCGGTTGAGCCGGATGCCGTCGTCAGCGAAGTCACAGACGACTTCATCGAGCAGTTGTTCGACGGAGAGGCGCTGCCGCTGTTTCAGCATCTGATTGATGCTCGCGGGCTGACCGATGCCGAAATCGATCAGTTGCAACAGTCACTCGATGGGCTCAAGGCACGCAACCAGTCGGCGGGCGGGCAGTCTGACCGAAAGAAAAAGGGGCGTACGAAATGACAGGCACCTTTTCTGAACTCTTCGATGATGCGTTAGCAACTGCCGCGTGGACTCAAATCTGGCAGGTCACGATCGTAGTTCTGCTGGTCGCGTTAATGGTGCGACTGACGTGTCGGCACCTGGCTCACACGCTCTCGTTGCTGTTGCTCGTGCTTGTCGCCGTGTTCGTGCCCGGTGCGGCGCTGACATTTTCGGAAGATGACAAGCCCGACGAACCGCAGCCGATTCGCCTGCAGTTGGATGCCGATGGCAAAGTGCTTGTCCTCGGTCGGAAAGTCGCCGGGGATCAACTCAAGCCAATCCTCAAACAGTTATTAAAACTCGTCCGCGATGGTGACACCAAACCGGCAGTCAGCATTCAGGCGGACGAAGAAACGAAACATGAGAATCTCGTTAAGCTCATCGATCTCTGTCGTGAACTGGGTGTGACAACATTCAGCCTCAGCGTGGTGCGATCTCCACAATCGCAAGACAAGACCGATCCAACGGCGAAAAAGAGCCCCGGAACGCCGCGCGATCCGAAATCGACAGACGCGGATGCTCAGGCACAGCAGTCCTCACGCGAATTCATCGGACACACCAGCAAGGCCAATGCTGTGGCGTGGTCGAGCGACGGCAAACTGATCGCGTCGGGTGGCTCAGACGACACCGTGCGGTTGTGGAACGCCGCGACTGGAAAACAACTCGCGTCGCTGAAGTGCGACGGTCGACAGGTGTGGTCGGTCGCAATCTCACCCGACAACCAGCTTGTTGTCGCTGGCTGCGACAATGGGTCGGTCAGGATCTGGAACGTGCAGTCGCATGAACGTGTCGCAAGCATCAAGGCGTCTGAACACGAGGTCTGGTCGGTGACCTTTTCTCCGGACAGTCGGCACGTGGCTTCTGGAACGAAAGACGGCAAGGTTCAGGTCTGGGATGCGGCGACCGGCAAGGAGAAATTCTCGGCCAGCAACTCGAGCCAGGTGAGTGGGATTCGCTTCACACAGGACGGCTCGATGCTGGCAACGTCGAGTGTGACTCAACCCGTCAAGCTCTGGGACGCGGAATCTGGCGAACTTATCAGGACATTCGACAAGGCGCCGACATTTCAACAATGGGTCGCGGTGTCTCCCAATGGCGAACTGATCGCAACTGCGTCGTGGGATGGATCGTCTCTACTTTGGGACGCGAAGACGGGCAAACTGCTGAGGACATTCGCGGCTCCGCCGGTGGCCCGGAACCACATCGATCGGTTGCGCAGTCTTGAATCCTTCGTCAGGCGATCAGCCGATGCTCATCTGAATTACGTGACGTTCTCGCCCGACGGCAAGCTGCTGGCGTCGGCGGGTGCCGATGGTGTGATAAGGCTGTGGGATGTTGAGCAGGGAACCTCGTGGGGAATCCTGAAAGCGCACACGGCCGCAGCCATGTCGCTTGCTTTTTCGCCTGATGGAAAACACCTGGCATCTGCGGGTGAAGATCGGCGTGTGCGCGTCTGGTCACTCCCGAAGAAACCAGTGCCGCAGTCGAAGGTCGGCTCGAACATCGAAGCTGGTCTGCAGAACTGGCAATTCGGTCTCGTCCCGCTGAATCGAGCGATCCCGTCCCGAGGTCGGACGGTGACGCCCCACTGGCCGTCGACGAACGGTGTCGTCCAGACAGAAAGCAGTACGGGCGAACGCTGGACACTGGAAACAGTCGCTCCGCGCGGTCGGATCGTCGCAATCAACTGGAGTCCTGACGGCGATCGCGTCGCGTTTGTGGACTGCGGCTCGGTGCGTATCTACGAAGTTCCCGACATGCGGCTCGTGCGCATTCTGACCGATCACACAGTTCGCGACTGGGGACAGCCACTGGCGTGGAGTCCGGACGGCGAGACGCTCGCAACCGGCGGCTACGACGGCACTGTTCGCTACTGGGATGAAAACGGAGTGCCCGGACCGGTGATGCAGGCTCATAAGAGTCCGGTCGCTGCCGTGCGGTGGAGCCCCAGTGGCGATCGCGTCGCGTCGGTGGGCTACCACGGCGGCATCAGGACGTGGAACGTCGATGGTTCAGCGAACGCGACCGTTGCCGAGAGCACTCACTGGTTGTCATCCGTCGCCTGGAGTCCCGACGGCACAAAGCTGATTGTCGGCGAACTGAACCGCGCCGCTTCCATTTGGAGAGCCACAGGCGGACGACTGGCGACATTTACATTTGGTGCACCCGTCCAATCCGTTGCCTGGAATCCGGAAGGTGACATCGTGGCCCTCGCCGGAAGTAAGAATGACATCGAAATCTGGTCGGTCGGTGGAAAGAAATTGCACACTCTTGAGGGACACGAACGAGTGGTTGCTTCGATCGCGTGGAATGCCAACGGCAATCAGCTCGCGTCCGGGGCATGGGATTCGACCGTCCGTCTGTGGTCTCGCGGCGGTGACGTCGACGCAGTTCTCAAGGGACACGCGGACGCAGTCATCTCCGTGGCCTGGAGTGCTGATGGAAAGTGGCTTGCATCAGGTGACAGCAACGACAGCACGTTGCGGCTTTGGTCCAGTGAAGGGAAAGCTGGTCCCGTGCTGCACGGGCACAGTGCCTATCCAACGGAAATGAAATGGAGTCCCGACGGCAGCCGAATCGCTGTCGGTGGGCGCGGTTCCGACACGAAGGGTCGCGTCGGAACATGGACGGCCGAAGGCATTCAGTCATCGCCTATGAAGGCCCATGAAGCCGGCGCCATATGCGGGATCGCGTGGAGTCCGGATTCAGCTCGCCTGGCAACGGCTGGCGGAGACCCCGCTTTCAATATCTGGACTGCCGACGGGACGCTCGCCAGCCGATTGTTCGGCTACAAGCGCTGGCTGACAGACATCGATTGGAGTCACGACGGGAAGCGCATCGGCACTTCGGGTAGTGATGGATCCGTCCGATTGTGGCTTGCCGAAGAAGAGCCGCGGGACAAGGGCGTGACGGGCCACTTTGCCGAAGAGCCGATCGACGTGGAATGGAACCCCAGGTCGGGATTGATTGCCTCTGCCGCAAAACCCGGCGATATCGAGTTGTGCAAACCAGACGGGAATCGTGTCGGCACGACTCTGGCAAAGATGAAATATGACGGAGAACTGAACGGCGTGTCGTGGAACCGGGACGGCAGCCAGCTTGTCGCGCTGGGCAGCAACGGAATCCAGTTCTTCAAACCCGATGGAAGTCCGGGACCAGTTGCTGAAGGTCCATCAGTGAATGCGACGTCTCCGCACTGGAACTCTGCCGGCCAGTTACTGGTCGCGGATCGCAACAGCAGTAATCTCGTGCAACTCTGGTCCGCGGACGGCAAAGGACGCAACCTGGTCAGGGGCTGGGGATTCGGTTTCCATTCACCACACTGGAATGGCGCAGGCACGCAGTTCGTCACCGGAGGCTCAGACAAAGCCGTCTACATATTCGCTCCGGATGGAACTTTGCAGAGCGTGATGTCGGGGCATCACGACACGGTCTCACACACCGCCTGGAATCCGAGTTCCGATCTTGTCGTGTCGGCAGCCACCGACAACACGATCCGCTGCTGGAATGCGAGTGCAGGCAAGCCCGCATGGACCGCCGTCTGCCTCCGCGACCACCAAACGGTGACGTTCAACGCAAACGGCCAGTTGATCAGCGGCGATGCGAACGTGGCTGAGACCGAACTCGTCTTCGTCCACACAACAGCCGCTGGCACCTCACTGTCCAGACCGTCTGAAGCCAGGACTATCCTGCGCTGAACATGCCTGGCTGGCGAAACGTCATTCCGCCAGTTCGTTCACGTCGAGTACTGGAGTTCCGAAACCGCGCACTGTCAGCGCTGGACTGCGACTCCGATTTCCCTCGGATATGCACGCAGCGACCCGTATTGACCCGAAAGTCGCCGTCTCCGTATAAGCCGCGCGAGGGCCGCGAGGCAATCGCGACGTCGATCCCTGCCACCCTCGCCCACCTCGTTCAGGCTCGCATGCATTCTTTGGATCGACGCCGCCACAAAGCGACGGAATCTCTTCCCAGTCATTGACCAACCAAATCCGGCAATCGACGAGTCTTCAACCCATGACCCCACTTCTTCACGTGCGCGAGCTTGTTCAGGATAAGTCGCTCTTGTTTGCATTCGTGAAGCAGGATCTCAGGCTCAAGTACCGAGGTTCGCTGCTCGGATACCTGTGGGCGATGCTGAATCCCCTGATGACGCTTGTTGTCATGACCGTGGCGTTCACATTCATTTTTTCAAACCGATATCCGCTGCATCTGTTCGCCGCGCTGCTGCCCTGGCAATTCTTCCACACTTCACAGATCGGAGGATGCAACTCCCTGATCTCGTCGGCCAGTATTACTTTGAACTGGAAAACACCGCTGCTGATTTTTCCGGTTCGAAACACCCTGTATTCCTTTTGCGAGTACCTGTTTGCGCTCTGTGGTCTGAGCGTCATTGCATACTTCATCGGGTTCCGATTGACGCCGTCCGTGATGATCCTGCCGTTATCGATGCTTCTCTTGCTTCTCTTCTCAATGAGTCTCTCCATCATCATGTCGGTCCTGGCGGTGCACTTCCGGGACATGCAGCATCTGGTCGACGTGGCAATGAGGGCCTGGATGTACATTTCTCCGGTGATCATCCCCGCGGAGAGCTTTCCAGAGAATCATCGATGGGTTCTGACGATGAACCCGATGTACTACTTCCTCGAACTCTTTGACGCACCGATTGCCCGCGCCGAATGGCCTGCGTCGAACGTCCTTCTGACAGCGACTGTGATCACCCTGCTGACCGCCAGCGTGTCCCTGGCCGTGTTCGATCGATACGAATCAAAACTGGTCTTCCGGATGTAGCAGCATCTGCTGTTCCCGCTGAACAACACTACCGGGGCGTGTGCATGTCAGACATCGTGGCCAAGGACGTCTGTCTGGATTTCGAGGTGTATTCTGAACGCCACCGGACGCTCAAAGAGACGATCCTCAACATCACCAGAAAACACACGCTGCGACAGGAACGCAAGGTTGTTCCCGCGCTGAAAAAAGTCAGCTTTCGCATCACGCATGGTGAACGAGTCTCGTTCCTGGGCCACAATGGTGCCGGTAAGAGCACGTTGCTGCGAACCATCGCGGGAATCTACAGGCCGACCAGCGGGTCAATCCGATGTACGGGCCGCATTCTCCCCCTGCTGCAAGCAGCCGGGAGTTTCAATCCGGAACTCACAGGACGGGAGAACATCATTCAGGCGAGCGCGCTCATGCGAATTCCGCCTCCGGTTGCACTAGGACGAGTCGACGAGATCCTTGAATTCGCGGAATTGTCGGATTACGCAGATGTACCAGTCAAGTACTACTCACTCGGGATGACGACCCGACTGGCGTTCTCAACGCTGACATCAGAGGCCCCGGACATCCTCCTCCTTGATGAATCCCTGGTGGGTGGCGACCTCAACTTTATGGCAAAAGCAAACCAGCGTCTGGATGAGTTCATGAGCAGCGCATCAACGATTCTCATGGTTTCGCATGATCTCACACTGGTCGAACGCTTAAGCACGCGAGTGATCTGGCTGGACGATGGTTACGTGGTCGCCGACGGAGACCCATCGGAACTGATTGCCAGATACAGAGACGCATCACCATTCCGCAGGCAAAAGGCGGCGTGAGACAACCGACTTGGCGAAGAGTTCCTGCTGGGAACGTTCCCGAAATCACTGACTCCATTGAAGGCTTGGCATTATGAACCGAACGATTCAAAACCTTCGGAAGCAGCTGAGACGAGACCCTCCGGAGAGTCAACACGGCTTATTCCCGGCCGGTCACTACTACTCTCCCATCCCATCAGAGGATGACGTTCTTGCACATATCAACCTCGAAAGGCCATTCAGCAGTGAACTACCGGGAATCAGACTGAATGCGCAAGGTCAACGTGAAGTGTTGAACGACTACGTCACCCTTTACGCAGATATTCCATTCCCGGAAAAGCAAACAGCCGGCGCCAGATACTATTACGCCAATGACTGGTTTTCCTATTCCGACGCCATTTTTCTCTACAGCTTCCTAAGGCACCAAAAACCCAGGAGAATCATTGAGGTCGGGTCCGGATTTTCATCCGCTGTCATGCTTGACACTGTTGATGGCTTCTTTGCGGAGAGACCAGAGATTACGTTCATTGAGCCCTACCCGGATCGCCTGATGGCTTTGTTGAGGGGAAGCGACAAAGAACAGGTCCGAATAATCGATAGGAAGATTCAGGACGTGCCAGCCGAGACGATACTATCTCTGGAATCGGGCGATTTGTTATATATTGACTCAAGTCATGTCGTCAAATGTGGCAGTGACCTGCAACGCCTGATGTTTGACATCTTGCCACATTTGAAACCGGGTGTATTCGTGCACTTTCATGACGTGTTCTATCCGTTCGAATATCCTAGCGCGTGGCTGAAGGAAGGTCGGTACTGGAATGAGAATTACTTCCTCCGAGCATTTCTGTCTTACAACTCCGATTGGCGTATTCACTTCTTCAACACCTACGTTCACCTTATGTTTGGCGACCTTATTGAAGAACAAATGCCTTTGTGCGCTAAGAATGCAGGAGGCAGCCTGTACATTCAAAGAGAGCTGAATTGCTAACGCAGATTAGTCGTTTTCGTTCAGCGCTATGCACGCTTGTCGGGCCGGCGATGTTTTTCAGGAAACCGAGGTTTGCAATTCGGCTCAGCCTTTGGGATTCAGTCTGGATTTCGCCTCACGAGTAGCCGCGATTTGTCCGGCGACGTGTATGGGGGCAGTAGAGTCTGTTCAAGAGGCTTGCGGAGTGTGTCGGGCATTCCACTTGGACAAGAACAGCAGGGCCGGAGATGCGCTATTCTGGCACGGGCCACTGATTCAGGGCGGCGCTCCGGTTACGAATTCCGAGAGTACACGTTTGTCCGTCATTGTGCATTTCTTTCATGGCAGAAGGGTGCGACAAAGGAGCTGAGGTCGTCGAGTCCTTCAACTGGTAAGTGGACTCCACTACCGGGGCAGTCCAGCCTGCGCGGCAACGTCTTCCAGATTGGCAATGCTTTGTTTGGTGCCGCTGCGCAGACAATCGGTTGTCTGTCACCGCGAAATCCTCACCAGCGCTGCGAGCAGTCCCGGATCGGCAGACCTTTCTCGATCCTGTGCGGTGACGAGTTTCGACGGAGCATCAGGCAGCGACCCGCTCCCGCACTGACTGCAGCTGATCCAGTGTGGCAGCATTTGCGAGGCATACCTCATCGTAGGCGGCTGTCAGTTGTTGATACCTCAATTTGCTAATGCCTGAGTCGGCTGGCACGCGATACAGACAGGTCGTTTTCCTGACGAATGTAAAATCAGTCAGTGCCGAGTAACGCACCCACAGGTTCCAGTCTTCGAGCAAACCTAAGTTTTCATCGAAGCCACCGGCCTCTTCGTAGCAGCTTCGTTCAAAGAGGACGGTGTTGATTGGCATCAGGTTCTTCTTGCGTAGCCGTTTCTGATCGTATTCGTGCTGATGGATCACTTCATGTCGCGTTTCGCGATACTGAAAGGGCTCGTCGGAAAGGACTTCGGTTGCCACTTCAAGACCGCAACTGTAGGCGGCCCGGTTCGGAGAGTTCTGCAGTACGTGGACCAGCGTCTCGAAATGGTCCGCGTAAAAAAGATCGTCGTCGTCGAGGAAGCAGATATACCTTCCATTGGCCTTTGTCAAACCGGCGTTGCCGGCGCGGCACCGTCCGGATCTGATACCGGTGGCGAAATAGTGAATCGTGAGCTGCGGAAACTCGTTGACGATGTGCTGCGACTTTGCAGGCCCGTCTTCGACGACCACGACCTCAATGTTTGTGTAGGTCTGATTGGCGATAGATTGCAGCGCTTCGCGCAGGTATTGCGGCCGGTCCATGGTTCGAATGACAACCGAGACTAGTGGTCCGTCCCTGAAGTCCGTCACGTGATAGAAAGAGCCAGTCCGCGACAGCTCGTAGTCGAATCCAACAAATCGGGCGACCGATGGATTCCGCAGCAGCAACTTACGGATTCGCGTCCATGACGCAAGAGCGAGATTCGGAACGGCCAGACCAAAGTGTTTCAGCATATTCCAGCGTGGAGACGGGAGCTGAGGAGGGCATAGCATTTGCGTTATGAGCCCCAAAGCAAACAGAGTGAGTTCCGACAGGCTTCCGTACTTGAGGCGAAGTATCAGGTTGGAGACCAGGCTGTTGTAGAACTGTGACGGCTTGGTGTCGCCAGCTCCCTCATAAGTGCAATGCACAAGTGTTGCGTTGGGAACGTATCGGATTCGAAACCCACTGGCTCGGACGCGCCACGACAATTCCACGTCCTCAGCGTACAGAAAGATGTTCCCGTCGAAGCCGCCCACATCCAGAAACGTTCCCGTATGAGCCAGGAGACAGGCTCCCGAGGCCCATTCCGTTTCTCGCGTGACGGGGTCGTATAGCTTTGGATGCTCGTAGGGAGTCTGCCGACATTCCCACATGCGAAAACCGACTGACATCGAGGACGTGGCATCCGAAAGAACAGTGTCAAGCGTATTGGGCTTGAGAGTTGCGTCCGGATTGAGACAGAAGATGAAATCCGCACTGGTCATCCGGGCGGCACCATTGATTGCCCGGCCAAACCCAACATTGCGCCGGTTAGACAGTACCTGGAGGTCGGCGAACTCCTCGGCCAGACCCTCAAGAACCGCCGTCGTCCCATCACTCGAAGCGTTGTCGACGACCGTTACTTTGAGGCGAAACCTCTCGTGGTTCGCATTGAACGCCGATCGAATACAGCTTTCGATGATTTCTTCGGAGTTGTAGGTAACAATGATGACTTCGACGCTCCGGTCATCCGCGGCGTCTGCAGCATCAGGTGACGCCCACGGCGTTCGGTCAATCGTGCGAGGCTGTTCCGTCATCACCAGTGTTACACGACGCAAAGCCTGCGTTAGTCGCGATCGGAAGCTTGCGACTCTTGATCGCCATAAGCCGTAATAGAGTGTGCGAGCAATGAGCCGGCGCCGCGAAAGGTGCGGAAGCAGAACATCCATTGCGGAATGAAAGGAGAACCCGTGACCGAGGGGCCTGTGCGGTCGCCGCAGGTTCGCGTTGATTACCTCGGATGGAGAGGCCCGTCCCGGCTCCTGTGGGGCCGATATGCGGTCAGTCAGTTCCGATTCAGCGTGATGATTCGTCCGTGGCATCTAAGCTCATCCATGAGTGTTTGCTTAATCCGGTTCCTTCACGGCAATGTTAACCGGGCAATTCCGCGTTGGTATGGTTGAGAAAAACCAACCACCATGCCAACAGTGCCGGTGTGAATTGAACCAGAATGTAGTGTGAACCGCGAGAGGCGCGACTTGTAAGCGACTGGTTTCAAATGCGTCAACGCGGTTCTTCCCACGGCGGTCGCAGGTCGGTCTTCCAGCGAGTGGCCGGGAACTAGTAAAAGACGCGCGTCGTTGAGTACCGCCAGCGCCCAGACAGCCGCGGTGCTACTCCAGAACTGCCACGGACCGGCTTCGAGAAGAGTCGTAGCCGGTTGATTGCGCCACGGATGGTGATCGTTCCATGCTCTTCACTTCGACACCATGACTCTGAGGCGAGGACTAATGTTTCCGAATTCCCTTCGCCGCTGCGAGTGCTCCTTTCGCAGACGTGGGATGCGTTGACTGCCATGGCAAGTCCATCCCGGAGTTCGGACTTGACGAAGCTCGATTCGGCCAGAGAGCAGTTGAGTTATCTCTCGGCACTGTTCCAACCGGTGTCAGTCGATCAGTTCAACGCCACTCAAACCCGGCACACTGAGGAACTCACGAGAGCTGATCAAGATGAACTCGCTGCGAATCATCGGAAGTTCAATGCCCAACTGACGGAAATAACGACTAGCCGAGCCTGGCGTGCGATTACCTGGTATCGGCGGTGCGTAATGCCTGGCGAGTCGCGATGGCGTCGCATCGCCGCACTACTGGTGCAGACTGTAGGGACATTGCCGTCTGCGTTCCTACGTGACCGGCGCCGGACACATTGAAAATAACACGGACCGAATTGAGGATATCAGAGAACGCCATGCCTCAAACGCGATTCACCGCGTTTCGTCTCTCTGTCGCGCCAGCAGAAGCTTACCGCGACTATCGCGGGTTACAGTGATCCGAGGAATTCAGTTCTGATCCTGCGAAAGCGGCCTGACACACGAACGAGGCAGTCTATAAACTCAAAGAGTGCTGGATTGCTACGTTTTCCTCATGCTGCCTGGCGTCTGTCCGGCGTCGCAACTGCATCTGGAATACGCGGCGATCCTCTCCGAAAGACAATAACATACAGAACGCCACCAGTTGTTACTTCAGCCAACAACCATACGACTCGTAGTAGAATACTGGCAGCAACAGCCGACTCTGCAGACATTCCAGGCAGACACAGCAGCGACTCAATCAGAATCCACTCGCGCACTCCAAGCCCACCCGGCGTGAATACTGCAAAGCATCCAATGCTGCTGGCCAACGAGCAGGCCCCGACGCAAGCGATGGTTGTCGCAACGTCGAAAGACTCATATCCGGTCGCCTGCAGCACACACGTCAGACTCACGCCCTCCAGCCCCCAGAATAACGCGGCTGTACCGCAACTGACGAAACAGAATCGCCAGTTACCAATGAGCCGACCAAACGGCTCGCTGTCCCATGTCTGATTAACTCGTGATCGAAGAACGCGAGCCAGTAAATGTGGTACGGCGTACCTGACAGCAATGATGACACCGACGGCAGCGGCTCCGATGGTCAGAACAGGCCGCATCCACAGCCATGTCGCCCACTGCATTACAAAGGCAGGTCCATGAACACTCTCCCTGACACGGTCCAGTGAGACAGTCACGGGCAGCAGGCCCACAGCAATGACCAGACCAGATGCCAGCAGGATTACTGTCTCACAAAGAGCTGTCACAATTGACACCGGCATCTTGATCGCATACCTCTTGAGCATCATCGCCCGAATTAGCAGTGACCCCGCCTTTCCCGGCGTGTACTTACCAATCAGCCCGCAAAGCGCTGCGGTGAACAGTGCCGACAATGGAACACGTACATTGCATGGGGTCAGCATCGTTTTCCACAACGCTGCCGCGGGCAACCAGCTCAGAACATAAAGAATGGCCGCGAGAAGCAGCCACCCTGGCGCGGCATGACAGGTGTTGGCAATAGAGCCGGCTGTTACTCCAAATCCCATGACGTGCCGAACCACAAACACTAGCACAATACCGACAAGGAATACCTTGCCGGATGTTCGGAAAGCTGTTAGCCAGCCTCCTTGTCGATCGGATCCCGGCGCTACGGTCGTTGGCATTGGGCAAACACGTAACCAGCGTCTCAGCAGCCCTCCGTCAATTGAACACTATTGACGCGCTGCCTATTAATACATGAAGACGCACGGCCTTTCAATCAGCGAGCCGAATAGTGGCAGCGAGCCGAATAGAGAGAGGCGGAAGCGAATTAGCCCGCCCGTCTGCGGCTCAACTCCGTTTGCCTCGACGCGAGTGCATGTGACGGAACGTCCGCGCCAGTTGCAGAGACACTCAAATGAACTGGTTCAGCCTGAGCCCTCTGCCTTTGTAGAAACCACATCATTGCGCGACCTATGAGAGTGAACAATAGCCCGCCCGCGACGCTCGACGACAAATACATCGCCGGCCACAAACCAGCCGGTTCATACGTGAGTGTCACTTCTGAGGCACCCCTAGGAACAGGCAGGCCGCGCATGTTTCCATTAACTCGCCAAAGCGGGACTTTCACCGATCCAATCCTGGCCACCCAACCGCTATGGAAATTGTCGGAGACCACGAGCATTGCAGGACGGGACGCCGTTACATCGAACTGCTGCCTGTAACCACCCAATTCAACGGGAGTCACACTACCGTCGAGAGGAAGTCCATTCTTCTCGACCAATTCGAGAAGTGCACTATCACTTGAATCCGAGTCATCAATAAACGCTTGGTTCGCGGCCCTCACGGAAGGGTCAATGAGTCGTTCGATCGAATTACTCGTGACGCTGACTCGCGGCACTATGTAGCCTCGTTCCAGGGCTTCGCTGTTCTCCCAGATGCGGATATCGTCGTCATACACAAGTGAGTATCCCTGCAGTTCACTGGACCGATCGCCCCAGAGTACTGCGTCAGGTGGAGTAGCAACGTAGCGAATTCCCAGCGAGTCGATCAGCGGCGCATTCAGACGGACTCCACCATGATCCGGGTGAGCGACTGATAGAAGCGTCTGCGTTGGATGAACGCGAAAGGCGTCGTCTGAAATCGCCTGGTACAATTGCTTGATACGGCTGGACGGAAAGCCGCGGACTCCCAACGCTCGAATACCCACAGCTGACGCCATTCGACTGTGCAGAGCAGTTCCCGTTGGAAGCACCTTGCAATCACCCTGGTGCTCTAACAGGTATTTCACGCCTGCCGTTTCCGGGTAGAAGCGGCTCACAGGCGTCGTGTCATTCCAGTCATACCCCATTGCACCAAGGTCGACCAGTACGACAACAACCGAAGCCGGTGCAAGCCAGCGCGTCCCGGATTGACCTCGACGAATGCTCCAGGCCATTACACCCACGACGAAAACTACGACAAGAGCCCGCACACAGGCGACCACGGCCACCTTTGACTCTATTTCTGCAGCTGCCGCCACGACCGGCCAGGCAAACACGCCGAACCCGACTAGTGCGACAACCAATGCCGCCAGCGTGGCCACACGACGTTTCGTGCCGCAGTCGGCACTTAGCCAGGCGTCTACGCCAAAAGCTGACATCAAGCTCATGCTGGCCATCCACAGCAGGATCAACGTATTTGGCGCCACACTGCCAAGTACCGGAAGACGCTTCCACACGTACTGGTTGAAGCCGGACAGGTTGTAAAGCGCAAGGGGCAAGACGAACACAACCGCCGTGAGATACCAGAATGAATGGCGCTTCCAGGCGATAAGGAAGATGGAAACGCAGGCCATGATCAATGGAAGAACGCCAATGTATGTAGCATTCCGAATCCAGCTGTCACTTGACCTGCGGTTCAAGAGCACTTCAGGAACTGCCAGCGAAACAAGTGACTCTGACTGTAGCCGATTGGTCCACCGATTTGCACGATATGTCCAATCGAACCCACCATAAAAGTAGTCGTAAGTTGCCAGCAGCACGGGCATCGCCATCGCCACTGTCAGGACTACGATTCCGCTGAGAATGTAAACATCAGTGAGGCAGCGGCGCTCCATCAGCCGCAGCAATGTGTAGCCGGAAACGAAGAGAGCAACCACAATACTCATATGCGGATATCCGGCCGAAACCAGCATGTAGCCAGCCAGTGGCAGTCCCAGACACCACGCCTTACTCCGGTTCTGCAGGATCCTCTCGATTCCGTATAATAGAACTGGTATGAGCGCGTAAATCAGAAAGAACGACTGCACAAATCGCTGAACGGCAAAACTGCTGAACATGAAAGTGATCGTGCCGACAATTGCGGCCTCTCGGCCGAGTTTCCAGACTCTAAGCAGCTGAAATGTACAGTAAGCGGCAAACAGGGCCCGACCGATTAACCAGACGTTGATTCCGATCGGAACACCGAACGTCAGCGTGCTCAGCATTAGTGGAATGGAATTGACATCGCTATTTGCGACAAACTGTACCGGAATACCATTCAGGTGATCCGGCATGAACAGCGGCAGATCGCCATTTCGGAGGTAGGCATGAGCTGAGGCGACCATTGGAATGAAGAGGTCCGCTTCATCCGACAATACAGCTTGATTGGGGCTATAGTAGTCGGCCCTCCATGGGTATGCGCCGTAAGCAATGTCCGCCGGTCCGATGACACCCGTGCCGAGGAACGCCATCGGAAAATAGACAACCATTACGGTAAGTGTCACCCCGACGGCAGTCAGCAGCGCCGCTTTATCTGACTGAAATAGCTTGTTGAGAAGAAGAGTCTTCATAACTCTGAATGCTTATCGATGCGTGTGTGCAGTAGAAACAGAGTCAGGGCGAATAGCTAGTGCGTCTGCGCGGTTAGTCAGGTCATGCGGATGCCCGGTTGGCTCGATCCTGGGAGCGTGCGGGAGCTGGAAACGGCACGATAGGTGTTTCTGCAGTTGTGTCGCCTCCCGTAGTGGCGGCCTCGCGCGTCGCACTCAGACGAAGCCAATAGAGAATCTCCTCCTGGTTCCGTCGGAGTCTGTTCGTAACCCCAGCCAGGAACCCGAAGAACATCAATGCCAGGGAAACGCCAATCAGGCTCGCGCCGGCGAAAGCAAATGACTTCAGCCAGACTTCTGTCTGCCACCACTGCCAGCCGGAGATCGCCAGAAGCACACACGCGGCGACGAGCGGTACAGATGCCAGTGTACTGCACAGTTTGAGCGGATAATGGTCCCGGTAAAAACGGGCCATGATCGAAAGCGTACGAACGGCATATCTCCACACATTGGACGCGACCCTGGATTCGCCGAATTCGCGTGTTCCACGAACGGCAAGTGGAATCTCTCTGATCGCGACCCGCTTAGCGGCCAGGTCGAGCAGAACCTCATGAGTGTAGGTAAAAGACTCAAGAGGAGTGA
Source organism: Planctomycetota bacterium (assembly GCA_963579025.1). Taxonomy (GTDB): domain Bacteria; phylum Planctomycetota; class Planctomycetia; order Planctomycetales; family Planctomycetaceae; genus CAUZFZ01. The sequence goes on along the minus strand of CAUZFZ010000119.1, from coordinate 1,562 downwards.
TTCGTAGTATGGCGTCGCGAGAATACGCACGAAAACCGCATGACACGTCGTGAAACTGTTCGCCGGCCAGCGCACTGACAATTGACGCAACTCGATGATTGCCCCAAATCTTGATACCTGGCATTTGCGGAATCAGTGCTGCGTCTGCAAATCGACTCGCTGTGCACAGCCCGACCGAACCATGTAGAATGGGGGCCACGAGCTGTGGAATATCGGCGGCGTCGAACTGACCATCCCCATCAATCGTCACGAGGATGTCTGCTCCCCTGCGAACGGCTTCACGGACCGCAGTCTGAAAGGCGGCCCCTACGCCACAATTGCAGGCGTGGGAAACGACGCAAGCCCCGGCTTCGACGGCGACGGCAGCGGTGTTATCCGTTGAGCCGTCATCAACTACGAGGATTGTCGTTCGCGTTACGCCGTCAATCTTCTGCGGAACCAGATCGATCACGTGAGAGACGGTTTGCTCTTCGTTCAGTGCCGGTATGCTCACGAGAAGGTGCATGGCGACTCACTTGAGGGTTAGCAGTGTCGGGAAGAACGGCTTCCGGGCCGAATGACTGATTCCTATGCCGCCACACGGTCTTCACTGGGTGCTGTCTTGCCGATCAGCGGTTTCTCAGCCGTTGTGAGGCAGTTGACCCCGAGCATGAATCGTTCATGGTGAATGTTTTCAAACCCGGCCTCGCCAAGCAGGTCGTCAACTTCCCTGACCGTCATGCCGTAGACTTCGCCGTCCTTCATTCCCCGCTCATGCTGGTCTGCATCCCACGGACGTCGGAGGAAATGCCATATAGTCGACAGCCGTGGCGGGATCATAGTCAATACAATTCGTCCCCCATCACGAAGGAGCCTGTTGGTTTCCAGCAGAACTTCCTTCCGATTTGGAATGTGATTCAGTGCGGCTATTATTGTGACAGTGTCGAAGCCACGGTCCTCAAACGGGAGGTCGGCCGTATTGTCGACGATAATATCGACTCCGTCCCAGCCATGGACGTCTACGCCGATGCCGTCACCATGGGACTTGATGAGCTGATTTGTTCCACAACCAATATCAAGCACTCGCCCTTTGATCGAGCGAGCGGCGACCCTGTGTCTCCAGCGGCAGAGCATCTGGCCAAGTCGGTCATGCATTTGTGTCACTCTTTGACGATGTACAGGCGATCGCAGATCTACAAGGGACCCTGCCTCAGTAACTGCAAGTTCCACACACAGCGTAATGGTTCAGTTCAGAGAGCTGAAATAGCAACCTGAACGTGCGCGGGACATCGTGTTTCACCAAGCCGATATATCAGGCCTGTGACTCCAACGATGTGACGGAGAACGCAAGGCGACGACTTTCAGACCTGCAATTTGCCCGCGCAAATTGACGTGAGGCTTGTATTCCTGTCCCGGACTTGACGTCAAGATGGATAAACGGGCGAGTCCGATCACCGTTCGAGCTCGTGGAGTCTGATGTTGCTGAAGAGTGCGTGGGCGTCGCTTCCACGAAGGTCGTCGTCGTTGATCAGCACGACGTACTGGAAGTCACCAGTGAAGAATTCTCCGATGGAAATTCGATA
>CAUZFZ010000118.1:0-33387 GCA_963579025.1 Planctomycetota bacterium | reverse complement strand
ACTCGTATTTCCAAAGTCGAATAACCGTTCTCGCTCATAGCGAGCGGCTTATCGCAAATCTAACAACTCGACTCTATATCAATGTTGCGCTTTTTTTGCGATGAGCCATAGTCGTGCATCGCCAGCATGATCTGCTTGAGATTGTTCCTGCACCGTGACCGGTAACTTGCCTCGGGCGGGTGTCCCAAATTTGGAATAAGCAGACAGAACAGGAATACGATCAGCAGCAGACTCGCGATCCGTAACAACGCTGAAGTCGTTCGACTCATGACGGTTTCCAATCACAGGCATTGTCTGTAGTCGCCGTACATGCCGATTGTGACTTGATCAACCCGCGGAATGAAACGGGGATGCAGCGAAAGCGCCGGTGAAAGCCAGCATGGGGTAGCGGATGAAAGAGCCGCACAGTGAAGGAGTAGCGCACCACACTGCCCGCGAGTCATGCGGCGGTGCTGGTAACAGCATGGCTGAAGCGTTGACAGGGGAAAACGCAGGCCGGGTAGTGGAGAACACAAAAGGGTCAGGTCGACCTGACCGTTTCCCTTTTTCTTTTGCCCGAACTGTTTCCCGCTCCGGAAAACCGTATCCTTCACAGGCATCCACTCAATGGTCCGTCTACCCCGTGGAGTTCAGATCATGGTTGAGTCGTCCGGATCAGACAGCGTGCCAGCCGCTCCTTCGTCATACGACCTCTTTCTGAGCTACCACTGGTCCGATGCCGAACTCGCCATGCAGGTGTACGACAGCCTGACCGCCGCCGGCTACCGCGTTTGGTTTGACCGTGAGTGCATTGAGCCGGGACAGCCGTGGTTGGCCGCGCTTGAAGACGGGCTGAGCCAGGTGCACACGTTTCTGGTGCTGCTCAGCGATGACGCACCGAAGCGGTGGGTCGACGCGGAAGTCAGCGCCGCGCTGCGCCGCTACTACCCGGACCCGGAGAAGTTCCGCATCGTGCCGCTCATTGCCCGGACGGGACCGGCGACTCCCGCATCGCTGGGAGTCTTCCTCGACGCGTTTCAGCGGTTCGAGCTGGAGTTTGAGGACCAGCTGCTGGTCGAAGACAGTCTGACGCCGCTGATCGACGTGCTGCGCGCGGACACGACGGTGGACGAGGGGCTGCTGCTGGTCGACGAGCCGTACCGCGGTCTGGAGGTCTTCCGCACGCAGGATCAGCATCTGTTCTTTGGTCGACGGCGGGAATCGGCGGATGTCACGGAGCGGATTCGACGCTGCGGGTGGGTGCAGGTGGAAGGGGCCAGCGGCAGCGGGAAATCGTCGCTGATTCGGGCTGGCGTGATGCCGGCTCTGTCGCGGCAGCCGCTGGACGGGCACGACGACTGGCTGTTCCTCACCATGCGGCCCGGCCGCGACCCGCTCAAGGAACTCGCTGTGGCACTGCTGGCCCTGAATCCCGACGACACCACACCCGGGCGGCTCGACGCGATCGAGACGGCGTTGCAACGCAGCCCGCAGTCGCTGACCAACCTGGTCCGGGAATGGAACCACCGCCACCAGCCGGCTCCGCCGAGACCCGTTCTGCTGCTGGTGGATCAGTTTGAGGAGCTGTTTACGCAATCGCGGTCCGGACGCAGCCTGGCTGACCAGAGCGTGGATGGTTCATCGTCAGGCGACGCCAGCGACGCAGGCCAGACCGGGGACGATCCGACCGATCAGTTCCTTGCGCTGCTGCTGGCGACCTTTGCCGACAAGGACAGCCCGCTGCGGATCGTCACGACCATCCGCAGCGATTTCCTGCACTTTGTCACGGCTCACGAGGAGCTGTCACGCGCCGCGAACGCGGCAGAGCGGTACGCGCTGGGCCCGCACTCGAAGGACGGCCTGGAGCGGGCGATCCGCGATCCGTTGAAGATGGCCGGCGGGCGGATCGGATCGGACGAACTGGTGGAGCGACTGGTTGAAGACACGGAATCCGGACCGGGCCGGTTGCCACTGCTGAGTCACGCGCTGCGGTCGCTGTGGCTGGCTGCTCGCAAACGCGCGGAGCACACGCCGAGCCTGAGCCTGGCCGATTACGAAGCGATCGGCGGCGTGGGCGGAGCCGTCACTCAGTCAGCCGACGACCTGTTTCTGGACCTGACCGACCAGCAGCAGGAGGCGGCCCGCCGAATGTTCCTGCAACTCGTGCAGGTGGGCCGCGGCGCTCAGGACGTGCGTCGCACGGCGTCGCACGGCGTCGCACGGCGTCGCGCGAAGCTCTGCTGGAAGCCGGCGGCCCGGGTGCAGACGAAGTGCTGCATCTCCTGTCCGGCGGCCGCCCGGCCGGCATGTCACCCGGCTCGTCGGCCCCGCCTCGACTGCTGGTGGCTCGTGTTGCCGAGTTATTGAGTGAAACAGACGGGTGGCCGGGGTCGAGCGATAGCGAGCCCCCGGAATCGGCTCTGGCACATTCGACGTCGACGCAACTGGGGGCTCGCTCCGCTCGACCCCAGCCACCCACCGATAGCCTGTCTTCAAACAGGCCAAACACGATCGACCTGATCCACGATTCACTGGTGGATCGCTGGTCGCGATTCCGGGGCTGGCTGGACAACGCCCGCCGCGATCTGGAACGGCGTGACGATCTGGAATCGGCTGCCGCCGCCTGGCAGCACTCAGGCGCCGACCCGGCCGACCTGCCGGGGCCGGGTCTGTTGCTGTACTACACCGAGTGGGAATCCGAGCCGCTGCCGCTGAACCCGACGGCCCGGCAGTTCGTGAAATCCGCAACCGGCCGCGAGCGGTTCCGACGTTGGCGCGGTCGGGCTCTGATCGCGGGTCTCGCAATCGCGGCGGGGGGCTTTGCCGCTCTGGGCATCTGGGCCCTCGGGCAGGCCGAGCGGGCGGAGACCGGTGAGCAACAGGCACAGACGGAAGCACTGAACGCATTGGTGAAAGAGCGGCAGGCAACCGCGGCCCGGGCCGAAGCAGAAACACAGCGACTGGCTGCCGAAGCCGCACAGAAACTCGCCGAACAGAACCAGCACACGGCCGAGCAGCAGACGCAACTGGCCGAGGCCAGTGCCAGCACCGCACGCGAACAGACCGAACTCGCTATCAGCACACTCACCTCAGTGATTTTTGAAATCCAGGGTGGACTGAAAAACGTCCCCGGAGCCGGTCCCGTGCGGCGGCGCGTGCTGAACACCGCATTGACCCGGTTGCAAGAGATTTCACAGGAATTCGGCGACGAAAATGCAGTGGACCGCAGCACGATGGCCGCATTGGTCGACATGGCTGAGGTCTTCCTGCGCGTGGGCCAGGGGGAAGTCGGACCGGACCAGGCTCCCGCTGCGGGCACACTTGACGCCGCCCGCGACCTGTTCCTGAGAGCAAATGCCATCGCTCAGAGGCTGGCGTCGGCCGATCCCACCGACACCCGGGCACAGCGCGATCTCTCCATCTCGTACAGCAGACTTGGTGACGTGAGCCTGCAGGCCGGTCAGGTGCAGCAGGCCGTGGACTATTTCAAAAAAGATCTGGAAATTGCTCAGAGTCTGGCGTCGGCCGATCCCACCGACGCCCAGGGACAGCGTGATCTATTCGTCTCGTACAACTGCCTCGGCAACGTGAGCCTGGAGGCCGGTCAGGTGCAGCAGGCCGTCGACCACTACCAGCAGGGCCTGGAAATCGCTCAGAGTCTGGCGTCGGCCGATCCCACCGACGCCCAGGCCCAGCGCGATCTCTCCATCTCGTACGGCTGGCTGGGGGACGTGAGCCTGGAGGCCGGTCAGGTGCAGCAGGCCGTCGACCACTACCAGCAGGGCCTGGAAATCGCTCAGAGGCTGGCGTCGGCCGATCTCACCGACGCCCAGGCACAGCGCGATCTCTCCGTCTCGTACAGCCGCCTCGGCAACGTGAGCCTGCAGGCCGGTCAGGTGCAGCAGGCCGTGGACTATTACAAAAAAGATTTGGAAATCGCTCAGAGGCTGGCGTTGGCCGATCCCACCGACGCCCAGGCACAGCGCGATCTCTCATTTTCGTATACAAAAATTGGGGGCACGCTGCTTGAGCTTGACCGGCCGCAGGAAGCTCTGCCCTACTTTGAGAAAGCATTGGCGATTGATGCACGGCTTGCGACGATTGATCAATCGAAGATTGATTCGCAGCGTGATTTGATGGTATCGCAACTCAATGTGTGACGGGCCCAGCAGGCTTTGTTCGCGTACGCGAAGGCAGCCGTGGCGTATCGGGCCGGGGTTGCCGTTCTAGACCGAATGATTCAGAACGACCAGGACGTCGAACGCTCGAAACGTGATCAGGACACGTTGGAACGTCGTGCACGGTCTGCTGATCTCGCTTTGCTTGCCACCGGCGAGTTGGACATCGTGCTGGCTCAGCCCGCCGACGAACTGCCAGGACTGCTCTACACGCGTTGTGCCGAGTTTGCGAAACAGCGGAAACTCGACGAGGCCAGTCAGGCTGCTGACCATCTGCGCGACCTGAAACCGGCAACTGGTACGCAGAAGTTTCTCGCGGCGAGCGGTTACGGCCTGTGTGCCGTGCACCTGGCTGCGGACGACGAGCCGCTCAGCGACGAGGACGCGGCACGGCGTCAGGCATTCCTCGACCAGTCCCTGGCCTGCCTGCAGGAAGCTGTCGACGCGGGTTACGACGATCTGGACGAACTGCGTGAGGACGACGACCTGGTTCTCACGCGACAGCTTGCGGGATATCCCGAGATCGAGGTGCGATTGCTCACCGCGCAGCGGAGCCGGCTGGACAAACAACTGGCTGACCAGCCGGACGACCTCGCCGTACGGCGGCGGGCGGCCTACGCAGCAGAACAACTGGGGCTGATCCGGCAGACTCAGCAGGACTGGCCCGCGGCTCGTACGCTGTTTCAGCAGGCGGTCGAGCACGCCACACGTGTCGTCACCGCAAATCAGGCCGCTGGCGAGGAACCGGGCTGGAATCTCGGCACCACCCACTCGTACCTGGCCAGGGTTGCTCTCGCACAGCAGAATCTCACGCAGGCAGTGGCTGACTACGAAGCGGGACTCAAGGCCGAACCGGACAGTCTGAGCTGCATTGGTCGACTGGCCTGGCTTCTGGCGACGTGCCCGGACGAGTCGGTACGTGACGGAGAACGGGCGGTCGAACTGGCCACGCGGGCCTGCGAACTCACCGACTGGAAGGACGCCAACCACATCGACACGCTGGCCGCGGCACTCGCTGAAGCCGGACAGTTCGACGAGGCGGTCAAACGCCAGCAACAGGCCCTGGAGATTCCGGACGCGTTCGACGAGGAAGAACGAAAACGTGTCGAAGCGAGGCTGCGGCTGTACGAATCCGGAAAGCCGTATCACGTGCCGACGCCGCTGCCAAATAACGCGACGCCGGTGGAGGCTATCTGAAAAAGGGGCGGACCCAGTCCTGCCCCTTCTTCTTTCCAAGCCCTCCCGTTCTAACTGGTGAATTCTTATTTGTCCCTCGCCTTATCGCGACGCGGATGTTGTCGCCACCGTTGCCTGTTTCAGAGTTTGCAGGTACTCGACGATGTCGACCAGTTCCTGTTCGGTGATCAGCTTTTGCAGATCGGCGGGCATGATCGAGATTTTCTGTTTGGTGATGATCTCGATGTTCGAACGCTTGACCACACGGCTGATCGCTTTCGCGTCTTTGATTGTGACCGAATCGTCGGTCGACGTGGGCATGACCCCATTCAGCACGTTGCCGTCAGTCAGAACAACCGAGTACATCTCGTAGTTGTGGCTGATTCCGGCACTGGGGAAGAGCACGGATTCGAAGAAGGCCGTGCGGCTCAGTTTCTTGCCGATCTCCGACAGGTTCGGCCCGACTTCCTTGCCCTTGCGGTTGACCACATGACAGTTCGCGCACGTGCCGGTGGTTTCGAAGGCGATTCGCCCGCGATTGATGTCGCCTTTCTTCTTGATCAGCTCGGTGATGGGCGGCATCGGTTTGCCGTTCTTCGCCGGCGGTAGTGGAAACAGCTTGATGGCGCGAGCACGAATATCGTTCTGTGGCGATGAGTGCATACGGGCAGCGATTGACTGAGTCAGTGCGGGATCGAGTTCCCCCTTCTCGGCCTGTTCCAGCAGTTTCAAGGCACCGTTGCGTGACGAAGCTGCCGCCTGAGCGGCCTGACGTCGCAACTCGGCCGGGGCATCCGCGTCGGCGATGATCGGCAGAAGCAGTGCTGGGGCGCGTCCGTCTGCCGAAAGTCCAAGGACATTGGCCGCAGCGACAGCCGTTTCAAGTTTGTCGCTGCTCAGCGGTTTCCGAATCAAGTCCTGCTGCTGCTTGCTCAGCAAAGCGCGGACAGCGTCTGCTCCCAATTGGCTGTTCGAATTCGCCAGCGCCAACTCGAGCAGTGCGGGGTAGTGGTTCGCCATTGCAAACCGATCAACCAGCGAGACGAACTGCGACGTGCCTTTCAGGTTGGCCAGCAGTCGATTGAGTGCCGTCACCGCGTCAGTGTCGTTGGAAATGTTGACGCTCTGGAGTCGCTTGATGGCCTCCAGGTTGACGAAATTCGCTCTCTCAACATTACCCTTGCTGGTGTAGCCGAAGGCCAGATTGAATAGCGCTTCGTCTTTGGCTGGGCCGCTCACGAAGTCGAATGCGCGCATCATGCGCGGTACGTCGTCGTCAGCGACGATGCCCTGCGCGATCCCTCTGGCCAGCAGCGTCGGCGTCTGCTTGCCTCGCGACCGCCAGAAAATGTCAGTGGCTGCTGATTCCTCAATCCGTCCCACGGCCAGGGGATCACCTTGCGACTCGTGCAATGCTGTCAGGCACGCATCCCAGTGTTTTCCGGCGCCAATACCGAGTGCTTCCAGGTACCAGCGGTCTTTACCGTCGTGCTGGACGGCCAGTTCGGCCCACAGCCTTGCCTTGTCGGACGAGTCGAGAAATCGCAACGCGATCGCACAGTCGCGACGGACGGCAGCCGATTCGTCCTTCGCCAGTTTCCGCACGATGGGAATCAGGTCGAGTCCCAGCTGGCGCGCCAGTCGGATGCCCAGAATGCGGATGTCCGGGTTGTCGTCCTCGGTCGCGAGTTCGACGGTTGCCGCTCCGCGACCCTTCATTTTGCCCAGCAGCCACAGTGCCCGCGCTTGGAAACGTGGGTTGTCGGTTTCTTCAACCACACTCAGCAGTGCTCCTTCAGCTTTTTCGCCTTCGCCGTGCAGTTTCTGCCAGGCCAGATAGCGAGCGGACAGGTTGGGGCTTTGCAGGGCAACGATCGCACCTTCAATCGCATTGAAGTCGTATTTCGGAACCTTGTAGGGAGTGTTCGGCGGAGCGATACGGAACAAGCGACCTTTCTCGATGTCGCCCATGCGGTGTCCGCCGACGCCCGGGTCGTACCAGTCGGCAACGATCACTGAACCGTCTGGTGCAATGCACACATCGGACGGGCGGAACCATTTGTCACGGGCTCCATGCAGCATGTTCTGCATGTGTGCCGAGTAACCTGCACCGTCCGGCTTGACCGGATAGGCCCGCACGATATTCGGGCCGGCGTCACAGTGGATCATCTGATTCTGGAAGACATCCCCAAGCAGCGTGCCTTCGTAAAGGACGATACCCGTTGGGGCCCCCTGACCGGTCTGAAGCACATTTGGGATGACGCCGGGATCGTTCAGGTGCCAGTGCTGCAGGGGAATCTCTTTTTCGAGGTTCGTGCGCGGAGTCTTCCAGCCGGCGCCGGTGAGTTCGTCCTTGTAGCCATAGTTGCCGTACTCCATCACGTAGTTGATCCGCACTCCGCGGTTGCCGTCGTCGTCGTTGTCGGACTGCCACAGCGTTCCGAACGAGTCGACGCACACTTCCCAGTTGTTCCGGAAGTTCCAGCCGAGCGTCTCGACATTGCTGCAGTCCAGATCGCAGCGGAACACCATGCCTTCCTGATAGGGCTGGCGGCCGATCTTGATCTCATTACCGGCCAGGTCGACAACGGGTTTGCCGTCCTTGTCTTTCAGTTGGCCACCGAAGTTTCCAAAGTTGAAATACAACTTGCCGTCCGGGCCGAAGGCGAATGCGTGAATCCCGTGATCGTGCTGAGCACCACCGATACCGGTGAAGTGCGTTTCCTTACGATCGGACTTCAGGTCGCCGTCATCGTCGTACAGCGAGAAGACATTGCCCAGGCCCGAGACGATCACTCGGTTTCCGAGCACACAGATGCCGTGAGCGGTGTCGACATCGCGGCCCTGGTGAAACACCGTTTGTTTGTCGGCGACACCGTCACCATCCGTGTCTTCCAGGACCAGGATGCGGTCACCTTCCGGGCGTGAGCCGAATCGGTGTCGGTAATTGACAACCTCACACACCCACACGCGACCCAGGTGATCGATATCGATCGCAGACGGACTGAGCAGTGCCGGCTTTGATTTCTCGGAAGCGAACAGTGTGGCTTCGAGTCCCTCGGCCACATCAAGCTGGCTGAGCGCGTCGTCTGCTTCGCGACTTTCACCAGCTCCCGGAGCGGCACCAGCGGCGGCGATTGCGAGCTGCGGGGCTCCGGCGTAGACCAGAAACTGCACGCTCGCGGTTGCGCCACAGGCTCCTTGACCGACTCCGCCAGCATCGAGGCCACCACGGGCGCTGAACTTGTCGAAACCCTCAGGAACGTCGAACACAATCACAGAGTTGGCGTGCGTGCCAATGCAGTTCTCGATGGTCTTGCCATCAACAACCGCCGGACTGCCTCCGTTGTTCCTGTTAATGCGGGCCTGACCGAAGCCAGCCGAAGCGGACTTCCATTTCAGCTCGGTCAGCTTCTTCATACCGGCTGGACCAAGAAACGTCGGGTTGATCCAGTCGGCCCAGTCGCACGAAAAACCGTTACCGCCATCCGTCACGACCAGCGAAATCTGCTTCACACCCTTCAGGTCGACGGCAATGTTGACGGCGTCGCCAGGTGTCTTGCCGGTGACGACTTCGCTCTTGAAGAGCGGCTTATTTACTGCTTCTGGAGAGTTTTTTTTTGATGTGGACACGGCAGCCGGGGCAAGCCCGACCACTTTGCGGCCATGCCATTCGTCGAGCTTCTTCTGGATGCCGCCGAAGTCAAAATTGCCGCGTGGCTCGTAATCCTGATTGGCTCTGAGTTCGTCGAGTGTGACTTCCGGAGCGGACACGCCGCCCTTGGGAACGTCGGCCTTCGCACACCACACGATGGCATTGAGCATCAACTTGAGCTGATTCGGGTTACCCCAGTTCCAGTGGTAGTGTCCGCCAGTAAAACCGAAGCCGCGGCCGCCGTCTTCGCGTTCGGTCGCCCATGCGACGTGCTGCACTTCCTTGCGTTCCAACACGGCCTTACGCACGTGCGGGTTGTTGTTGTGTGCGTTGTCGGGGCGGGCGAGTGATCCGTCCTCTTTGACCAGAGTGCTCGACGGTGGCAGGTCCGTCAGGATCGGAGTCACGCCGGCCATGTCGGGGCGAAACCGCATGTGGTAGTACCACTCGTCATTTGTGGCGAACGGCTTCACGCCAGTCGTGATGGCGTGCTTCGGAAACTTGTTGAAGTGCGCGGTCCAGTGTGGATTGACCGACCAGTTGGCCTCGAAATAGCCGCCGATCCAGTCCAGAAACGCTTCGCCGGACGGACCTTTCGGAACTTCCACTCCGTAATGAATGCAGACAATGCCAACGCCCTGTTTCGCGTAGGCGTTCACCTGCTCGAGGTGCGGATTGACCATGTGGCGTCCGCCGCCGTCGCAGTACATGACGATGCAGTCGAAGCCATCGAGTGCATTCGCATCCTTCGGCCAACCGTCCGTGAAGATAGCCGTATCGACATTCGGCATGGCCGCTTCCAGCTTGCGAGCCAGCAGAATGTTGCCGGCCTTGTGCTCGTGCGAGCCGTAGCCGTGACTCTTGTTACCAGCCAGAAACGCAACACGCTTATTACGGGCAGACTTTTTGTCGGCGACAGCAGCAAGGCCGGTGAAGGCGGCGGGAGCCACAGCGGCCTGTGCAGATTTGGAATTGCTGCCTTTCGAGTGCAGAATCCGAATCTTCCGGAACTGGACTTTCATCGGCGGACCGGCATGCAGTTGCAGGGCCAGCACGCCCTTTGACAGTCGGCGCTTGTCGCTGTCAGTCAGCTCCGACATCGTCACACCGTTGATTTTGTGAACGCAGTGATTTTCCTTCGCAATGATGTGGTAGACGTTCCAGTCTTCCTTCTTGATCTTCTTCTGCAGCTCGGCCGAATCGCCGAACCGTTTTTCGGTCTTCTTGCCTTCTCTGTCGTAGGTCGTGTGCGTTCCGCGACCCGCGAGGATGCCACGGCCAGTCCGTTCTCCGTAGTTAATTCCGGAGTATGTCGTCCCGGCCTCGAAGTCCGCCTGATAACCGCCGATGACCCACTTCTGGTTCTTAACCTCGAAACTGCGGTACTGAATCCCCGAATTGCCGCCAATGATCTTGAACTCAAGGGTCAGCTCGAAGTCGGCCACTTCGCCGCCGCGCCAGATGATGAACGTGTTGCCTTTGGTCGGCTTGTCCTTTGTCGTCTGCCCGGTGATCGCTCCATCTTCGACACTCCAGAAGTCCGGGTTGCCGTCCCAGTTCTCCAATGATTTGCCATCGAACACGTCTTCCCATTTTCCCTCTTTGTCGTCGGCCACGGCGAAGGTCGAGGTCACAACGAAGGTGGTTGCGGCAAGCAACCACGCACAAACGCACTGGCTTATTCGGGACATTGATGTCTCCTCGGTCATTGATGCTGCTCCGGAGGGTTCATGCCGCCGGATGCTGGTGGTTCAGTCGAAGCGGATATACTAGAGAGGCTCGGAAACCGACACAAAGCACTGCACCATGACAGGAAGGTCTCAACATGTCTCGCCTGCTCTCGGCCACGGCTGCTCTACTGTTCCTGTTCGCTCTGCTGGACGACTGCCATGCTGAAAAACCGGCTCCCGGGATACAGGTCGGTCAGACGTTTGTCAGTCCCACGGATGAGAGTCAGCAGATCAGCTATCTCCTGTTTCTGCCGTGTGGCTATTGCCAGGCTCCTGAACAGGGATGGCCGCTGATGCTGTTTCTGCACGGGTCGGGTGAACGCGGCACTGATGATCTGCCACTCGTGAAAAAGCACGGCCCACCAAAACTGGTCGAGACGGACAGAAACTTCCCGTTCATTGTCGTGTCACCGCAATGTCCGAAGGAAACTCGCTGGAGCGACGATGCGAAGCTGAAACTGCTGAATGAGCTCCTTGTTGATCTCACCCAGCGGTTCTCCGTGGACGCCGACCGGGTCTGCGCGACTGGCCTGAGTATGGGCGGTGCCGGTGCCTGGGCGCTGGCCGCGGAGTACCCGGATCGAATCTGCGCGATTGCCCCGATGTGCGGAGCCATCGATCCTGCCGCGGCACCGAAAATCAGATCCGTTCCGGCCTGGTACTTCGAAGGCGAGGACGACAATCCTCGCACATTGGCGTCGTCTCGCGCGCTGATCGACGCGGTCGAGGAAGTGGGTGGCAAGGTCCGCACGACGTACTACCCAAACGTCGGCCACAACTGCTGGGACCCGGCGTATGCAGACCCGAAGCTCTACGAATGGCTGCTGGAGCAGTCGTTGAAATCCAGGCCCGGAACAAAAGACCCGGATTCCTGAATGAAACGCCGGGCCGTGACGTATTTCCGCTGAGATGCATGGAAAAGTTGGGTTAGAATCGCGGGTTGCAATCACCAGATGTCGCGGGGATCAATCATGTCTGTCGAAGCACCGTCGGTGCCATTGCTGATCGGACCGGATGCCAATGGTATGCGACTCGATCCCGACGAATTCGATTCCGCGGACGCCGAACGTGGATGGCGCTATGAGCTGATTCGAGGAGTCCTGATCGTGTCGCCGGCACCGCTCGAAGAGGAACGTGATTCCAATCAGGAACTTGGATATCTGTTGAGGAAGTATCAGGAGGACCACCCGGACGGAGCCGCTTTGGACAAAACGCTGCTCGAGCATGACATCCATGTCGGCGACGACCGGAGGCGGGCCGACCGGGCAATCTGGGTGGGATTCGGACGACATCCCCGTCGGAATGAGACACCGACGATCGTCGTTGAATTCGTCTCGGCAGGGCGACGCAGCCGGCAACGGGACTACGAAGAAAAACGTGACGAGTATCTGCAGCTTGGCGTGCAGGAGTATTGGATCATCGACCGGTTCCAGCGAACAATGACGGTGTATGCCAAACGAGGAGATGCATACACGTCACGGGTGGTTGCGGAATCGGAGGCGTATGCAACGTCGCTCCTGCCGGGCTTCGAACTTCCGCTCGCTCGCCTGACGGCACTGGCCGATGGCTGGGACGAATAGCCGATTCGCTCCGCTCCACAGCTTTACCACGATGACTGGTTTACCGCGATGACAGGCTGCTGCAACGGCCATTGTCGTCACGACCGCAAAGCAAGAGCCCGGCGTCCTGAAAAGAAGGCCGGGCTGTGACGTGTTGCCGCTGAGACACTCGTCATCAAGGGATCTTTGCTACGTCAAATTCGATCACGGCTGGTTCACATTCGTCGAAGTTCACGAATGACAGAGTCGCTCGCGCTGTACCGGACTGGGCTTTGGCTGGGACCCGCACGGGGCCGTAGAAAAAGTAGTAGCCTCAGCCGCGCATCTTGTACGAGACACGTTCGACGAACTGAGCATCTTCGCCGCCTGAGTAAGCGATTGTGCCCCGCAGCGTCTTGTCACGACGGCACTTGCAGTGGAAGGCGGCGAATGTTCCGTCGCCCAGACCCGGTGTTCCAACCATCAACTTGAGCGACGTCTTGCGATAGCTGACACCTTCGGTCCGACGCGGGATTGTCTGTGTCGGACCAAACTGCCCCAGCGTCATGCGGCCGTCGAAATGAATGATCGGTGCCGTCTCCGGACTGTTGCCGAATTTCGGACGCGAGTTGCTCGAGGCTCCGACGTACTGCCGGCCACGGCCATCCATCGTCACCTGAATTCGGCAGGTACCGTCGGACTGCGGATACACCGCGAAATCCGTGTACCGTCTGTAGGTTTTCGGGAGACGCAGATAGCTCAGGGAAAAAGAAGAACCGGTGCCGATACTGATCGGCGACTCAATCAATTCGCCGTCTCCATTCCGGTCGACAAACAACCGGTCGCCGTCATGCACAAGCCAGACGCGATGAGCGGCCTCCTTTCCAAAGACCGCCAGGCAGTACTTCGGCGACTTGGACTCGTACGTCGGTTCGAGTTTGATCGTGCGAGGAATCGACGTCAGATCGACGGATTCGACTCGCGGTTCCGCAGCACACGCAGACATCCCACAGGCAGCAATCGCGGTCACGACAAAGAGGGTTCGCATGACTGAGTCTCCTGAAGCGGGAGGAGGGTGGAAAATACTGGACGCGTCAAGAAGGGAAATGACGACGCGTCGCGTGGGTCTGCGAATTATCGCTTCAGCGAACAGCAGAAGCGAGATCTCCTGCGTTTCGGCGAGACCGTAATCGTCTTTCGAACGGGCCGTCGCTCAACCCGTCGGATCGCGTTAGTAGCGCAATTCGACGGACGTGTAGAAGGAGCGTCCGGGTCGGCGGACTTCGATGTCTTCGAGGAAGTCCCGAAAGTCCAGGTGCTCGCGATAGCCCTTGTCGGTCAGGTTCTCGACCCCAGCGACCAGCAGCAGCGAATCGGTCGCACGCCAGTACGCACGCAGATCGAAGACCGTGAAGCCGGGTGTCGCGCTCTCAAACAGCGAGGCTGCGATCCGTTCCTGGGCGGTGACGATGCGTGCGGCCAGTTCGACGCTGTATCGCGGGTTTTCAACCGGCTCGTGTAGCCGGAATCCGAGACGCGCCTGAAGTGGCGAGATGCTCGGCAAGGGTTCGTGCTTTTTCTCAGCAACAACCACAGCCCGTACGGTGGCGACGGGCGGTTCGCCCACAGGTGCACGCGTATCTGTTCCATTGGGAACTGTGCCAGACAGATCATTGTCGCTACGGGATGCGATCGTTGTGTTGACGTTCCGATTCTCGGCATTACGCCGCAAGTCTGTGCCGTGGGTCCATGCGAGCGTGCCGAATGCCGTCAATCGTTCGTTGACTTCGACATCTCCGTCCAACTCCAGTCCGCCGATGACCGCGAGATCGGAGTTGACCGTTCGCAGCACGTTCTGGAAACCAGTCGGCGATGCCTGGGTCGACAAGAAGATCAACTCGGAATCAAACGTGATGTAGTCTTCGATGATCCCGTAGAAGCCAGTAACACTGGCACGGTAATCGGGTTGTTCGACGCTGGCACCGATGTCGAATTGAAGTGCCGTCGATGGCTGCAGCCGCAGATTTCCTCGCAGCGCCGAAAAGCCGCTCTGAACGAGAAACAGGAAGGGTTCAGCCGCGTACAGCTCGGTGAGTGTCGGCGGGCGCTGTCCAACCCCTGCCGATGCGAAAGTTGTCACGCCGTTGTCGTGTTCGGTTGTGCCGGTGAGGTAGGTCGACCAGAGCACATGATTGGGATCAAGTTCGTCAACCAGATTCGTATTCCGCAAAAAAATCGCGTCTCTGCCGGACAGGGTCCTGCGGAGGGTGCGGCCGCTGTTGCCAAAATCCAATTCGGGCGAGTCGATGAGGTTGTATTGCACAACGTCAACCCGCGCACCTGCAGTCCATGTGGTGCCCAAGCCTGTGTCTGTCGACGCCTCGACGAACAGGCCCGGGTTAAGTTGACTCGCCTTCGGCACCGGAGAATTCGGGCCGACCAGGTTGCCTGTCTGGACTGCGACGAACTCGGTGAATTCGTCCACGTGCTGTCGGATGAAACGCAGGTCCGTCCCGACCGTAAGGACGGACTCGTCCGACTCCCAATTGAGGAAAGTGCGGTATCCGGCCGACTGAGAATTCACAAACGTGCGAGAATCCGGGCTGAATGACGCCCGATTGAACAGCGGTGTGAATCGTGCGGCTTTGACTGGGTTGGCCCGCCCCTGGAAATTCGTCTGGTTGTACCAGGTTTCGACGACCGCCGAGTCGTACCAATCGCCATCCCGAAGACTGTACGTGACGTCGCAGCCGTCCGTTTCCAGCGAGTCGATATCGAAGACCTGACCGGCCAGTTCGACGTCGGATTGATCGAGTCGCACGTAGTTGAATTCCACCGAACGCCGCTCATCGAGATCGAATCCGAGCGCGACGTTCACATCTCGAGACTCGTAACTGGACGGTATCTCCTGACTGCTGCCCCCGATGCTGTAATCGTTGCCCGTGCGGTGTCCGTAGCTCACGGCCACACCCGAATCGACTCCGGCCGACCACAGTTCCTGACGCCCGTACCATTGTTCTCCGTTAGTCTTGTATTCCAGACTCGACGAACCGCCGCTGTCCGTACCATTTGCCGTTCGCGGAGACTGTTTCATGTGGATGTCCATGAAACTGAGGCCCGGACCATACAGTGCGCTGTACGGTCCCTTGATCACCACGACGTCCTCGATGAGGCGCGAGTCGAGTTTGCTGAGCATGGTGTCGAGGTCAACGCGAGCCGGGACCCAGAACGATCCAGAGGCCAGCAATTGCCCGGTGCGTGTGCCGCGCAGACGCGGATCGTGAATGATCGGACTACGCTGTTGCGTCACAATGTTGCGGGATCGGGACGACTTGCCGAGCAGATTCGCCGCGTCCGTGGTGGCTCGCACGCGTGACTCGGCACCTGAAACCAGATCGCTGCCGGGAGTTCGCCTTCGCCGCCGTTCCGAAAGCAGGCTTGATGCGGCTCCGCCACCAAACAGGTTGGTTTGAGTTCTCATTGCACCCGGGCTCAGCCGTGGCCGTGTAAGGAGGCCAGGTGCTGTCGGTGCCGTGCGCGATCGCGGATCCTGGAAGCTTGCCGGCGCGATCGCGGGGCTTGTGTCTTCCAGATATGGGATCAGGACGCGACCGGCGTTTTTCAGATCGCTGGACTGTGGCGACTGGGCGTGAGTTGTCGACGACACGAGCCCGTTAAGCAGTGCGAACGTCGCCAGGATGCGAGTGGGTCGCCAAATCATCCGTGTCTCCGCTGCGCGTGCGACTGTCCGTTCCTGATGACAGCTCGTTCCCACGCATGACCCCTTTAGAGGGCCGAATTTATCCGGCCACTACGAACGTATTCGGTTGGCCAGTCCTGTGCAGCCAGCATAAGCCGTCACGGTTCGCAGGAATGAACCGCAGAAACCGTTTTGTCGACCTTGATTGCCGAAATTGACGGGCACGAGTGGACCGGCGGGCCGTAGTGTCACGGGCTCGCGGGCCGGATCAGATTCCTGGCTTCCCTATGGATCAGGATCGAATTGCGGCGGCCGGGCTGCGTCTCGTGAAATCGTGTTTCCGCTCGGTCAAACAGCATCGTGGCGGTTTCGCGATCCTGCCCGCTGTTACGTTGCCAGTTGGCGATCGACAGCAGAAAACCATCAATCACATCGGGCCAGCTCCTCAACTGTTTTGACGTCTCCAGTGCTTTGATCGCCCGATCCCACTGCATCAGTCGTACGTGAGCCCCACCTTGAATGGACCACGCTGCCGCCACAGTGGGTGTGGATTCGGTGACCTGCCGTGCAATCTGCAGCGATCGATCCGGATCTCGAAGACTGGCCGCCGGGCAATGACACAGAAACTGCGCCAGTCGCAACTGCCCGCCGGGCGTGTCGGCGCTCTGTTCCCGCAACTGCAAAGCCTTTGACCAAGCCGCCAATGCCGCATCAGACGATTCGATTTCGGCGAGTAAATCACCCTTGTGCGTCCATGCAAACGCCAGGGCATTGAGAATGTAGGCGGGAGGCGTCGCCTGTCCCGGCGGACTCATCGACTTGCCCAACTCTTCCAGCTCGGCAATCGCCAGGTCGATGGCCCTGCCTGCTTCGGCTGGTTGATTGAATCGGTGCAGGGCACGACCGGCATTGCTGCGGCACACAGCCAGATCCTCCTGGTACCGCACGATCTGCGGAAATGCGTCAGTTAACGCCGTGTACTTATCCAGCGCTTCATCAAAGTGTGCCACCGCCCATTCGGATTCATCCAGATCCAGGAGCACCTTCGCCAGCATGGTTTGAGCCGCGGCGGCTTCGGCCGTCGTATCACGATCCGCAAATCGATCCACTAGATTCAGCAGAACGCTGAGTGATCCGGCAGCGTGTTCCTGTGCATCTGGATTGAGACCTCGCTGGTTCAGAATTTGGGCCAGGTTGGTGCGGGTCAAAGCCAGCGAAAACTGATAGCGGGGCACGTCCGGAAGCGCGGACGTCAGGGCTTCCAGGTCGTTGATCGCCTGGATACACGCATCGTGGCGGGCGGACCCTTGAGTCAGGGAATCCAGTGCACCAATTGCGAGCACGCGTGCGTTGGCTCGACCTTCCAGGAATTTTGGTTGATCCGCATCCAGTTCCACCAGCCGGGACCATACATCCCAGGCCTGCTGTGACCGTTCAACAGCGTCTGCCGGGCGTCCCTGGTCGATCAGGACGCTGGTAAGACTATTGAGAACTTTCGCGTGCCCGTGCAGAAACCGAGCGTCGTCCGGCGATTCATTCCGGGTGAACTCCTCGTCCGCGAGCTCCAGCGTTGTTCCAGCCTCCGCCAACTGACCCGTCTCACGCAGGGCCTCTGCAAACTGGACCTGAGCGTCAGCTCGAGCGAGTCGATTCTCCGCCGCCTTGTCCTCCGTCGTATCGGAACGCGCGGCGATCAGTTGGTCGAGAATTGCAATCGCCTGGGTGAATCTCTGCGGCGCGGATTCGGTCTCACCAAGCCTTTGCAGCGCCGTTGCCATCAGCGTGTGACTGCGAGCAAGGTCCAGGTGCAGTTCTTCGTTCACGTCGGCTGCATCAGACCGCTGCGTCAATCCTTCCAGCAATTCAACGGCCTCGGCCACGGCATCATGGGCGGCCTGAGTCTCGTTGAGCGTCATGCGGACGAAACCCAAACGGAGCAGGCTGCGGGCAGATTCGGCTAGCAACTCAGGATCGTCACTGCGGTCGTTCGCCAGCCGGGCGTACTCGTCGGCCGCCTGCCGCAACAGTCGCTCGCGCACTGCCTGGACTTCGGGAAAGTCTTTCAATGCTTCACTGACGCCAGTGAGGGATGCCTCGACCGCGCTGCGAGCCTCGCGAAACCGCCGCACTGCATTGCTCCGCGCCTCGGCTTCGGCGAGTCTGGCCTGCCGCTCGGATTGATGGGCTCGCTCCGCGGCAAATCGGGCCATTCGCTCATCGTTGTGTGACTTTGCCACCAGAACGAACACGATCACAAAGGCAACCAGGCCAACGGCCAGCGACACTCCAAATCCCGTGACGAGTCGCTGGTGCTGTCGAGCCCAGCGACGTGCTCGCAGCCAGGGCGGCTCAGTCCACGCGGTGACCGGTTCGTCGGCCATCCATGCCTCCAGATCCTGCGCCAGAGCCAGAGCGGACGGGTATCGATCTTCTGGCTCCAGAGCCATTGACTTGCGACAGATTGCATCAAGCGGCGGCGGCACGTGCGGATTCACATCGCGCGGATCTCGAAACTTTCCCTCTCGCACATTCCGCAGCAAATCGGTCAGAGACAGATGTTGGGACTTGTCCCCCGAATGCATCGGGGACTGCCCTGTCAGCAACACATACAGCGTGGCGCCGATGCTGTAGATATCCGTCGCGGGCCCGAGTTGCTGGACTTTGCCCGCAGCCTGTTCCGGACTCATGAACGCGGGCGTACCAATCACACTGCCGGCCATGGTGGGAGCCGAATTGCTACCGGACAGTTGAGTCAGTGGCAGTTCACCGTCAGCAGTTGCATCTGTATCGCTCTCGCCATCACCCACTTTGGCCAGGCCCCAGTCAACGACGAGTGTCTCGCCGAATGAGCCCAGCATGATGTTGTCGGGCTTGATGTCGCGGTGCAGGACTCTGCGGCTGTGCGCGTACTCGATCGTGTTGCAGACATCGATCATCCGACGCAGCAGGCTGCGGAACTCCAGATCGGCAGCAAGTGAGACCTGAGTGGAAGACGACTGCCCGGCCGCGGACGACCTGGACGTCGCTTGTTTCGTTGTGGTTGTACCGCCGTCTGTGTCGAGGGCCGTTGCCTGCTGATTCTTCTCGTCGCGCGCTGACACCACGTTTGTAGGTTCGTCGGATGGCCTGACGGTGTTTGCTTCAGTCGATGCCGGACCAGGCGTCATAGCCTGGTGGTATTTTTTAATCGCGGCGTGCAGGCTGTCTCCGCGAATGAAACGCATCGCGTAATAAAGTCGCCCATCCGCGAATTGTCCGAGTCCGTAGACAGGCACGATCCCGGGATGCTCGAGCCGCCCGGTGACTTCGGCCTCAACCAGAAAACGAGCTCTCGAATTCGGCTCTCGGGCGTGTCGCGGCTTGATCTGTTTGAAGGCGACGTGACGATTGAATTCGGTGTCGACCGCCAGCAGAACCTGGCCCAGCCCACCCTCCGCGTGGACTCGGACCACCCTGTATCGCTGGGCGGCGACCGGGGAGGGTGTGTCAGCACGATTCCCAGCGGGTTGCTGGTGACTGTGACTCGGCTCTACCTGAAGCGTCGCGTCGTCCGTGGCAAATGGGATTGTCTGGTCCGAATCGCCACCGCCCGAGTCGACGACGTCGCCAACCACAATGGTCGCCGCATCGATGTCGTCGCCGACGAGATGGTCGGTCACCGGGGACGGTGGCTGCTGCGGGAGCGTTGCCTCTTCGAACCGCTGATCAGCCAGCTCGACTGTTGCGGCGTCGAGGTCGGAATCAGGCCCGTCGTGCTGAGCGACCCTCTCTGGATGCCTGGTCAGGAGACGTAGAGTCTCCTCCGTAATTCGACCGTCGTTGTCCAGTTCGAGCGTCGGCAGATCAAGATCATCCTCGCGGTCCTCCGGTACTGCTTCCGATCCGCATATATGCCGATCGACCTCAGCCTCCAGTTGTTTCAGATTCTCTTCGGTCAGGAATCCAGTACTGACGAGTATCTGACCCAGGGGCGTCGACGTGTCTGCCTGCCATTGATCCAGAGCTGCTTCCAGCGTTTCGTGCGAGATCAACTGCATCTGTACGGCGAGCCATCCGCACACAAGATTTCGGTTCGCTGTCTCGCTCACCACACACCTCGAAATGACTGAATTGGCAGAAGACGGGGCAACCTCCCCGGATGTGCGACAGCGTAGAACGTCACGTGCCAACTGGCGCTGACCCAACGGCAAGTCCCCCAAAGATAGTCTTCACTTAAAAAATCAACACTCATCAATCGACAATCATCAATCAACTCTGCCGTCGCGCGATTCTGCGACAACACGTTGGTCGAAATCGAGTTCAAAGGACCTGCTAAACAAGAAGGCCGTGGCACGGAAGCAGCGTCGCCGTCTGCGATCAGCGTCCGGTGCGGCTCAGGACAGCAGCGGCAGGACGTCACCTTCGCTCACGGCAAACGGGCGGCCGAGGAAGTCGTGCAATTCGGCTCGGGGTGAGATGCCGAGCGCCTGAAAAATCGTCGCGTGCAGGTCGCCCGGGCCACACGGGCGAGTCAAGGGGTGGGCGCCATTGCTGTCCGTGCTGCCGTAAACCTGACCGCCCCGAATCCCACCGCCGGCCAGTACGACCGAATAAGCGTGCGGGTAATGATCCCGGCCGGCGCTGCCGTTCACTCTTGGTGTCCGGCCGAAGTCGGTCAGGAATACGACCAGTGTGTCATCCAGTGTCCCGCGTTCTTCGAGATCGGTCAGCAGGGCCGCAGCCCCACGGTCATAGACCGGCAGCAGTCGATTTTTCAGTCGGTCGAAATTCTTGCTGTGCGTGTCCCACATATCTCCGCTGCCGCCGTTTAGATCACCGGCAGCCGCGCACACCTGCACGATCGGGACACCCGCCTCGGTCAGACGACGAGCCAGCAGCATGCTCTGTCCGCCGATGTGGTCCCCGTAACGCTCACGAATCGCCGGGTCCTCGCGATCCAGGTCGTAGGCCCGTTTCACGGCTGAGCTCAGCAGCATGTCGCTGGCCAGTTCGCGGAAATGCAGATATCCGGCGAAGTCCGACTGCTGCCCGAGCGGTCGTTCCAGCGACTTCATCAACGACCGCCGTTGCCCCAGCCGCTTGTCATCCACATCAGCTTTCAGATCCAGAACCTGTGATCCGAGCGAACGCGAGACGCCGCCATATTCCTGTCCGGCCGGAGTTCGCATGACGATGGGGTCGAACTGCGGGCCGAGCCAGCCACCGTATTCGCCAGCCTGCAGCGTGCTATTGTCGACCATCGGATACGGAACGCGGACAGCTCGCGGGACGCCCTGGGGCGATGAACGAAAGCTGGACACCATCGCTGCGAGTGACGGCCAGTCCTGTAGCACCGGCGGGATGTTGCCGGGGCGTTTGACCGGTGGTTTGTGGCCGGTCATGTTCCAGTACATGCCGCGACCATGAGCCGAGTCGGTGTGAAAAATCGACCGGATGATCGCCAGTTTTTCCGTCTGCCGGGCCAGTAGCGGAATGTGCTCTGAAACCTGAATCCCCGGCGTCGCCGTGCTGATCGGGTGGAATTCTCCGCGGATTTCGACGGGGGCATCCGGTTTTGGATCCCACGACTCATGATGACTGATTCCGCCCCAGCAATAGATGACGATACAGGACTTCGCGCCGTGCGATGTCCGTGCTTCTGAGCGAGCCTGTGACTGCAACTGCAGCATCTCAGGCAGAGTCAAACCAGCCGCGGCGACACTGGACTTCAGGGCCATGCGGCGGTTCAGCAACAGGTTCAGCATGCTTCAGAACTCCAGTCGGACGGTCATCGTCACATTATCATTGACTGTGAGTCTGAGTTTCGTCAATCGGCGAATGATGGCGTGCCCGGTTATACTCCTGCCTGGTAACCCATCATGACGAACTCCGAACCAGAATCAGCCCCTGACAGCAGACTGCTGATCACGCTGTGTACGTACAACGAACTCGAAAACCTGCCGCAGCTGATCTTGGAGATTCATGGCGAGGCTTCCGATGCACACGTCCTCGTGATCGACGACAACTCTCCGGACGGGACCGGCGCACTGGCTGACTCGCTGGCAGCTCAAGACCCCCGGATTCACGTGCTGCACCGCGAGGGTAAGCTCGGGCTGGGCTCCGCTACGGTCGCTGGGTTTCGCTACGCCGTCGAACATGGCTACGACTTCCTGCTCAACATGGACGCGGACTTCAGCCACCACCCGCGCCACATCGCCGCGTTACGGCAGTGCATGGAATCGGCTGATGTCGGCATCGGATCGCGATATGTCCCCGGCGGCGGAGTCGTTGGCTGGAGTCTGAAGCGGCACTTCATGAGCCGCGCGATCAATCTTTACGCCCGCCTGCTGCTGGGATTGCGAACAAAAGACAACAGCGGAGCGTTTCGCTGCTTTCGTGTCTCAACTCTGGCGGGACTCGACTTCGACCAGGTGCGCTCGCGCGGGTATTCGTTCCAGGAGGAGATCCTCTACATGTGCCGCCGGAGCGGCTGCAGATTTGAGGAGACTCCGATCACGTTTGAGGACCGTCGCTTCGGAACGTCAAAGATCAACTGGCAGGAATCGGTCTGGGCCGTGTGGATCATCTTCCGGCTGGGGCTGGACCGCATCACGCGGCGGCGTGTCTCGCTTTCGACCTGACATTGCGCGGACAGCATTGAAGGGCACGGTTCGACTTCCTATACCGACCTGCAGGCTTGGATGACCTGTCACTCAACTTACAGGACGTACACGAATGTCTGACGTATCGATCAAATGTCGCGAGAACGGACCACTGCTGGTAACCGGGCCGGTCACGGTTGAAGACCACGAGGGCAAAGCTTTTGACACCGGTGGCAAAGAGACCATCGCCCTGTGCCGTTGTGGTGCCTCGAAGAATCGCCCGTTCTGCGACGGCGCACACCGTGACGCCGGGTTTGAGGCTGCCGAGACCGCCGGCTCGTAATCTCCACGGAATCGTTCGATGCCTATCGACGTCTACGAGTCGACTCGCTTCGAACCGTTGTGGGAACGCTTTCTGGCAACCGTCGCGCAGCCGCAATCATTGCCGCTGGCCATGGAGCGGATCGTCGTGCCCGGCCGCGGCTGGGAGATCTGGTTCAACCAGCGGCTGGCGGCCGAGTTCGGGTGCTGGGCTCAGTTTCAGTTTCAGGCGCCGGGTCGGTGGATTGGCGAATCGCTCAGCCAATTGCTCGGCCCGAAACTTGCGCCGAATCGTGAGCCTGATGCGCTGATCTGGGAGATCGCGGCTCTGTTGCCCGCGTTGTGCCGTGACTCCGACTTCGGCGCAGTACGCGGCTACCTGGCGTCGGCGGGTGACTCGGACCCCAGGCAACTGATCGACCTGTCACGATGTGTTGCGAGCCTGTTTGACCGGTATCTGCTGTATCGGCCGGAGTTGATTGAAGCGTGGGACGACGGGCGACTGTGGCCTCACGGCGACGTCGAAGTCCCGGCTCATGCGGCATGGCAGCGAACGCTGTGGTTGCGTGTCAAAGAGCGTCGCGGGTTTCGCTGTGTGCGCGCGATGGTCGATGACCTTCGCCAACGGCTCGACGACGGTCAGGTGGAATCACGCCGACTGCCCGAACGCGTTTCCGTATGGCTCAGCGGGGGCATCGCTCCAGTTCACCTGGCGTTTCTGGAAGCGATCGGCCGGCACTCGGCAGTCGCGGTCTATTCGCTGACACCGGCCAGCGAATTCTGGGGCGACATGCGCGGCCGACGCCAGATGCTGCGGCAACTTCGTGACAGCCAGCAGTCGCTGAGTGAGTTTTGCCGCGAGAACCACCTCGACCTGATGCACCCGCTGCTGGCATCGATGGGAAATCTGTCGCGTCAGCAACAAATGCTGATGGTGGATTGCGATGCAGAACCCTGGCAGTTTCACGAAGTAGGTGACGCCACTTGTTCCCACGCTCTGCGTGGGAACACACCAGAAGGACGCTCTGCGTCCCGAGAAACGGAGCGTCCCGTTCCCCGTATTGCTGGCTCTCAGAAGGGATACGAAACGGCTGCATCATGGGACGCAGAGCGTCCTCAGACGCGTCCCCACGCAGAGCGTGGGAACGAGAGCGAAGCTGAGAGTGAGAACGGGTTTCCCCGAGACACATTACTGATCGAACTGCAGTCGGACATCGCTTTGGCGAGCGAACCGCAGCGTCGTCAGTTGCCGATTGACACCAGCGTTCGCATTCACAGTTGTCACACCGCAACGCGCGAAATCGAAGTCCTGCGAGACCAGATTCGAGATGCTCTGGAAGCGGACCCGAATCTGACTCCGGAAGACATCGCAGTCTTCTGTCCCGACATGCCGACGTACGCTCCGCTGATTCGTGCCGTGTTCGGCGTCACCGAGGCTGGGCATCCAGGGCATATTCCGTTCCATCTGGCCGGAAAGTCACTGAAACGGACTCGCCCGATTGTCGATGCATTCTTCCAGCTGCTCGACTTGCTGGACGGACGATTTGAGTCGAGCAGCGTCCTCGATCTGCTGAGTGTTGAGCCCATCGGGTCGGCCACTGGACTCAGCCGCGACGACGTGGCAAAGGTCGGCGAGTGGATCGCGGACGCCGGCGTTCGCTGGGGATTGGATGCGGATCACCGTCAGGCCGAAGACCTTCCCGGGTCTGATCAGAACACGTGGCAAACCGGGCTGGATCGACTGCTGCTTGGTTATGCCATGCCGCCAGGACAGGAGCGTCTTGTTGGTGACGTGTTGACTCTCGACCGGGCCGAGGGGCTGGATGGTGTTCTACTTGGACGCTTGTGGGCGTTCCTTTCGCGGCTGCGAAACTGGCGGGATCGAATGAGTGATCCGCGTCCCCTGGCCAACTGGCGCGAACCGCTGACTGGGTTTGCCCGGCTGTTTCTGGACGAGTCCAACGACGAGGTTGGACTGCAACGTCTGTTCGATGCACTCGACGACCTTCTGCAATTGGCCGAGGCCAGCGAATTCACTCAGCCGCTTCCGTTGTCCGTCGTCGCGCGCGAGCTGTCGCGGCAGGTGGATTCAACGTCAGGTGGCGCAGGTGTGCGAGTCGGAGGCGTGACGTTTTGCGGATACGACGATCTGCGGGGGCTGCCGTTTCGAGTCATCGGGCTCATCGGAATGAGCGACGGCGTCTTTCCGCGGTCCGATCGTGCCTTGCGTTTTGACCTGACAGCCGAGCGTCCGCAACACGGCGACCGGACTCCGCGGGATGAGGATCGGCATCTGTTTCTGGAAGCTCTGCTGGCTGCGCGATCGCAGATCATCATCACGTTTCAGGGTCAGAGCGAGCGGGATCAGAAGCAGCGACCGGCCGCATCTGTCGTCGAAGAACTGCTCGATGCGATTGAACGCACCGATGTCGAGTCAACGGAATCCGGCGCCAGTGCCCGAGACGTCGTCTTTATCCGGCATCCGTTGCAGCGATTCAGTCCGCGGTATTTTGACGCCGCCGACTCGCGGCTGTTCGGATTCGATCGCAACTCACTCGCTGCCGCTGAGCGATTGAATGGAGACGCCGCGGGTGTCCCCGCCTTCGCCACATTGCTTCAACGCCATGCAGACCCGATCGAGGAGATCCGGGTGCATGATCTGCGTCGACTGCTGGAGCGGCCATGGACACTGTTCCTGGAACGGCTGGGAGTTTCCCTGCACGAACAGGACTCTGCGGCAGCCGATCGTGAACCGTTCGTGCTTGACGCTCTGGAACGCTGGGAGATCGGCGATCGCTGGCTGAACGGTCGCCTGTCCGGTGAATCGACCGAGGAGTTATCGAGCTGGCTTCTGCGATCCGGAAAGCTGCCGGCCGGAGCCCTGGGAAGACGTGCACTCGACGACTTGAACCGCCAGGCCGACGCGGTGCTCCGGCACGCGCACGCAACGGAGATCACATCGACCGGCGGAAGACTGGGCATCGACTTTGAAATCTGCGACGTGCGCATCGTCGGAGACATCGATGGCTGGTCAGCACAGACCATACGCCGCGTGACGTTCTCAAAGATCAGTGCCAAACGTGCTCCCAGACTGTGGCTGGACACCGTGCTGGCGACTGTGGCTCGGCAACGGAAATGTGGAAACTCTGCTGTGCTGGTCGGACGAAGCGATAACAAGGGCGGTGGTCACGACATCGCCATCAATCCGCCCACGCTGCCAGCGGCCCGGGCCGCACTGCAGGAATTCGTCACGCTGTTCCGAACCGCCCACGAGGCGCCATTGCCACTTTTTCCGGAAGCAATGGCTGTCGTCATCCAACAGCTTCGCAGTGAACCAAACTGTCTCGATGGCGGAGAACTGGAGTCGGACGTAATTCGTCGCGCGCGACGGGCGTATGAGGGCACTCAGCAGCAACCGGGGTCATCACAGCAAGCGGCCGTGCAGGCCGCATTCGCGGGCCGTGATCCATTCGGCCTGACATGCTCGGACGTCCCGTCGCTGGCCCGCCAAAGCGGGAACGCTGGCTCGCAGAATCTGTTCGCAAATCTGGCGAGACGGATCTGCCCTGACATTGTTAACAGTTCCTGGGAGAAGCCTGAGGCTTGAACACTGCAGGTTTCGGCGGACGTTTGTGACAGAGGTGTCGTTTCAAGAGGCCACGGCAAGCTGAACGTGATCGTGTGTGGCGAATCACGCCGCGACCACACGCTCATGCGACAGCGTGTGGTCGCGGGTTTCCCGTTTTCTGGCCGAGCGGAGACTCCTTCAAGATCATCCTCTCCCCGCTGAGGCCCCTTCCCTCGCAACGAGAGAGAAGGGACGCACATTCGGACGCCGGCCTACCAGTACATAACAGCGGTTTCGCCGCGGGCATGACTGAAGTACAGCCGGACTCGCAGGACGTACTCACGATTGCGGACCAGTCGCACGTTGATGCTGGCGTTACGATCCCAGCCGCTGTCGTCGTCGGCAGCTACGTGTTCAAGCGTGCCATCATTGTCTTCGAACAGGACCATCACCGTGTCGGACTGGCCGAACGTTTGAATCTGATAGCGGCGTGAGCGGCGCGGTTTGATCACAAAGTTCACCTGCCTGGCTGGTTCGATGTTGAGCTGCTCGGCCTGATACCGTTTGAGCTCCGGGAGCCGCGGGTCAATCGGCGGATAAAAAACGCGGACCCGGTCCTTGTCGGTATCCGACAGCCCCAACTCAGGATTCAGTCCATCGCGGTATTGCTCCGGGCGTTCGATCAGACCTGCGCGGATCGAGTACTGCATGATCGAGTCCGGATCCCAGTTCGACCCGTCGACGGAATTCGGGTCGAGCGTCCGCAGCACGTTGTGGAAAGTTTTTTGGCGCGACCAGTTGTTCGGCGGGCCGGTGAAGTAGCGGTACACGGCATCTTCGTTCCATTCGATCGCAGCGAACGGATTCTGCTGTTCGTGATGGAAACCGAGCGTGTGGCCGATTTCGTGCAGGGCCGTGTCCAAGCCGTTCTGACCGGACAGATGCCATCCGAAGTTCATGGTGCGGTCGGTGTCCGGTTGGCGCCAGATGTCGCGACCGACGTACGACCAGGAACCGTCACGCCTCAGGAATCCGATGCGGATATCGGACTCGTCCGGAGATTGCACCTCCTTGAACGAGAGACCGATGCCGACTTCTTTCCACATGTGAAATGCGTTTTTCACGACCTGCTGCTGATCGGCCGCGCCACCCCAGACTCCATCGCTGTAGAAGTAGTACTTCAGTTCGGTGCCGTTCACCCACTTCTTCTCGATCGACCGAATAAGGCTTTCGCGACCTGGATCGATCCCGGTTTCAAGTTCACGTGTCGGCACACGAGGCAAACCACAGCACTCGACGCCGTCACCGGTATCTTCATAGTCGTGGCACCCATCACTGCCTTCGATTCGCCGTTCCATCGCATCGAGTCTGGCAACGATTCGCTGGATTTGTTCTTCAAGTTTTGAATTCTTCTTGTCACCGCTAGCCATGTGTGAATCTCCGGTCTGATTGATGGGAAACAATTCGCACGACCTGAACGCACGAGCCAATCGTGAATTCCCCCCGGGCGAAACCGATTGCTCACATTCGCATACACGTGTCATTGAGTGCAAGTAGATATTGAACATATAGAGGAAATAAGTACATGTCTGTCGCCGCACGTAGGCAACCGAATCGTTTCCGCCGCACGGCGATTCGGTAGTTGCATGATCGTGATGGGCAGACACGACTCGCAGGAATGCGGTCCACCGTGGGAAGCGACGGTTGAATTCCAGAGGCTCGGAATCGGTTGGAGTCGAAGAGCGTTTATGCTTCGCGACGTGAATGCCGACTTGGCCGCGCGGCTCGGACGTCGCCTCGCGTCTCCGCCACAGCGGGAACGACGCCTCGTAGAACCTGTTCGTTCATCTGGCGAGGCGGATTTGTCTGGACATCGTGAGCAATTCACGGGACAAGGCTGAGGCTTGACGACAACAGAGTCCGGCGGACGTCTGTGACAAACGTTTCGTGTTTAGAGGCTGCGTCATGCTGAATGTGATTACGTCTGGTGCATCCCGGGACTGTGCTGGTGTTTCCCGGCGGGAGTGCCTGCAGATCGGGACACTCGGCATGGGCGGGTTGTCGCTTCCCCACATCCTGTCGGCTCGCGCAAATGCGGCTCAGGGCGGCGCTGGCGTCAAAGACAAGTCCATCGTGCTGCTGTTTCTGACTGGTGGACCAAGTCAGATCGAGACGTTCGATCCAAAAATGACGGCGCCTGTGGAAAGTCGCAGTGTGACCGGTGAGGTTCCTACGGACGTGCCTGGTATTACGTTTGGTGGAACGTTTCCTCTGCTGGCGCGACACGCATCCCGAATGGCGGTCGTGCGGTCGTTCACTCACGACAACTCGAATCACACCGGCGCCGTCGAAGATGTCATGAAGTGCGGCAACACGTTCGGCGCGGGTATGGGTTCGCTGTTGACTCGATTGCGAGGATCGACTCACCCACGCACGGGGATGCCGAATCATGTTTACATGGCGATCAATGAGCCGGACCCGCAATTCGACAAGGAGCGACTCCGTCTGCGCGCGGCCGCAGCGGCGGGATCACTGGGCGGTGGCAGCGATCCGCTCGATATCGGCACACATCGGGGGCTGGCCAGCAATCTGGAATTGCGTGTTCCAGCACAGCGACTGGAAGACCGGCGTTCGCTTCGACAGGCGCTCGATCGGCTGCAGCGAGACGTTGACTCCGGCCCCTCGCTTAGTCGCTTTGAGCAGCAGGCTCTCGACATCGTACTGGGGCGCTCGCGTGACGCGTTCGACCTGTCGCAGGAAGCCCCGCGTCTGATCAAACGCTACGACACCGGCAGTTTCAACACGGCACTACGAGTCGAGACACGATTCTCCACACTCGGCCGGCAGATGCTTCTGGCTCGGCGATTGTGTGAGGCCGGGTGCGGGTTCGTCACAGTGCACAACCCCGGTTGGGACATGCACGGCGGATCGACGCAGTTCAACATGCCGGATGGCATGGAGCGACTGGGCCGACCAGTGGACAAGGCTGTGTCGGCGTTCCTCGAAGACGTTGACGAGCGGGGCTTGAGTGATCGAATTCTGCTGATCGTCACAGGGGAATTCGGGCGTACTCCCCTGGTCAAATCGAACGGCGGCCGGGACCACTGGCCACGATTGAGCACGCTGGCCTTTGCTGGAGGCGGCCTGAAGATGGGTCAGGTGATTGGCAAGTCGGACGCGCGGGGCGGCGAACCGAAGTCACGGCCTGTCACACTGGACCAGTTACTGGGCACGGTTCTGCATGCCACGTTTGACATGCCAGCTCTCCGATCGCGACCAGGTCTGTCACGCGACTTCATCTCAACGTTCGATCGAGTCGAGCCGATTCGCGAGCTGTTTGGTTAACCCGGATTATTCATCAACCTGTAGGCCGGAACGAGCAAACGCCGCGACCGCCGGAACTACGGTCGCTTCTCTGAATCGACTCTCGATACACCATGCAACGTCGATCCTGCATCGTTTGCGCTGTTCCGGCACGGAGTTGCGCGACCTTGTTCCGGCCTACGTGAATAATCTGGGTTAATGCAATGACGAAGTCCGACTTCACATGGACCTTTCCCTGCTACATTCTCGCGCACAGTGACGAGACTGAAGAGGCTGTCGGCGGTGCTCCGCTCGAAACACCGATGCGAATCTTCGCACCCGAAGTCGCAGGCGACGGCGTCAAGCACGTCGCGATCTTCACGGACCGTGATCTGGCAGAATCGTTCCAGCAACAGGTGCCCGCCGTAGCCGACCTGCAGTTGGTCGAGTTCGCGACACCCGTCCGATTGAAAGCGTTTCTGGACACGGTCCAGAACCACTTCAGATACGCGGCGATCGACCTGAACCCCGAGACTCGCGTCTGCCGAAGTTTCCTGCTCGTCGAGATGATGCCGGCACTGGATCGATGGATCACAGATTCAGAAGGGCAATGACCTCGGACACGCCGGCAACAGTTCAGGCGGCTGCAATTTGTCATTAGTTATTTGTCATCTCTCATTTGTCATTTTTGAGGTCAATGCACTGCTTCATGAACACGGCGTACGTCGCGCTCTCGGCAGGACAGCAATGACAAATGACAATTGACAAATAACTAATGACAAATGACAAATGACAGCACCGGCGGGACAAGGTTGCGACTGCCCGGGCTTCTGAGCCGGTCTCAGAAGCCGCGCAGGTTCTTCCATCGGGATATGCGCGCCGTGCGTGCGCATCGTAGGACGGGCACTCTTGCCCGTCCCTGTTTGCAGACGGGCAAGAGTGCCCATCCTACTTTTGGTTGCGGCTATGCCGCTTTGGGCGAGCGGCCATTGGAGACCCACCAGTACGATGGACATTCCTGTCCGTCGTCCGCAGCCACGACGGACAGGAATGTCCATCGTACTTACTCGTACTTGCGGGCATGGTCGGGGCAGAGCCATAGATAGTGGCCTTCCGGCGTGCGCTTCTTTTCCAGGCCGCCCCAGACGCGAGCCTTGTCCTTCTCGTCCAGCATCGAACGCAGGGCCCGCAATTCGGCTCCGCCGACTTTGGATGCCCGGTCCGGATCGTCGTACTTCTCGCGACCGTGCAGGGGATCAGCCTGCTTGATCTCCGGCAGTTTTTCGATCAGCGACGTCATCAGGTCCAGATCATTGCTGATGACCTCTTTCACCTGTGCGGCTGCGACTCCCAGAACGGATCCCGCCAGCGGTGCTGCGTACTTCAGCACGCTGCAGAGCTTCTGCAGGTAGGGGGACATCGCACGCACCCAATCGCTCGGGTCGTCGAGTTGGTACAGGCCGTTGGCGGCGGATGGCTGATCGTTCACGGAGGTCGGGTGCCAGGCACCCGGTTCCTGACAGTACAACTGAAACTGCATCTTTTTGCGGAACCACTGGCTGATCCAGCCTTGCTGTTCCGCCGGCCGGAGTGTGAACACGTTGGGGCATTCGTCGTCCGGGCGAGTCTGCAGCAGCTCGAATTCCTTGAGGAACATCCGCTGGCTGAGCCGGATCAGTTCGCCGTTCTCATCGATCTTTGCGGCAAGGTTCTGCTCCACGTCCCGCATGACCGCTTCCAGCGTGCTGGGGAACAGGCCGTAGATCAGTTTCCGCGTATCGATGTCCTCGACTTCCTCGGGGCATTCGATGAGATGCTTGTTCGGCTTCTTCGTGAGTCGTCGCTCGATCACGTCCATGTCAAATTCGTGTACGCATCCCTGATCCTTTACGCCGGGACACGGAGTCATGCGACGAATCTGCAGGCCGGGATAGCGATCGAGTGTCACCTCGAGGCCGTCTTTGAGCAGTGCCAGGAAATCGCGCGGCATGGGTCCGCGTATTGCCAGCTCGACGTATCGCTGTTCCGGGTACGACTGCACGAGTCCGAAGTGCTTCGGCGCGTCCGGTTCGTCGGCCAGCAGGCAGCCCAGCCGCCAGTGCATGTCCAGCGAGAAGCGGTGTTCCCGTGCGATGAACCACGACGGGATGCCCGGAGGGATCGACTGCTCCAGCCGATACCTCACAACGATCTCCGGCAGCTCCGCAAACGAATCCCAGCGATCCATGCGTTCCTGCTGCGCAGTGCCCGGTTGCTGGTAGGGGAGCAACTGCACCACAAGCCAGTGGTCTGGCCGATCTTCCAGCTCGTAGGCCAGGTCAAATTTCTTCATCAGCCGCACGAACAGACGGTGCGTCGCCGTGTCTTCCTTGGGCCAGAATATCGGCCATTGATCCGGCTGGAGGATCGCGTTCTCGCAGACCTGCCGGCGTTCGCCCGCGACGCCCAGGTCGTTCTTAAGCACGCGCGCCACACGGTTGGTCAGCCACTCAGGATCGAGCACGACCAGGTCCTGCAGCCCGTCGTCATCCAGGAACACCCGGATGCGGCCCATGTGATCGAGCGCTTTCGCCAGCACGACCACCGCGTCACTGTCGACTCCGTTGGCCTCCATCAGGTCCCACAGTTCCTGAATCGTCATGCGGGACTGCCCGGCCTCGACGAGTTGGCCGATGGCGTCTTCGGCCTTCTGCCAGTCTCCCGGCCAGGTCTTACCCATCAGCGGCAGCTTAGCGGCAGTGTTTTGCAGCGTCTGCTTCATCACGTCGACGCCCTCGCGCGTCTTGTTGCTCAATTCGAGCAGGTCCAGTAGCCGCACGCGGGGGAACTGCTGGCGCAGCGTGTCGATCGGGATATCGGACGGCCACAGGTCTCGGTGGGTCGCCACGAGCAATACCGGTGGTCGCCATTCCTCACCGTCGACCGACTTGTCCGCCGGCAGGTAGGCCCGGGCCTGGATCATCTCCAGCCAATCGTGCAGCTTGGCCTGCTCGTAGTTCTCCCGAGCGTTGAACGCCAGCAGGAACAGCGATCGTTCCGAGTAGAAGAACTGATGCGTGGCATGTTGAATCGCCTGGCCGCCGAAGTCCCACAGATTCAGCGTCATCGTCACGCTGTCCTCGGACGGATGTGGCAGAGGCAGCGTCCGAATCTCGACACCCTGAGTCGGCGTTGTCGTTTCGAAGTCGTCGTCCAGCAGAGAATTGACCAGTTCTGACTTGCCGACCCCCGCTTCGCCGACAATCAACAGCTTCGACTCCCACTTGCGTGCGGTCGCCTGCTTCATTTCCCGCAGGTAGGCCAGAACCGCGGCCGTTCCCTGCTCGACCACCGACGGCGGCGGGTCGGTCAACGGGTTGGCATCAAGATAAAGCTCCGTGAGTTGTGTGAGGTTTCCGAGGGTCTCCGGGAGCGTCGTCAGTTGATTGTCTTGGAGATAAAGCTCCGTGAGTTGTGTGAGGTTTCCGAGCGTCTCCGGGAGCGTCGTCAGTTGATTGCTTCGGAGATCAAGCGTGGTGAGTTGTGTGAGGTTTCCGAGGGTCTCCGGGAGCGTCGTCAGTTGATTGTCATCGAGATCAAGCGTGGTGAGTTGTGTGAGGTTTCCGAGCGTCTCCGGGAGCGTCGTCAGTTGATTGCTTCGGAGATCAAGCGTGGTGAG
>CAUZFZ010000117.1:0-33416 GCA_963579025.1 Planctomycetota bacterium | reverse complement strand
TCTGGAGATCAGCCCGTTGCTGCCGTCACAACTCCGCAGTCAGGGAACAAAATCCCAATCTTCGGCGGCTCGCCGTCTGTCCGGCCACCACCAATTCAAGACACAAACCAGTTTCCCGACGGGCACTCGCTATCTGTGCTTGCAGCCGGTGTCAGTTAGCTGACAAGCTCAATCCGGTGATGTCCCTCACGGTCGATCCAGTACGCCCACCCACCGTTGTCACACGTGCCGTTCTGTTCGATCAATTCGAAAGCCCGATCAGCGAGCAGATCATGGGGCAATAGTTCCAGCCTTTTTCGCTCAGCAGCGGATGCTCTGCCTGCATGATGATCGTCGGCTTTGGCATAGACCGCTTCGAAGGTGTCGTCGGCAATGGCTTCAATCAGGGACTCACGTGATCGTTCCTCAAGTGCCGCTCGAATTTCCGTCCAGCCCTCTGCTGAGATGCCGATTTCCCACGCCATGATTCGCTCCAGTGCAAATTGCTTTTGGGTTTCGCATAGGCTTAGCCGGTGTCATTCAAGCCCCATTTCCTCACGTCCGATGTATCTGCCGTACTCATCAATCCCAAGCACCATCAGAATGGCGCTTTGGAGCGATGTAGCAGCGTCCCAGAGGTCATCTGCTGCATGTTTGTCCGTATCCCGAAACTCTGTCTCCCATTCTTCGCAGCAGCACACAAAGCGACTGTGGCGTTACTGAGCAGGTGCCATTGTCAAACACGTCGTTTGGATCGCAGATGGCTTCAAGGTGACTGTCGATTCCCTGATTGACGCACTGAGCGATAGCAGCCCAATCAATCGAGCAGCGAATCACCATCGAGAATGGATCGCTGTCAGTGGTCTTGATGGCTCGCAGCGCTGTCGAATAGGGCACTTGCACGAGATCGGAATTTCAGATGGTGAACTCAGTCTGCGCAGGACTCTCTGAAAGGTAGCTGGTCGTCATTTCTGTCTCCGTCAGAACTGGTTGATTGTCTGACGGAATAGCCGGTGTCATTTCTTCTCGATGCGTTTCGGTTCGGCTTTGCTCTGAGAAGGGGACGGCACTGGTAAAGCGGGAAGCAGTCGTTTCACGGAATCAGGCATCACGTTCGCCCTGTGTGGCAGTTTCAGGCCGTGGCCTGACTGAATCTGGCCAAGCAACAGCAACACGTACTGTGAGGCGATCTCTGAGGCCAATGGCCATGATGCCAGCGCCGGTGGTACCAGTCTCTTCTGGATCGATTCTCGTGACTTCTGCTAAGGTCCGCGTCGGCGTAATGCGACTCAAATCAGCATCTCACTCTCATGGAAACATCGGGGATCAAACTATGTCAGGTGGACTGAATCGACGTCAGTTTCTGGACGGAACGGCTGGCGCGGCTGCGGCGGGGTACATCGTGACTCGTGGAGCAGCACTTGCTCAGGAATCAGTCAGCCAGAAGGTGACGGTTGGCGTAATGGGTATGAGTCGCGGGCGATCGCTGGCTCGAAGCTTTGCCGGACAGCCCGGCGTCGAAGTCAAGTACGTGGCCGACGTCGATTCCAATCGAGCGGCCGCCGGGGCCGCGGACGTCGAGAAGGTCGCGGGGAAAGCGCCGAAACCGACTCAGGACTTCCGCCACATCCTGGACGACCCCGATGTCGACGCCCTCATCTGTGCCGCGCCGAATCACTGGCACGCTCCAGCGACCATCATGGCCTGCAATGCCGGCAAGCACTGTTACGTGGAAAAGCCGTGCAGCCACAATCCCAACGAGGGCGAGCTGATGGTGCAGGCTGCTCGTAAACACAAACGAGCCGTGCAGATGGGCTCACAACGCCGCAGTTCGGCGTCCATTACTGAAGCCATGCAACGCATGTGGGACGGGGCCATCGGGCGCGTCTATCACGCGACGTCCTGGTACGGAAACGCTCGCGGCACGATTGGCAAGGGCAAGAAAGTAGCGGTGCCGGAGCACCTCGATTTCGACATGTGGCAGGGCCCGGCTCCTCGCACCGCCTATTACGACAACCGCGTTCACTACAACTGGCACTGGCTCTGGCACTGGGGCAATGGTGAACTGGGCAACAACGGCATTCACGCACTGGACCTGTGCCGCTGGGGTCTGCAGGCCGAATACCCGATTCGCGTTAGTTCAGCCGGCGGACGGTATCGTTTTGAAGACGATCAGCAGACACCGGACACGCACAATGTCGCGTTCGAGTTCGAGGGCCGGAAGTCAGTGGCCTGGGATGCGCTGAGCTGCAATCGGCACCGCAACGTGTTCGTCACCTTCTACGGTGAGAAAGGCACGGTTGAAGTGGACGGCGGTGGCACGTGTCGCTTCTACAACGCCATCGACAAACTGACCGACACACTGACCGGCAACCAGGGCGACATCGAGCACATCGCCGATTTCCTGACTGCCA
This sequence comes from Planctomycetota bacterium, assembly GCA_963579025.1. Lineage (GTDB taxonomy): Bacteria > Planctomycetota > Planctomycetia > Planctomycetales > Planctomycetaceae > CAUZFZ01. The sequence goes on along the minus strand of CAUZFZ010000117.1, from coordinate 31,023 downwards.
TCCGCAACGACACTCCGCTGAAGCTGAATGCGGAGATTCTGGAAGGTCACAAGAGCACCCTGTTGTGTCACCTGGGCAATATCGCTCACCGCACGGGCAGGGCGCTGAACTGCAGTGCGGAGGACGGTCACATCATGGCGGACGAAAAGGCCATGGCCATGTGGGTTCGCGAATACGAACCGGGTTGGGAACCGCAGGTGTGACCTCACGCGAACTGGCCGGCCCGTCGCCACCAGATGTCCACACGCACGGAAGATATGCAGGGTTCGATAGACGCGATGGAACGCACCAACTGGTCTCCGACACTCCGCCGGGACCCGGCCCTGCCGGACTCGTTCGTGGAACAGTTTTCGTCGGACCCTGACGCGCTGTTCGCGAATGCGCAACTCCTGAAGTCAGATCAGCGCACGACCGTCTCGCGTATTGATGTCGACGGAGTCGGTCCGCTGGTGATCAAGCGGTACAACCTGAAAGGGCGGCTGCACACGGCTGCGCACTCCGTGTTGAGGACGCGTGCTCGTCGCTCATGGAAGTTTGGCCGACGGCTGGTGGCCAGCGGCATTCCAACACCGCGGCCTTTGGCCTGCCTGGAACAATCTCTCGGACCGCTGCGGTTTCGTGCGTACCTGCTGACCGAGTTTGTACCCGGCATTCGCATGCTCGAATTGCTTGAGCCAAAATCTCAGTACACAGTCGATCTCGATGATCTGACACAACAGTTCGCAGGCATCTGGCACGGACTCGGGCGACTACGCCTGCGGCATGGCGATGCCAACGCCAGCAACTTCATCCTCGGCGACGACGGTGTACTGCGAGTGATCGACCTCGATGCGATGACGGCATGGCCGACGCAGTGGACTGCGGAACGGGCCAGACAGCGCGACTGGTCGCGTTTCATGCGCAACTGGACGGACCAGCCGGAGATTGCCGCCGTGTTCGAACGTGCCGTCGCGAATTCAGTAGACAGTCGCGCCGCCTGACTATGTCAGGGTGATTCTTCGGAAGTCTTCGGCTGGTTGTCTGTAGCCTCAGTCTTCTTCGCGGGTCGTGGTACCAGTTCCACGAGCACTTCCGATTCACGCGGCGGGATTCGCTCCGTCCAGGCCTCGTAGGTCAGCGAATCAGTTCCGGCGCTGCTCTCGGAAGAAACGTCGAGCAGTGCCATCGCGAAGTTGGCCAGGCAGATCACGTATCCGCCTTCGGCCAGATACTGACGTCCCAGTTCCTCGTCATCAAAAAAGCCGCTTCCCACGAACAGCCAGTGGTCCTTCATTGGCCTCGACTGGCTTTCTTTGAAGAACCGTTCGATGGCCTTGCGGAACCTGGCATCGTCGCTGAGCTTGAGGTGTTCGTTCCGCTGCTGCTCGCTCATCGGACCATACCAGAAGACAACTTTGTTCATCTCGTCGTAACGCAGATCGCCGTCCGGCGCGAGCGTCAGTCCAGTCGGCAGTGATTCGAACGGTTCTTCGTAATAGCGGTAGCGGGCACGCCTGACCCACGATTGAGCAGGTTCGCGATGCAGCTTGCCGTCCGTGTCGACCCAGTGCAGGAACACGTCGATGATCTGCCCCTGCGGTGCATGCAGCGTTTCCTTCTCGGAGTCGTAGCGGTACGGAGTTCCCTCTTCGCAGCCGAGTGCGAGTAACCCGGTGTGAATCGTAAATGCCTTCGCATCGATCGTCAGAATCGACTCGTGTTCTTTGGTTTGCTTCAGGCACAGCAGCATTTCAAGCTGGCCCAGCGTCAGCGAAACGCTGGTCTTCAGGAGCAGGCGTTTGCCGGCGACGTCGAGAAGTACCGTGTTGTTCTCGTTCAACGGCTGCACATCCGAGTCCTTGAACAGGTCGTCCGGCAGTTGCGTCGGTTCTGGTTCGATGGGCGAGTCTGCAGCCACATCGACGGTCGATGGCTGAACAGTCGCGTCAGTGCTATCCGTGGATGCGGGCGTTGTCTCGCCGGCCTGTTCGTCCGGCTCGTCCGCCGGTGCTGTGCGAGAATTCGCACCGGGCTGATCGTTTGCCGTCGCAGCCGCCTTGGGGACGTCCGTGGCTCGGTCGATCGATGTCGTTGCCGAACTACCTTCCGACGGAGGGTCCGAATCGGCGCAGCCGGTCAGGATGATCGTGGCGACGAAGAGGGCCAGTAGAGTTGTCAGGTGGTGCATCCGCTTTGCTCCCCGTGAGGTTGCGTCTGAAAGTACGTCGATTGGATCAGACCGGACACGAATCCAAAAGCCTGAACGCCGGACAATTCGACAACCCGTGAGGACATCAACTGACCACGCTTGCGCAAGCACGGCCCCAGTCGATCAATCAACTCGGCGTTGCAGCACGATGAAATGGCCGTCCGTGCGGTCGTCGAGCAACTGCCAGTTCTGCGGCTCCGTCTGCAGTTCACGGACCTGATCGGGAGTCTGGACCTCGCTGTAGTGGTGTTGTGTGTCAATCACGATGAAGTCTGTATCTTCAGGTACGCGATCCTCGTACGACGCGACCTCGCGGCGGTAGCTGCTGTAGTCGTACGAGCGTTCGTGGTGCGTGAATCTGGGATGCACGAAGTCCGTCGAAGCCACTCGCGCGTCGTGCGGGATCTGTTCGAGCACCTGGGAGAACGAATCAGCGCGACGACCAGGGACGTATAGGGATCGCCAGTAGTAAAACGAGTCGGGATCCCAGAATCGTATTCCCAGCGGCGACGACCCGACGATCGCCCCAAAACAGAGACACAGAGACAGTGCGAATCCGGGGATGTACTCGGGAGCTCCGTGCGAAAGTCGATCGGACAGTCTGGCCAGCCAGAACGGGCCTTGATGCAGAAGCCGCCCCGCTCCGTGGGCGGCAGCCCAGAACAGTATCGGCACCGCCGGCGCGTGAAAGTGATGCCAGGGCTGCGGCTCCAGCTTGATCAGCTCGTTCAGGCACAGCAGACCCAGGATGGGTGCTGCGACGGCAATTCGCGACGGTGACAGCAACGGCAGCAACGCCAGCGGAAACAGCAGCGCCAGCAGATAACCGCACGAACCGACGGTGACGAGTTCCTGAAACAGAAGTTGAGGCTTGGTCAGCATGTTGGTGGCGACTTCGCCAAAAGTGCTGCCAAACTTCGAGAAGTAACCCACGTAATGCAGTTCGGCACCATCGCGGAAGCCCGGAATCACGACTCGAGTGGCGAGCAACAGGTAAGCGACCGCAAATATTGCCAGGCCGAGCCCGGCAAACAAGTTCGTGCGTTTGGACTCGGTGGTGTCGGCGGTCGGGTTTTCTGAGAAGCGTCGCAGTAGCGGCTGGGCGGCGATCCACAGGCCGAGTGGACCGAGGATTATCGCGTAGTCCTCTTTCGCCGATAACGCCAGGGCGAACAACAACAGCGTGGTTTTCACCCGTTTCCGCTCCATCTGATCCAGCGCGAACAGCAGCGCTGGCACACCGAACGATATCGGGCGGAATGTCTTCAAATCAGCGGCGATGTCGAGAAACTGCAGCGGCGGATACAACAGGAAGGCGATCGCAAGGAAGCATCCGCATCGTCTTGAACCCGTCGCGCGACTTGTGATCCAGAACACGGGAAAGACGCCGGCACCAAGTGCCAGGCTTTCACACAGTTCCAGCAACAGATGCGATGGCCACAGCGCGTACAGCGGCAGCAGTAGCAGATGCACCACCTGAATATGCTCGCCCAGGAAAAGTCCCTGATCGAGATAACTGCGGAACCCCTTGCCGTGCGTGATGTTCCACAAATGCTCCTCGTACATGGCCGAGTCGCCATGCGGAACCAGAAGCCCGTGATAAAGCTGCCAGTTCATCGTGGTGAAAACGATGACGTAAGCAATGAACGCCGCGGCAAGCCACCGTGGGACCGCGTAGCCATTCGGTGGCCGCTCAAGTTCTGGTTGACCGCTGCGCCCCGCGAATGGCAGCAGGAAGTCAACCAGCCATCCAGCGAACGCCAGCGCCATCACATAGTGAACGACCGACGTCAGGATCGCCGCTGCATCTGCGAAGTACCCGCCGCCAATGAACAGCAGAATTCGCGATAGTTCCCAGATCCCGGGAATCATCCACCATCGCCACGCCGCGACGCTCTGACACGCGACATGACCGCGATGGCCGGCGGTTCGCTTCAGAATGCTCGATCCAACGGCAGCGCTGACTCCAATGAGCACAGCGGATAGCGCCACCAGCATGCCGGCCACAACCAGAAACGGAATGTGACAGAACACAGTTCCGCCTGGCTCTGTTTCGACACTGCCCCCAAGTCGCGAAACCACGTTGAGCCAGCTTGCCGGGCTGAGAAAAACTGTTGCCGTGTCTCGAACTGCCAGAATGCTCTGCCATGCAAAGGCCATCGACAGGCAACCCAGCGCGACGACGACCACGCTGCTCAACGTTTCGGACGTCTGGCGCGGCGGGGCAGCGGGGGACAGAGCAGTCGCTGGCACGTGGCAGAGTCTCCAGGATGCTGGTGAAATCGTCGCTGCTGAGAGATTGTGGAGTAGTACGGCGACAGGCCGTCGATTGGTGAAGACATCCGTCCCATCGGATCTGATTGATGATTGTCGATCGGTGATTTCTGATCTGCGAAGTATCAGGACTGGTCGTTATCTGGCGAGTTCATGCTCCCGCGGGCCAGTCTCACTTCGAAAATCAACATTCATCAATCGACAATCATCATTCGGAATTACAGGCCACAATCTGATCACAACATTTTCGCCACAGATCACTTCGAAGGGCCCGACGCCGTGGGTTACCACCGGTCCTCCACAGCTCCAGTCGATTCGCCCGGTGTGCGTTCAGATGCTAACGTGGTCCCCTTCGCGCGGCTCGTGTGGCATCAAAACGAAACTCAGCGGATTCTTTACCTGATGAACGAACTTAAAGAATACATCCGGAACATCCCCGATTTTCCGAAACCGGGCATCATGTTTCGGGACATCACTCCATTACTCGCTAATCCGGATGCGCTGCGTTCGGCCGTGCATCAACTGGCCGACCAGTACCGCGACGCGGGTATAACAGCCGTCTGTGCCGCCGAAGCGCGCGGGTTCATCTTTGCGGCACCGCTCGCATTGGAGCTGAATACGGCGTTCATCCCCATCCGCAAGCCGGGAAAGCTGCCGTTCGATGTCGAGTCGTTTGCCTACGAACTCGAATACGGCACCGACACGCTGGAAATGCACCGCGACGCATTGAAACCGCAGGATCGGGTTTTGATGATCGACGACCTGCTGGCAACCGGCGGCACGATGGATGCGTGCGTCAAACTCGCCCAGCGGATCGGAGCAGAGGTCGTCGGCTGTGCATTCCTGCTGGAGCTGACGTTTCTCAACGGGCGACAGAAACTCGAGCCGGTCGACTGTTTCAGTCTCATCAAATACGACGGCGAGGACTGAGGTGCCACATGCCTGAACCCTCAACACTTTCAGAGGTCGTTGAACGTTGTGACGAGATCATGTCTCACGCGTGGATGGTGAGAACTTTCATCAAGCACAGTGAAGAGGTCGAAGATTTCCCGGAACTGCTGGGCCTGATGGGGATTGTTCGCAGCGTGTTCGATGCGTCGCGAGCACTTGAGACCCGGGTCGATGACCCGGCCGGTTATCTGAAAATGCTGGGCAAGAAGATCGGCAAATTAAAGGCCGCCGTCGTGCAGTTCGAAAAAGATGCCTTCCAAGTGTCGGAGCACACCAATTTTGTGATGGCTGTCCGTTCTGTGCAGGTGTGTGCCCGGGAACTGGATGAGTTGCTCGATCACGGGCGGTCACTGTTACAGAACGCCGAGACATCCGGCACAGGCGATGAGTAAGCATGGCCGCGGAACCCAGCTCTGCCATTGCTGACGACGCCTGGATTCGAGTCCGCGGCGCTCGCGTTCACAATCTGCGGAACATCAATGTCGACATCCCGCGGAACCAGTTAGTCGTCGTTACGGGAGTCAGTGGCAGCGGCAAAAGCTCACTCGCCTTCGACACGCTGTTTGCTGAAGGACAACGTCGGTATCTCGAAACACTGTCCGCGCGGACTCGGCAGCTTGTCAGCCAGCTCGAACGGCCCGATGTCGATCTCATCACGGGTCTGCCACCCACTGTCTGCGTCGATCAGCGAATCGGTTCAGTTCGGATTCGCAGCACGCTGGCGACCACAACAGAGATCTTCGACTACCTGCGGCTACTTTATGCACGAGCGGGGCAGGCGCATTGTCCGGACTGCGGCGTGCCCGTTTCACAGCAGAGTGTCGAGAAAATTGTCGAGCGCATTCTCGATCTGGAAGACCGCCGCAAAGTCATGATTCTGGCACCGCTCGTTGTCGGCCGGAAAGGCGCGCACCGCGACGTGTTCGAGAAGATCTGTAAGTCCGGTTTCGTCCGCGCGCGCGTGGATGGAGAGGTCGTGGATGCAGGCACTCCACCAGACCTGCCTCGTAGCAAATCTCACACGATAGAAGCCATCGTGGACCGGATCGTCGTGAAGCCGGGGATCGAGGAACGCCTGCGAGAATCTGTCGAACTGGCACTCAAGCACGGTGAAGGTTCGTGTCTGATCAGTGAGCTGGATGGTGACAAATGGCGTGACCGGCTCTACAGCAGCCGCTTCTGTTGCCCGGAATGTGGAACCAGCTTCGCGCCGCTGGAGCCTCGCACATTCAGCTTCAATAGTCCCTATGGCGCCTGTGTGACATGCCGGGGACTGGGACGGATTGTTCCGACCGACACACGAACCAGTCGTCACCGCTTGCGACTTGAAATGAGTCGACTGCCGGTCTGCGACGACTGCGGCGGCGCCCGTTTGTCACCAGTGGCCCGTGCAGTGACATTCGCTGGTACGCGACTTCAGGATCTTGTCGCGCTGAATATTCGTCAGGCCGCCGAGTTGATCGACAGTCTCCAGTCAGAGTCTGTTGGTGGGCTGACAGAGCTGGAACCGGAAGCGCGTCAGGTGGCGGCCGGGATCCTCCCGGAGATTCTGTCACGACTGCGCTTTTTGACAGATGTCGGACTGGATTATCTGTCCCTCGATCGTCCGACGCCGACACTGTCCGGTGGCGAGTTTCAGCGGGCGCGTCTGGCGAGCTGCCTCGGGTCGGGTCTGATCGGCGTCTGCCACATCCTCGACGAACCCACCATTGGACTTCACTCGCGTGATACCGCGCGACTCCTGACCGTGCTGCGTGAGTTGCGGGATCAGGGGAATTCCGTGCTGGTCGTTGAGCATGATGTCGAAATAATGCGGGCGGCTGACTGGCTGGTTGACCTGGGACCGGGTGCCGGCAGCGAAGGCGGCCAGCTATGTGCCAGCGGTGCACTGCCGATGATCACGGGTGATTCGCCGACGGCACGCGTTCTTGCGAGCGCAGACGGATCTGATCTCTGTACGTCGCCGGGGGACGAACGACCTGTGATCGCGAGTTTCCCAATGCTGCGTCTGAGCGGTGCCACGCGACACAACTTGCGTGATTGTTCCGTCGAGATCCCGATTGGTGCGTTGACTGCCGTGACCGGTGTCAGCGGATCCGGCAAAACGTCGCTTGTTATGCACACGCTTATTCCCGCACTGAAATACGCCTTGCTTGAACGGCCTCGAGTTGACCCCGCCTCGCAGGAACCGATGGCGATCGTTCTTTCTGATACCGACCTGGCATGCTCGGAATTGAGTGGCTTCGAAGCACTGGATCGACTTGTCATCGTGGATCAGTCACCGCTGGGACGCAGTGGCCGCGCCTGTCCGGCGACGCATACGGGTGTCTGGGACGAAGTCCGCAAACTGTTTGCGAAGACGCGTGACGCCCGACTGCGTGACTTTCGCGCCAGAAGATTCAGCTTCAACGCGAAAGACGGGCGATGCGCCGAATGTTTGGGTCGCGGAGCGCAGCGGATCGAAATGAACTTCCTGCCGGATGTCTTTGTCGAATGCCCGGCCTGCCGCGGCACACGCTTCAACTCACAGACGTTGAGCATCCGCTACCGCGGCCAGAACCTGTCCGAGGTGTTACGGCTGCGTGTCGATGAGGCCGCGGCCTTTTTTGAGAACATCCCGCGACTGAAGAAGGTCCTCGATGTGCTGATTGAGGTCGGTCTCGGGTATGTGCAACTGGGACAGTCTGCTCTGACACTCTCTGGCGGCGAGGCGCAGCGAATTCGCCTGGCCACCGAACTCAGCAAGAGCGGGCACGACCGCTGTCTGTTCGTGCTCGACGAACCGACATCCGGCCTGCATCCGGCCGACGTGCAGCGACTGCTTGACGTCCTGCATCGCCTTGTGAAACAGGGGCACTCTGTGCTGGTGGTGGAGCATCACACCGATGTGATCTCGTCGGCGGACTGGATGATTGACCTCGGACCGGAAGGAGGTTCATCCGGTGGCCAGATCGTTGCCACTGGAACACCGGCGGAAGTCGCACACGCTCGACATCCGGGCCACACCGCTAAGGCGCTTGCCCGGCACTTTCCACAGGTCACATCAACAGGGTGACCACGAAAAACACGAATCACTCGAATAGAAACGTCCAGGCCGCATTGGTGCTTGCCGGATGTTCTGTCATTCGATGTCGGAGTTTCCGGGGACGAAGGGGGCCTGTTTTTTCGGGCGCATGACGTGCGGCCGTCGTGGAGGCAGTCTGGCGGCCGATTCGTCAATCGTTTCGGCGGCTGACGTTTCGAACAACGTCTCACGGTCATTCAGTGGTTGCTGGTCAGTCTGCGGTTGGTCACCGGCGCGTCGGGGGGCCTTGCGGGACCGCGGACGCAGGTAGAGCAGACAGGGCAACAGGATCAGGTCGCCAATCAGGGCGACTGCGAGCGACGTCGTCATCAGAAGACCGAAGCGGACGGTAGGACCAAAGTTGCTTAAAGCCAGTGCCAGCATGCCGATGCCCGTGATGAGTGTTGCATGCACGATCGGCGGACCCGTTTTTTCAAGTGCGACCCGCGTCGCATACACAGAGTTCCCCGTCTCATTGAAGAGCCGACGGTAGCGCGTGAGGAAATGGAAGGTTCCGTCGACCGCGATCCCCAGGGCGATACTTCCGGTCATCATTGTTCCGATGTCCGTGGCAATGCCCAGCCAGCCCAGTACACCGAACACCAGAAGAATTGGTGTGATGTTGGGCAGCATCGCGACCGCACCCGCCTGGAATGACCACAGTGAGATAATCATGATCACGGTAATCAGGCAAAAGGCGGAGACAACGCTTTTCCAGAATCCGGTAAAGATGTCGGCCTGAGCTCGCTCGATCAGCGGCGAGATTCCAGTACACACAACAGACACATCGTGTCGCGAAGCAACCGACTCCGATCTCGCCTGAATTGCCTCGAAGAGGTCCTGCCGCGTGACGCCTCCTTTAGGCTCGATCCGGGCTGACACACGCCACTTGAAACCACCGTCTGCGACGTAGTTGTTGGCGTCGCTGATGTTGAGCGCCGCCAGGCCGGCCAGGTCCTGCGGCAGTGGATCAGGCAGAAATGAAGCGCCGGATGTCACGGCCGGGACATCCGGAATGTCATTCAATGTGCGTTCGAACTCACGGACAATGCGGACTTGCTCAAGACGCGATCGCTGCCGTGTGCCGAAGTCGACGATGACTTCTATGGAGTCCGTCGGGGCCATCTCCCGCGAGAGGTATTGCGTGTCCTGCAGTACCGTCGAACTGGCGGGCAGGAAGTTGAGCGGCTGGAACTCCGCACGCACCCAGTACAGACCGCAGCCACAGTAGGCCACGAGTCCGCAGAGCAGTGCCGTTGTGCGTTTCCGTTTGACGTAGAGTTGTGCAGAAAGATGGCGAAAAAGTTTATGCCACGATGCATGACGAAAATGCACTGGCGGGCAGAGTGTGAGTATGGCCGGCGTAATCCCGATGCCGGCGACAAACGCAGCCAGTGTGCCTCCGGCGGTCGCGATTCCGAACTGCTGCACTGGTGGAATCTCACTGATGCTCAATGAAGCCAGCCCGATCGCTGTCGTGACGGTCGCCAGGGCACAGGGCCATAGGATTTCGCTCAGAGTTTTTCCGATCGGGTCACCCGACTGCATGCTGGCCGCAAAGTGATGCAGAAAGTGAATCGCGATTGCCATCGTGAAGACCATCACCATGACCGGTAACGAGCCGAGGATGAAGTTCATCTCTCCGCCGGTCAGCTTGACCACCGCCAATGTCAGTTGGAATGCCCAGATTGTCTCAACGAGGATCAGGAATGCGGTTTTGAACTCGCGTATCCAGTACCACAGCAGGCTCAGGCAGATTCCGATCGTGAAGATAAAATATATCTTGTTGGCCTTGCGCCCGCCGAGCCGGTTCAGCTCCGCGACGATGACCGGGGCTCCCGTGAGACGTCGTTGATCGGCTGTAAGTTGAGAGCGGTCCAGGACGTCGTAAACGCCCTGCATTGTCGCGGCACGGTCTTCCAGTCCCGCGTCGGTCAGCAGCACGACGACTCCGGCAAGACGCCCGTCTCGCGAGATGGAAGTGCGTTTGAGTCGCTTGGTAATCTCGTCCGCGGAGAGACCGAATTCGACCATCACCTTCGTGAGGCGTTGTGGAGACCACGTCTGTCGAACTGTGTCGAGGCGTTCGAGTCTGCGGCACAGTGCTTCGACGAACTCATCAGAGTGCCTGTCGCGTTCAATTCCGACGAGTATCAGCTCCTCACCGCCGAAATGCGCACGGTATTCGTCGTAGACTCGGCGGACGTCGGTATCGGGCGACAGCCACGTTTCCGTGTTGTTGTTTGGCGGAATTGTCTCGGCGAGTGGGGTGAGCACGGCCAGCGAGACGAACATCCCGACCACAATGAGGCGACTGTGGCGCTGATAGAAACCTGAAATCAAAATCATCGCCTTCCGTTACTTGTATCCGGCAGTGGCCTGTGTAAAACGGACGTGCGATCACTCACACGTTTTCGCCCAACCTCGCGCCTCTGATCCCACGCCCTATAGTCGGAATTAAACGCAAAGTCGGCAGGCCCACTGAGGATGAGGCGACGTTTCGTCTCCGTAGCTGTTGCCAGAATGCTTCGATTAACGGAATCATCGAACGGACGCGGTGCGAGTCAGCAGTCGAACCAGGGCATACGCGGATGCCCGCGGGGAGAATTCCAGAGAATCTCCTGTTCATCGCTGCAATCGTCAGAATGCGCGAACCTGTTGAGGCTCTGACCTCGATTATGGGGATGACATCTGCATTAGCAGTCCGTCGAAAAAGCCGTCGGTTGGGACTCCGTCCAAGGGCTGTCCGGGCCTTGGGCAGCGGCGCCGAAATAGCATCCCGGTCAGGTGGGGTTGATGACGACACTCCATTTGGGGAGTTACGCCAGGGGCAATATGCCGCCACCGTTCCGCGGCTGAAATCCGGGATCCGTTCAGAACGTGGGACAGCGTTGGCCCAGCTAACCGAGCGACCAGCCGGCTCGCGGCTGGCGGGACAGGAACTGATCGGCCTCGGGACAATTCGTCGCGCGCATGTTCTTCGTGTCCCACTCCAGCTTCTTACCCGCCCGATACGCGACGTTGCCCAGATGATTCGCTTCGGTCAACGGTCCGGCATAGCTGAACGGACTGCCCGTTGGTTCGCCGGTACGAATGGCGTTCAACCATTCCTGATGATGGCCCGGAGAATTCCCGATGAACTGTTCCGGGCGTTTGAAGTCTCGGAAGTCGTCCTCGGGCAGCAGCACATGCTTGCCGTAGTCGGACAGCAGCATGCCCTTGCTGCCGATGAACAGCACACCGCTGCGGAACTGCGGAATGCCGCCTTCGTTCCAGATCTTCGGGCGATACGTGCCCTGATACCACGACACTTTGCACGGCGGCAGATCTCCACGCTTGCCGTACTCGTAGGTTGCCATCATGGAAGCTGGAGCGATCTCGGCGTGCGGTTTTGGTCCGTCGGCTTCGATCGTCAGCGGTGTGTCCAGCTTGAGTGCCCAGAACGGCAGATCGATCCAGTGACTGCCCAGGTCGGACATCGTCCCGTTGCCGAAGTCCCACCAGCGGTACCACTTGGGACCCGGGAAATACACGGGATGAAAAGGTCGGTACGGAGCGGGACCAATCCACAGGTCCCAGTCGAGATAATCCGGTGGCTGGACGGTTTCCATCGGCCGCTCTCTGGCCGAGACGATGTCCTTGTTGGCCTGGGCATCGGCCGCGCTCTGGCGTCCCCAGGCACGGGAAACCCACACATGGACTTCCGAGACGTCACCGATCGCTCCCGACTGAATCAGCTCGACGACGCGACGGTAATTGGGCATGCCGTGAATCTGCGTCCCCATCTGCGTCACCGTGCCGGCTTTGGCCGCGGCTTCAGTGATGATGCGGGCTTCCTGCACGTTGTACGTCAGCGGCTTCTCGCAGTAGACGTGCTTGCCGGCCTGCAGTGCAGGCAGAGTTGCGTAGGCGTGCGTGTGCTCGCACGTGCTGACGACCACGGCATCGACATCCCGCACGTCTTCATACAGCTTGCGGAAATCGGCATAACGACGAGCTTTCGGAAACGCCTTGCTCTGCAGGTCGAGGCTCTGCGAATTCACATCACACAGTGCGACCACGTTGACGTTGGGATCGCGTGTGATCGTGCGGATGTTTGATCCACCACGTCCGCCGACTCCAATGAAGGCAAGGTTGAGTTTCTTTTCACCGGAAGCCGATCGCAGGACTGCCGGGCAACCCAGTGCCACGGCGCCCAAACCAGCACCGCGGGTCAGAAATTCTCGTCGTGATGTGTGGGTCGTCATCGTGCAGGCTCCGAAAGTGAGAACAGGCTGTGGGACCAGTCCGCAATGTTATCTTCCTAACCGGCATCTTTCTGCCCGATCGACCCAACGCTTCAACTGCCAGGTTCTTCCGGCCGACGAGAGCGGCGACTCTTGAATTCGTCCAGTCGCTGTTTCAACTCGGCCTCGAATCCTCGATCGACCGGACGGTAATACGATCTCTCGATCCCCAGATAATCCTGATCGACCCAGCCGTCTTTCGACTCGTGCGCGTACTGATAACCCACTCCGTGACCAAGCGTTTCTGCACCTTTGTAGTGTCCGTCCTGCAGGTGTGTGGGGACCGGCAGCACGCGTCGTTCGCGCACATCCTGCATGGCCTCGTTGATGGCGACGTACGCAGCGTTCGACTTGGGCGCCAGCGCGACGTAGATGGCGGCCTGCGAGAGGATGATCCGGCATTCGGGCATCCCGACGAACAACGTTGCCTGCGCGGCGGCGTTCGCGATCACCAGAGCCTGGGGGTCCGCATTGCCGACGTCTTCCGACGCCGCAATCACAATCCGTCGCGCCAGAAAGCGCGGGTCTTCCCCGGCTTCCAGCATTCGGCCGAGCCAGTACACGGCCGCATCCGGATCGCTGCCTCGCATGCTCTTGATCAGTGCACTGGCTGCGTCGTAGTGGACGTCGTCGTCGTATCGAACGGCCTTCTTCTGAATCGACTGCTGAGCCACATCCAGGTCGATTTTTCCATCGGGAGCCGAACGAGCTCCAATCTCCAATGCAGTGAGTGCTCGTCGTACATCGCCGTCCGAGACTTCGGCCAGAAAGTCGAGCGCTTCGTCGGTCGCCGTCACATCGAGCTGAGCCAGTCCTCGATCTGAGTCCGACAATGCGCGTACCAGCACACCTCGCACGTCCGCAGGTTCCACGGCTTTAAACTCGAAGACCTGGCTGCGACTGACCAGCGGTGACACCAGCGAGAAGAACGGATTCGCTGTTGTGGCGCCAATCAGTCGCACGACGCCGGATTCCACGTCCGGCAAAAGCACGTCCTGCTGCGTCCGGTTGAAGTGATGCAGTTCGTCGATAAACAGCACGGTTCGCCGACCGTCCGCCGCCAGCCGGTCTCGGGCCTTGTCCAGCGATTCTCGCAGCTCTTTGACTCCGGAGGACGCCGCGTTGAGCCGCGAGAAAACAGATTTCGTCTGTCCGGCAATGACTTCGGCCAGAGACGTTTTACCCGTGCCCGGCGGGCCGTAAAAGATGACCGAGGACAGACGGTCGGCTTCGAGAATGCGCCGCAGCAGTTGTCCTTCGCCCAGGAAGTGCTGCTGACCCACGAATTCATCCAGCGTACGCGGCCGCATGCGAGCGGCCAGTGGTTTGGCAGCCTCCAGGTTGTCCGCTTCGACTCGATCAAAGAGCCCCATTCGTTCTCCTCTTCAGGATGTCCCGAAACTATTCCCGGTTGAGAAAACGAATGGAGTACAGGTCCGAGTTCTTCAATTCGAATCGGAGACGAACGTGTTTGCCGGCAAGGTCGCTGACGTCGGAACCTGTGTCCCAGGCTGCGGAAACGGAAATCTCATCGCCAGCAAGACGCTTCGAATCACTCAGGCTGAAGCCTTTCAGTGGTTTGCCTTCAGACGATTGAATTTCCACACGAGCACTTCCGCCCTGATGTACGGCGAGGTTCAGCGACAGGGTGTTGCCGCTAAACGTGAGCGGTTTTGTGATCAGTTCGCCGCCGGACGACCCACTACGGATCGAAACGAAACCATCGATTCGATACATGAATCGCCGCAGGCGGCTGTCCGGACCGGTGTAGTAAGCCTCGGTGCCGTACACGGCGTATTCGCGATCGTTGCCGGGCAGCCGCACCAGTCCATTGGCCATGTAGTTGCTGCGGTTTCCGTTGCGGTCTTTCGGAGCTGTCATGGGGATGACGGGTTCGGTCCAGCGATGGAAGTGCAGTCCATCGCGGCTCGACATGAAGACCGGTTCGACCTGACTGCCCTTTGGTATGTATCGCGTCGGAAATCCGATTCGGATGTGCGGCGCACGCTCGTAGGGTCGGATGGCATTCGTATAAAGATGCTGTTTCGGAGTGCCGGCGGGATACTTCAGCAGCACTGGCTCAGTCCATGTGACAAAGTCCGGTGACGTGCATGTCATGATGGCCCGAACGCCATTCACAAACGTGCGGTGATAGTCCACGTACTGCTTCGTATGCGGATCCCAGAACGCCAGGTTCTGTGAATCGAATGCTCCCTTCGTGATGACGGGCTTTTTCTGGATCAGCGACCAGCGAATCCCGTCGGGTGACTGAAACACATACAGACCAGCCGGGTTGCCCCGCGAGATACCCTTGTACCGCGCTTCAGCGGCACAGGTTGGATTCCCATCCTTGAATGCCACAAAGCAGTGCGTCCCGAGCCCATCGAGGACTATGTTGTTCGCCTTCGAACCGTCCCATTCAAACAGACCAAGCTCTGGCTTGATCCAGTGAACGCCGTCACGACTTTCCGCATAGCACGTGACTTCGCGGTGCTGGCCTTTTCGCGTTTTCGGATCCGCATGCGAACCCCGGTAATACATGCGGTACAGGTCACCGTCCTGAAAGATGGTGTAGTACGCACAGGTATTTCCTTCCCAGGGCTTATCCGTCGTCAGCACGACTTCCTTCGGTTCTGGTTTGTGCAGGTGCTGTGTGACGTCGCCGGTCATTTCGCCGATGAGAGACTCATCGGCGAACAGTTCCAGACGTCCGCCGATGTCGGTCGGATCGTCCGCGTTGAGAGGACCGGCCAGAGATAACACGCAGAGAATCGCGGCAGCAGGTTTCATAAGTATTCCCTTGTCGGTTGCGAGAGGTGACTCGCGATGCATCAGGAGGCCACGGGTTCCAGCGTATACACACGGTCGTACGATTCGAGTGCTATGCCACCCAGGCGATCGGCCAGGCGTCGATATGCCGCTCGACGATAACTCCATTCCTGCGAACGCGGCACCTGCTCCAACCAGTCACACAGATGAATCGTGCAGAGCGCGTCGAAGTCTTCGTCGGTCACGTCGATCAGCGTATCCATGGCCCGATCACGGATCTGGTAGGGGCCCGCGTCCTTGTGGATTTCCTGATCGAAGTGCGTGCGGTTGATGAAGCAATTCATCCACGCGAGCCGCTCGGCCCGTTCACCGATCAGCTCGGTGACTTCACTTCGCCGCTCCGTCGGCAATGCGAACTTCTGAAATTTCTCGGTTCCGTAGATCGAGTGAAACAGGCCAGCCAGGACGATGTCTTCCTCACAGTCCCACTTCTTCAGGTCGTTGTGGACGCCGATCGCATGAGGCAGATAGCCCTTTTCCGTGTGCTGGACGTCCGTCGCGCCAATCTGGGAATAGAAGTCCGTCATCTGCTTGAAGGTGGCCATGGTGAGTTCCTCAATCAAAGGTCCGGTGTTCGGAAGCCTGGAACGCAACAGCCTCGATTTCAAGCGGACGGGTCCCGAACGTCCGGTGCCAATTCTTCCGCGTGCGTCAGCTGCTGAATCGCCATGTTGACCTGATTTGTCGCCGGGAATTATGTTCCCCGGCTCGATTCAGTGAAGAAAGCCCCTGTTTCGAGGCTCGAAGAGAATACTCCGACACTTGGCTCGGAAGGACACAGGGACGTGTCAGACGACTTTCCCGGTGACGATGAGATTCAGGCTCTGCTGGAGCGCGGCGCCGAAGCTGCCGCAGCCAATCCAGAATGGACTGACGATCGCGGTCAGCAGAATGACCTGTTGGACGCTGTCGAAGCAGGGTTCGATGCGGCCCTGGCACGTGGAGGCTCCGGGTCCGGTCATGTGATGGCGGACGTGTCTGATGCTCGACCGTTTGAACTTCAGGAACTGACACAGGCCGAAGATTCTCGGCTCGATCCGCAACATCGCACGGAATCGTTGGACGACGTCGAACTCGATCTGCACATCGAACTGGGCCATGCAGAGCTGTCAATCGATGAGGCAGCTTCTCTGCGACCGGGGGCTGTCGTGCCGCTCGACACGCTGGCGCGTGACCCCGTCGACATTCTGGTAAACGGTCGATTGCTGGCTCGTGGCGAAGTGCTCGTACTGAACGACCGCTTCTGCGTGCGCGTTGCCGAAATCATCGCGCGCGACTTCTGACATTGACCTGTCCGAGCATTTTCAGAGAAAAGACCGGACTCGAACGTGGCGGTCGTGCCGCTTCTGTTCGGCTCTTCACGCGGATCCCAGGGACGGGACATGAACCGCCGGCAGTGTCTGCTTCTGTTGTTTGTCATGACGTTTGCCGGGCCGACGGTCTGCGCGGACGACTGGTCAGATCTGACGCAGCTCCCCACTTCGGCAACATCGCGGAAATCGAGCCGCGAGCACACAGTGCCAGCCAATCCTGCAGCCGCTCCGAATACTGTTGCTCCCAACACCGTCGCAGGCCGCGTGCGTTCCACCAACGAGATCCCATTGGGGCCACGGCCCGGTGCGTCATCCGGCACACCGCTCGACGTTTCACCGTCCCGAAGTGACCTTTCGCCTGGCTCGATTCTGGCCGCTCTGGCATTTGTCATCGTGACCATCCTTGGTCTCGCACGTCTGTTTATTCGCAAGAGCCCCTACGTCATGACGGGAGTTCCCCGCGAAGCCGTTGACGTGCTGGGACGACGCACACTGGATCCTCGCAACTCCGTCTATGTGGTTCAGGTGGGATCGAAGATTCTGTTGCTCGGTTCGTCGGCGGCCGGCATGAATACTCTGTCAGAGATCACGGACCCAATCGAGGTCGCGACGCTGACGAATCTGTGCCGGGCCGAGCAATCGAAACGCCCCGACGTATCGAACTGGCTGGCCGGTCTTTTCCGCCGTGAAGAGCCGCCTGTCAGCAACCGCAACTTTGCCGAGCGGTTTGGCGGTCGGCTGGCCCAGACTCATCCACAGCAGACATTACCGACGGCAAACGCGGGTCCACGATCGGAGGGCCGTCGTGTCGCCTGACGCAAGACTTCAACCTGGACTGCGGCTTCTTCTTCTGATGCTGATCAGTTTCGCGCTGGTGTCGCCAGCGGGCGCTCAGGGCGCAGCCGAGACAGATAATTCCCGGCCGTCATTCGCAATCGCCAATGGGCAACCAGTCATCGAGCCAGTGCCTCTGCCCGAACCGGTTGAGTCGGATCAGTTCCTGTCACCCACGGGACTGACGCCGACATTGAAGATCCTGCTGTTGATGACCGTGCTGAGTCTGGCTCCATCACTGATCATCATGACGTCCTGCTTCATTCGCTTTGTCATTGTGTTCGGTCTGCTGCGGCAGGCATTGGGAACTCAGCAACTGCCTCCGACGCAAGTGATTACAGTGCTGGCACTGTTCATGACACTCTTTGTGATGATGCCGGTCTGGGAGCAGGCCTGGAGCTACGGCATCGAGCCCTATGTCGATGAACGACCCATTCCAAACCTGCAGCAGGACGAAGACCCGCTCAAGCGTGTTCTACTCAACACGATGGAACCCATTCAGAGTTTCATGAGCCACCAGATTGAACGATCTGGTGGCAAAGAGACGGTCTGGATGCTGGTCGATATGCGACGTCCCGATCCAGAATCGGAGGCCGGTCGCAACTGGAAGGAGCCCGAGTACCTGTCGGATGTCAGCCCACCGATAATTGTGACGGCGTACATGTTGACCGAATTGAAGACGGCGTTCCTGATCGGATTCCGGATTTATCTTCCCTTCCTGATTATCGACATGGTGGTGGCAACCGTCCTGACGGGCATGGGCATGATGATGTTGCCACCAACGCTAATCTCTGTGCCCTTCAAGATACTGCTGTTCGTGCTCATCGATGGCTGGACGCTCACCGTGCGGATGCTGCTCGAAACTGTCGCTGCGGCGACAGGCTGATCCATTTCCGCGTTCGTGTTCGTCCGGCCGGTCACACGAGCCAGGCAGGAACATCCGCAACAGGTCTGACATGACGATTGACCAGGTAACCGAAATCTGTCGCTCGGCCGTGCTGCTGGCGCTGATGATCAGCGCGCCGATATTGACGATCGCCGTGCTGGTCGGACTGGGGATCAGCATCATCCAGGCAGTAACGCAGATCCAGGACCAGACGGTCAGCATCATTCCGAAGATTGTGATCATGCTGTTGACACTCGTCTACGTCTCCCCGTGGATCCTGACTCAGATGGTTGAGTACAGCACGCGCGTGTTCACAGAGATTCCCAATACGTTGTAGATGCGACATCGGCATGGAAGCTGCAAATGGACGCCATTCTTGACCAGTTATCGAGTCTCGCCTCACGAGACTTCGTGAGGCTGGCGAACTGGCAGTTTTATGCGTTTCTGCTGATTGTCATCCGCATCGGCGGCCTGATGACTGCAGGTCCGCTGTTCAGCCAGTCGTCCATCCCGGTGAATGTCCGCGCCATCATTGCACTAGGTCTCGGGTTCATCATTACGCCGGTTGTGCTGCAGACATCCAGCCAGAACCTTGTCGCCTATGACGCCAACCATGACGGACTGGTGTCGCTGGACGAAGTTCCCGTCCAACTGCAGGGGCGCGTGCAGCATCTGGCCGAGTCACGTCACCTGGACCCCGAACGCGGAATTCCACTCGCTGCTTTCCGGTCGCAGGTTGCCGTTCCAGCCCAACTGTCGGGACTGCTGGGTGATGTCCTGGGCGAGTTCTCGCTGGGGTTTCTGCTGGGTCTGGGTGTGACGATTCTCATGTCCGGTCTGCAACTGGCAGGTCAGATCATAGACCGGCAAATCGGGCTGGAATTCGGGTCGATTATTAATCCAGACCTGCAGGGAGGATCGTCCATTACCGGGCAGATGTTCTTCCTGCTCGGCGGAGCTTCATTGCTGCTGCTCGAACCGATTAACGGCCATTTGCTGATGCTCCAGGCGATGGTCGAGACATTTGACGCGATGCCGGTGGGCGAAGCCGTTCTGTTTCAGGGTACGCACGAGTTGTTGACCGGTTTGATTCACAAATCACTGTTGCTGGCAGTGCAGGTGGCGGCGCCGGTCATGGTGGCGATGTCGCTGGTTTCCGTCGCGATGGGATTTCTCGGCCACAGTGTGCCGCAGATCAACCAGCTTGTGGTTGGCTTCCCCATCCGATCGCTGGCCGGAGTTTTGATTCTGTCGCTGAGCCTTAGCGGAGTCGGACGAGTTCTTGTCGACGCCGTTCCCGAGGTGATCACAACACTTCAGGTGGCACTGACGTCATGGCAGTGATGCTCAGTCAGGTATCGATAAGGGAGTTGCTAGTGGTCGTCATACAAGCCCGAAGCGCAAGCGAGTGAACTCTGAACATTGCATTGAGTTCACTCGCTTGCGCTTCGGGCTTGTATTGCCGCATCCATTGTTTCGCGAGTGACGTTCTGGAGTGTCGATGGCCGAAGGCGAATTCGGGGAAAAGACGGAAGACCCAACTGAACACCGTCGCAGGGAAGAGCGACGGAAAGGGAATGTTGCGCACAGTTCCGAACTCAGTATTGCCGGCCACCTGGTTGCCACGGCAGTCGTCCTACTCTTGCTGGGTCGCTCGTTCGTCGAAGCTTTGGGACGAATGATGGCAAGTCACCTGATGGCCGCCGGTGATCGTAGCGGTGACCAGGGATCAATCCTGACGCTGTTTCGAGACGTCGGTGTCTGGGCGTCCGTCAACGTGCTGCCGTGGCTGGCCGTTCTATTCCTGTCGGCGGTCGCGGTGAATCTGGCTCAGGTGGGCTTCGTGCTCGCCACGAATAAGCTGCGGCCTGATCCGAACGCGATCAATCCCATGACTGGATTGAAACGCATTTTTTCGATTCGCACTCCAGTGACGCTGGCCATCAGCCTGGGCAAGTTAAGTCTGCTGGGTGCCGCGGCCGTGTGGCTCGTCTGGTCCGAGATGCCGCTGTTCGTGAGTCTGTCTGGCCAGGACGTGCTGACGACATTCGTGGTCATCGGCCAGTCGATCGTGAAGCTGGCGCTGCTGCTGGCGGCGATTCTGTCGCTCATGGGGATCGCTGATTTCGCCTTCCAGAAATGGAAGTACGAGCAGGACATCCGGATGACGAAGGAAGAACTGAAGCGGGAATTGAAAGACATGGAAGGTGACCCGCTGATTCGTCGTCGTCGTCGTGAGGCTCATCAGAAACTGGCCCAGGCTCGCGACGTTGAAACGGTGTCGGCAGCGACATTTATCCTTACGACTCCGACGCACGAGGCAGTCGCATTCCGTTACGAACTGCCCGACTGTCCGATACCGACCGTCGTCGCCAGGGGAACGGACGAAGTCGCAACGCGCATGCTTGAAGTCGCGGCCGAAGGCGGTATCCCGATCATCGAACGTCCGGAACTGGCTCGCGAGTTGTACCGCACGCTGGACGTCGGGCAGGGCATTCCGGCGAAGCTGTACGACGTCTTCATTGAAATCCTGAAGTACGTCTACACAATCACTGGCCGGACGATCGACCTGAGTGCTTCGTCAGCCGCGAAATGATGTAGCCGAACTCGCCAGAGTTTGGTTTCCTCGCATCCGGCCAAAGTCTGGCGACTTCGGCCATCCCCTCGAAAACCCTGATGTCCAACTCTAAATCGAATAATCGCCGTGGGGCATCCGGAAGACCCGTTGTGGTCGGCATGATGGCATTCGGCCTTCTGGCGAGCGGGACGTTGTGGACCTACTGGTCGTACCACACGGCTCCCTTCATTCCGATGCAGATCGCCATTGCGGACGAATTCCCCGGTTCCGCGCCGCGTGTCGATGGCGGTCAGCGAAAAATGCACAAGGGCACGCCGAGGCTGCTCTGGGTCGTGATGCGAGTCAACTTCAATCCGGTAGCCGACACGGCTCAGGCACATAAGGTCACCCAGCGCGTGATGGTCCTGGCCCACGACAATCTGGACCTGAGCCAGTTTGACCAGCTCAACCTGCGACAGTTCTATGGCGAACCGGAGAAAGAGCTGCACCGCGTCGACTTCGAAGTCCCATTGAGCAACGGGCACGCTGAAGAACCAAAGCTGGTCACAGAGAACGCCGAATCAGTGGCGTCCGATCGGTCGTGAAATCCTGGCGATCTGGTTCGTGACAACCCACCTGGGCCGCATTCGATATTCATGGAGTCGGCACGGCATAATTGCGGCTTGAAGGCGACGTCGTGGCCGCGTGCGCGTGCGGAGATTCTCACGCCAGCGAATCGCGTGTCTCATTCCCGATGACTGCGCTGGCCAAACTGGTGCTGGTGGTTTGAAATCTGGCACGGGTCGCGGTATGCAGGAGGTTCCCGTCCGACGCGCCCGTCACGGGCGATGTCTTTCTGCCTGTCATTTCACCGCCCACCTCGCTGTATCCCGTTCCACGAGCCCGCATGCGCTACCAGCACGTCTGCCTTGAGACCTTTGCGTACACGCTGCCCGACGAGATCGTCACCTCAGACGAAATCGAAGAGCGGTTGCGACCTGTCTATGAACGCCTGCGTCTGCCAGCGGGACGCCTGGAACTCATGACGGGGATTCGCGAGCGGCGATTCTTCCCGCGTGGCACGCGACCGGGAGAGATCAGCGCTGTCACCGCCCGCAAAGCGATCGAAGCTTCAGGGCTGCCGGTCGAATCGTTCGGAGCACTGATTCACGGGTCCGTTTGCCGGGACCAGCTCGAACCGGCGACTGCCAGCGGAGTCCATCAGGCCGTAGGGCTCCCCGGGTGGTGCTTTTCACTGGACATCAGCAACGCCTGCCTTGGCTTGCTGAATGGCGTCGTCATGCTCGCCAATATGATTGAGCTGGGGCAGATTCGGGCGGGCGTCGTTGTTGGTACAGAAGACGGGCGCGGGCTGGTCGAGGGCACGATCGACACACTACTCAACTCGGATGGCGTCACGCGGCAGACGATCAAAGGCGAGTTCGCGTCACTGACGATTGGTTCCGCTTCGGCCGCCATCGTAGTTTGCGATGCGAAGCTCAGCCGTACCGGGAATCGGCTTCTGGGAGCTGGCTCGCTGACGGATTCGTCTCACCACGGACTGTGCGCCGGGGGAGTGAAATCCGCGGACTTTGGCGACGACCGGCCGCGTATGCAGACAGACTCCGAATCGCTGCTGCACGCGGGAATCGGCCTGGCGACACGGACGTGGGATGAAACGCGTCGAGTGCTTGGCTGGCGGAATTCGACCGTCAATAAGGCCTTCACGCATCAGGTTGGCAAGGCTCATCGCAAACTGATGTACGAAAGCCTCGGCCTGAATGCCGCGATCGATTTTCCGACGGTCGAGTTTCTGGGCAACACGGGCGCCGCCGCCCTGCCTGTCACAACCGCGATCGGTCTCGAACGGGGACACGTGCAATCCGGCGACAACGTGGCGATGCTGGGCATCGGTAGCGGCCTGAACTCCGTGATGATGGGCTGGCACTGCGAAACGCCGCCGGCCCAGGTGAGCGGCCAGACACACACCTGACGCGGCCGCGTGAGAGATCATCCGCAAATATGCTCTCGCACCGAACTGGCTCGATCGGAAGCTGACATGGAACTGGATGTCGACCGGCTCCGCAGAGCATACGCAACTGCTCGGGATTTGCTGCTCGCCGAATGCCGATCCGAAAACGGCGGTCCTGCTCACTGGACGGGTGAGTTGTCGACATCTCCGCTGTCCACGGCCACTGCCGTTATGGCGTTGGAGCAGGTCCGAAAAGCGGGTCGGTCTGCTGCTGATTTCGGACTGGACGCTGACTTCGACCGGCTGATTCGGGGTGGACTCGACTGGCTGGCCGGGCATCAGAACGACGACGGGGGCTGGGGAGACACCGTCAAGAGCATCAGCAATATCTCAACGACGATGCTCAGTCACGCTGTCTTTCATGCGACGGGAACGACCGGCGACTGTGCCCGGGTTGTCGACCGAGCGAAGCAGTACATCGACGCGGTCGGCGGAGTGCCCGCAGTCGTCGCCCGGTACGGGAAAGACAAGACATTTTCGATCCCGATCCTCACTCACTGCGCGCTGGCCGGGCTGGTCGAGTGGAAAGACATCGCGCCGTTGCCGTTCGAACTGTCGGTACTGCCGGCGAGGTTCTATAAGGCGGTGCGTCTACCGGTGGTCAGTTATGCCCTGCCGGCACTGATCGCGATTGGACAGGTGCGGCATCACTTCTGTCCCACGTGGAACCCACTGACACGAGTTCTCCGTAACGCTGCCATCGAGCGAAGTCTGCGAGTCCTTGAACGGATCCAGCCACCCAATGGCGGGTTTCTGGAAGCGGCTCCTTTAACGTCATTCGTGACGATGAGTCTTGCCGGCAAGGGCCTTGTCGATCATGTCGTCGTGAAGCGTGCCGTTACCTTCCTGTGTAACTCCGTAAGACGAGACGGAAGCTGGCCGATCGATACGAACCTAGCAACGTGGGTGACGACACTGGCGATCAACGCGTTGAAGGATGACGTCCCCGAAGACCTGCGGCCGGGCCTGATCGAGTGGCTGCTGGATCAGCAATATAAAGAGGTGCATCCCTATACGAACGCCGATCCAGGCGGCTGGGCATGGACGAACCTACCCGGTGGAGTCCCGGATGCGGATGACACTCCCGGGGCCATGCTGGCGCTCACCGCACTTCAGTGCGAGAAGAGCAGTCCGACAAGCGGAATTCGGTGGATGCTCGATCTGCAGAATCGGAACGGAGGCTTTCCGACGTTTTGCCGCGGCTGGGGCACGCTGCCATTTGATCGAAGTTCGCCCGACCTGACAGCACATTGTCTGCGAGCATTGCGGAGATGGCTTGTTCCCCAGGGTGACTTCGACCTCAGTTTCTGGTCACAGTGGAACGCGAAATCATCGGCCCATGCAGCTGAATACTTGGCGCTGCACGTCGATGAATATGACGTGCCAATCGATCCGGAGTTCACAGCCACTCGAACGGACCGGCTGATGCAGCGAAGCATCGCGGCTATTGCTGGCGGATTCCGTTTTCTGCAGAGTGTCCAACGGCCGAATGGCTCGTGGATCCCGCTCTGGTTCGGTAATCAGGATGCCCACGATGACGAAAACCCCGTGTACGGAACGTCTCGCGTGTTGATGGCGTATCGTGACCTGAGTTTGCTGGACACAGAGGCCGCTCAGCGAGCGGCAGCGTGGCTGGCATCCGCCCAGCAGGCGTCCACTCCGCACTCCGCACTCCGCACTACCCACTCCACATCGCCCCGCGGTTGGGGCGGAGACGCTGAAATCGAGCCGTCCGTCGAAGAGACCGCCCTCGCCGCCGAGGTTCTGCTCGAATTCGATCAATTCCGCCCAAACGCGATTGCCGGAATTGACTGGTTAATCGATCGCGTCGAGGACGGATCTGTTTCTGAGCCCTCGCCCATTGGTTTCTATTTCGCCCGATTGTGGTATTTTGAGGACCTTTACCCGCTGATCTTTGCCGTCTCGGCGTTACGCCGAGCGGTTGAGGTTCTCGGCGACGGGGACCAGTAGGACAGGGTCTCCAGGACCGTCACTTGTCGGTCTGAAAATATTTCTGCCAGGACTGATGAGACCAGACTGGAAACGCATCAGCACATTCTCGGAGAGACCGGGCTGACTGCTTACCTTCCACGATTCCACATATCTTCAGGCCACGCCTGAATCCCACCCTAGGAGCCCACCGTGTCGATCGCAGCGGATACCGTTGAGAACACAGCCACTGTCGCTCCAACCGTTCCGGAATCTCTCTCGGATGACGCCCCCGTCAAACGGCGCCGAAAGCGGCAAAGTACTTCGCATCTGAAGTTCGTTCCCGAGACTCTCGAAGAACGCGAAGCTGTCAAAGCCGCGGCCGAGAAATTCGCGGATGGACTCGACCGCAGCCGCAACTTCAACAAGTCGCAGCTTGAGGACTGGGCTCGCGAAATGCTCGCCGAGATGAATCTGCCCGAGAAGTACGTCGGCTTTGGCGCCGTGCTGATCGGCAACTTCTTCTGGAAGCGACAGTTTCTGGCGATCCCGTTTGAAAAGCGGCTGCTCCTGTTGCCGCATTGCCTGAAACACGCGGAAGGCTGCCCGGCCGATTACGACGATTTTGGCTTGGACTGCGAAACCTGCGGCGCCTGCTCAATCGCCGACTACAAAGTCAAAGCCGAGAAACTGGGTTACAAGGTTCTGGTGGCTGAAGGTTCGCCGATTGTCCTGAAGATCATCGTCAGCGGATACATCGATGGAATTCTGGGCGTGGCCTGCCTGAATGTGCTCGAGAAGGCGATCGACAAGGTTCTGATCGCCGGCATTCCGTCATACGCCGTACCGCTGCACTCGGGCGACTGCAAGAACACGACACTGGACGAGAGCTGGATCTGGGAAGTGCTCGAATCGTACGAGCCCATGGTTGAGCCGGAGACGCCCAGTTTTCTTCCGCTGATGCGTGCTTCGAATTTCCTGTTCGAGAAAGATTTTGACCGACTGCTGCCACGTGTTCGCACGAAGGATCCCGCGAAAGCGGATTCGCCAATCGCGTTTACAGAAAACATTGCCTACGACTGGCTGCAGCATGGCGGTAAGCGATTCCGTCCGTTTATCACACTGGCGGCCTACGACGCGTTGACCGATGGCCCGATTCGGAAACTCAATATGGACGGGCTGGATCGCCTGCCGGTCCCGGATTCGGTCAGCCGTGTGGCCATGTCCATTGAGGCGTTCCATAAGGCCTCGCTGGTGCATGACGACGTCGAAGATGACGACCTGTACCGGTACGGTCGCCATACCGTGCACCGTGAATACGACATCAGCACGGCGATCAATGTGGGAGACCATCTGATCGGTCTGGGATACAAGCTGCTGAACTCGTGCCGCGCCGATTTCGGAGCGGAAGTCGCCTGCGATGTTCTCGATCGCATGAGTCAGGCGCACATCAAGTTGTGTGATGGCCAGGGTGCCGAAATGGCCTGGGAGAACCGGCCGACAATCCAACTGACCCCGCTTGATGCCCTGCAGATTTATGCTCTGAAGACATCTCCCGCGTTCGAGGCGGCTCTGTTTGCCGGTATCCGCATGGCCGGCCCGGCCGATGAATACGCGGACATGATCCCCGTCTTCTGCCGTCACTTGGGAGTCGGGTTCCAGATTTTGAACGACCTGAAAGACTGGCGCGGCGACAACAACAACAAGCTGGTTGCCGGGCAGGACGCCTCCGCGCTACGACCCACGGTGCTGCTGGCACTGGCGATCGACGCTGCGAGTGATGAACAGCGAGGCGACCTTCAAACGATTCTTGACATGCCGGCTGACGACGAGTTCCGCGCACCGCGACTCCGTCGGCTGTATGACGAAACAGGCGTCTTTGACAAAGCCGAGGCGCTCGTTGACAAGTCGCGCAATCGTGCCGAAGCACTGGCCGACGACGTGGCGAACGAGAATCTGCGTCAGTTGCTGTACTTCCTGGTCGATACGGTACTCGCGCCAGAAGAGGACGCTGGCCCGCAGCTTGACCTCAGCCGAGACGTGCTGGTTTCGCTGCCCATTGCCGAAGTCGCGCACGGTTAGGCTGACGCCTGCCGAGGCTGTGCACTGGTCCGGAGCTGAGCCGTAGGCGGATTTCTCCGAAATCCGCTGCCTTGGACCTGGCAAGGCTGAGCGGCGGTCGATGTGCCGCCAGGTTGCGATGTGGTCTGGTCCCGATTTCGGAGAAACCGGGCTACGGCTGAAGCCGGCTGATTCTACGTCCCCCCCACAAACCGTAACGGTCCAGTTTTTCGGTTTCGCGCTGGCCGCGTGATTCAGTCCTGACCAGACACGGCGCCGTCTCGACGGCCATGGGTGGAAAGGCTCGACCGGTCGGTGGGCGCAGCTATACTTCGCGCCAGTCGGCGCTGGGGAATGTCCGGATGACTCCACCGGCGTCGCTCTTTCAGGCACTCAGATTTTGGTCGTTCGTAAGAGATTTCTCGGCGGCGATCGGACGGCAAGGATGTGAACATGGCTGAGCAGAAAACTCTGCACGAGAAGCTTTCCGAACTCAGTAGTAATCTCTGGTGGAGCTGGCAGCCGGACGTTGCAGAGCTCTTTCGCCAGATCGATCCGACCCGCTGGTCGGAGCTCTCGCATAACCCCGTCGTTCTACTGCAGGAATGGGATCCCAAACGGCTGGATGAGCGGGGCACTGAAATGGTGCTGCATTCCCGTATCCATGCTGCCTATCGCCGCTGGCGACAGTACATGGAGTCTCATGACACCTGGGGTTCGACGCACGGAGGCAATCTCGGATTTCGTCCGACTGCGTATTTCTCCGCCGAATTCGGGATCCACGAATCGTTGCCGATCTACTCCGGTGGACTGGGAGTGCTGGCCGGCGATCATCTGAAGAGTGCCTCAGATCTGGGAATTCCGCTTGTTGGCATCGGGCTGTATTACCGTGAGGGGTATTTCTCGCAGCTCATTGACGAGGACGGCCGACAGCAGGAAGTCTATTCCGAAGTCAGCATCGACAGCCTGCCGATCCAGCCGGCCACGGGAGCAGATGGTGAGCAGATCGAGGTCCAGGTCGACACGCGCTGGGGAGCGATCTTTGCTCGCGTGTGGCATTTGCAGGTCGGCCGGATTCCGCTGTATCTGCTCGACACGAATGTCGAGAAGAACGCTGACGATATTCGTAATCTGACGTCACGCCTCTATGGCGGCGACCAGCGAACTCGTATCCGGCAGGAAATTGTCCTTGGGATCGGTGGTGTCCGAGCCCTGTCGGCGCTTGGCATCGATGCCAGTGTCATTCATATGAACGAGGGGCACTCGGCATTCGCGGCGCTGGAGATTATCCGGGAACGCATGCACAACGACGGCATGACGTTCGACGACGCGCTGCGGGACACCGCCGCGATGAGTGTGTTTACAACACACACGCCCGTTGCCGCCGGGCACGATCGCTTCGACGGCGGGCTGATCGATGAGCACGTCGGTCCGCTGGCCGAACAGCTTGGACTCAATGGTGATGGCCTGATGGGACTGGGGCGAGTCAACCCGCAGGACCAGGGCGAGTCGTTCTGTATGACCGTGCTGGCGTTCAAGCTCAGCCGTCACGCTAACGCAGTGTCCCAATTGCACGGGGTCGTGTCGCGCCGAATGTGGGCTGGCCTGTGGCCCTGGCAAAGCGAAGAAGAATTGCCGATCGGGCACATCACGAATGGCGTGCATGTACCAACATGGCTCGCTGCGCAGATGCGTTCCATTTACGACCGTGTCCTGCCCGAAAACTGGTTCCTGCGGACCGGCGAACCGGAAGTCTGGGCCGGCTTCGAGAGCGTTGATCCCGCAGAGTTGTGGGAGACACATCAGTCGCTCAAGAACCGACTGATTGTTTATGCCCGGACCCGCCAGAAAAAACAGGCGCTGCGAGGTGACGCTCCACAAGCCGTACTGGACACACTGGATCAGTCCCTCGATCCTCACGCGCTGCTGATCGGTTTTGCTCGCCGCTTCGCGCCGTACAAGCGCGCGGATTTGATCATGAAGGAACTCGATACCTTCGCCGACCTGATTAGCGACACCGAGCGTCCAATCCAGTTCATCTTCGCAGGCAAAGCTCACCCGGCCGACGAACACGGCAAGGCCATCCTGCAACGTATTCACAAACTAAGCCAGGAAGAGCCCTTCAAAGGCCGACTCGTCGTCCTTGAGGATTACGACATCAACCTGGGACGACATCTTGTCCAGGGCGTCGACGTGTGGCTGAACAATCCGCGTCGACCGCTTGAGGCATCTGGAACGTCAGGACAGAAAGTCGTTCTGAACGGCGGGCTGAACTGCTCGATCCTCGACGGCTGGTGGGCTGAAGCGTTTGACGGCCGTAATGGCTTTGGGATTGGCACCGGTCATACACACGTTGACCAGGGAATCCAGGACGAACGCGACGGGGCCAACCTGCTGAGCACACTTCAGAACGAAGTCATCCCTCTGTACTTCGACCGCGACCAGGACGATCTCCCTCTGGACTGGATCGCTCGTATGAAGCGTGGCGTGCGTACGCTGGGCTGGCGGTTCAACGCTGACCGCATGGTCATGGACTATGTCCAACAGACATACGTGCCCGCCGCTGGCGGGATTTCCTGCCGAATCCCTTAGGACGGCACTCTTGATGCGATCCCTATCGACAATCTGCTGCTACCTGTGTGGGGTGTTGCTGTTCGGGCTGCTCATGACGAGTTTCATATCAGTCGCGCCCGAGGGCGAATCGTTCTTCGCTGGTTTGATGTTCCTGGAAGCACTCGCAGCTGCTGTTTTCGCAGTTCTGGCATTGGTGTTTCGGTATCGCAAGACTGTGGCACCACCCCGAGTTGTGGTTGCGTCTCAGGTTTTCGCTGTTGCAGTAACTGTCCTTGTCCTGTTGTGTAGCGTCGGATAACGACCGCCGTAAGAAAGCAACGTGATGGACCACATCGACGAATTCGAATCCATGTTTCGGCGAGCCGAGCGTGAGGCGTTTCAGTACGCCAGAGTCCCGCTCGAATCGATCGCCTTCGTAACCGACCAGTCCGTCGAAGAAACTGCTCGGCGCAAAGACGCGGTGACGAAATTCATTCCGGCGCTGCAGTCGGCCGACCACTGGCGACAGATTACCGGAGATCAGTACTCAAACGTCGGCCAGCTTGTCGAACTTCTGGATGCCGAGCAGACCGATCTGATCATCACCTACCGGCATCTGCGCGAGGAGTCGCTGGTCCCCCAGCACAGTCTGGGCGTTTTTCTGGATGTGTTGACTCAGGTCGCCAGTATTCCAGTTCTTGTGCTTCCCGGTACGTCAGCCAGTCCTGGCGACATCAGCGGCTTATGTGATCGATCAATGGTGGTCGCCGACCATATCTCCGGTGATGCCCGGTTGATTAATTACGGTTCGCTCATGTGTCCAGATGACGGCACGCTGTGGTTGTGTCATGTCGAGGACGACGCTGTCTTTGAACGCTATATGGAGGCGATCGAACGCATTCCAGAGATCGATAGCGATGAGGCTCGTGGTCTGCTGGACACCACGCTGCTGAAAGAGTCCAGCGACTACATCGCCACGTGCATTGAGGCGTTGCACACAGCCCGTCCCGAACTCAAGTGTGAATCACGCGTAACACGAGGGCACTTTCTGCGGCAGTACACGAAACTGATTGAGCAGAGTGAGATTGACCTGCTCGTGGCGAATACGAAGGACGACGATCAGCTGGCCATGCACGGCATGGCGTATTCGCTGAGTGTCGAATTGATCAACACCGCGATGCTGCTGCTGTAGCGTTTCTCTCCGAGTCGGACGCTCGTTCCAACGCTCCGCGTTGGAACGCCACCTTGGACGCTCTGCGTCCCGTA
>CAUZFZ010000116.1:0-33556 GCA_963579025.1 Planctomycetota bacterium | reverse complement strand
AACGAGTGGGGTTGTGGCCGAAGGCCACCCCAGGCTTGTTCCGGCCTACTTTCTATCTGGCGAGGCCGGGCACCCATTCGGCGGCGACAATGCGGCCACGATGGTTGTTCTCAGAGCTGTCATGCAGGATGGAACCGCGTCCTTCGTCACAGTGGTACAGCGCAAGCGTGTCAGCATCCGAGTTGAAGCGAGACTCTGGCTCGAATTCTTCCGTGTAACGGACGACTCGTGAAACTCGGACTTCATCGATTTCACCCGCGAATGCGTAGCCGGGTGCAGGCGGACTGCAGCCCAGCATGAGTGGAAACCGCGATGCATTGAATGTCCGATCGAATTCTTCTTTGGCGACGAGTTGCCCGTCGGCAAACAGCGAGATGTGCTCCCGGTCTGGATCGAGAACACCAGCAAAGTGTACGGCTTGCGTGCCTGCAAACGTGTCTTCGGACTGAGCCGTCGTGTAATGAAATGCCTTGGGCGAGGCCATGAACTGCACACCTTTCGCCGTGGTCCTCAATGCGAAGCCGGATTGCTCAGTACACGAAATGATGTCCGCTTCCGTGTTCGCCTTCCCAATCCGGACGAGTGCTTCCACGGTCAGAGGGTGCGAGCCGTCAAATCTGAACGAGGGAATCTCGACATAGCTGTTCCGACCGTTGAAGCGTAGCGCCGCATCCTTGTGATCGCCGCCGGACTCCTCGATCGGTTTCGTCATCGGTGTGCGGTCCTCATCGGCCCCGAAGCGTTCGACAAACGCGTCGTGTGAGAGCGTCTCCTGACCGTCACGGGTTTCCACGACGTAGACGATTTCGTCTTCGATTCCGTCCGAGCCACGGATCCGGCCATCAGGAGTCACGGCCAGCCAGCGTTCGTCGGCCAGCGGCACCATCGTTATTTCGGGTTCGAGCGATTCGAGATCGTGTATCCGCATGAAAGTGCGCATTGTGGCGGGGACGGTGCTGCGGCGCGTGCCATCGACTGACGCGATCGACCAGCCGCCGGGTGACACTTCCCCGGGTGCGATGCCACGCACGGTTCGCAGGCGCTGACCAGTAGCCACATCCCACTCAAATAATTCCGCATCCCGACTGACAGCAATCAGGCGTCCATCCGACGTCCAGTCGATGGTCGATATTCCGGTGGAGTTCTGCGTTTTCAGCCGATTGTGCAGTTGTCCGGAACGAGCGTCCCAGATCCGGATGTCCGGGTCCCTGCTGCCAGACGCCACAAACCGCCCGTCCGGTGACCACGCGAGCGACAGAATCCAGTCCTGGTCGATCCCAGGCATTTGCTGCAACGGTTCTGCCTGTCCTGGTTTCCAAATCCTGACCCCACCTTTTGTGTCATGGTGTCCAGTTGCAATCAGTGCCCCGTCTGGCGACCACGCCACTGCTCTGCCTTCGTTCGGGGTGACGAATACTCCTGATATGGTTTCGTTGGCGAGGTCGACGATGGTCAGTCCACCCGACAATGCCGCAAGCCGGTTTCCGTCAGGGGAAATGGCCAGTCGATCGCCGATATCAACCGGGATCGGCTTCGGCGTTGCCATGTCTCCACGATCCGTCACCTCGAAGCTCCACAGGTTGGGACCGCCACGCCCGCAAGGGACTAGCAACGCATTGCGTTTTGCGTCCCAGACGACAGACGCCATTGACCCCTGTTCGGCAGGTCGCGTCCGGATACCGAGAAGCTCTCCGTTCAGACGATCCCAGACGCGGACGGTGTAACGGTTGTCGACCGTCGCAATCCGTCTGGAATCCGGTGACCAGCCCGCTGAGTTTAACGTGGCAGCGACTGGTTCGCTGAAGCGTCGCAACGGGGCAGCGGTCTTCAGGTCGAATGCGTCAACCTGTCCCCAGTAACCGCCGCAAACGAATGACGTTCCATCCGGCGACACACCCAGACAGTGCGAGCCGCGTCCACCACCGGCCAAAGTCAACTCTGTCAGTTTTTCTTTCGTGGACGTGTCCCAGACACGAATGCGATTCTGGTGCCCGGCCGAAATCAGATGACGTCCATCCGGTGAGAAATGAATCGTGCTGATGGCATTCTCGTGATCAAGAACGCCCAGCGATTTGTTGGCCGCGACGTCCCACAGGTGGATGGAAGAGCCCCCGGGCTGCGATGCCGAAGCGACAATTTCTCCTGCGGGTGACCAGGCGACGCTGATTGCAGTATGCGGATCGTGGCAATCCTGAAACGCAAGCGGTTGATCCCACGAGAACACACGGAAGTTTGCCGACTGAACGGTAGCCATCCTGTGATTATCCGGCGCCCACGAGACCGTCGACTTGTAACCATACATCGCGTCGGCTTTGAGCCACTGAATCTCCCCCCACTCATCTGTCTCGAAGATCTGTAACACCTTTCGATCGTAAACGGCCAGCTTCTCCCCGTCCGTTGTCAGCGCCAGGTCGATCCACTCTTTGGTGTATCCTGCGAGACGTCTTAATAGCTTCCCGGTGTAAGGGTTCCACACTGTGACGGTCCCGTCCTGACTGCCGACTGCGAGCCAGGTGTCGTCCGGTGACCACACGAGGTCAGTGACGACGTCGTCATGACCGATCAGGATGTGTTTCAACTCGGCGGAGTCATAGTCGTAGATACGGATCGCGGCGTCTTCGCCACCAGTCGCCAGCAATGAGCCGTCGGGGCTGAACGCGCCAGCCCATGCCGCGCCGCGGTGGTGCCTGGTTTCGAGACTCCACGACTGGATATCGGGCAAAGGGGCCGGGCGGGGCACGAGTGCTGCGAAACTCAAAGGCGGGAGAGGATTCTCTTCCTGCCCGTTTTTCTGAACGGCCGGTGGCGGTGAATCGTCGAGACTTCGAGGCGGTTCTGCCGGTTTGTCTCTTGCGATCCGGCTGTCCGCTTCGCCCGCCGGGTCGGGTCCCAGGCTGAGCGTGGCTGCAACTCCGATAACGACGACAGCCAGCACGACGAGGGCGGTTCGGCGCGTGACCCGTCCCGCGCTGTCACCTGCGTCTCGGACCGACACGGCTCTGGTCTCAAGCCACTCTTGCAGTCTGTCACGCAGCTCACCGGCAGTCGCTGGGCGACGGAGCGGGTCCTTCTCCAGGCAATTCAGGCAAATGGATTCCAGGTTCCCGTCAACGTCGGGACAGTGGTCGCGAATCGGCGGCGGGGGCTGCGTTCCGATCTGCACCAGGACCTGTGTCAGCGTGCCGGTAAACGGCATGCTTCCGGTCAGCAGTCGATACAGCAGCACGCCCAGGCTGTAGACGTCGCTGCGTTCCGTCGCAGACGCTGCGCCGTGGTCGATCACTTCCGGTGGCATGTAGGCCGGCGTACCCAACAGTGAGCCGGTCGACGTGATCTGTTGATCGATCGACGTCCCGCGAGCCAGACCGAAATCCATCAGGACCGGCTCACCATCCGGGCGGATCATGACATTCGATGATTTGATGTCGCGGTGCACAGTGCCCGCCTCGTGCAGTGCCGCGACCGCGCCTGCCAGACGGCAGACGATGGATGCCGCGTCGGGTGGTGTCAGCGTATGTTGCTGCGACCATGCGTCGAGATTTGTTCCGGCCACAAATTCCATTGTTAGAAAATGGATGTCGTTCCACTGATCAACATCAAAGACCTGACAGATTCGCGGGTGCGTGAGTGACGCCAGCGTCTGGGCTTCGCGCTGAAACCGGGCGACCAGGGTCGGATCGCTGAGCGTATCCCGGTCCGGAATCTTGATCGCCACGTTTCGGCCGAGGCGCGTGTCCCGCGCCAGGTAGACGCTGCCCATGCCTCCGCTGCCCAGCAGACGGAGAATCTCGTACCGGTCCCCGGCCCCGAACGATTCCTCAGGTTGCAGCTGGACTGCATTCCGGTTCGTCAGCAGTTTCGTCGGGCCATCAGAGGTGGCGTCGGCGTCACTCGCCGTATCTTCCGGCGACTCCTGGCTGGCTTCGGCCAGAACTGCTTCGAGGTCCACTTGATCGGCCAGGTCCGGAAACCGCTCCTGCAGTTCCCGACGGTCTGGCGGCTCTCCCAGCCACGCCCGGGTCATGCACTCGGATTCCAGCAGGCGGATCAGCACTTCACTGTCGTCTCTCAGCTCCGGCCAGTCGTGCAGGCAGGCTTCCAGCCGCATTCCCTCGCCCGCCTCACCGCGTTTTTCCATGTCGATGCGTAGAAGCTCGACCAGACACTCTTTGCGCAGCTCTGCAGGACCTGCGGGAACAAAGTCGGCCAGGGATGGCGCGCCGGTCTTCCATGCCGATTCAAATCTCTCGACGACAGCACACAGCTTGTGCCACAGGTCTGCATCTCGGGTTCGTTTCAACGGTCCGCGCCCGCTCGTCAGTGGTCGAATCGCATCGGACTGCTGCGAGAACTGTCCGGGAATCTGAACATCCTGTCAGACTCAACGCGGGCATTCCAGAGATCGTACCGAACAGTGCTCTGACGCTGGCTTCCGACGGTCGGAGCGACTCTATCCCGGTGCTTCTGCCTCCGGCGGTGCAACGGCCCACTCTTTCCAGTCGTCGAAGGCCGGCGTCGATTCGAGTGGATTGACTGCGTCGAGCGAGTCAGCCCATCCACGGCTCGCCAGTGTTATGGTTGCAGTCGCGGCAATCAGGAGGGCCGCGAAGATGCCACGGTTCCGCTGGACCCCACTCCAGTCCTGCGTCCGTAGCCGTTGAAGGAGTGACGGTCGTCGCGCGACAGTTTGCGCCGCCCGTTGATCCCGGCTGTGTTCCCGCACCATCCGGGCGATGAGGTCCGTGGCCGCGTCGGGCGTTCCATGCGATCGGCGGCTGCGACCGGATTCCTTTGTGGGTGCCGCCTCTGGAATCGAAGAACTGTCTGACGTCGGCGCTGGCTTCACCAACGGCTGCTCTAGAGAGGCCTGTGATGCATCGCCTGCCGCATCGTCCGCCCGGACGGTGCGGACCCTTGCCGGTGATGCATCGCAACTCGGCGCTGTAAGAGCGTTGCCCAGCGGAATCGCCGAGCGAGCCCGGGCCCTCGCGCGGGTGACCCAGTCGAACAGACCGTCGATCGTCCGGGCCGGGAGCCATTCTGATCCGCCCCGGCTCCGGACACGGTCTTCAGGCAGCAGTTCATGGCGTGCGATCATGCCTCGCAGATCCTCAGCCGACATCGGCCCGAGTTCCTGTCCAGGAATCCGGCAGAACCAGACAGCGGTCTTCAAATTGACAGGGCTCGTCATGGGAAATCTCCGTGGACGAGGCTGCCAGCCAATGGCGTTCGGCACGTGCATTGCGTGCCCCGAAGGGGTTCAACAAATCAGCCTGGGGCAACGCCCCAGGTATGCGAGGGCGAGGAGTTCTTAAGCCCTGAAAGGGCTATGGATTCTCGTTCGACTGCTTTCCTGGGGCGTTGCCCCAGGCTGATTTGTCAGGCCCCTTCAGGGCCGCAGGTTTCGTGCCGAACACCATTGGCTGCCAGCCTCGTTCCGTGGTGGGCAGTGCCCGAGAGCGGGAACTCGACCTCAGCGTCAGAAGGAACCGCCGTCGAGCGACGATCCGTCATGGCGATGCCCGAGTCTACGATGGACATCAGAGTCGATGTGGTAGCCGATCACACGCACAGACCCGTCACACATCGCCATGTGAAATCCCCCCGGATGGGCACTGCCGAAAATGGAGATGGCAGTGGTCCCCTTCCGGTCGCGGGCCGGCGGTCGCAGCGTGAACCGGCCCGAATCGTTGCCGCCGCTGTACATGTCCTCGTTGTCGCCCCAGTCCCGACCTGTCCGGTAATCGTCCGGGTTCAGGTACTTCTCACCAATCAGATAGGTCGTCGTCGTGCCATCCTGGACATCACGCAGCGCGACCTCACTGCGACGGAAAATGATGCCCGTGTACGTGGCCTCGTGGGTATTCGGAGACGGCAGCGGCCAGTCGTAGTCAGGGTCTTCTCCCTGGGCGAGATTGTATGGCCCTCGAATTCTCAACCCCGCACCGTTGGTACCGAGTTCCCTAACCAGCACAGGCCAGAGATCGAAGTCGCCCATGTTGACGGCATAGTCCGTGCGCGCCACGGCCGGCAGTGCCGGGGCTCCGGCATTCCATGCCCAGCGGCCTGATGCGTTGGAAAGTGGCCCTCGACGTCATGAAGATTGTGCAGTCCCAGAGCGATTTGCTTCAGGTGGTTTTTGCATTGAAGCCCCCGCGCGGATTCGCGGGCTGATTGCACGGCCGGCAGCAGCAGCGACATCAGGACGGAAATGATTCCGATAACGACCAGCAGCTCAATCAGAGTGAAACCGGCCGGATGCCGGTGGATAGAGGGCGCAGTCTGCGTGCAATTGGCGGCTGAAGTCTCATGTCTGTGTCTCCCGAAAAGATGAAGGAACTGGGTCACCTTTCGGAATCCGAATCCCGGGCGAATCGGGTGCAGACAATCTGCGTTCTTTGCGAACTCGCGGCGTCCGAATTTCCGCCGTTTGTGCCAGCAGCGGCGGTGGCGTCATGTGCTCGTCGCTCAGTCTGCTGCGGACTCTGCTGATTGCAGGGCTGATGGCGTACTACATTGACAATCTGTTGACCCGCGTGGCCTGTTTGCGCCAGTGCGGAAGCATCGCCGATCGCCAGTCGGGATCGAACGCGGCCGTCACCGCCGGTTCATATTCCAGGGCCAGGTCCAGAACTGGGAAGTTATTTCGGACACGTTCCTCAGCAGGCCCATTGGGCAGCTTCGGGCGTTTCAATGGGATCGAGCGGCCATAGAGGTCGATTCACATTCTCGAACGACAACTCGCTCCATCGTGGTGCCGCGCAACCAGGCGAATCGACGAGCAGCATGTCGGCTGCGAACGGTCCGTAATCAGCTCGAAAACCGGCTGGGGATTTGGCCACGACGATCCCAAAGTCGCGCGGGTCAAGCCCCACGGATTCGTACAGGACTGGTGAACTGCCCGGCCCGGAGCGCTCACACAGAAGTACCGTGACATCGCCCGAGCGGACGATCGCGCCGGCACCCATGTTGATGGGCAGGTTGTCGCAGATGTGTCCGCTGAGGACCCATTTGACGTCGACCAGTTTCTCGACCGTTCCGACGAATGGTACCGGCGCGCTGAATTCAGAGAGCTTGCCACCAATCGGATGTTCGAAGCGGCCACCTTCGCCGCACTGCTGCGCCGCTTGAACAGCATCCGCATCAATCAGGAAGGTTAGCGCGCCGTGTGGAATGGAGTCTCGTTTCAGAAACTCGGCCAGCAGTACGGTTGAGTCCCCTGGAGCGCCGCTGTTCGTGGCATCCGCCCCGTCTCCGATCACGACCGGGTGGCCGTCAACTGCCAAAGCTCGATCGACGACCTGTTCCGGCGGAAGTCGGTCGACATCTTCCATACATGCCCTCAATTCCCAGGCATTGGCGGCCAGGTCATCGACGACCGACTGCCATTCGTCACTGGCTTCCTCGACGGTCAACGTCACTGTCCAACCGAGCGCAGGACAATCGAACCACGGCATTGCCATGTAAAGGCCTGCCGTCAGAACACCAGGCTGACGCTCCAGCTCTTCCAGTCGCCGGTATAAAGGAGCAGGAATTCCCGTGAACGTGTTGTGGCTTTCCGCCGCTGTGATCATCGGCAGCTTGCGCGTATATGTCGTCGGACGACGACCGGACTCAAGACTCCACAACAATGCTCTGGCGGCTCGGGCACCCGTTTGCACTCCGTCGATGTGCGGGCAGGCGTGATAACCCGCGAGCGAGTACGCGGAGCGCATCATTCTCGGCGTAATGTTCGCATGCAGGTCGAGCGAGCCGACGACTGGGATGTCTGAGCCCACGGCCCGTTGCACCTGTTCGAGGATCGCTCCGGTCAGGTCTGGTTCGTCTTCCGAACAGATGGCGCCATGCAGTGTGAGATAGACCGCATCGACGTTTCCAACGGCGGAGAGTTGTTCCGCAAACGAATCGCGAATCTGCTGCCATGTTTCTGCAGCGACCGATCCCCATGGCCAGCATGTGAAGCGGGATAACCCGACGAACTGCGCGTCCGGTTGCGCTTCCCGGATAGCCTGCAGAAAACCGGATAGTTCACCCGTCTCGCTGAAGCGATCCAGAATATCCGCGCCGTGGGCAACACCCATGGCCTCGAAGTCGGACCACCTCGTGAGGTTACGGTTAAACGTGTTGGTTTCCTGCCACAACTGGCCGACGGCAATACGCACGGTGGGAGTCCTCGGAGCGTTGGGTTTTCGGTAGGCCGGAACAAGCAACTCGCAGTTCCGGCACGCGTCGTGCCAATAACCAACCGAATTGCCGGAACTGCGCTTCGCTTGTTCCGGCCTACTTAAGCAACTCTTGCAGATCGAATAATTGCGACTGGGTGGACGGCTTCATCGCGCGGGACTGTTTGTGTGTCTTCGCGCCCGTGCGTATTGCCCAGGCGTCGTAGTTCGCTGCGAGTGCTGCAACACGGTCGGCATCTTCGGCCCTCAGGTTCCGCGTTTCGCTGCGATCAGTCGACAGATCGTACAGTTCCCAGTCTTTGGACCGTTCGGCGACCAGTTTCCACTGACCATCTCGAATCGCGTGATTGCCGCTGAACTCCCAGAAGACTGGCCGGCTGCGAGAGGTTGCCTTGCCCTGCAGTGCGGGTACGAGCGATTCGCCTTCCATCGGCAGAATGGCGTGGCCAGCGAAGGACTTCGGGTATTCTGCTCCGGCGAGTTCCACAACGGTTGGCATCAGGTCCACGAGATGGGACGTGAATCGTGACAGTTCACCACGTGCTCGAATTCCCGCAGGCCAGTGCGCGATCATCGGTGTGGCGGAACCGCCTTCGTGCGCGTACTGCTTGTAGAGTCGCAGTGGTGTGTTGCACATATTGGCCCAGCGCGCGTCGTAGGCAATGTCGCTGTCTTTGGCGCCAGGAATTCGCTCGCTGGTGCGTAGTCGCTGATAGGGGCAGGCGCCGTTGTCTGAAAAGAACAGAATCAGTGTGTTGTCCAACTCGCCATGTTTTTCGAGGTAGGTCACCAGACGCCCGATGTTCTGATCGAGCCGATCGACCATCGCTGCATACACGGCCATCATCGGTTCGAGGAACTCGACCTGCTCGGCAGTCATGTCTTCCCACGGCTCGACTTTGGGATCGCGCCCGGACAACCGCCAGGTGTTGTCGATAATCCCAAGCTTCTTGAGCTTCTCGTAACGCTGCTGGCGAATGACATCCCAGCCGACCTTGTAGCGACCCTTGTACTTCGCAATGTCTTCGGGCAAAGCGTGCAGCGGAAAGTGCGGAGCATTGTGTGCCAGGTACAGGAAGAACGGTTTGTCCTTCTGCCGCACGTCGTCGATGAACTCGATGGCGTAATCGGTAAAGGCGTTCGTCGAGTAGAAGTCAGATGGCGGCTGATAGACCTCACGATCGAGCCGCATCAGGTTTCGTCCGTCGCCCCAGTCGACGCCAGTGAAGAAGTTGATTGCACCGCTGAGAAACCCGAAGTAGCGATCGAACCCACGGTCCGGCGGAATCCCGGCAACGTGCCACTTGCCGCTCATCATGGTCGAGTAGCCGGCTGACTTAAGCACTTCAGCGATCGTGACGTGTCCTGGCTTTCTCAGGTTTTTCGATTGCTGATGCCACAAACCTGTCAGCAGCGACGCGCGCGTCTCGGAACACTTTGCGTTGTTGTGGAAGTCGGTGAATCTCAGACCGTTGGCCGCCAGCGCGTTCAGATGAGGTGTGTCGATCTCGCCGCCAAAGCAGCCAATGTCGGAGAACCCCATGTCATCGCACATGATGATGACAATGTTCGGGCGGGCGGCATCGGCGCTGGTGTGCGAAGCAGTCACCAGAACAGCCAGGGACTGCATCAGAATTCGAAGCATCGGTTGTCGTCCTGTTTGTCTTGTCATGTGTGCAACACGCCCGGCGGGTAAGAGGTTAACCACGAAAGGCACGAATGACACGAAAACAGGGCGTCGTGATGACCGACCGTGGTCATCGCTTGACCTGAGTTTTTCGTGTCATTCGTGTATTTCGTGGACCCATTCTTACGAGAGCCCGTCACGCAGGAATTGACCCGTAATTGATTTGGAGCAGGCCATCACGTCAATGACAGAACCGCTGACGACAACGTGG
Source organism: Planctomycetota bacterium (assembly GCA_963579025.1). GTDB lineage: Bacteria > Planctomycetota > Planctomycetia > Planctomycetales > Planctomycetaceae > CAUZFZ01. The sequence continues at coordinate 23,475 of CAUZFZ010000116.1, read as the reverse complement.
CCGCCCTCGGGTCCGGCTTCAGGCCCCATGTCGATGACGTGATCCGCAGCACGGATCACATTCAGATGATGTTCAATCACAATCAACGAGTGACCGACTGCGAGCAGTCCCCTGAAGCATTCGAGCAGACGCTCGACATCCAGGGGGTGCAGTCCGGTGGTTGGTTCGTTGAGGATGAGCAGGGAACCAGATCGTCCGGTCGCGGCCAGACTTGATGCCAGCTTCAATCTCTGAGCTTCCCCGCCGGAGAGCGTGGCCAGTGGCTGACCGAGCGTCAGATAATCGAGGCCGACATCTTTCAGTGTCCTCAGCTTCTTCTGAATCTTTGGCTGCCCGCGGAAGAATGCGAAGGCTTCTGCCGCCGTCATTGCCAGCACGTCGGCGATTGAGCGGCCGCGCCATGTGACTTCCAGAATGTGTCGCTGGTATCTTGAGCCGTGGCAGTCGGGACACGTCATCACGACGTCGGCCAGAAACTGCATGTCGATTTCGACCGTACCGGTGCCTTTGCACTTCGGGCAGCGGCCACCGCGATCCGTGTTGAAGCTGAAGTCACCAGCCGCGAGGTTGCGATTGTGTGCCTCGCCTGTGTCGGAAAACAGACCGCGAATCTCACCAAACGCTTTCAGCCATGTGACGGGAGTACTGCGTCGTCCGCCCTTCAGCGGAGCGTCACTGACAAGCTCGACATGCGACAGGTGCTCGGCCCCGGTCAGTTCGCCGCACTCGCCGCGGTCATTGATCTCGCACGGCACGTCGAGTCGCTGGCACAGTGCGGGATACAGAACGCCTTCAACCAGCGAACTCTTTCCGGCCCCGCTGACTCCCGCCACCACGCACAGGCATCCGAGCGGAATTTCAACGCTCACACCGTCGAGCGTGTGATGTCGGCACGCCACGAGCTTAAGCGCTGGCAACAAGCCGTCCGTTCTCCCTCCCGTGGGGGGAGAAGGCGGGGCGGGATTTATGTGTTCGAGTGCAGACCATTCTGAGGACGTCCCCGCGAAAACGACCTGGCCCCCATCTCGGCCGGCTCCGGGTCCGATATCAAGCCGGTAGTCGGCCGCCGCCGCAAAGTCTGGTTCATGCTCGACGACCACCACCGTGTTCGAGCTGTCCCGCAGGTGCTGCACCAGTTCGACGATTTGTCCGACGTCTCGTGGGTGCAGACCCGCCGAAGGCTCGTCGAGCACGAACAGCGTGTTGACCAACCGCGATCCCAGAATGCCGGTCATCGCGGCACGTTGAGCCTCGCCGCGCGACAGTGAACTCAACGCTCGATTGAGTTGCAGGTACCCCAGCCCAACCGATTGCAGGTAAGTCAGCCGCGCGACGAGTTCCGGGATCAGCTCGGACGTCACAGGAATCTGTTCCGGCGTGAGATGGGAGGGCAGTTGCTGCAACCAGCCGCGAGCATCGTCCACAGTGAACGCCGAAACCTGTGCGATCCCATAGAAATCGTCGCGTGCGGTGTCCGATGACGACCCAATCACGAGGCCAACCGCTCGCGCTTCACTTCGCAGTCTCGTCCCGGCGCACGTCGAACAAGTGGTCTGATCTGTCAGCATGCCCGTCCCCTGACAGTCGCGGCAGGCTCCCAGCGGACTGCGGTAACTGAGCAACCGGGGTTCGGGCGGGAGAAACACACGGCGGCATTTGTCGCAATCAAGCCGGGCGGAGAATCGGGACAGCTGGTGGTGTCGCCCGTCGATCGCGACGTTTTCAGCGTCGTCGGCCTCCGTCTGCATGAGGACGATGCAGCAGCCGTCACCGTTGAGGATGCACGACTCAAGGCTTTCAATCAGCCGTTGTGGCGCGACTTTTCCAGTGACCAGGCGATCGACGATGACATACGACTCGATGTCAGTCAGGGACTCATCCGGATTGTCGTTGAGCGAGGAAACGTCGAGTGTTTGTCCCTGTGCATCTTCACCGGCCCGGGTCGTGATTCGTACTGCGCGCGTAAACCCGGACTCCTGCAGATCATTGATGTCCGCTTCGGCTGGATCGGTATTCGGCGCTTCAAACGGAAATGCCAGTTGGAACCGTTGCCCGTCCGGTTGTGTGGAGATCCAGGCGGCGACTGACTCGGCCGTGTGACTCTGCACGGCCAGGTGGCAATCGGGGCAATGCACAGTTCCGATGCGCGACAGCAGCACGCGCAGCAGGTCATCGATCTCTGTGACTGTCGCGACGGTCGCGCGAGGAGAACGCGTGATTGAGTTCTGCCTCAGACCGACAGCCGGTGGAAGGTGATCGATGCGGTCGGCGTCCGGTTTCTCCAGCCGGTCCAGATGCTGCCGAGCTGTGGCAGAGAAACTCTCGACGTATCGCCGCTGACCTTCAACTGCCAGCGTGTCGAATGCCAAGCTACTCTTGCCGGATCCGCTGACGCCGGTGATGACCGTCAAACGGTTCAGCGGGATGTCGACGTCGACGTTCCGCAGATTGTGAACCCGGGCACCGCGGATTTCGATGGCTGGCATGGTGTGTGGGTGCTGTCTCCGGATTCGTTCTCAGCCGACATTGGAGCAGCGACGGCGCGGGACGGTCAACTGATTCAATCGGACAGCGAATCCGCGACGTCGGTGCGATACGCCGTCAGGCCCGGCAGGAATCCAACCAGTGAGGCCAGGACCATCAGCACGGGAAACAGAACCAGTTCCCACGGCTCGAATTGGAACGGATTCATGATGATCCCGGCTCTCGATTCCACGATCGGAGTCACGGCAATCACGAGCCCGTGACCAAGCAACAGCCCCAGGACTCCGCCCCCCAGACACAGCAGCAGGGACTCACCCAGAATGATGGAGAACACGGTGCCTCGATGCGCACCCAAGGCTCGCATGATCGCAATCTCGCGCTTTCGATCGGCCATCGAGTTGTAAATGCTCACGAAGATACCGACACCTGCGACAATCACGATCAGAAAGGTCAGGCACAGGAGCATCTGGCGGAAGTTGCCCACGAAGTTTTTCATGAGCTGGTTCATGGGAAACACCGGGTTCACGGCCTGAGCACGCAGGCCCTCGTTAAACGGCCCGACCATCATGATGGCGCCCATCGCACCAATGTCGTCCTTCATTCGCACCAGAATGAAAGACAGCTCCTTCATGTCGTCCGGAATGGCATGGTGGTGTGCATGGTCGTGGCCATGATCATCGTGGCCGCCGCCCGCTGCAAGGATTTCGGCTTCCTGTTGCGGAGTGACTACGAATCCCAACCGCCTCAGTCGCTCAATCGCTTCCTGTGGCGGCTTTTCGTGACCGGAGATCAGGAAGAAGCCCTCAAGGTTCACGAAGACCGTGCGATCGTTCGGTGTCCCCGTCGGTGCCAGCAGCCCTGTGATGGTGAATTTCTCGTCGTGAACGTGATCGCTCTCGGCACCGCCGTGAATGAGCCGGAATTCCGAGCCAACCGTCCAGTCGTTTTCGCGTGCGACACGTGCCCCAATCACTGCATCGAACGGCCGAATCGGGAGTTTGCCATCCAGGCCAAACTTCTTACCCGGTCCGTATTCAACGACGAAGTACTTTGGTGTGGTACCGACAATCGGGAAGCCACCGATTTCCGTGACGTCTCCCATGGCGATCGGTATGGCATAGTGGATCCAGTCTTTCCACTTCTTGTCGTCGCCCAGCACGTCTTCGGTCAGGATTCTGTAGGGCAGCGTCTCACGTGGTTTTCCAATGCGGTAGACGGCACTCAAGACGTTGGCCAGATCGCTGCCTGGCGGGCCGATCACCAGGTTGTAGCCGATACTGCGCTGACTGAATGTGTCGCTCACGACGCTGTTGATGACCAGCACTGCGACCATCAGCATGATGCCCAGCGCAACACTCAACATGGTTAGCGAGGATGACAGCGCCCGCTGGCGGAGACTCTTGGCGGCGATCGTCAGCAGATTCATTCGGGACAATCCACGGGGCTTCGATACAAGGATCAGTCGTTGGCCGCGACTGCCGGCCGGTTGAATTCGCTGAGTGTCTCAACGCGATCGAACTGCGACGAAACGTCCAGAGAGTGCGTGACCATCAGCAGTGAGACCTGGTTCTCTGTGCACGCCTCGCGAATCAGTTTGAGGACGTTTTCCTGATTGGCAGTGTCCACGTTCGCGGTCGGTTCATCAGCGAGCAGTAGTGACGGGCTGTTCGCCAGTGCGCGGGCCACAGCCACTCGCTGCTGTTCGCCGACGGAGAGCTTCGTCGGGCGATGCTGCATCCGGTGCCCGAGACCGACTCGTTCCAGTAAATCGATGGCCCGGCTGCGATCGGCACCGCGTCCGGAAAAGCTCATGCCCAGCAGCACGTTTTCAAGCGCGCTGAACGCAGGCAACAGATTGAACGTCTGAAACACGTACCCGATCCTCTGGGCTCGAAACCGATCGCGTGCCGGTTCTGGCAATGACGTCACGTCCGTGCCATCAATCGTCACCGTCCCGGAATCGGCAGTCGTGATGCCGGCAATCACATTCAGCAGTGTGGTCTTACCACCGCCACTCGAACCGATCAGCACAACCTGTTCACCGTCCTGCATCTCGAACGAGTCGATGTCGAGAATGGAAAGTCGGGAACCTCCGGGTTCGCCATAGGACTTCTTGAGATTCTGAATGGAAAGGGACATCCACTGTTCCGTGGTGATGATGACGTCACGCTCGACGAAGCCGGGAAAATCTATCGAGCTGACTGTAGCTCGTCGAAGCGTGTACGGAAAACGGCGACCGATCGTTGAGTCTGTAAACGATCAAGTCTCCGTTCGGGCGGGTTCAGACCATTCTTTCTGGCGCTGGTCAGGCCAAATCGAGCATTTAGGGCCCAAAACAAACGTCAACCACGCCTTAGCGGGAGACAGCATTTTTCGCATGATTTTCGATTGAACTGGCGATTTCTCAGCGGTACTCTGCCGGGTGTAATTATTGGTGTGCCCACTGCAGATAACTCGTCGGCATTATCGTTCAACAAGTAGGCACATGCACTCCGCGTGATCTTTTTGGTCACGCGGAGTTGTTTTTTGCGCGGTGACTACGACGAACCGCTCTGCTCAATCAACTGGATTAAATACTGCCCGTACCCGCTGTTCTTCATGGGTGCGGCGAGCTTGAGCACGGCTTCGGCGTCGATATAGCCCATTCGCCAGGCGATTTCTTCCGGACAGGCAACCCTCAGTCCCTGTCGCGTTTCCAGCACATGAACGAATTGAGCCGCTTCGACAAGAGATTCGTGCGTGCCGGTGTCGAGCCAGGCAGTACCACGTCCCCACAGTTCCACCGAAAGTTGATTTCGCTCAAGGTAAACGCGATTCAGATCGGTGATCTCGAGCTCGCCTCGTGGTGACGGTTTCAGTTCTTTTGCGATCTCAACGACATTGGTGTCGTAGAAATACAGTCCGGTCACGGCGTAGTTTGATTTCGGATGGGCTGGCTTTTCTTCGAGGTCGGTCGCCTGTCCATTTTCATCCAGCACGACAACGCCATAGCGTTCCGGGTCGCTCACGTGATAGGCGAACACCGTCGCTCCCGTGGTTTGCTGCGAAGCACTCTGCAACGACTGCGACAGATTGTGTCCGTAGAAAATGTTGTCGCCCAGCACGAGGCTCGACAGCCGCCCATCAATAAATGACTCCCCAATCAGGAACGCCTGCGCCAGCCCGCCGGGATCGGGCTGCTCGCGATATTCGAGGCTCAGCCCCCACTGCGAACCGTCGCCCAGTAATCGCTCATACAACGGCAGATCCTGCGGCGTACTGATGATCAGAATCTCACGCATGCCCCCGAGCATCAGCGTGGTCAGCGGGTAATACACCATGGGCTTGTCATAGACCGGCAGCAGTTGCTTGCTGACGACCATCGTCGCCGGATGCAGCCGAGTCCCCGCACCTCCGGCCAGTAAAATTCCTCGGCGGCTTGCCGGGTCGACTGCCACTGAGTCGCTCATCCGTGATCTCCTTTGAATCAGTCATGCACCGTCCTGCGTGATCATTCTGGCAGAATTCAAAGAATGCGCAAACATGGTTCCCCGCACCCCTGAAAGCGGGTGCGGGAAGTGGTTTGCGCGGTTGGCCCGGGCTTGTGTGACGTCAAAGTGGTGGGCTCACCGCCGCCTGAATGCACAAACCGCGTCTCACACTTTCAACTACCTGGCCTTGTGAGAGTTGGCCAGTGATTCGTAGTAGCGACGAATCATTGACTCGTAACCGGGCAGCAGTTTCTCACTCTGCACATTCAGCAGGCGTTCGCGAATCGCGGGCGGTAAATGCCCCCAGACTTCGTTGACCAGTGCCCGACGCCGCGCCAGGGCTGCAGCTCGTTCCTGCGCTTCTCGCGGGTTGGTCTCGCTGGATTCTTCGGACTTTTCTGCTTGAGACTGTGACTTCGAACCCGTTCCCGCCTTTGGTTTCGACGCATTGCTGTCGGCCTTCTGCTCCTGATTCTGCGGGCTGCCCGATTGCTCGTTGCGATTCTGCTGGTCCGGTTTTGATTGATCCGACTGACTGGACGAACTCTGCGGCGGTGGCTGGTTCTTGAGCCGTTCAATCAGAGTGTCGATGTTGTCAAGAATTGACGTCTGCAATTGGCTGGTTTCCTCCGAGACATCCTTGCGGTCGAGCCGCTCCGTTACGTCGCGCATCGAGGCCACCGCACGATCAAGTTCGTCCGGCAGAGAGGCCTTGGACTTAGTAGCTTCTTCCGGCTCATCCAAAGGCAGTTCCGGAACGAGTTCCCGCAGCAGTTCGCGATCCAGCAGATCGACCGTCTTCTTCGGTCGGTCTACGGCCGGTGCGTCAGCACCTTTGTCGGTCGCACTCTTAGCGCTTGAACCGATCGACCCGTCCGGCGGATCCGCCGAATAAACATCGGCCGACAGATTGCCAGTCACGACGGCAGCGACGACGACGAATACGGCAAGTGTTCGTGGTGAGTTCATGACATCGAGTCCATCAAGACCAGTTCAGTTGACCGGCAACGCTGGTTCCACAGGTTCTTTATCGAGTGCATCGGGTTCGCCACCAGCGGCATCCGGTGGAATATCCGGATCACCGAAGTATGACGTTAATTCGCGGACCAGATCAGCGAGCTGTTCCTGTTCCTCTGCGATTGACGCCAATTCGTTGACATCCTCGTCAGTCAGTTTCAACTCGTCGTTGCCGGTTCGAGACCGGATTGATTCCACGCGATCGATGAGATCGATCTGCAGACTACGAATGATCTTGAGTTGAGCAATCAGTGTAATCATTTCGCCGTCCGGCCCGGCCTGCTGAGGCCCGCCTGCCTGGTCCTGCGGCGGGTTTTCGGGATTCGCGTTCTCATCTTCCTTGCCCGATTCCAGTGCTTCGAGCAAGTCTGCAAATCGCTTCTTTGCGAGTGATTGAATGGCGACTGTGGCCGGCGACACGTCGCGGCCCTCGCCGATTCGGTCTGCGGCCTGCTCCATGAATCGCGCTGCTCCTCGAAGCGCAAGACCGACCACTTCAACTGCATCTATGGCATCGGCCGCCAAACGAGTTTCGGCTGCCAGGTTGCGTTGAGTTTCAGCAAGTGCGCTCCGAGTCTGTCCCAACTTACGCGGCCACTTGCCCAGCTTGTCGAACTCGCGTCGCAATCGTTCGGTCTCAGCAATCATTGCATCCTGACGTTCTATAAACGCTTTCAGGTTGTCGGCGAGTTTCTCCATTTGTTCGCGCGCCAGATTCTCTTCAGCCTGCTGTTGATCTTGGGCCAGCTCCCGCTCGGCCTGTTCCAGATCATCGAGCGCTTCGTCGAGCTGTTCACGAGCCGCGTCCGGGTTGCCGTTTTCCAACGACTGTTCGCCCTGCTCCATTCGCTGAGTCGCTCGATCCGCGGACGCTGCTGACGGGCTTTGCAGTCGCTGGAGCCGACGCACCGTCTCGGCGACTTCCTGTCGAAGCTGTTCCTGCTGACGCTGCAACCGTTCCAGGGCCTGCTCGCGCTCGGCGGGATCCGACAACTGCTCTGCTTCATCAAGCTTCCGGAGCAGCAACTCCTGCAACTGCCTGGCGGTGTCCAGCTCCCGTCGCGCGTCGGCAAGTTTCTTGACGAGTGTTTCTGTGTCGGTGATCTCTCGGTTGTCGAGCAAATCCTGAATCTTCCGCAGTTCTTCGACAGCGTCGTGCTGCTGTTGCGCGGCTTCACCGACTTTTGGCTGGGACGTGGCCAGTTCGTCGGCGGTCCGTTGCATATCATTTGCGACGTCAGACTTCTTCAGCTCCCGAAACGCTTCCTCGAACCCACGCGCCCGTTCCGGGTCATCGTCGCCCATCGCTTCAAGCGCATCCTTCAGCTCGTCAGTAAACTTCTTCACCTGATCTGAAATTTGCCGCTGCCGCGTCACTATCTTCTTCAAGTCGGCAGCTTCCTGATCCGTAAGCGGTCTCTGTTCCCCGATCAGTGGTTTCAGTGTCTCCTTTGATCCGTCAATCAACTCCTGCTGGCTGCCGGTGAGGCCGCGTAGATCGCCGCTGAGATTCCGCTCACTCCGCCACTGAGAAAGTTCGTTTAGAAGGTTCTGCAACGTGCGGAGTGTCTCGTCCTGTTGACCGGCAACACCTTCGACCGCGTCCTGCAGACGCCGTTGTTCTGACTTCGTGTGCTTTGAATCGCTGCCGCTCAGCTTGCGGGCTTCAGTCAGCCGACGCTCGATCTCCGGCAAGGGCTCTGAACGGAGAAACTCCAATTCACCGATGAGAGTTCCCAACAATCCGTCGGACTCGGCATCTTCGACGGCATTCTCTGTCCGCTCGCGGCGGATCATCCTGGCCCGTGTTTCCAGTCCGTCGTTTTCATCCGTGAGCCGTGTTTCGATTTGTCGCTGGTCCATTTCCACACGTTTCAGCAGGTCGAGGTCTTCGTCCCGCAGTGATCCCGTCTGCTCGAGTTGCACCTGCAGCTCGCCCAGCCAGTTGCGGGCGTTCTGCTGCGCCGTAGCCGCACGTTCCAGGTCCAGCAGCAATCCCGCCTGTCGGTCTGCCAGTTCCGCTCGCTTCTCCGCGGGCGTCACGATCGTCAACGTCCGCGGATTGCTGAGACCGATATGACTCTCGCCATTCAGGTCGAACCAGTCGGTCGCCTCGGCCCGCACGACAATTCGTGTGCCCGGCAACCAGCCGAACGGAGCCAGGTCCCAGTCGTGTTCCGGTGCGACCTGCTCGGGCCGGTCATCTCCCTCGAACAAGGGAATTCGGTCGGTCACTAATTCAGCACCAAAACCAATGATCCCATCCAGTGGATTCGACCCGGCTACCGGACGCTTCACGAGTTCCAGCGCCTCTCCGCTGTCAGGCTGAGGTTGCTCCGGCTCCTTGGCTGCTGCCGCTGCGGCGCGGGCACTTTGAGGATACTCATAAGTCAGGGCGGCCGAACGTACACCAAGGTCATCGCGCACGCGGACCGTGAACGGCACGACCGCAACGGGAGTCACCAGCAGGTCGGTCTCCGGCAGTTCGATCGTGACCGAGGGCACGCCGTCGGCTGTCGCACGGATATCGAATCGCGGCGCTTCCGGGTTCGCGAAACCCTGCCTGTCACGCACTTCGATCCACCACGAACTGTTGCCGGGCTTATCCAGTTCGAAGCTCCCCGAGATTGCCGTCCCGTCGGCTGAAACGGTCAGCTTGATCGGATCAGCGTTGCGGCGGTGCAACAGTGCGTTGGTCAGCGTTTTGTTGCATTGAGCCTGCAGTGTGACCGCAGTCCCAACAAACCCGTCGATGTGCCCAACGCCTTCGGGCAGAGTACGTTCTTCGAGCCCGGTGTATGACGGTGGAGTGACCGTGATTCGCAGCCCTTCGACACGTGGAGGTGGCACGACATCAACCTGCAGTGGGACCGTTTCGCCGTCGCCGCCTTTGGCCCAGAAGAACAGCGGTCCGCTGGTGACGTGCAGGTTTGCTCCACCGATTTCACGCGGTCGTTCGTTGGTGTCCCATAAGGTCGTCTGCCGCATCGGCTCGGACAGCACCTTGCCATCGGCCGTGCGGTAAATCAGCGTGAGGTCATCGGGCAACTTTCCACGCTGGTTTTCGACGAACAGTTCGAGCGTCTCACCCTGCACGACGGTCAATGCGCCGTCTGCGCTGGCGTCGAGTGGCTTCAGTTCAGACGTCACGAAACGCAGTTCGACATCTCTCGGCCAGGGCACTGTCGAGAATGGAAACAGCAGGCGGTTCATCGCCGTCGCCGCTTCCACCTGATTGAACCCGACCAGCGACGCCACCAGCAGACACGTCCCCACGGCCCACCAGCCGACGCGCTGCACGGGTCGCGTATCAAGCACGCCGTTGACATTGACTTCATCCAGTCGAGCGAGCGTCCGCCGAATCACCTCCCGCTGCAGTTCCGGCGATCCGACCTGCGCGTTCTGTTCGTTCTCGAGGAACTGCACAGTGCTGGAGAGGCTGTCGGCAAACATCGGATTCTGCTTCTCAATCCGCGACGCCAGATCCACATTGCTGAACCGCGTTGCCAGCGGCCTCCACAAGAACCGCCATGACACCCATCCGGACGCGCCCAGGATCGTCAGCCCGAGAATCACTCGCACACCCGAATCATCCAGATGCCAGAGCCAGTCGAGTCCTCCCGCGAGTGTTGCCGTCAGAAAAAACACGACTGTGAGCAGACACAACCCATGCACCCACAGCACGTACCGCACGCGGCGACGAAGTTCGCTGAGGCGTTCGAATAACTGTTCGGGCATGGCTGTCTCAGCCTGATCTCAAAAAATCGACGTGGTCAACAATCCCCGAGAATACCGAGGGTGACGGGCGGACGAAACGCCGGAACCAACTTGAGCGGACAGACTCCAGACTCCTGCCAACCCTGACAGATGAAGTCTGGCGGGCGAGTCGGGGTTTGAATATCGAATATCGAACAAGGAATGTCGAAATCAGAAGTGAAGGCTGAACTTCATCATTCGGAGTTCCTTGTTCGACATTCGATATTCACTTCATTTGTTGGCACTTTCGTCAATTCATCCCGCGACACAGGCTCGCCGGCGGCCGATCACCCCGACATCAATCTGGCAGTTGCATCGCCGGCTGAAGTCGGGTTCTGCCAGCCTGGCAGTTCAGATGGGCGGCTTCGCAGTATCGGTCGACAGCGGTAACCGTTTGCTGATTAACGGCTTGTGGCCGACGCTTCCGGTTTGGCACGTGCATTGCTCTTTCGTCGGGAGCAGCGGAATCTGCGCGGATTGGCAGACCATTTCCGAGACTCCGTACGACGCAAATTAACCATGGACCGTCGACCTGACGCTCCATGACAGATTCTCTGGCCCTATCTGTTGGACTGAGGAGAAGCCGTGGCAAAGTTGCTCACCTTTGACGATGACGCCCGGAAAAGCCTGCTCGCAGGCGTTTCCAAACTCTCGCGGGCTGTAAAAAGTACTCTCGGTCCCCGCGGTCGCAACGCGGTACTGGACAAGGGCTGGGGTGCCCCCAAGGTGACCAAGGATGGCGTCACTGTCGCGGAAGACATTGAACTCGAAGACCCCTTCGAAAACATGGGCACGCAGCTCGTGAAAGAAGTGGCGTCCAAGACCAGCGATGTTGCTGGTGATGGAACGACCACCGCCACGGTGCTGGCCGAAGCGATCTTTCGCGAAGGGCTGAAGTTCATCGCGTCCGGTCACGACCCGATGGCGATGTCCCGCGGAATTCACGCGGCGGTTGATGCCGTCACGGAAGAGCTGAAGGGAATGTCTAAGCCGATTGATGCCAGCGACAAGAAAGCCGTCAAGACGGTCGCCACCATCGCGGGCAACAACGACCCCAACGTCGGTGAGATTCTCGCGGACGCCCTTAAGAAGGTCGGCAAAGATGGTGTGATCACCGTCGAAGAAGGCCGACAGGTCGAAACGGAAGTCACGCTCGTCGAAGGTATGCAGTTTGAACGCGGCTACCTCTCACCGCACTTCGTCACCGACGAAGACTCGCAGACGACGGTACTCGAGAACTGCCGCATTCTGATTTTCGAAGAGAAGATCACTGCGGTGAAGGACCTGGTCCCGCTGCTGGAAAAAGTTTCCAAGGACAGTGTTCCGCTGCTGATTATTGCCGAAGACATCGAGGGCGAAGCTCTGGCGACGCTGGTCGTGAACAAGATGCGCGGCATTCTCAATATCTGTGCGGTGAAGGCGCCGGGTTACGGTGACCGTCGCAAAGCGATCCTGGAAGACCTGGCCGTCGTGACTGGTGGCAAAGCGATCTTCAAGGACCTTGGCGTCAAGCTCGAAAACGTTGAACTCGACGACCTCGGCTCGGCCAGGAAGGTCATCATCGACGCCGAGAACACGACGGTCGTTAAGGGAGCTGGCAACAAGGGAGCGATCCAAGGTCGCTGCGAGCAGATTCGCCAGGAGATCACCGTTACGGATTCCGAGTACGACGTTGAGAAGTTGCAGGAGCGACTGGCCAAGCTGGCCGGCGGTGTGGCTGAGATCAAAGTCGGAGCCGCAACCGAAACCGAAATGAAGGAACGCAAGGACCTGATCGATGATGCACTCGCAGCCACGCGAGCAGCCGTCGAAGAGGGCATTGTTGCGGGTGGCGGAATCGCTCTGATTCGCTGTGCTGGAGCTTTGGACGCGCTGAAGATTAAGGGCGATGCGGCACATGGCGTGTCGATCGTCCGAAACGTCTTGAGCATGCCGCTGCGAACGATCGCTGAAAACGCGGGCGTCGATGGTGCCGTGGTTGCCAACCGCATCTCCAAGTCGGACGACCCGGCTTACGGCTACGACGCGCTGAACGACTCCTACGGCGACATGTTCGCCGCGGGCGTCGTTGATCCGGCGAAGGTTGTCCGGTCCGCTCTGCAGAACGCCGCGAGTGTCGCATGTCTGCTGCTGACCACCGAGTCGATCATTGTTGAAGAACCGAAAGAGGAAGAAGACGACCACCATCATGACCATCACGGCGGCGACGATATGGGCATGGGTGGTATGGGCGGAGGCATGGGCGGAATGGGCGGAGGCATGCCCGGTATGGGAGGCATGGGCGGAATGGGTGGCATGCCCGGAATGATGTAGTTCCAAAAAAACTGAATGACATGTAGCCGGACTCGTGAGAGTTCGGGCCTGACGTCTCACGACTTCAACTACCAAGTCTCATAGCTGACATACTCACAAGGAGTTCCCTCAATGCTGAAGCCACTTGATGATCGCGTTGTTGTGCAGGTGATGGACGCCGAAGAAACCACGGCTGGCGGAATCGTTCTGCCGGATGCGGCTCGTGAAAAGCCGCAGCGTGGCAAGATCGTGGCCACGGGTCCGGGCCGTCTTCTGGAAAGCGGCGATCGTGCCGAAATGTCAATCACCGTTGGTGACGAAATCCTGTTCGGCAAGTACGGCGGAACCGACATCGAATACGAAGGTGAAGAAATCAAAATCCTCCGCGAGAGCGACATCCTCGCGAAGCTCGCGTAGCGCGTGCTGATGATAGTCGTCTTTCGCTCGGCGAAAGAAACGCACTTTCGCGGAGCGAAAGGCGACTATCGAGCTCCGGGCACTCGGAACCGAACATCTCAAACTAACCCACGAGGATTTGACCGTGCCAAAGCAATTACTGTTTGACGACCAGGCTCGGCTGAAGCTGCAGAAGGGCGTCAACACGCTCGCTGACGTTGTCGCGGTCACGATGGGACCGACTGGTCGAAATGTGATCATCGACAAAAGCTTCGGCAATCCCCAGATCACCAAGGACGGCGTGACGGTCAGCAAGGAAGTTGAGCTGGAAGACCCCTACGAACACATGGGTGCCAAGCTCGTCAACGAAGTCGCGTCCAAGACCAGCGATGTTGCTGGCGATGGGACGACGACCGCGACCGTGCTGGCCCGAGCGATCTACACGGAAGGACTTCGCAGCATCACGCTGGGAGCCAATCCGACGATCGTCCGACGCGGCATCGACAAGGCCGTCGATGGAGCCCTTGAGTTCCTCCAAAACATGGCCAAGCCGGTCACGGACAAAGAGGAGATCAAGCAGGTTGGAGCGATCTCAGCGAACAATGACAATGAGATCGGCCAACTGATTGCAGACGCCATGGAGAGCGTCGGGCGTGATGGCGTGATCACCGTTGAAGAAGGCAAGACCAGCAATATTGAGCTGAATCTCGCCGAGGGCATGCAGTTCGATAAGGGATATATCTCGCCGTACTTCGTGACCGACCCGGCCTCAATGCAGGCGGTTCTCGAAAACCCGGCGATCCTGCTGCATGAGAAGAAGATTTCCAATCTGCGTGATCTGGTTCCACTGCTGGAGCAGGTATCGCAGTCCGGTCGTCCGCTGCTGATCGTCGCCGAAGACGTTGATGGCGAAGCTCTGACGGCATTGGTTGTGAATAAGCTCCGCGGCATTCTGCCGGTGGTGGCTGTCAAAGCACCGGGCTTCGGCGACCGTCGCAAATCCATGCTGCACGACATGGCCGTCCTGACTGGAGGCACGCTGATCTCCGAGGACCTTGGAGTGAAGCTGGAAAACGTTCAACTTTCCGAGCTGGGCAGTGCGGCCAAGGTCGAAGTTACCAAAGACGCCTGCACGATCATCGATGGCGGTGGCAAGCAGGACGCGATCGACAAACGCGTCCAGCAGATTCGCAACCACATCGAAGGCACGGACAGTGACTACGATCGCGAGAAGTTCCAGGAACGTCTGGCGAAGATCACGGGCGGCGTGGCAATCATCTCCGTTGGAGCCGCCACCGAATCCGAAATGAAGCAGACCAAAGCCCGCATGGAAGACGCCCTGCACGCGACACGTGCATCGGTTGAAGAAGGTATCCTGCCGGGCGGTGGCGTGGCTTTGCTGCGTGCCATCTCGGCCGTCGAAGAAGTCAAAGCCAGGGGTGACGAAAAGATCGGCGTCGAAATCGTTCGCCGAGCCCTCGAAAGCCCGATCCGCCAGATCGCCAACAACTGTGGCGAAGACGGCTCGGTCGTGGCTGACGAAGTTAAGGGCAAGGACACGAATACTGGCTTCAATGCCCACACCGGCGAATACGTCGACATGTACGAAGCGGGTGTCATCGATCCGGCCAAGGTCGTGACGAGTGCTCTGAAGTACGCCGCCTCGATCGCCGGTCTGATGCTGACGACGTCTGTCTGTGTGACTCGCACCGATGAACTCGATGGCAAAGGCCAGAAGGCCAAAGTCGAAGGAGCGGTCCGCTAACATCACAGCATCGGAGCGGAGTCTCCGGGCTGGACGATTGAGAGCAAACCCCGGCCGTCGACCCGCCACGCGAGTCGGCGGCCGGTTTTCATTGATCGTGTTCCGGCGTACGGATTCTGACGGCCCATCGAATGGGCAAGCACCGGGGAATGAAGATGGCGTCAAAACGCGACTACTACGAAGTGCTGGGCGTGTCGCGCGACGCCGGTGCCGACGAAATCAAGAAGGCATTCAAGAAACTGGCCATCAAGTTTCACCCGGACCGGAATCAGGGTGATGAAGAGGCGATCGTCAGTTTCAAAGAAGCTTCCGAGGCATACGAAGTCCTGAGCGACGACGAGAAGCGGGGTCGCTACAACCGATTCGGCCACGATGGAGTTCGCAGTTCCGCCGCAGGTGCTCGAGATGTCAACGACATTTTCGATCTCTTCGGTGATCTGTTTGACGGATTCGGTTTCGGTGGTGGCGGTGGTGGTGGTCGACGACGCGGAGGCGGACCGCGGCCGACTCAGGGTGACAGCCTTAAGACGCGACTGTCGATCGATCTGCTGGACGCCGCTCGGGGATGTACCCGCACCGTCGACATCGGCAGGCGCGAACCCTGCAAGACATGTTCAGGCAGTGGCGCCAAACCGGGGACGACTCCGACGAGCTGCGACTACTGCGGCGGTGCCGGGCACGTGGTGCAGTCACAAGGCTTCTTTCGCATGCAGACGACATGTCCGGCCTGTCGGGGTGAGGGCAAGGTTGTCCGTGATAAATGCTCTGATTGCAGCGGCGCCGGAAAAGTTGCGAAGAAAACAAAGCTGGATGTTCAGGTTCCCGCAGGGGTCGACAACGGGATGACATTGCGGCTTTCCGGGGAAGGCGAGCCGGGCACGAACGGCGGACCACGCGGTGACCTGTACGTCGAGATTTCGGTACAGGATCACCATCTGTTCCGCCGCGAAGGACCGCACCTGATCTGCGAAGTGCCGATCTCGTACACGCAAGCTGTGCTGGGAGCAGAGATCGAGGTTCCCTGTCTGGAAGGTAAAACGATGCAGCGAATCTACCCGGGGACGCAGCCCGGTGAGGTTCACCGGATTCGCGGTGGCGGGATGCCCGATCCTCGCGGTGGAGTTGCCGGTGATTTGCTGCTGCAGATCAATCTGGAAGTGCCGAAGAAGTTGACTGCCGAGCAGGAAACTCTGCTGCGGGAACTGGCGGAAATGGAACAGGCCCAGGTCAGTCCGCATCGCAAGTCATTCTTCGACAAGCTGAAAGACTGGTTTGTTCCGCCCGAAGACTTTGAAGAGTGACGCTGCAATTTGCGTTGTGACCAGTGAGTTGCCCGTGCCCGTGCCGGGGCAGGAGTTCCCGCCGGCCGATCGGAAACATGAATGGCAATGGGCCTTTCGGAGAAAGACGAATGAGTAAGGATCAAGAGACGTCCGAAGCCGCTTCGGCCAGTGAGGTCGCGGCTGAAGAAGAAACAGCCATCCCGGCCGAGGCTATCGCTGAAGCAGCGGAAGCCATCGCCGGAGCGGCGCACGACGACTCAACAACGGGCGCCGACGACGGGGCGCCGTCCTCAGAGGACGTGGAGTCGCTGTGTGCTGAACGCGATCAGGCACTCGACCAGGCAATCCGAGCCCACGCCGAGCTGGACAACTACCGCAAGCGTGTTGCCCGCGAACTGGAACAGGCCGCTCGCTATCAGATGCTGCCGCTCATTCGCGATCTGCTGCCCGCGCTCGACAATCTGGCGCGGACCATTCAGGCCGCCGGGCAGACGACGAATGTGGACGACCTTGTGAAAGGTGCCGAGATGATCCTCGCGCATTTCAATCAGGTCCTCGCCGGTCACTCGGTGAAACCGATCGAGGCGGTTGGTCAACCGTTCGACCCGAATCTGCACGAGGCGATTCAGCAGTTACCGTCAGACGAACATCCGCCGGGGACGGTCATTCAGGATGTCGAGCTTGGCTACATACTTCACGACCGCGTCATTCGACCGACCAAGGTGATCGTTGCAAGTGCTCCAGTTGAAGCCAGTGATGACACTGAATCGTCTGCGTAGTGTGATCCACTTTCTGTCGCGCCATAGAAACTGCGAATCATTTGATTCCCTGATTTCAGCCGCGGAGCGGCGGCAGCATAAAGCCCCTGGCGCAAGCCAGGGGTTAGCAGTTGAAACAGACGAAAGCCGCGGAGCGGCGACAGCGCGCTCCCATTGCGAGTTCGCTGTCGCCGCTCCGCGGCTTGATGGTCGTGGGAATCGGTTACCCCGGGCTTGCGCCCGGGGCTTTATGCTGCCGCCGCTCCGCGGCTATTCGGGAATCAACTGATTCCCCGTTTCTTACTAATTCCCAGAGGGTGCAATTCATGCCGACATACGATTACCGCTGCGGTGAGTGCAATCACGAATGGGAAGTCTTCCAGTCGATCACCGCGAAACCGAAACGTAAATGCCCGGGCTGCGGCAAGCAGAAAGCCAAGCGGATCATCGGCCCGGGTGCGGGCATCATCTTCAAAGGGTCGGGCTTCTATCAGACCGACTATCGCAGCAGCTCCTACAAGAAGGGGGCTGAGGCCGCGAAGAAAGCCGAGGAATCGGCCAGCAAGTCCAGCGACTCAGCCTCCAAGAGCGACTCAAGTTCCAAGGGCGACAGCTCGTCATCTAAGAGCAGCGATTCAAGCTCGAAGTCCAAGGACTCGTAAGACAGGACCACGTAGCCGAAGTCGCCAGACTTTGGCCGGACCCGGGGAAACCAAACTCTTGCGAGTTCGGCTACCAATCAGCAGCGTCCCGGTGTGATCAAATCTGACTCCACAAGTCGCCGGAGAACAGGTCAATCATCTCGGCCAGTCCTTCATCGACCAGTTCCTGACCGCTGACGAATCGACCGGGACGCGTCCAGGCCTGAATCTTGTCTTCAGGAAAATCGAGCATCCGCGACAGTAGCTTGTCGAGGTCGTCTTCCAGCAGCTTGAAGTGACGAGCCCATTCGGTGGCCTCTTCGATGCGCACGTCCTCTTCGCTCTGCCATCGGATCGGATGAAACAGCAGCGTTGAGTGCGTTGTGACCAGTCGACGTTCGCACG
This sequence comes from Planctomycetota bacterium, assembly GCA_963579025.1. Lineage (GTDB taxonomy): Bacteria > Planctomycetota > Planctomycetia > Planctomycetales > Planctomycetaceae > CAUZFZ01. Next base: position 5,208 of record CAUZFZ010000116.1, on the reverse strand, counting down.
CGGCAAACGGCAGGATCGCAGCAGACGAGCATTCTCCGGCAACGACTGCGGTCACACGCAGTCCACGCAGTCGGATGATGCTCGCGATGGCCAGCCCGGCATACGCACTGCCTCCGCACGAATCGATGAAGATCGTTCCGCGACTGCGGCGCGGCAGCTCGACGAGCTGCGAAAACTGCTCGGACTGCTGACCGGTCAAATCGCCCGTCATGGACAATTCCCAGTTGTGTCCGTGTTCAGGCGGATTGAATGGCCCGGAACGGTGCGGCGACGGTGTCGTCCGCGAAGTGCGTTGCGGGAAAGTTGTGCGCGGTGCAGTGTGAACTCGGCGAGACATTGGATTCCATGGATAAAGGCGACAGCTCGGCGCGTCTGAATGCCCGCGGCATGACGACAACGGTCGAATTGGACTGTCCGCAGCCGCGCGTGTCGACCAAACCCTCCGGCGTTACATTTCCCGTAGGTGGCGGAGTTGCCTGCACCCCGGAAGATTCAGACCCATGTCCAGAATCCTGACCTTCACAATCATCGTCTGTTCCAAACTGAATATCACTCCAGATCATTAACCGTCACCCACGGCGACACCCGGAGATTAAGTGTCATGCGTAATCGATTGACCATCCTCATTGGCGTTCTGCTCACCATGTCCACGATCACAACGGCTGACGAGCCACTGGTCTTCGTCTCCGCCTTCGCGCCCGGCGACAAGGGAGCCATTCACGCGTTTCAGTTTGATGCGACTACGGGAACGCTGAAACCACTCCATCGCACAACGGATATTCAACATCCGTTTTTCCTCGCGATCACCCCGGACAAGCGGTTCCTGTATGCCATCGATACAGAACAGTTCGGTGGCAAAGAGGACGAATTCGTGGCGGCTTATGCCATCAAGGGCCGCACGGGGATGCTTGAGCGACTGAACCGACAATCCGCGCGCGGCTCCGCGTCGTGTTATCTGGATGTCGATGCCACCGGGAAAACGGTGCTTGTGGCGAATTACTCGACAGGCAGCGTGGCCGCGCTACCTGTGAACCAAGATGGCTCGCTGGGTGAAGCCGCTTCGTTCGTGCAGCATCGCGGGTCGAGCGTCAACCCCGCACGTCAGAAGGCGCCCTACGCACACAGCATTGTCGTCAGCCCGGATAATCGCTTCGCGCTCGCTGCTGATCTGGGGATCGACAAGGTCCTGGTTTATCGCCTGGCTCCCGCGACGGCTGGACTCACAGCGAATGAAGCACAGTCTTTCGCCACCGTCCCGCCCGGATCCGGCCCGCGTCATCTGACTTTCCACCCGAATGGCAAGCGCGTGTACGTGATCAACGAATTGACGAACACAGTCACGTTCTTCGATTACGCATCCGACACGGGTTCACTGACGCAGCGTCAAACGATCTCCACAGTGCCCGCCGATTTCGATGGAACAAGTTACTGCGCCGACCTCAAGATCACGCCGGACGGGCAGTTTCTTTACGGAACGAATCGCGGCCACGACAGCATCGCGATCTATCGCATTGGCGACGACGGCCGCCTGAGTCTCGTCGGCATCGAACCCAGCCGAGGCAAGGGACCACAGAATCTTCTGATCACACCCGACGGCGGCTGGCTGCTGTGTGCCAACATGCCGGGCAATAACGTGATCGTATTTCGGATCGATGCGGAATCCGGCCGCGTGACTGTGACCGGCGACCCGATTTCGATTCCGATGCCATCGTGCGTCCGCTGGCTGCCGTAAAATGTGCATCTTCAAGACAAGCCGACGAAAGATCTGATTCAGGAAACTCAGCAAACTCGAACTGTACGACATCGTGAATGATGCGAGTGAAAAGAACGACGTGGCAGCCCGACATCCAGAGCTTGTCGAGCGCATGAGCCAGTCGCTCAACACCTGGAGAGTGTCATGTCGAAACAGTTTGAATGGTCGTGATTACGCAACCGCGAGATGACCGGGTCTTCAATGCTGTCGCCTGCGCATGTCGACGCAGGCCTGGCCTGACAATTCATCGCAATCCGTGTGCTTCCCGCCGTTCACGCCGACGCCCGGAATCGCTCAGGCAGACCGCTCCAGTGTCGTCAGACTCTCAGACCGGAATATCCGTGCGGGTTTGCGCGGCTTGTCTTTCTTTGGCAACACTCACGCGCGACAGGTGGTCATGAGATTCGGATGTGTTGCAGGAAATCAACGCGCTACATCTCAGGCCTCCGGCAGTAAGGTGATGCCCTTGCGTTTGACTGACGAGCGGATTTCTCCGCCCAACACCAAGGCATCGCCCGGTCCAAACAGCCGGGTCCTGTTCGCGAGCCACTGCCATGATCGCCCCATTTGACCGCGAAGCACTGCTCGAAGAAACGATCGCCGACCTCGAAGCCCTGTACGACTGGCATGCGATGATTCTGTCGCAGGCTCGCGTCGGTGTGCTGGACTGGCCGGTCGAAAGTAAGAGCGTTTACATGTCCCCCTGTTTGAAGGCGATGCTCGGCTACGACGAAGACGAGCTGCCCAACGCGTTTCAGGAATGGTTGAACCACATCCATCCCGACGACCGCAGTGGTGTCGCCGAAGAACTGGAATCAGCCGTGAAGGCTGGTCGCGGCAGTTACCAGCGCGTGCACCGCGTCACGCGACGAGATGGCTCGTCCGGCTGGATTCTGTTCCGCGCCCGAATCACGCCGAACGATGCCGGAGACAGCAATCGCCTGCTGGGTGCTGTCATCGATATCTCGGATATCCGTCAGGCCATCGACAATGCGTCGGCCGAAACGGTGAACTGAACAGACTGCGGGCGTATCTCCTGAAGACGAAGTCGTCAGGCTTTCCGGTTGATCATTGATCTTCCTCAAGTCTGGCGGCTTCGGCTTTTTTTATGCACCGTCAGCTGGATTGCTGTGCGTTACCGGCGACGCTTCGGAGAGTCCAAATCGTTCCCTACGATCACCACACGTTACCAAGTTTCAGCAATTGGTCCGTATCGCCCAGGGCCTGCGCGGCGCCCTCGTTTCGCCGTAAAACACTCGGCATGTCGCCAGGCAACCTCATGCTTTCGCATTCCGTCTCCATGCGGCACAATCCCCTCTGCCGATGAACGGGCGTCTCGATGAGGGCCGCCTGCAAATAACGGTTCCAGCGGGCGCCTCGATGAAATGTCCTCAGTGCGGCCAGGATGTCTCGCCTCATTCTTTCACGTGTCCGGTATGTCAGCAGCCGCTCGGATTTCCCAATGTCCGTGCTGCCAGCGAACAGCCGGAGCGAGATGCCCTGGGCCAACGGTACAGCGACACTCGAAACCGGGCGCAATCTCGAGGAGCGGATGACCAGATTACCCGGTTCGAACAGGCGATGTCTGAAAGTCAGGCTGTGATTGCCCAACGCGAGCAGTCGCTCGTGCTGCTCTTTGATAAAGACTGCGGTCTCTTCAAGACGTTCTACCGACAACTGGACGATGGTGAGCGAGAGCCGCTGGATAACGGCTTTGACCAGCAGCGGCAGGGAGTCGACGCGACGTATTTTCCGCATTACTTCAAAGAGATTCACTTCGCTGCACTGTCATTGAACGGGTGTGGTCTGGAGTCGTATGGCGAATGGCATCTGACCCTGCGAACCCCCACAATCGCGCATCGGTCGAGTGTGTTTGAAGAGAACACGCTGGTCTTCACGCAGAAGCACGGCGTCAACCCGGTCGATGGCCCTCCTGCCGGGTATCGTGCAGCGTGGGACGCGCGTCAGCGACTGGCTGTCGCGAAACTCGGGGACGCCATTGACGGTACGACAGCACCGCGGGATTATCCTGGCATTCTGATGAAACAGACCGGTCAGACGGATCAGGACGATTTCATTGAGGTTCACATCTACGGTACACTCGATGAGCGTTGCATAGAGTCTTTTCGGCTTCCCCGGAAGCCGAAGAACAAAGAAGCCAGGGTTGAATGGCTGCGGCTGAAACGCCGCCTGGAAAAGGCGGGAGCCACCGAACGGACCAACTGATGCAGGCAATTGTTTCCGGACAGGCCGGGCTGGCCGTCCTCATCGACGGGGAATCCGTCTACTCCATCGACGCCGACGCGCCGGATGTCTCAACATCGCGCGACCGGGCCGACCTGCAGCACCTGTTCGCTGGTGCCGATGATGTCGTCGAGTTTCCAGTCGAAGACCGAGCTGCCGTCGTCAGAAGTCTGCACCTGAACCGGAGCTGCGACCGTGCGCTGCGCATGACCCTGATTCTGCTGGACTGCGACGAAGCCTCGGAAACACGTTCTCTGGCTGCCGAGTGTGTTGAAGAACGACTCGCCGATGAAAGCGTGAAAGACTGGCTGCTGGCGCGACTCTATCAGGCACCGATTCCCGCAGGCGGCGACCTTGCGGGAGCCGTCCAACTCACGTCGCGTGACGACCTCCCACTCGTCCGGGGCATTCTTGTCGACCTGGAAACAGCCCAGCCACACATTGCCGCGCTTGTGGATACCTGGTCTGAGGTCGACGTCGCTGCCACATCCAGCAGTCTGGACAAACCAGTACTTTTCGACCGACTTGTCGCCGCCGGAGCGTGCTACCAGATCGCTCATGCCGCGTCTGCCGGTCATGCAGGAACCGCCACGCTGAAACTGCTGGCCGGCCCGGTCGCCCAGTTGCCCGGAGCCCGTGCTGTGATTACCTCATGGGCCGGGTTGCTCAAAGCCGCTGCACCGGCGGCAGAGGTCTCAGAACCTGCTGATCGCAAGTCCCGCAAGCAGCAGCGCAAGTCGAAGTCGAAGCGACCCGAATCACCGCAGGCTGATTCTCCCGCAACGAGTGCCCACGAGGGCTTTCAGCGATGGGAACGGGAATTCCAGTCGATTCTGGACCGGATTGAATCGGACAAGCTGGAGGACGCAAGAAAGTTCACGCGGGAACTCGTCCAGCGACAACTGGATGAGGGTGATCACGAACTGGCCGGCAGGACAGCGTCCAAACTCGCCACGGAAATGAAGATTCGTGGCCGCAACGACTTGGAACTGGAATTTGCTCAGCTTGCCGTCGATTCCAATCCGTACGACATTCAGGTCTTTACCCATCTGGCAGAAGCAAAGCGGCACACCGGCTCCCTGGCCGAAGCGATCGACATCTACCGACAGTCCATCCAGAAGTTTCCGCAGGATGTTGTCGCTTCCTGCGGACTGGCCGAGGCGTTGCGGGAAGACGGACAGACCGACGAAGCCATCGACATCTACCGACAG
>CAUZFZ010000115.1:0-35517 GCA_963579025.1 Planctomycetota bacterium | reverse complement strand
AGCCTGGCGATTCAGGCGGAGCAGAGCACCGCCATCGTGCGGGAACAGTCGCAGGAGAAACGCCGGCTGCGCGACGTACGAGGTCAGCTTGTCGAAGAAGACAACCGCATCCGGCAGGAGCGCCGCGAGGTCGCGGATCGTCAGCACGAGCAGGAACTGCAGGTGCGCGACATGCGACACCGTCTGTCGACGTCCGGCGAGCGGATTGAAGAAGAATTCAACCGCAGTCTTGAAGACGTCGTCGCGTCAGACGCATCGGCGTTCCGGGAGTTCCTGATCGAACGTGGTCTACTTTCTAATCCAGACGACGAAGTCGTAGAACCTGAGCCAGACACTGGGCCAGAAAGTGAGATCGAATCCGACAATGTGGAATCGGACACGAACGTCGAAGCCGAGCACGCAGAGGATCACGATGACGCCGAAGAGGACGACGCCGACGAAGCCATCGATACTGCCGCAACCGAGCCGGACGTCTCCAGCCTCACACCTGAAGAACTCGTTCACACTGAAGTAGGCGGCACGCGCTTCGAAGACGTGCGTGACGAACTGGAAGAACGCGTCAACCGACTTCGACGCAAACTGAAATCGATCGGCAACGTGAACACGGAAAGTCTCGAACACCTGGACGAACTGGAAAGTCGCTTTGAGCACTTCAACAGCCAGTTTCAGGATCTGACCGAAGCCAAGGCCACACTGGAAGACATTATCCGCCGCATCAACGCCGAGAGTCGGCGGATGTTTACGGAGTCCTTTGAAACGATCCGTGGCGAATTCCGCGAACTGTTCCGTCGTCTGTTTGGCGGCGGCGACGGTGACATCATCCTGGAAGATCCGGACGACGTTCTGGAGTGCGGCATCGAAATCGTCGCCCGCCCGCCCGGCAAAGAACTGCGGAGCATCTCTCTACTAAGCGGCGGCGAAAAAACAATGACCGCGGCAGCCCTGCTTCTGTCCATCTTCCGCAGCCGTCCGAGTCCGTTCTGCATCCTGGACGAAGTCGACGCAGCCCTCGACGACGCCAACGTCGAGCGGTACGCCACCATGATCCACGAGTTCCGCGACACAACGCAGTTCATCATGATCTCGCACCGCAAACGCACAATGACCGTCGCAGACGTCATCTACGGAGTGACAATGGAGCAGTCAGGCGTCTCAAAACGCCTCACAGTCAGCTTCGAAGACGTCGGAGAAGACGGCGAAATCCGAACCACGGGATCATCGGAAAGTGCCCAAGCCGCGTAGCAATCCAGCACGCGTCGTAAAAATGAATAACCGCGATTGCCGAGGACTCCACGTCGCACACATTTTACCGATGGCAAGCGCACCCTCAGTACCTATCCCCAGACGACCGAACTTCAAGAAAATGGCGAGGGGGACCGTGTTGGTTCGCAAACAGGGCCGCGCAGCGGCAAGACGTCTCTGATTCCGCTGGCGGTGTGTCACCCTGCGACCTGAGGGATCTCCAAGCACATCCGATCGCCTCTTGCGGCTACGCCGCACTGGTTGCGAGCCACCAGTGCCACCCCACCTTCAAGTTTTTGGTTGCTCGCCATTTTGAGACTGTTCGTTTCGATTTCCGCAATTCTCCATCCGTTACGTGTCTCAACTAATTTGACGCGTATATCGCCAAGTCGAGGAATCGTTGGAGCTGGGATTGCCATTCCATCGGCCCCATTACCCGGAGGGGCGGCCAAGGTTTCTTTGATCGTGATAAGGACGTAGGCGATTCGTGAAACGGTTGACACTACCAAGTCAATCTCCACTTCCCCGACATGCCAGGCCGCAGCGTACTTCGCCATTCGATCGAGTTCGTAATCCGTCGAGGCTTGAAAGCTCGGAAATTCCGACGGGCTCTGAAATGTTTCAGTAAAGCACTCACGAATCAGTTTCGGATTTCGGTCTTTGCAGGCCGAAGCATATGTTTCGATTGTGCGCCCGGGTGTTGAAAAGTCGCCTTGCGAACCACTGCTAAAATACATGGCAATGGCCGGGGCGGCCACAATCACCAGCGCGGCGACAACCCTGTTCCTCAGTCGCCGCAAGTTCGTCGCAATCCCCGGCCTGTCTTGAGTAGCCGTGGAGAGAGTCACGCCGTTCGTTGGCTCTGAATCAGTAGTCCCTGCTTCTGTCGAAGCGCATTCGTTCTCGCCTCCGGCCGCGCCAGTAGTTTGCGTCAGGCGATCGCGCTGGTCCGGATTGAGCCGGTGCTCACGATCCACCGTTTCTCCGCTTCGTGCTGGATCGATACTCACGTTTTGGTCCGCCATTATCGGGTGGACCGATTCACGAACCGCGTCCTCACCTTTTGGCCGAAGGATCAGCTCCAGCAGTTCCTGATACGCTGTCTCATCCCTCTGTCGCCAGTCAATGAACTTGAACGGCTTCAAGCTAATTGGGAGTTCGAAGTCGTCCAGTCGAAGCGGTACGAACTGCTGATTGTTGTTTGTTGGGTCGGTGAATCGAAACGCCTGTTGTTCGAGTTCGGCCCAATCCGAGCCGAGCGAATGTTCCGACATGGAAAACACGAGTCGACGGGAGTGTTCGAGACCCTCGCGGATCTTCGCGGGGATCATTTGTCCGACGCCGATTGCCCACTCATCAAACCAGACGCGCACGCCGTCCGCCCGCAACCGCTCGGCCAGTTTGCGAATGACGTCCTTGTCCTCGCTGGAGTGGTTGAGGAAGACATCCCACTTGAAGCCCGTCATGCGCACGTCTCCGTAGTGTGTTCAGCTGCTGGTCTCGAAGACGAAGTCTACCAGGAGCCGCGAAGCGGCGGCAGCACGTAGGCCCGGTGTCAGTAAGGGGTTTCGCGAGTTCAGATTTCCGCGGGGTGGCACGGAACGCGGGTAACGATTTAGTAGCCGAGTTTTCTGGCGGTTTGTTTCTGGCGGTTTGTTTCTGGAGTTTCGTGGGTGATTTGAGGATTGGTGATCCGCAGCGTTTGCGTTTTCTTTTGCGCGGATAGTTGCGGCTTTTCTTGCTGCTGGTGCGGTGCGGTTCATCGGCGATGACTGCGACAGACAGCAGGTCGCGGGGCGAAGCCATAGGAGATCTCGGCGGGAAGTTCTGAGGGGCCGGTCAACCGGGATGCCTCTTGCTGCTGCGAAGGGTAGCTCCGAATGAGTGAAATGCCGACGATGGATCCGGATCAGTGGTCCGCGGTGGTTGATGCGATACGCGAGTTCCATCGAAAGACAGTGTAGGGATGATGGACCCATTCGAATGGCCAATGCAGTGTCTGGACGTCACAGCACCCGACGACACTATTCCGGCAGGGATCGACAGTCTCGATGAGCGTGAATCAGTCTGGCACGAAGGGAGAAACGATCGGGCGGCGATCGTGGCGGGTATCTCGAAGGAATTCGATGCTCACGTCGCCGGTCGGCTCATTGACGCGTCGATGCAGGGCCAGCCGATTCCGCGCCTGTCGGTCTCGCATGTTTCCGAATCCCCATCCGAGATCATCATTGAAGGGGCCGAGCGAGCCATCGAGATTCTCGCTCACCATTCCATCGAGATGTCACACGCCGGCACGATCCTGACGCTGCTCGTTCAGGGAACAGCCGACTAACTTGTCTGGATCGTCGGCAAACGCTTCCGAATGCCGTCAGTTGCCGAGTGACTCCCCGGATCATCGTTCGCGCTCACGCCAATGATCCCTGACGCAGGGTGGCCCGGCCGGGTCGAGGTGTGACGGGAAGCGTCTCAATCGGTCAGCAAAGTTGATGGCGGGTAAGACAATTGTCCGCTCGTTTTTCGAGCGCAGCTCAGTCGACCTGCCGATTCACTGACCGACCGGCATGGAACGTGATGAAGAGTTCCACGTCGACTGATGCGCCGACCGTTGAGAGGGACAAGCTTCATATGCCTGCAGCACCCACACTTTCGGAGTGCGACGATGCATCGTCGCTTTCCCATTTTTCCATTTGCGGCGAAGCCGCTTACTTTTCAGTGTTTTCTCTTCACTCCGTCCTGGGCGGAATGGTAAACGCGCCGTCGAAAACAGATGGAAAGCGGCGCCAGTGCGCGTCCTGACTGTCCGCCGGGCGTCGCAGGACACATTCACGCCCGATGACCTGCCCTGACCTGCCACACAACCGGATCAGGGTTCAACAAGTCCCTGCGATCTCACTTCAAGCAAGCTCTGATTTCGCAAGACGTTAGGGCTCTTTTCGTGCGTGCAGAGCGAGACTGTTCCTGGTCTTCCTCTCTTCCTGGCCATCGTGACGAGGATTCTGTCGCCTATTCTGGCCCCGAAAATTGCCTGCCGCTGCGCGGTGATCTTCGCAGCGACGGCTGAGCTCGGACGAAGACCAGTTGACGTCAGTATTGGACGCATTTGGCGTCGTGTGATGAGGAATTCCTGCTGCTGGGTCTGCTGAAACGTGTGCAGAATCAGAACACTCGGCAGACCGATTTCGAGTCTGTTGCTGAACGTCGCTCGCGGCGACGACATGGACGAGCTGCTGCGGGAATTCGCGTCGCAACTGCGCGGCGACCATAAATTCCTTAAGGAGATCACGAAGTCCTACATCGAGGAGACGCGCGAGAATCTGTCCCGCCTGCCTGCGTTCATCGCAAATGACGATGCCAGAGAAGCGTGTCGCATGGCTCACACAATCAAAGGGGCGATGCGGTTTTTCCACGCAGAAACCGCACAACAATGTGGCGTGGAACTCGAAGAGCTGGCCGCCGGTGGTGACCTGGCATCTGCCCCGGAGCTGCTCGAACGATTCAAGTCAGAAGTCGAACAGGTGCTGCCGGTCCTGCAGCGTTTCGTCGACACCGGCGAAATGTGACCACCACGAGGGGCTTCGTGGCTGTTGGGCTGAAGTTGGGGGCCTGCCGATTTGAAGTGTGCTGATCCGCAGTGGGAGTAGCATCCGTTGAGTGCCATGACTTCCCTGGGCCGACACATCGCGGAGGATCGTCCTCACACGTAGAGTTGACGGTGTCGGTTTCAGTTTCGATGATCCATAAACGCCTGTTTAGTGAACCAGGAATTGACATTCCCACAAAATTCCACACTTATAAACGGTTCGTTTATCGAAAGGCCTCGCGGTCGATGTTAGGGTCTGAATTTCATCCCCAGCGACTGCACGCTGCTTCCCACCCCACCGTCTCTCCCTCCACTGGCCACGGACGGCTGTCTCGCGATCGAAGTCATGTCCCATGAATGAGTGGCTAAAAGTCCTGCTCCTGGAGGACAGTCGTGCGGATGCTCGACTGATCGAAAGCTGCCTGAAAACATCGCAGCTACGTTGCGCGATCAAGTGGGTCGAGACACTCGCCGAGGCCGACGTTCATCTGGAAATGGTATCGATGTCGCGCTGCTTGACTTGAATCTTCCAGATAGTGTCGGGATCGACACCGTGCGTCAGGTCCGCGCGAAACAGCCCGGCCTGCCCATTGTCGTCCTGAGTGGCCAGGCCGATGGTGAGATCGCCCTCGAAGCCCTGAGGGAAGGGGCCCAGGACTACATTTCGAAGAACGAATTCAACTCTTCATCCCTCGAACGCTCGATCCGCTTCGCCATTGAGCGACATGAACGCCAGTCATTAGAGAAGAAACTACTGCAGCATCGTCAGGATTCCGACGCGGCTCGAATGGTGCAGCAGCGGTTGATGCCGAGCGAGTTTCCCTCACTGCCAGGATTCGAACTGGCGGGGCGATGCCGGCCTACAGACGCGGTGGGTGGCGACTTTTTTGACTTTGCGCCATGGCCAGGTAACCAGCTAGGAGTTGTCGTCGGGGACGTCAGCGGGCACGGAATGCCGGCGGCTTTGTTGATGGCCTCCACACATCGTGTCATCCGCACACTCAGAGAATATGTACCAGACCCGGCCGACCTGCTTGTCGCGGCCAATGTGCAAATCTGTGAAGACACCCATCTCGAACGCTTCGTCGCGGTGTTCCTCGCCGTCATCGATCTGGAGACACGCCAGGCCAGGTACGTGGGAGCCGGGCATGGCGGAGTTCTGATGAAGAAGAATGGCGAGGTGATCAAACTCCCCGGAACGGCTTTACCCGCTGGTATGACCGAGGACCTGGCGATGGAGCCGACCGGCGGGTTTCAGATGGAAGCAGGCGACCTGCTGGCTGTCTACACGGACGGCCTGTACGAGTGCCAAAAGCCGGATAAAGAGATTCTGGGCCAGCCGGCGATCCTGTCCCTGCTGCGTGAGAATCGCGAGGCACCACTGAACGACCTGCTCGACCAACTGATCACCAATTCCCGCGACTTCTGCGCACCAGACAAACCTGGTGACGATATTACTATCGCGCTGGTCCGCTGCACGGAATAGTAGACGCTGTCAGAGCAACTCGACGGCGCGAGACCGCACTCTCCGCCAGACGCCTGCCGAGGCTGTGCATTGGTCGAGAGCTGAGCCGTAGGCGGATTTCTCCGAAATCCGCTGCCTTGGACCTGGCAGGACTGAGCGGCGGTCGATGTGCCGGCAGGTTGCGATGTCGTCTGGTCCCGATTTCGGAGAAATCGGGCTACGGCTTTCTAACCGGCGTCTCCAACTTGAGAGTGGCAGCCGAACCACAGCAGAGTTTGGGACAACAACAGCCCGCTTGATCGCAATCAGGACTGGAGGCCTGCGGAACCGAAGGCCAGGCACCAGCTGTCCGTGGTGTCTGCTCAATAGACCGGATAGAAATCACGGACTGAACTGATCGTGTTCCGTTGTCAACCTGTCGGACTCCTTTTTCCGCTTTCTTCCAAAGGGTACGACCCAATGAATCCCTGGCACGACGTCACTCCTGGCATTGAACTGCCCTCGGAATTCGTTTCCGTCATCGAGATCCCGATGGGGTCCAGCGTCAAGTACGAGCTGGACAAGAAGACGGGGCTGCTGCGACTCGATCGCATTCTGTACTCGGCGGTTTTCTACCCGGCCAGTTACGGCTTTATTCCGCAGACTCTGGCCGAAGACGACGATCCGCTGGACGTACTCGTGCTGTGCCAGGAACCGGTCGCGCCATTGACGATTGTGGCGTCGCGCGCCATCGGGATTATGACGATGATCGACGCCGGAAAACCGGACCACAAAGTGCTTGCCGTTGCCATCGATGACCCGGAATACAACAGTTTCAAAGAAGCCGCCGACCTGCCTCCTCACAGACTCAACATGCTGCGGCGGTTCTTTCAGGACTACACGCAACTTGAGAATCGGGAAGTGCGAGTGGACGAGTTTGAAGGCGCGGCCGCGGCATTCCCGGTGATCGACGACGCTCTGGAACGCTACGATCAGCAGCGACGGCAGGGATTCCAGTGAGTCCCTGGGGGACTGCCGTTCCGTCACGGCGGCCCTTGCGGTTAAACGAAGCGTATTTTCCCGCTACGATAGTTGCTGGCCGGATTGCCCGGGCTTTCGCATGACACCTGTATTTCGGAGACGATCAAAATGTCGAAACTGAATCGCCGTCACTTCCTGCAGGCGTCCTCTGTCACCGGGGGTGGACTTCTGCTGAACGGGACACGTGCCTCGGGGAATTTCCTGGGCGCCAATGACCGCGTGCGTATCGCTGTCGCCGGTCTGAACGGCCGCGGGCAAAGTCACTTGGGCGGTTGGAAAGGGGCTCCGAACGTCGAGATCGCCTACGTCGCCGACCCCGACAAGAACGTTCTTGCTCGGACAATGGGCAAGATCGGAGGTAAGACAAAAGGCATCAGTGACATCCGCGAGGCGCTGGAAGACAGGACGCTGGACGCCATCTCGGTTGCCGCGCCGAACCACTGGCACTCTCTGATGACCATCTGGGGGGCTCAGGCCGGCAAGCACGTGTATGTCGAAAAGCCCATGAGTCACGACGTGGCCGAAGGCCGCATTGCCGTTGCCGCTGCCGAGAAATACGGCGTCGTCATTCAGCACGGGACGCAGTCGAGAAGCAGCGCCGGTATCGCCGGTCTGCACGAAGCTATTCAGGCCGGAAAATTCGGCAAACTGAAGGTTTCCTATGGCTACTGCTGCAAACCGCGCGGCGGCATCGGTATGAAAGCTCCGTCTGCCGTTCCCTCGAACCTGAACTGGGACCTGTGGCGCGGCCCGGCCAACATCGACAAGTTCCACAGCAACTTCGTCCATTACAACTGGCACTGGTTCTGGAAGACCGGTAACGGTGACCTGAACAATCAGGGCACGCACCAGTTGGACGTGGCGCGCTGGGCTCTGGACACCGATCAAACGCATCCCGTGCGAGCGATGGCGATTGGTGGCCGGTTCCAGTGGAACGATCAGGGCGAAACGCCCAACACCATGATGGGTCTGGCGCAGTACCCGAATGGCCAGTACGTGTTCTTCAACGTGCGCAACGTGAACTACAAAGGTTACGGGCGTCAGGTTGAGAACGAGTATTACTTCGAAGACGGCAGCCGCATTGTCCGCGGGATGCTCTATGCCAAGGGCAGCGACAAGGGCGAGAAAGTCTCTGTGCCCAACGGGAAGGTGACGCCCGGCGGCAACTGGAACAGCTTTATCGCGGCTGTCCGAGCCAAAGACCCGACGATGGCGAACGGCGATGTCTACGCCGCTCACTACGGCTGCGTGCTCGGCCATCTGATGAACAACTCGTATCGCCTGGGCGAGAAGGTGCCATTCAACGCACGAGCCGGGAAGTTCGGTGACAACGCCGATGCGGCCGAGCACTTCGGACGTCTGCACGACATCATGGCCAAAGGCGTTGGCGTTCCCGCAGACGGCAACGAGTACGTGGTCGGCCCGTGGCTCACGTTCGATCCGAAGACCGAAATGCACACTGGCGACCATGCGAGCGAAGCCAATGCACTGCTGAAAGACACGAATCGCTCCGGCTATCAGATTCCGTCTGCCGACAAAGTCTGACCGCCGAGCAAGTTAATCTGTCGAATTCGAAACACGCCCGCGGCTCGGCCACGGGCGTGTTTTTTTGTTCGTTCGTAGTAACCGCATTTATGCGGTTGTTGAGCGACGTACGCGACCGCCCGGGAAGAACCCGATAAATCGGGTTACTACGAGCGGGTTACTACGAGCACGGGCCGCTCAGATCAGCAGCGGGAGCAGGTCGGGGTTGTCGCAGAACTCAGACGGCATGCCGAAATTGTCGCCGACAAAATCTTCCAGCCAGCCCTTCGTCTGCTCCGACAGCAGCCCGATAATCTCCTCGGTGGCAGCGCCAGAAATCATCATGGGTGACGAGATGCCAAGGATCATGCGGTCGCCCCGGCACAACGCCATGATCTGACGCTCGTCACAATCGCTGGCCGCACGCCCTGTAATAACGCAGTCATCAAACAGTGGCCGAGGGTCGTCACTGTCGTTCGATTCAGACAGACGCTGGTATCGCGCGTACGGGTCGAGATGCTCCTCAAACCAGACGCGAATCGCCTGACGAGATTCACTGGACAGCTCGCTGTTGGCCGAGCCAGCACAGTCCAGGCACATGGCATACTCAATGATCGGCTCGTCGCGTTTGAAGACGCGTTCGATCATGTAGGGAGTTTCGCCGGTCAGCAGCGGCCTTTCACATCGCAGGCACGCATTGAACGGACCGTCCTTTTCCAGCGAGTGGAATTGTCGCGGAATGGGTACGGTCCGGGCGTCTTCAAAGTTGTATGGCTCAGGCTCAGTCATTGTGTTGCTTGTTCACGGTCACTGGATCAAAAGTCATCCTTCTTCAAGCACCTGAATACGTCCTGGTACTGGCGCAGCATGCGGTTTTTCTCTCACTAGCTCTGGTCGATTGGCGAGAATCATCTCCGACATCTCATCAAAAATCTCCATTCGCTGTTCGACGGACAGTGACTGAAACCACCGCGCCTTGGATTCCCAGGACTCTTCAGATCGGGAGTGCGAAACGGAAAAAGCCGCTGACATCAGACCTCCAGTTGCCGGCCAGAATCAGTCGACCGAACGCGTATTCGACAGCAACAGGCTGCAAGAACAACCGAAGCCCGGCTCTTTCAGAAGAACCGGGCTTCTCAATCATGCCATCTGACACGTCTCACGACTATGCAGACTGCGACTTCAGCGCCGTGGCCTCCCACCGGGACGTCCACCTCGGGCGCGTCCACCGTCTCGGTCGGATTGCAGACGTATTGTGTAACGCTGCGTCAGCGGGACGCACCAGCCGGCCTCGTCGTTGCACGCGAAGTACGACACCTTCAGGCTGAGTGTTTTGACGCCGTCGGGAACGCTGACTTTGGCAAGGAACTCTCGCGGATCGATATCGACTGGCTCTTCGGGATCAGGGCCGGTCCAGACAGCCGGATCGACACGCGCGCCAGCCTCGCCGTCTTCAGGCAGGCCTTCGAATTCCACGCGTACGGGTTTCCTCAGGTTGTTCCAGTGCACGTGATAGATCGGGTCCATATGGAAGCCCACATAAAGAGTCCCGCTGCCGGATCGTAAGAGCCCGGAATCTGCCTCGGCCCGCAATTTGGCGTAGAAGGGCCTGGCCCCTTCCTCGACCTGCGGTTCAATGATCAGCGGCTGCAATCCGGATGGCCGGGCCAGACGCGGAACAACACCCCGCGCGGCAACTTTCGGTGGCGGTTCGACTTTCAGATTCAGGTCCGCAACGGACGTCGGATTCTCGACCGGGCCGACCAGCTTGCCCAGCAGTGTGCGGAGTTTGCTCGGACTGCTCCACGCGACACGCCGCAGGACACGTCCATCAGGATCGATCAGGAATTCGGAATTCGGCGCATCGCCCAATGCGTGTTTGACTTCGTTTTTCATGCTGTCGCAGATCCACGGGATCTCCGATCCCAGCGTCCGCTCGGCTACCTTCACATGCAGCAGCCGTTCTTCCAGCGTAAAGGGCTGCACATAGCCGTTGTGCTCGGGATGGGCCAGTGCCTTGTAAACGTAAAAGAACTGGACGCCTTTGGGACCAAAATCCCGCACCAGCGTCTCCAGACCGGAGACGTTTCTGAGGAAAGGTGGTCAGGTCAGACACCCGAAGACAATCACCGTGTACTTGCCTTTCAACTCGCGCAGATTGAAGGGCTTTCCATCGGCTGTGTAGCCGGATGCGTCCGGTAGTTCGGATCCAATTGACGGGGCTTTCGCGGCGAATCCCGACTGCAACTGACCACGCGCCGACTGCTGTGCCGGCAGCGATCGAGAATCCGCACAGACGAGAGTAAGAGCCAGGCAGGCGACGACTGTCGAACGAATCATGAGAGTTTCCCTGGTGGCGGGGATTGGGACACAGATTCAACAGATCGACGTAGATCGTATCTGGCGACCGGGCAGGGAGTCATCTCGCTCGGTTCCGTTGCCGATCGACTCGAACACTGACCAATGAACCCGTGAAACGCTCGCTGGTTTCGGTCGCCTTATTCTTCGGAACCGAATTCCTCACTCGCCGGACCATTCATCTCGTCGCTCCGCTGAAGCCGTTCCGTGTTCCCCGGTTCCGAAACCA
This sequence comes from Planctomycetota bacterium, assembly GCA_963579025.1. Classification (GTDB taxonomy): domain Bacteria; phylum Planctomycetota; class Planctomycetia; order Planctomycetales; family Planctomycetaceae; genus CAUZFZ01. Next base: position 24,099 of record CAUZFZ010000115.1, on the reverse strand, counting down.
CGGCTAGCATTCGCGCGATGTGAACGAGACTCAAGTCAACTGAGAGTACTGGGCGTACAATGGAACTGGATCTGAACGAACAAATGGGGTCGGCTGCTTTCGCTTTTCGTGGATACAACGTCACGAATCTGGGCCGCACTCCCGAGTTGCTCGAGCATTCCGCTTTCGGGCCGATTGTCGAGCGGCATCTGAAAGCTGCCGGTGAAATCTACGAAGTTGCAACGAAGCAACCTGTGGATCTCATCGCGCGCGTCCGGCAGCGCGAACAAACGACGTTGGAAACGTACGGAGAAGCCGTAAGTTTGATTGCCGGCGCGGAACTGGCGCAGATCGAGATCCTGAAACAGTTCTTTGGCATCGAGATTACTCAGGCCAGGCTACTGGCCGGCTACAGTCTGGGCGAAGTCGCCGCATTGGTCGCCGCCGAAGTGTACGAACTCGAAAGCCTGCTCATTCCAATCCTGACTCTGGCGGATGACTGTGTGCAGCTGGCTCGTACGGTCGAAATGGGCATCGTGTTTTCGCGAGGTCCGGAAATCGATCTGCGGGCCATGGAGAAACTCTGCGTCCAGGTAACGGCCCAGAATCAGGGAACAGTCGCGATCTCGAGCTATCTGTCACCGAACAGCATGCTTGTCCTGGGTCAGAATCACTCGCTCGATTTGTTCAAGCAGGCAATCAAGGCGGAGTTCCCGAAGCAGGTTCATGTCCGAAAGAACCCGGACCAGTGGCCACCGATCCACACACCAATCGTCCGGCAGCGAAACATCCCTGACCGGGCGGCCGTCATGCTGGAGACGACTCCGGGAGGCCTGCGCGAACCGACAGTACCAATCGTCTCCTGCGTGACCGGCGCGGAGTCCTACAACGACTTCAACAGTCGGCAGATACTCTATGACTGGATCGACCATCCACAACGGCTCTGGAACGTCATCGAACGGTTTCTGAGTTCCGACATCCATACTGTCATTCACGTCGGTCCAGAGCCGAACATCTTTCCGGCAACGTTCAATCGTCTGAGTATCGACGTGGCCTCGCAGCTCAGTCAGAGTTCGCTGTCGGGCATCGGCCTGCGGGCGGTTTCGTCGATCGTGCGTCGACGGCCGTGGCTGGGACAGTACCTGTCAAAGAACGCCGCGCTGTTGCGAGCGCCCCTGATTGAGCATGTCATCCTGGAAGACTGGCTCCTCAGCACGAAGATCCCAGATTGAATTGAGTGCACAGGTAGAACGGAGATGCAAATGGCGGCAGTGGACCTGACCGGTCGTGTGGCAGTGGTGACCGGTGGAGCGAGTGGTATCGGACGATCAGCAGCGACTCTCTTCGCTGAATGCGGAGCGAAAGTTGTCGTCGCGGATTACTCGCTTCTGGCAGAGAATGACGGACCGTACGCGGAACTGGGGATCGAACAGCGTGAATGCGACGTCCGCCGTGAAGCGAACCTGGCCGAACTGATGGACTTTGCCTCGGCATTCACCGGGCGCATCGACATCCTGGTCAACAACGCCGGAATCGGAATGGTCAAGCAGATCGACGAAGTCACCGAAGACGACTGGGATCGGTGCATCGACACAAACGTCAAAGCCGCGTTTTTCGGAGCGAAGCATGCTGTTCGTCACATGTCTTCCGACGGTCGCGGCGGTTCAATCGTGAATGTGGCGAGCAACGCTGGCATCCTGCCGCGGGCACACGATCCGGTTTACTCGATCAGCAAACTGGCGGTCTCCGGTCTGACGAAATCGCTGGCCCTGTGTCACGCAAAAGACCGTGTCCGTGTGAATGCTGTGTGCCCCGGTCCCGTCGCGGGAACTCGAATGATCGAATCAGAGATCGATCTTGCCGAGGACCGTGACGCTGCGGTCGCGAGTCTGATTGCCGCCAGCCCGATGGCTCAGGCGTCCGGTCGCATGATCGAAACGCGTGAGATTGCCGAAGCCATTCTGTATCTGTGCAGTGACGCCGCCATCATGGTCACGGGGACGTTGATCGCCATTGATGGAGGCAAGTCGCTGGGCGTTCCCCCGAAACCTCACCAGCCCGCCTGAACCATGCGAGTTCCTTCCTCAAATTCTCGCGACCGCGAACGCGATGAGTCGTTCATGACACCCATGATCGACGTCGTGTTTCTTCTGCTGATTTTCTTCGTGTGCGCGTCGATCGGCCAGATTCCGGAATCGCTCCTGCCCACGCCGCTTAGCAGTGGATCGATCGACTCGACAGAGCAGGCCGACATTCCAAAGCCACTGGGAGAAGTCTGGGTCAAACTCCGGCGAGTCGACGCTCCTGAAGAGTCGTTCACACGCGCCGAGGTCAATCAGGAGCTGTACGCAGACTGGTCTCAGTTGAGGGCCACCTTGAGGGAACTGGCTTCGGTGGCTCCAGAGATTCCCGTGATTCTCGACATTGGACCGGCCGTGCCTGTCGGCGACCTGGTGGACATCTACGACACCTGTCGCGCCGCGGGTTTCGACTCGGTGAAGTTCGCTGCGTCGCCTGAGAACGTCGCCGGATAATCCGAGCGATTTCGCTTTACTTCAGCGACTGCAGATACGCGATCAGGTCAGCCAGTTGCTCTGGTGTGATGTTGTTAACCACTCCGGCCGGCATCATCGACTCTGGCTTCTTCTGTCGTAGTTCGACCTCATCAATCTTCAGCACCACGGACACGCCATTGGTCTGCCGGAGCTGGATCTCGTCGGCACTTTCGCCGGTGACAAAACCAATCAAGACTTTGCCGCTGTCCATCGCAAAGAGGTAGGTGTCGAATCCCTGGGCGATCTTCGCGCTCGGCTTGAGGATCGATTCGATCAGCTCCTTTTTCTTGTATCGTTTGCCGATATCGACCAGGTGCGGGCCTTTCGGGGACTGGCCATTGGCCGTCGTGTGACAGGCGATGCAGGACTGGCGTTTGAACAGCGGTTCGCCTCGTTTGGCGTCGGCTTCGGCATTGAATGCACGTTCGGCTGCGACCTCGGGTTTGAGGTTCGCGATTAGATTGGGATCGTTCGGATCCGCTTTCGGGACTTCAATCGGAGCCTGTGGCTCGTCCGTGCGAGCGGCAACAGTCGCTGCGGTCGGAAGACCGGCAATCTCGACTTTGTGACGCGCGAGTTGTATCCCCGCCAGTTCGAGTGTTGCCTTGTCCGCCTCGCTGAGAAACGTCTTCAGTGTGGCGGCGATTCGTGCGCTTTGCTGCCAGGTCTTGCGATCAAAGTACGGCCCCGTGCGGTCCGGGCGCGTGCCCCACCAGCCGCCTGTGTAGTCACCTTCGCGGAAGTACAAACGGATCAGAGTCGTGAGCACTTCCTGCCTCACGTCAGACTTGCGCACGCGGCTGAGGCTTCCGATCAGTCCCGACACGGCCTCCTCGGTGTGCATGTACTTCAAAGCTTGAAGCGCTCCGACCGAGTACGGCCCCTCAAGTGCCTTCAGACACGCCTCAGAAGCGTTGCAGTTCTGCAGGGCTCGGACAGCAAGGTGCGGGAGGACTCGGCCGGGATCGGGTTGTTTGTAAAGCGGCTCGGCCGTCGGTTTTGGAGAACCCGTTGATCGTACGGAGAGCGGCAGAATCGCTTCCCCTGCTTCAGGACGACCAAGCCGCCCGATGGAGATGAGAGCCTGCCCGCGAACGCGCGGGTTCTCGTCCTTCAATGCCGCCAGAAACGGTTCCAATGGCAGTTTGTCGAGATCGACTTTGCGATCCGTCAGCGCTCGCAGTGTAGACTCACGAACGGTGTCATCGTCGAGCAGACTCAACAGTGCTTCATGCGCACCGAATCCGGCGAGTTGATTAAGCGTGTAGATCGCAGCCACTCGACCGTATAGCGGCGCGGAGTCGTCATCCGCGAGAGCCAACAGCGACGCTACTCGTATCTCGCTCACGCCGCGTCTTAGTATCTCAAGTTGAGAATGCTGCCGGTAAACGGCACTCGGTGAAATCAGATAGTCGACAAGGTCCGCGTCCGTTGATTCATTCAGATCGGGAAACGGCTTTGGTGTAAAGTCAATCGGTGTGAGCTGAGCGACGAATCCGACGTCCGGTCCGTCATAGGCAAACTTTCCGTTCTTCCAACTCGAGACGTACATCCGGCCGCTGCCGTCGACGTCGATGTCTGTCGGCCGCGGGATTTTCAGGAACACGTCCTGGTGAGCGTCGAACGTCGCGCCATTAGCCGGCAGGTTGTGGATGTAGACGTTGCTGGTACCCCAGTCGCAGGTGTAAACGGCGTTCGCAAACGGTTCGGGCCAGCGCAGGTCGTGCAGAAACATGCCGCCACAGCCGGAGCCTCCGCCGTAATCCGCCAGCGGCGGCAGACCCTCTTCGGTGAAATTCAGGTACAGCGACGGATAGCCGTACTCGCCCGACTGAAGTATGTGGCTGAGCCGAATGTCCCAGCCGCCACCGTCGTTCGTGTTGTCTCGCGTGAAGATGTTCATGTAAGGGTCGATGCAGACGTCGAGGATGTTTCGCTGACCCCAGTTGTGAATCTCCATCTCAGTGCCGTCCGGGCGAACGCGCAGAATGCCGCCGCCTCGTCGGGCCAGAACTGTGCCGTCTGTACCTTTCGCCTCGGTGAAACCAAAGTCTCCGACGGCAATGTAAATCCAGCCGTCGATGCCCATGCGGATGCCGTTTGTCGTGTGATCGGCTCCCCGACGGTGCAATTCGTCCGTCGTCACGCCCGTCAGCAGAACGTCGTGCCGATCGGCAGTGCCGTCGCGGTCGTCGTCGTGATACACGCTCAGCAACGGCGGATGCAGAACCCACAAGGAACCGTTGTCGTAGAACAGCCCTCGCGGGTGATCCATTTTCGCGAACACGTTTATGCGGTCGGCCGTTCCGTCGCCGTCGGTGTCGATACATCGCAGGACTTTGCCGCGATCTGGTTCCTTGCCGAGTGATCCCTGTTCATCGACGCCCACAAAGACTTCGCCGGTTGCGGCCGCGGCAATGCACACGGGGTAGTTCACGTCCGGCGGAGTTCCGAAGAGGGTCACATCAAAACCATCAGGTGCCTGCACGTCAGAAATGCCGACGTTGCTTCCACCTGGTGCAGGCGTGAGGTTTTTCGGAAGCTTCGGCAATTCCATGCTCGCGTAGGCTTCCAGTTCCCAGAAGCTGCCCCAATAGGTTGGTTGCGATCCGAGAAACGTCACGCGCAGATGCCGCGTGTTAGGCGAGTCCACGACATGCGGAGTGATCTTCGCCTTCTTCTTATTCTTCGACTGGTCGACGATCGTCTTCCATTCTTTACCGTCGCTCGAAGCATCGACCAGATACTGATACGCGGCCCCGGACTTCTCCCAGTGAATCCGTAACGATTGCACCTGTTGCGTTTCGCCCAGGTCCACCTGCATCGATTCGCCTGTCGCTCCGCCGGCAGCACACCAGCGCGTGCTCAGGTCACCATCAATGGCGTTCTTCGAGAAGTTGTTCTTGCCCTTTTCCTCGCTGCTGGCTGAGGCAATTCCCAGCGAGACGAGATTCCCCGCGCCGCAGCACTTCACCGGGAGCGTGTTTACACTTCCTCCACCACCACCGCCGGTCGGCGTCAGCTTGACGGCAACGAGGCTGCGGATTTCTTCATCAATCGTCTCGGTACTCGGTTTGAATTCGGCTTTGGCGTCTTTGTCGCAGGCCCACAGGAGACCTCGAGCGAGCATGTCGAGGTACTTCGGTTCGACCATCGTCTCGTTGTAGTGACCGATCGTCGTCGCGAAGACACGCCCCTTGCCGTACTGATTCGTCCAGACGCAGGTTTGCGGATTCTTGTCGCTCTGACGGACTGCCTGGCCCAGGGCCGTCGCCGTGTCGAACAGCTTGATCGAGTGGTACAGCTCACCCTTCGGCGCGACGAACATCGGTCCGAACCCCTGCATGATCGGGTGGTCGGGCTTCACATTTTCGACTGTGTACGAGTAATGCGGCCCGTGCCCCGGCGACTGCATCCCGACAAAGTCGAACCACTGATTATCGCCCGTGCGATAACAGTGCATGGCGCAGTGAATCAGAATCGCCGGCAGTCCCTCACGGTGCGGCCTGACGATGTTCTCGACGAAGTCCTTGTCCTTAACGTTCGAGAAGCACTCATTGTGCACGACGATATCGAATCCCTCTGACCACTTCGGGTCGTCGTACAGCGGGATCGGTGTGTCTGTGGTGGTCCCACCCTGTTGAACGACGGTCCAATGCACGTTGGCTCGAGCGGAAATACCTCGCGAAAGAATGAGCTTCTGCCGCGCGTAGTCATGACAACAACCGCCAGTGACCAGCAGAGCCCGAATTGGTTTTCCGTTCTTAACGGGTGCCGTATCCGACTCGGACTTTTCAACGGCCTGAGCTTGAACAGATTCCGGAGTGGCAGTCACCAGCAGTGTGGTGATCGTGAGATAAGACAAGTACTTCATCAGCCGGGAGTCCTCAAAGTATGGGAGCCGCCTGTTGGGAATTGGGCGGACGAGTTGGAAACTCGATTCACATTGCAGCAGAGCGGTCGCGATTTTGTAGGGCCGGTTCGCACCGGCCGCAATTGACGCAACGCGGCCGGTCGGAACCGGCCCTCCTGATACGAACCTGTAAGTCACGTAACTAGGTTCGCAGGACGGACATCCCGCGAGGCAGATCGAAACACACAGTCGTGTCGGTTCCGACTGGCAGCCACGTGCCCGCTTTGAGTTCCGCGGCCTTCGACACCTGTTTCAATTCCAACTGAGTTCCTTTGGATACCAGTGTCGGAGCTGCCATTGGTTTCCCGGCAAGCTTGAGAGTGAATCCGGGGGCTGCGAACGGGGCATTGAGCTTCACGTCTCGGCCGGACTGTTCAATCTTCGTTACCTCTTTGGCCGCCCAGTAGCGAGCAATCTCACTCAGTTTCATCCACACCGTCTGGTCGCGGAATCGTCCGTCGAGGGCCGTGACGACTCGCTGGAATGAGTGCAGGCCTTCTTTCTGACCGTTGCTGTAAATCCCTGGCCAGTGGCACAACATGATTGCGGGCTGCCCGCGTTTGATGAGATCGACCATGCGTCCCTTAGTTGCGTCGGCATTCGAGTAGCGGTCCCCTTCCGAGATTCCGTCTCCCTGCCAGCCTCCGAACCAGTCTCCCGTGCCGGCTGGAATATTCACGGTCAGACGAACGTTGTCCGTACCCAGTCCGCTCAGGTGTTCGATCTTTGGCTCGGTACTTTCATCGCCCGTGTTGACGTACTTGAAGTAGTGTGGAATCTCGGCGCCGAAGACGTCATCGACAGACTGCTGCACGGCGAGCGACAGTTCTGACTTCACCAGGTTCCCAAATCCGCCAGGAGTCGTGACGCCTTCGCAAGGCAGTTCGCAGTTCTTCAGAATGCGAAGCGCATACGCGAGGTAGGCAGCCAGTTCATCGACGCTCTTCTTTTCACGCGGGTATGAGTTCTCCATCGTGGCTGGACTGATCTCGTCGAACGGCCGACCGGTCATCAGATCAATGACTCGTGTGTGCGTAATCATCTCGGGATGGATATCCCAGTTGGGCAGCATCAGCTCGCGCACCAGTTTCAGACTGTCGAGCAATTCCCGACGTGACCAACCGGGCAACTCACGGTCCATCCAGCCGACGCACGCCGGATTCGGAACAATGCTGTACTTGCCTTTGACACCATGCTCCTCGCACCACTCCCCGAACTCGCGCACGAAAGCGTCGGGGATCTCGCGAGGCCATGTCTTCCACGGCTTCTGATAGTCAACGCGTTGAGGGTAACACTCAGCAAACTGCGGCGTGCAGAAGTGCCCCATATTCACCAGGCAGGTCGAGTCGTCGATAATGAACGAAAGTGGAACCCGCCCCATCGGGTTCAGGATTTCGACCGACCCGGGTTTCGGTGTCGCATCGCCCTCAGCACGGGCACGCAGTATCGGCAGGCCTGTCCCAAGTGTTACCGCAGTCGTCTTCAGAAACGCACGCCGTGAGCTGCTACCTGACTGTTCAATCATGATTTCGCTCCGATGACTTCTGCCTGGTCTATTTCCGATCAACCCGGTGTCAGGGATCGGACCAGCCGGGTTAACCCCCACTTCCATGCCGCCGGTGGTGATGTCATTTGTCATTAGTTATTTGTCAATAGTCATTTGTCATTGGCGTCCTGCAGGTCGCGAGGCCGCGCCGCGTTCATGAAAGATCGCATTGACCTCGAAAATGACAAATGAGAGATGACAAATAACTAATGACAAATGGCAGCCTGCGGACGACAACAAATTGTCGACGACAACATGTTCGTCATTCCCTTCTTCGAAGGGCCTAACGAGCCAGTCGCTGTAGTGTGCCATCCTGGCCAGCCACGAACAGGTGTTGCCCATCCGGTGAGAACGTGAGCGCGTTGACTGTTGCCCCGAGATGCCGACCGACACGGATCTGCTCTCCGGCTGTGGTGTCCCAGACATGCACCGCGCGATCGAATCCTGCGGCAACCAGCGTCTGGCCATTCGGTGCGAACGACAGTGCATTCAATGCGCTTGAGTGTTGAAGCTGACTCAACAGCTCGCCCGATACCGGGTTCCACAGTCGGACGGTGCCGTCATGGCTGGCCGACGCAAGAGACTGGCCGTCCGGTGAAAACATGACAGAGACAACGACGTGAGTGTGTCCGGTCAGCGTACGAATCAACGGGCGGTCGATCTTCGGATTCCACAAACGCACGGTGCCGTCGTATCCACATGATGCCAGTGTGCCGCCGTCGGGGCTGACTGCCAGCGAGTAGATCGTTTGCTGATGTCCAGTGAGCTGGCGCGGCGGGCGTCCGGCTTCACGCGACCACACGCGCAATGTTCCGTCTTCTCCCGCCGACACAATGCGCCTTCCATCTTCAATGAAGTGAACCTGATTCACATCGCCGCTGTGTCCACGCAGCGTCGCCTGCAGTTCACCCGATTCCACTGACCACAGCCGCACGGACTCATCGCCGGATGCCGACACAACGGTCTGGCCGTCCGCACTGAAGGTCGCACCAAATACGACACCGGTGTGTCCGCTGAACGTCTTGCCGGCTTTGCCCGTCTTCGTATCCCAGACTTTGGCAGTTCGGTCGGCGCTCGCCGTGACCAGTGATTCTCCACCCGCAGAGAACGCAACGCTGCAGACATATCCCTGATGTCCCTTCAAGACCTTGCCGGCCTTGCCTGCGGCAACATCCCATAGCCTGACCGACAGGTCGTGACTGGTTGACGCGAGAGTTGATCCGTCAGGCGAGAACCTGACGCAATAAACTTCGGCCGTGTGACCTTCGAGACTGGCCTGCTCCTCGCCGGTCTCGGCGTTCCATAGCCGAACCAGTTTGTCGTTGCCTCCGGACGCGATCGTCTTTCCATCCGGTGAGACGGCGGCAGACAACACCGTGCCTGCGTGTCCTTCAATTAAACGCAGTTCGCTGCCGGATGCGACGTCCCAGACGCGTATGGTCTGGTCCACGCTGGCTGTGACAAGCCGGGTTGCGTCCGTGGTAAACACGACCGAAGTGACTTCGGCCGTGTGGCCCTGCAGCGTTGCCGTTCGCTCAAACGTGCTGACGTTCCAGATATGAATTGCCTGGTCGTCTCCGACTGTTGCCAGCAATTGTCCGTCGCCCGATACGGTTACAGCTCTGACTGCGGTTTCATGCGCGGGAATGACGAGTGGATTCTGTTCGTGTGAAATGTCCCAATGTCGGATCACTCCGTCTCGTCCGGCAGAGCACAGTGTGCCGTCGGGCATGAACGTAACGCTCCGCACGTCACCAACATGTCCCCACAGAGTCGCCCGGTGTTTGCCGGACGGAAGATCCCACAGCATCACTCGTTCATCGGCCCCGCAGGAAGCCAGCACGGTGCCATCGGGGGAGAACGCAACGTCTCGTACGTAACCGTCGTGTCCGATTAACTGTTTAAGCATTTTTCCGTTTTCCGAGTCCCACAACCGCACGACCCCGTCAACGCCAGCGGATGCCAGCAGGTTGCCTTCGGCCGAATGGGCCACGCCACTGATCGCTCCCTGATGCGCCGCCGGGTCACCAAAGAACAAAGGCGAGCCTGGGGCGTCAGCCCGTGGGCCTTTCGGATCCTGGTTGGGGCTGGCTGGCTTACGCCCACCGCTCGCCTGGGATGCTACTTCAGCCGGAGCCAGTTCGCGGATCAGCTTTCCGTCTTTGCCGTTGAACAGCCGGACCACACCTGATCGACCACCTGCCACGACGATCGCGCAATCGGGGCTTGCGTCAATGCCGTACGCGAAGTCGTCGCCCTCACCGAATGATCGCAGCACGCGACCTCGAAAGTACGGCTTGGCATAGTTCCCGGGGCGCATTTCCTTTGTCAGGTCCCACAGTTGAATTGGTTGATTTCCACTGCTCGTCAGGATGTACGTCGTGTCGCCCACGAATCGCAGTCGATTGGCCGGCTTGTCGTGCTCGAGCCAGACAGTGTTGATCTTTCCGCCGCCTCGGTTCAGACGTGTGAGTTGCTCGCCGGTTGCCGGATCCCACAGCCGCACTTTTCGATCCGAACCAGCACTGGCAATCAACTTGCCATCCGACTGCCAGGCGACATCGAGCACATGATGCGTGTGCCCTTCGAGTTCCTGGACCAGGTGTCCGTCCGCGACGTCGAACAGTCGAATCGTCATGTCGGCCCCGCATGTTGCCAGCAGCCGACCGTCAGGACTGAATCGGACGCCAAACACGGAGTCGCTGTGAGCATCCGGCAACTCATGCACGATCCGTCCGCTTCGGGCTTCGAAGATGCGCACCTGCCCTGACACGGTGGGGGCACCGCTTCCCGCGGCGATCAACGTCGCATCCGGCGAAAAGTCCAGCGACGTCACTCGATGCTGAAAGCCAGACAGCCGGTGCAGTAACACGCCAGTTCGAGGATTCCACACGGCAACATCGGTGAATGCACCGGACGCCAGCAGGTTCCCATCCGCGCTGACGGCCAACGATTCGACGATTCCGGAATGGGCCTGCAAGTTCTCTGCTTCGAGTCCCAAGTCATCAAGAGACCTCACGTAATCACCGGTCACTCCGTCGTAGACATGAATTCGGCGAGCCTGTCCAACCGCGACGTAGGATTTGTCGGGCGAGATTGCCACCGCGCGTACGACGCGCACCGATGACGACAGTGGTCTAAGTTTGATTGACGATTCAGCCGCAACCGGCGGCCGGGCGCCCTGATCGATCCACAACCGAATCAGCGCGAGTTCCTGAGGTGTGAGTGGTTCGGATTCGTCGTCATCGAGCGGCGGCATGAACGGCTCGGCAGTGCGGCCCGCTGATCGGACCAGGCGACTGTCGGCCGACTTGCCTTTGACAAAGGTCGATCCGCTGTCACCGCCTTTGGCCAGCGATGCGAACGAACTCATGTCGAGTCCGCCTTCGGACACATTGCCGCTGTGACACACAAAGCACTTCTTTGCCAGAATCGGCCGGACGTCTCGCTCGAAAACGACGGGATCAGTTCGCTCGATCTGAACGACTGGAATCGGCGCGACATCTTCGTCCGCTGAGCCGGGCACGACAGCCAGATGTGTGACAAGAATCGCGAGGCAGACGGCGCGCATGAGGTTTGCCTTAGACTGACTGAAGCTACATGTCAGTGCTGAAAGATGAACTCTTTTGAATTCGCCAGCGCCCAGAGCAGGTCGTAATACCCTTCCTGAGCTTTCCGCTGGTCTTCCGTTTTCTTCTGCACGTACTCGACGCAGACCTGTCGCTCTTCATCGGTCGGGTGCCGCGCGAAGAATGCCAGATAGGCATCGCTCACCTTTTCCTCGACGGAGCGTTCATCCGCCACGAGTTGCTCGGCCCGCGCCGACAACTTCTGTCGCACTGTGCCGTTATTGAGCAGCAGCACACGCTGGGCGAGTGTCATCGTCGAATCGCGACCACACTCACATGCGGAGTCACGTTTGTTGATGCCGAACGTGTCGATGAAATAGTTCGTGACACGCGCGTGCGGACGCGCGATCGCGCGAATTTCCAGCTCGGTGGGCTCCTTCGCCCCAACGACTCGAAACTTCGTCGTCTGCCCCGTCACCTGATCCAGAGCGTCGTAGAGCACTTCGGCCGAGAGCCGTTGCGGAAGAAAACGCGAGCCGTGCTTCAGGTCGTCACGGTTAGTTTCATTGGCGGCACTGCTGAGCTGATAGGTCCGGCTGGTGCAGATCGTTCGCACGACACGCTTCAAATCAAACTTATTGGCCACGAAATCCTGAGCCAGTGCGTCAAGCAATTCGGGATTGCTCGGTGGGTTGGTTTCCCGCATGTCGTCGACGGGCTCGACAATGCCTCGCCCAAAGAAATGTCCCCAGTAGCGATTCACCAGAGCCCGAGCGAAGAACGGGTTGTTCGGATGTACGATCCAGTCAACCAGATCATCTCGCGGATCGTCGTTACTTTGCGCTTCGGGAATTGATCCGCCGAGTGGTGTGGGCGTGTCATAGACATTTCCCTGCGGGTCGGAGAGTGTCTTCTCTGGATTGATCGCAACCAGTTGCCCGACACGCGCCGACTCAGAATCCCGTACAGGCTTGCCGTCTTTGACCGGCTTGCCTTTCTTGTCGACACCGACTCGCCATTCGACGTGTGAGAAGTACCCGGCCAGGCTCCAGTAATCGTGCTGGCTCCACTTCTCGAATGGATGATGGTGGCATCGCGCACATTGCACTCGCGTTCCCAGAAACGCCTGAGCGGTGTCTTCCACAAGCCCTTCCGCGTTCTTCAACTCCAGATACCACAGAATCGGAGCGTTGGAATCCGGGCCGGTTGTGGGGCCATCGACCGTAATAATGTCGCGGACGATTTTGTCGTACGGTCGATTGTCCGCCAGTTGCTGGTGTATCCAGTCGCGGAACTTCACGGCTCGCGTATTGAGGCCGTCGATTTTGTTTTTCGTGTCGTCGTTCGATCCGCCGCGGACACGTAGAACGTCGGCCCATTTCAGCGACCAGTAGGTTGCGTATTCCGGTCGACCGAGCAGTGTCTCGACCAGTTTCTCGCGTTTGTCAGGACTGACATCACCGAGAAAGGCGATCACTTCTTCGGTTGTCGGTAGCGTTCCGATGATGTCGAGAGACGCTCGCCGCAGGAATTCACCATCATTACACAACTCCGACGGCACATAACCAAGCTGTTGCTGTTTGGCGAATGCCAGCTCATCGACAAAGTTGATGGGCTTATGTGGCGACTTCGGCTGACCATCGTCTGTCGTCCGCGGAATCGTGGCCCGGAACACCGAAACGTATCCCATGTAGCGGATCATGACCGAACCTTCGCCGGAACGACCGGTCGTCGACATCAGTCCGGATTCACTCACATCGACGAGTTCAGGATCGTTCGATCGAAACTCCGCTGTCCGAGTCACATCGCGCGACGAACCGTCACTGAAGTGAGCAGTCACTGCGACCTGCTGCGACGCTTGCGGTGCCAGCAGACGGTGAGCAGGCCTTACATCGATCGAGACGACCTGCGGGTCGTCGTCATTGCCGAACGGAACACCTGTGCGAATCCACTGCTCGATCAACCGGTACTCGGCGGATTCCAGACGCAGTGGCTTGCCGCCGCCATGTCCCAGTTGTCCCGTGGGTTTCAGCAGCAGCAGACTGTGTGCGGGGGCATCCTCGAGCACGCGGCGACCGCGGGCTTCGTGAACCAGTGCCTCGTAATCGGCGACCGGATCGAAACCCAGCAGCGAAAGTTTGAATCCGTTTTGCCCGTCCGCCTTGCCGTGACAACCGCCATTGTTGCAACCCAGCTTGGTCAGGATGGGCACAATCTCGTTGGCAAAGTTAATGGACCTTTCCTTGTTGAATCCCTCAATGTGGACTTTCAAAGCGGTCGACTTGCCGTCGGCCTCGACCAGGACTTCTGTCGAGCCGTTTCCGATCGGACGTAGATAACCGTCGGCTCCGACGGTGACGACCTGCGGGTCCCCAACTCGGTACGACGCAGTCCCTGTCAGGTCGCTGACTCCGGCGTTCTCGAATTGCCCGGTGACGACGATCTGTTGCACGGCGTCACGATCAGCCAGGCTGATTTCTGCGGGAGATGCCGCGACCGACTTCAGCCCGCCGCTGCCAACCACCGGTGGGCTGTCGGCCAGAGCAGGGCGACAAAGCAGCAACACAACGATACCCAGTGCCTGGAATCTGTAAGTCGGCTGCTTCATTGCGGCACTCCCAGGTAGCCAATTCGCGGTTCGGGACAACAACGTTACACCAGCTCTTCGATCACACCGCGTCGTTCGAGCAGATACTGCGGGCGCCCAAAGCTGTCCGGAACCTTGATCGACGGATCAATGCCCAGCACGTGGTACATGGTCGAGATCAGATTCTGAATCGTGTACGGGCGACTGCGGCTGATGTCCCAGTCGCCTCTGCGGCCGGTGTCGCCGACGGTCTGTCCCATATTCAGGCCGCCACCAGCAAGCTGCACGAATCCCGATTCCGGATAATGGTCGCGTCCGGCGTTCTTGTTGATTCGAGGAGTTCGTCCGAATTCTCCATAGATCGCAATCAGCACGTCCTTATCGAGACCTCGGGCATACAGGTCTTCGATCATCGCGCTGATGCTCTGGTCGTAATGCGGCAGGATGGTGTCACGCATGACTCGGAAGTTGTCTTTGTGCGTGTCCCATTTGTTATTGCCGGGACCGTAGACCGTGATCAATGAGACTCCGGCTTCCGCGAGTCGCAGCGCCTGCAATAACCCGACGCCGCCGTAACTTTGATCGCCGTACCGCTTGCGGATCTCCTCGGGTTCCTTCTTCACGTCGAACGCTTCGCGGATGCGCGTTGAGCTGAGCATCTGCAGGGCCTTGTCCGTATACGTGTCGGTCGCGAGCAACTGTGCGTTCGCATCAACGTCCCGCCTTAAGTTGTCGACAACCTTCAGTAGCGACACGCGGTCTTCCGGCAGGCCCCCGTTCGTGAACAGGTCCTTCATCAGGCCTCCGCTGGGATTGAACGCTCCGTGCTCTGGTCCAAGGAACGCCGTATCAGCATGTCCGGCCATGTTGACCCACGGTGGCATGTCCGAGGTCTTCGGACCAAATCGACTGACGACCGCTCCAATGGACGGCCGCTTCGGACGCACATTTCCGGCGAATCCCGTGCTGGCTTCGTACAGGTTGTGCCCGCTGGTGATGACCTGCATCCCCTGAACGATCGACATGCGATCCATCATCGCCGCGTGCTGAGGCATCAGCTCGCACACATTCGTCCCCGCCACATTGGACTGTACCGGTTGGAATGTGCCCCGGAATTCGGCAGGCGCCTCCGGTTTCATATCGAACATGTCCAGTTGACTGGCGCCTCCATTTAAGAAGACGACAATCACAGACTTGTGCGAGCTGTCTGGATCACTGGCGCCCATTGCGCGTCGGCGATACAGCTCGGGCAGACTCAACCCGCCAACGCCCAGAGTCCCCAGTTGGAGAAACCCGCGACGGGAAAACCGGCCGTTTTCCGGGGAAGTGAACGAAATCATGCCCAACTCCTATGCCTGACGAGAAACGCGGGATCGCCATACAATAAGGGAAACACACGCCCTGCAGATCGGGCAGATGTTGGTAGTTATTCCCGCACCACGCTGCTGAATGGAATCCTGAGCGACGTCGCGAGTCACGGCCGCATTGCCGTGCCATATTGTGACTCAAGTCGTGACGGCGACCAACCGATTGCACGGAGGGACATCGATATGCGACTTTCGACGCTCCCTGGTTTTTGCGTGCTGGCGTTGACCCTGACCGCCACCGCATACGGCAACAAGCCCAATGTTCTGTTCATTGCGATTGACGATTTGCGTCCGGAGCCTGGTTGCTACGGCTCAGCGATTGCGAAGAACCCGAATCTGGACAAACTGGCTGCCGATGGACTGCGGTTTGACCGCGCCTGTTGCCAGCAGGCGATCTGCAGTCCTTCGCCGGTTAGCGGGAAGCTGGTGTCGCTGACTCGTTGAAGAAGATTACCAGGTTCTTCGTTTGCCTCGCGGCGGCCACGATGTCCACTTTGCCGTCTCCGTTCAGGTCGGCCGCCTTGATGTCTTCGACCGCTACCTTCTCCGCGGACACTCGAGTCTCTCGCCACTTTGTGCCGTCTTTATCGAGCGGAGCAAATAGCTTGATGCCTGGGACGCCTGGATCGTTCATGGCTCGCCAGCCCACGACGATCTGGTCGGAACCGATTCCCAGGAAATCCGCGCATGCCAGCGCGTGGCCGTCCTTGAGAGCCTCGTCCAGAACGCTGAGTGATCGCCACATGTCGCCCTTTTTCGCAGGCTCGACATAGACTGCCGACGTCGATCCATGTTTGGGCTCAATCGTCACGATGAAACGCTGACCGTTGGGCAGTCGACCGTCTCGAATCTCTCCCGCGAACTTCTTCGTCAACTGCGTGGCTGACCATTCGCCGTTCTGTTTGTCGCAGTGCCAGACGCCCTCTTTCCCGGCGACGATCATTTCTTCTTCCTCGTCGTCGTCCCAGTTGACCGGGTGGAAGTTGTGTGACAGGTGCATGAAGTCGCAGACGACGCCGAATTTCCATTCGTCTTTCGGGTTGGTCGGCATGAAGTACTCAAGCACTCGAAGTCCTGCACCGTCACCATCAACGCTGCCTCGACCGCGAAGCGGTTTCACAACGAGCTGGAATCGATTCTGCGTGCCCCTGACCCAATGCATGCGATGCGTGCTGGGTTCATTATGCAGTCGCACTGGCGTCCAAAGCTTCGTTCGGTCCTCGGGCGGGATCAGATAGAAGACGGCACCATCCTTGAGAGACTCCCGATAATTCCATTGACCGCCGACTGCGATTTCACACTTGCCATCGTTGTCAATGTCTCTGGCTGTGACGCACACATTGTCACGAACTGTAAGATCCCGGGCGATAATGTGTTTCGTCCACTTCGGGTTCTCGTACCACTGGATCGTGTTCTTGTCGGCGAGCACGATGTCTGTCTTTCCATCGCCGTTGACGTCCGCCATCTGAAGGCCGTAGCCAATCTCAATGGAGTCAATCTCGACAGCACGCCATTGGAATTCGGGAACCTGCTCGGCGGAAACCGCTGTCACGAGATTGAGGACCAGACACAGAGCCAGTACTGAATTCCACATTCTGAAGACTCTCCCATAACCCGGACGAGCCGGAACCAAGTGGTAGCGAAACTCGCCAAGAGTTTCGGCGGAAAGTCCTGGCGACTTTCGCTACGTCAGAAATCCTGCGCGTTTTGCGCAGGATTTCACTGATCAGAGATTAAGGCGTATGCGAATGTCGCGCGAGGCAACCTTCCGGACGGACGTCTACCGCTGGCAATCGTGCCCGGCCTTGTCCGCGCCGAAAAAGCGTAACGTCTGCGGGGCGGGTCAGATATTGATGCTCTGCGGAATCCCGTGCGGCGCCAGAATCTGATAGGGACGTCGTTGTTGATTGCGCGCCTGAATCTGCTCGCCGATGCCCTTGATGGCGGCCTGAAACGTCTTAAGAGCAGCGCCGACTTCCGGGCCGAAGTGGTCTGCGTCGTACTGACCCAATTGCGTGTAGTGTACCGCGCCCAGCATGTAGCCGACTTCCATCTGGAGGCGGGCGATGTCTGTGGGTGGCAGGTACTTCAGGTAGTCCGCATCCGTCGCCTCGTCGGTTGACGTCGGGGCTGGTGCGTAGCCAGCCAGGGGCATGTTCGGCACGTAGCTCATGTAGTCCCACTGCGGGAAGTTCACGGCCGCGTGCTGCACGCTGGCGGTATAAATGACCATTGTCAGCACTTCGGCCAGATACTCTTTCGAATTGATGGCGCTCATTCCACGGATACGTCCACCCTCGCTGGAAACAACCTCCGTGGCCCAGCGCTGTAGTTCCACGTCGCTTACGACATCGGATTCCGTTTTGTAGTAAGTGCCGACGTATTCAGTCACCCATTGATGAATCGCCTTCCAGTAAAGGAGTGCGTCGTCACGGTAGGGGTAATTGGGTAACGCGTCTGAGTCCGCGACGTCCCTTTTGGCCAGTGCTTTGGGCAGAAACTGCTCATCGAAGAGATATGTTTCGACTCCGGACACCACTGCCTGCAGCGTTTGCTTGATCGGGGAAGACGTCAGCAGTTCGACGGGGCCACCGGGCGCGACGAGCTTCTCAGCCGCGGCGTTGTTGATCGACAGCGTGCCTTCGAAGTGTGGGGCCAGGAGTCTGAAGAGTGGATGCCGTCGCGCCAGTTGCCGGTGCATCGCGATGCAGAACGGCTCAATGTAAAGATGCGTTCTGGCCAGATGGGTCACAGCTTCGTGAACGTTGCCATCGGCAATCTCAACAATCGTCTTGGCGATTAGCCAGTTGTTGCCGTCGCGTGGCGTGAAGACCGGGTTGTCTGGACCCGGAGTCTGTTTGCACTGAATGGCGACCGGGCACAAAGCCCCACTGGATTTGTCGACTGCCAACAAAGCGAGAGGGGCATACGCGTACTTGGTGACGATTGCTTCCGCCCGCTTGAGCTGCCCGTTGTCCATGCCCTCCAGCGCTTTGTAATCGACCAGATAGAGCCGATTTTCCTGTCCAGCGGCTTCCAGCGAATCACCCTTCATCGTGGCAGCAAACTGCTCACCGGTGACCTGAAAGTGATCCGGGACTCGCGTGATTCTGTGGAGCATAACGGGATTGGGTCCGGCAACCCGCAACTCCGCGAAGACGGCGTCGTCCTTGTAGTTCTTGTGAATCGGTGGGAGATCAATCTCCCGAAAAAGGTCGGCGTAGTCGTCGAGACTGGTCGGACGCTGCGTTTCGTCTTCGACGTCCGTCAGTGCGTCCATCCCCTGCGAGAGAACTTCAAGAACCTCCGTAAAAACTGCGTCGCCCTGTCCGAGTCGGCGTCGCAGGTGAGCCCCGGAGTCGGTGAACCCCTTTGCCGCTGCTTTGTCTCCCGTCATGACCAGACGGTTCTCGAAGATCGTCATAACGCGATCCCCGACCATTTTGATCCAGTCGAATGTCGGCTTGTCGTTGATGGGCACTCGGCTGATGAGAGCCAGCGGATTCAAGTACGAGTAGTTGTACTGGTAACGATATCGGGCGATCCCAAGTTGAATGTTTCGGCGGGCACGGCACGAGTCGTTCTGGGGCAGAAATGCGGTCATGGCAGTCAGTCCAGTTATCGAGGCCCAATAGAAACCCACGTTCAGTGTGCGACATTCTAGCGATTGAATAGCGGCTGTCTTCTGTGTGGCGAACCGAGAATCACGCACGGTCATCCGTGCTGCGTCGGCGCGTCAGTGATGAGCCTCGCTGAATTGCGGCGCCACCAAATCGATCGCGGATTGCATCGGATGCGGAATCGAGTGCCGCGTCGCGGTCGGAGGCATCGTCGAACAAAGTGCGTTGGCGTTCTCGCGTATGACTCAGCGTGCTGACGCCCACCCCGAGCAGTCGTGTTGGCTGCAGAGTGACGCGAGGAAACAACTGCTCGGACACGGCCTGCCACAAATCGCTGGTCGTGTTGGATGCGTCCGGCAGCGAGTGCGAGCGGGTGATGGTCTGGAAATCACTGAAGCGAACTTTCAGATGCACCGTGCGACCGAAGATCTCATGGCGGCGCAGCCGACGGCCCACCTGTTCGGTCAGGTCCAGGAGGCAAGCTCGCAGCACCTCGGCGTCCGAGATATCGACCGGGAATGTCGTTTCGTGCGAGATCGATCGGGCGTCCCGGTCCGGAACGACGCTGCGGTCGTCGCGTCCGTGCGACAGATCGTGCAGGTGAGAGGCCACCGCATCGCCGAAGCACATCTTCAGAGTGGCCAACGGCGCGCGACTGAGCTGACCGATCGTCTGGATGCCGATGCCGTGCAGTTTTTCTTCGGCTCGTTTGCCGACGCCCCATAGACGCGACACCGGCAGCGGAGAAAGGAATTCGTCGACGCGGCCTGATTCGACGATGACGAATGCGTCCGGCTTCTGAAGGTCGCTGGCGATCTTGGCGAGGAACTTGTTGGGAGCCACACCGACGGACGCAACGAGCTGCGTTTCACTCAGGATATCCGACTTGATGCGGTGACCGATCTCGACAGCCGATCCGAAGAGTTGCTGGCTGCCGCGTACGTCGAGAAATGCCTCGTCGAGCGACAAGGGCTCGACCAGCGGCGTGTAGCGTTGAAATATCTCACGTATCTGTCGCGAGATGCGTGCGTAGTGATCCATGCGAACCGGGAGCACGACGCCTTGCGGACAGAGCCTGATGGCCGTTCGCATCGGCATGGCACTATGCACGCCAAATTTTCTCGCTACATAGTTGGCCGTCGACACGACGCCGCGTGAATCAGCCGAGCCGCCAACGATGACCGGCTGGCCGACCAGCGCAGGTTGATCACGTTCCTCAACGGCTGCGTAGTAGGCATCCATGTCGATGTGCAGAATCACGGAGACCTCCAGTGACACGACCTGGACTCGAACTTGCGTCGGTCTACTCGCGGCGAACTTGAACCGGGGTCAATCAACGGCAGCATACTCTGCCCACTGCACAATTCCCCGTCCTCGTGGATGTTGACCTGACGGCCGGAGCCAGACGTTTGCGTGTTCCGGCTAACGCACTGCGTCAAATGAGGATGGGCGACGCATCAGTCGCGGCGTTTATGGACTGATGAGCGTTGAGTCATCGGAAGTGTTTGTGCAGCAAACAGTTTCATCGGCCGGCTTCGATCTGGTGATGAAACAGCCCTTGAGCGTTAGCATGGAAACGCGGTTTGCCTTGGACTTCGTCGCTGGATGTCCTGGTGAGCGCGCAAGGTGTTCGACGACTGCACTCTTCTGGATCGATTGATGACGTCGAGTTTGACTTGCCTGCATGGCCACTCCCTGGACGCCCCGGTCGAGTCGTCGGACTCTTCCGAGCTGGTTTGTTCTTTGTGCGGCGTGGACATCCGAGAAAGCAGCAGCAAGGAGACGGAATCTCCGGGAGCGCTGGCACTGACGGTCGTGCCGACATCCGAACGGAATGTGGAACCCGGGCAGCTCGTTTCACAACTTCTATCGGACGACGAGCCTGACTCCGGTGCGTCGAGTGGCTCTGTCAGCGACGACGAATCAGCCGACAAGGTTGCTCCCACAAGTGACTTTGTGCCCGCCGATTTGCAGGCCGGGACAGAGAAGCGACCGGTCCCCGCCGAGACGGAAGCGGGACCGGAAGCAACAAAGCGATCGCGTCGCCGGAAGAAGGATTTCAAGACTCCGAGTCTGGCTGGGCTGGAGGTCATGGAAGAACTCGGCCGC
Organism: Planctomycetota bacterium; assembly: GCA_963579025.1. GTDB lineage: Bacteria > Planctomycetota > Planctomycetia > Planctomycetales > Planctomycetaceae > CAUZFZ01. The sequence goes on along the minus strand of CAUZFZ010000115.1, from coordinate 2,854 downwards.
GGCGGTATGGGAGTCGTTTATCGGGCGTTCGATGAGAAGCACGGTCGCGAAGTTGCCCTGAAGACGCTGCAGCGCATGGGGCCGGACGATCTGGTTCGCTTCAAGCAGGAATTCCGGGCCCTGGCAGACATCGCGCATCGAAATCTTGCGTCGCTGTATGAACTCCACTCGGATGGCAAGACGTGGTGCCTGACGATGGAACTGTTGCGTGGTGTGGAATTCCTGGAGTTCGTGTGGTCCGAGTATGACTCACTGAAGATCGATGGCGGTCGTCGTCGGGTCGCTGATGTGGCCGCCGACTCGTCGAGACTGTCGATGCGACGTCTGACCCGGTTATACGATGTCCTTAAACAACTGGCCGTTGGTCTTAACGAACTGCATCGCGGCGGAAAGCTGCACAGTGATATCAAGCCGTCCAACGTTTTCGTCACGACAGAAGGCCGACTCGTCCTGCTGGACTTCGGCCTGATTGCCGAAATCACTCGTGACGAAGACGGTCGCATGCCGAAGTCGATTCAGGGCACGCCGCATTACATGGCTCCCGAGCAGGCCGCATGCCGAGCTCTGACGGAGGCCAGTGACTGGTATGCCGTGGGAGTGATGCTGTACGAGGTTCTGACGGGACGACTTCCGTTTCAGGACAAGTCGCTCAAAGCCATGCTGCGCAAGCAGTACGAAATGCCCCTGGCTCCGGATAAGCGAAAGCCGGGCGTCCCCAAAGAACTGAACGATCTGTGCATGGCATTGCTGGAGATCGATCCGGCGAATCGCCCATCGACAGTTGATGTGTTGCGCGCCGTCGAAGCCGACGACATCGCGGACAGCATTCAGGAAGCCGCGACAACGACTGTGGTTCACTCTGCGGATCTGGTCGGCCGGGAGACGCATTTCGAGACGCTGCAACAGTCGCTGGCGGAAGTCAGCGAAGGCGCGACACGCAGCGTGTTTGTGCATGGTTTCTCGGGCATGGGCAAGAGCGTTCTGATTCGCCGCTTTGTCGACAGTATCCATCGGAGCGAAACGACGATTCTGCTGGAAGGACGCTGCTACGAGCAAGAATCCGTGCCATTTAAGGCGCTGGACAGCCTGATTGACGCTCTTGTCGTCTACCTGTGCGAGTTGCCCGCGGCGACGCTGGTCACGCTGATGCCGAATGACACGTTGCCTCTGGTTCGCTTGTTTCCCGTATTCGGGCAGGTGCCTGGTGCTACCGATGCCGACAAGCCTTCGGTGGAAAGCGCGGATCAACAGGAGTTTCGGCAGCGGGCACTCACAACGTTGAGAGATCTGCTAGGGAATCTTGGTCAAAAACAGCCAGTCGTGTTGTACATCGACGACCTGCAATGGGGTGACGAGGACAGCTCTAATCTGCTGGCAGACCTCGTGCGTCCACCGGAAAGTCCCCGTCTCCTGTTGCTCGGCTCGTATCGGCGTGAGGACGTGGAGACGAGTCCTGCACTGCGGGTTCTGGCGGATGCTTATCAGCGAGGACAGGACCATCCGCACCGACAGGAGTTGGCTGTTGATGCGTTGTCGGAAACTGACGCCAGCCGACTGGCCCTGAGCCTCCTGGGACGTGACAGCCAGCGAGAAAAGCAGATTGCGGAGCGCATTGGCAAGGAGTCCGGTGGATCACCGTTCTTCGTGTGGGAACTGGCGCAGCACGTTCAGGACGATGCTTCAGCCAGCGTTGGCACGCTGGAGCTGGACGAAGTGATCTGGTCGCGCGTTTGCCGATTGTCTGAGGAATCGCGTCGGCTGCTGGAAGTGATTGCTGTGGCCGGTCGCCCGATGCGTGCATCCGAGGCTTATCAGACGATCGACGAGAGAACTCACGGACCGAGTCTGCTGGCACAACTGCGGACCAGCAACTTTGTGCGGACAACAGAGCAGGAAGATGACACGGTCGTCGAAACGTATCACGACCGTATCCGTGAGTCCGTCGTCAATCACCTGGCCGCCGGAAAAGTGCGGGGGCATCACCTGAAGATCGCGCTGGTGATCGAGCAGACGGCGAGTTTCAGTCTGTCAGAAGTCGAGTCGCACATTCACCGCACGCCCGACTTTGCCGAGCCCGGTGAGCCGATGAGAATCGATCATCGGCAATGGCAACGCGTGTTTGACCTAGCGTACTTTTTCGACGCGGCCGACAAGCCGGAGCGTGCGCTGCCATACGCACTGGTTGCCGCCGAGCGTGCACGGTCTCAGAACGCACTCGATGTCGCCGAACAGCAGTTTGACATTGCTCGTCACGGCGCGGACGAAAGTGGATCAGGCGACGCCCTGCGATTTCGGATTGCGGAAGGGTTGGGCGATGTGCTGGTGATGCGTGGGCGATACCAACGGGCAGACCAGCAGTTTCAGATGGCACGGCAATTGGCGGACCTCGGTCTTGTCCAGGCTCGGGTCGACGGCAAGCGAGGCTGGATCGGTTACAAGACCGGGGAAATGGACAGTTCGAACGCACACTTCGAACGCGCTTTGAGTGCCACGGGAACTCCTGTTCCGTCGAACCTGCTGAGACAGTTGCTCGCGCTTACCTGGGAAGGCGGCATTCAGGTTCTGCACACGTGGTTTCCAGGTGCCCTGACGGGCAAGCGGTCTGCAGATGCAGACGGGGGTTCCATCGATCTGATTCGGGCGGCGCTGCATGACGGCCTGGGTTATCCCTACTTTTTCGCCAAAGGGCCGATCCCGGTCCTGTGGACTCACCTGCGGCATATGAACCGGGTCCAGTCTCTGTGGGGCGCGGATTATGCGGCGGTTTTTGCAGCGTGGGAGCTGTTTTCTCCGTAAGGTCGCAGTCCGGCGGGATAGGCGGCCCTCAGAGTTGCCCCGTAGGTGGCGCTCCAAC
>CAUZFZ010000114.1:0-35604 GCA_963579025.1 Planctomycetota bacterium | reverse complement strand
TACGGGGCAACTCTGAGGGCCGCCTATCCCGCCGGACTGCGACCTTACGGAGAAAACAGCTCCCACGCTGCAAAAACCGCCGCATAATCCGCGCCCCACAGAGACTGGACCCCTCCGAGACACGGTTGCCTGGAGGTTTTACCGGCACCACAAGGGAGTCAGCGCTCCGCTGGAAGTAGGTAGGCGAGACCATGTGGCGGGAGTCCTCACACAGTCCGAGATGGTTCTCTATGTCAACGGGCGAAAGGTTGCTGCGGAAGCATATAAAAGGACTCTGCCTACTTTCGAAGTGCTGCATTTGGGAAAGCGAGCACAATTCCCCGACTCAGGAGTGATGGACGAGTTTCGACTCTCCAAAGTTGCCCGCTACACCGACGATTTCCGGCCGCCACAACGATTCGAGGCCGACGCACATACGGTAGTTCTCTACCACTTCGACGAAGGTCAGGGCGACGTCCTGAAAGACTCATCCGGCAACAACCATCACGGCAAGATCGTTGGCGGAAAGTGGACCCGGGTAGAAACATCTACGGTCGCCGACCCTGACCGAATTGCAGCCGAATGGGTCATGTCCGTTGGAGGCCGGGCGCAGACTGATAAAGGGCACTTCCGACGAGGCGACGTATTACCTTCTGAGCCATTCCAGCTTCAATTGATCGACATCAAACTGAGTCAGAACGTTTCGGACCGTGATATTGAGAAACTGGTGGGACTCAAACACATCCATGCATTGCATGTCCTTCAAAGCAGGCTCACAGGCGCGTGCGGCCAGTACATCAAGTCACTGACTTCGCTGACGGAAATCAAGGCCACCGTTGAGGACGGAGACCTGTTTCTCTCGCACGTCAGCAAGCTGTTCAACGTGACGCATATTACACTTCATGATTGCAATATCACAAACGCCGGCCTGGCACACATTGGGACAATGACGCAGTTAACGGAACTGGCGATGGCGGGGAATGCCATTTCCAGCGGAGGCCTGAAACACCTGAGCGGACTGCGAAAGCTCTTAAAGCTCAATCTAGGAGGATCTCGAATTACGGACGCCGATCTGGCCGATTTGGCGCCTTTGTCTTATCTGTCGCAACTCATGATAACCGAAACGAATTTGACCGACGCCGCGCTGGAACACATCAAAAAACTTGAACGATTGACATTACTCCGACTTGAACAATCGGCGATCACACAGGCCGGAATCGACGACCTGCAGAAGTCGCTGCCTGATTGCAAACTCCAATGGGAACCGAATGCCGGATCACCGTCCGACGCTATCGAGCTAACAGAATCAATCACGCCGGCGGATGGCGAAGTCAGTCTGATTCCTCTCGTCGATACATCCAAAGACGTATTCAAGGGCAGTTGGCGAAAAGAGGAAGACAAACTGTTCTCCAACGTCGGCAATCTCAAACTTCCTGTCTCAGTTGACGGGGATTACGAACTGAGAGTGGTGTGGCACAATGTGAAGCTGGACAATCACATTCTGGCCTTTACTCTCCCGGTGGCCGATCAAAGCGCAGGGGGTTTGGCCGGGTACACAGGGATTTTCAATTTAACTGACAAGGACAGAGCCAATCCAAAGACGGTCAGCCTTGAACCCCGCAAGCCAGGACGGCATGAGTATCGAGTTGCCGTTACCACTCTTCCAGAGAAGTCATCGGCGCGAATTCAAGTCCATTTCGATGGGAAGCAACTCTTCGATTGGACTGCCCCGATGTCTGAATTGAGCCCGCTCCGCCAGCCTCACATCCGGCTCAACTCGGCAGCGCTGGTGGAAACCGAGTTTTCGGTCGTCACTCTGAAGATGCTCTCCGGATCGGCAAAGCTGTTGCGGCCCATGCCACGGGAGACGTCCGGACTGACCAAGGGGCCGCCACTCGCGGTGGCGCCGTTCGACGCGGCGGCCGCGAAAGCCCATCAGGAGGCGTGGGCGAAGCACCTCGATGAGCCGATCGAGAAGGAAGTCGTGCTGCCCGGTAACGTCAGGTTGACACTCGTCCTCGTCCCACCAGGCGAGTTCGCGATGGGGAGCACGCCAGAGAAGATCGCGGAGGATCTCGCGACAAGTCAGAAGTACAAGGACTACGTCGAGTCCATCCAAAGCGAGGTGCCTCGACACACGGTTCGTCTCACCCGTCCATTCTACGTTGGGAAGTACGAGGTCACGCAGGAACAGTATGAGGCGATTGCGAAGACCAATCCTTCGGTTTTCGCCGCAATGGGCCTCCAGAGCGAACTCGTTGCCGACATCGACACGAGCCGCCATCCCGTGGAAAACGTCAAGTGGAATGCCGCAGTCGACTTCTGCCGGCAGCTGGGAACGCACCTCGGACGCGAAGTGCGACTGCCCACCGAGGCCGAATGGGAGTACTCCGCGCGGGCCGGGACACAGACGGCTTATTGGACGACCGGGGAATTGAAACAGGCGGCGTGGGTCAGCAGGTCCGGCGGGATGACGACACATCCTGTCGGGGAGCTACTGCCGAACCCATTCGGCCTCCACGACGTCCACGGCAATGTTGCCGAATGGGTTCAGGACCCGTGGGCGGCCGACTACTACGGAGAATTCGCAGATAGTATTGCGGTCGATCCCACAGGGCCGCCTCCAACAGGGCAGGACAAGCACCAGTTGCGTGGCGGATGGTTCGACTACGAGCCGGGATTTGCCCGGTCCGCGCGTCGGATTCAATACGCCACGAAGCACTCCCGCAGCCACGGGTTGCGAGTAGTAGTGCCGATTGGCCCGGAAAATCTGAAGGCCGCCTCAGCCAGGTCCACTCGCACTCAAGTGGATGCGGTCGCAAACAAGGAACTCCTCACACTGTCGGGGCATGCGAAGCCGATTGTCCGTCTGGCATTCGGGCCAGGCGGAAAGACTCTGGTGTCTGCGGATTCGGACACCATCAAACTGTGGGACACAGCGAGCGGAGACGAGAAACTCAGTCTCGTTACTGCGCTCTCAGAGATCACGAGCCTTGCGATCAGCCCGGATGGAAAGATGCTGGCATCGGGCTCCAGTGACGCCATCAAAGTGTGGGACATCCCGTCGGGGCAAGTCCGATTCACGCTCAGCAAACTGAAGGGAGCGGTGGGCGCCCTGACATTCAGTCCGGATAGCCAGACACTCGCCGCCGGCCATCATGACCTTGCAGAGTTCTGGAACGTCGCCTCCGGGCAGTCCACTGGGAAGCACAATTGCTACAAGTATATCAAATCACTCGCCTTCAGCCCGAATGGTTCAACGCTGGCAGCCGGCTGTGAGGGACGCGTCCAGTTTCTGGATGCCCCATCGAGCAAGCTTCAATTTGAAATCATGATGAAGGATGGTTCCGTTACTGCTGTTGCCTTCAGTCCAGACGGAAAGGCACTCATCGCAGGGTCCCAGCGTGACAGTTTGAAGTTATGGGACCTGGAGACGAAGCTGGCTCGGCACGCACTTTCAGGTCACACCGGCGGACTGACAGACGTCGCGTTCAGCCGTGACGGAATGAGGATCGTCTCTGTCTGCAGCGACGGAATCGTCAAGCAGTGGGATGCGGACACTGGAGCTGAACGCGGTCAACTCCCGACCGTCGGCCCGGTCAGCGCGTTCAGCACCGACGGAACAAGACTCGCATCGCAGGATGTCGACGATCCGAAGTTGATCGTTGTGCAACCAGCCGCGTCAACGGGGCAATAGCCTGTCGAGCATCTGATTCGGACACCGCCGATCCCGACGACCGTGTCCTGGCGGGATGACTTCCGAAAACTCATGGGAGCATCAAGACGGACAAATGGACTTTCAACGAGGAGGGCTACGTGTCGCACGAGCCGTCGCTGAAAGTCCGCAACATCGTATGCGAACCCGGTCAAAACTGATCTTTGCGGGAATTCGTTGATCGTCTACAAGCCGCCGCCCGATTTGACCGTCGGGTGAGTCCCTTCCCTGCTGATTTCTCAGCGATCTCATCCCTGTCTGAAAACGCACCCTACTTTTCCGGTGAGTTCTTCAGAACTGCCTGCCTGATTCTCCCTCCCGATTCTCCCTCCCGATTCACACTCTCAGGTTTCCCGTGGCCGGTTCGGTCCATGTTTCTGTCATGCTGCGCGAGGTTCTGCAACAGCTGAATCTCTCACCTGGACTGACTGTTGTGGACGGAACACTTGGGGCCGCCGGGCACAGTCAGAAGATCGTCGAACAGATCGGCTCGGAAGGCACTCTGGTCGGCCTCGACCGTGATCCCATGATGCTTGGATTTGCCGCTGAGAAAGTCAGTGGTCCGAACATTCATCTGCGGCAGGCCAACTATCTCGACATTCGAAGCGAACTTGATGGGCTTGGAATTGAATCCGTTGACCGCATTCTGCTCGATCTGGGGCTGTCGTCTGATCAGCTCGCCGATCGTGACCGCGGATTCGGGTACTCGACCGACGCCCCCCTCGATATGCGGTTTGATGTGAGTTCTGGTGAGTCCGCTGCGGACCTGCTGGCTCATATGGATGAGTCGTCTCTCACGGACATTCTGCAGAGATACGGCGAGGAGCGGTTCAGTGAGTCGATGGCCCGACACATTGTCGAGCGGCGTCGCACGCGACCACTCCAAACCACCGGCGATCTGACTGCGGCTGTGAACGAAGCCATCCCGGCTCATGTACGGCGGCAGTCACGGAAGGAACCGTCCACACGTGTGTTTCAGGCGTTGCGGATTGCCGTCAACGACGAGCTGCGACATCTGGAGCAGGCATTGGATGGCGGTCTGTGGGAGTGTCTGACTCCCGGCGGTCGGCTGGTGGTCATCACGTTTCACTCACTTGAAGACAGACTTGTGAAGAATGCGTTTCGGGGTGGAGACCACTGGCAGGTCTTCACCAGGAAACCGATCACGCCAACACCGGCGGAGATTCGGATCAACCCGCGCTCCAGGAGCGCCAGACTTCGCACTGCGGTGAAGCAATGACCGACAAACAATACGTGGAAAACTACCCCCAGGAAGCATTCGCCGGGACCGGAGACGCCGAGGAAAACTCGGACGTTAATGCGGTCGAGAACGGCGGCGAAATCGATGGCACGGTTGATTCCGCGTCGGACGATTCGGCCGACGACTGGGGGTTCGAAGGTAAGAAACGCAAGCTGACGCGAGAGGTCCTTGTCGGCTTCGCCGCGATTGGTTTGCTCGTCGTCTTGCTAGGAGTTGTCGTTGCCAAGAGCTTCTTCGGCGATGACAAGACAAAAGAAAAACTTGCGGGGGGGCCTCCCGCCGCACAGCTCGGTCCCGATAGCGCCACACCGCCGACACCTGAGGGTGACCCAGACGCATTCCTGCCACCAGGTCCCGCTGGACTGGTCATTACAGAGACTGGCGACCCGGACGGGTTTGAGCCGAGTGAAAACTTCGGCGGGGAACCACCGGCCACTGATGTGCCGGACGCACCCTGGCCAGACTCGGACATTCCCGGCAGGGCAGTAGCGAGTGTCGACCCGGATGACGCTCTGTTCGGACCGACTCCGTCTCCCGGGCCCGCGGATACAATCGCAGAACGTCCATCCGGCCTGCTCGAGAGCCAGCCGGCCCTACCGTCAGAGTTTCCAGGGATCAGTTCTTTGCCGTCCCCGCTTGACCCGACAACAGAGCTGCCCGGATCGCTCAACCCGACATACGAAACGGCTGGCGCGCTGCCCGAACCTGGAAATCCGGGTGGTGATCCATTTGCACCCGAGCCGCCAACCGATCCGCTGACGGGATTACCCATGCCCGATCCCGGTGGACCTGGTATCGCAGTCACAACGATTGACCCCGGCTACGAAACGACGCCTGGTTTCGAAACCGGGGCATTACCCTCGCCCAACGTGTCCGTTCCAGAACTGTCGGGACCAGTTGGTCCGGACGGTTTTGCCGGAACGGAAGTCGGTGTAATTCCTGGACCAGGTTTCGACAACACGCAACCGACCTATGGTCAACCCGAACCCGAGCTGGGCAACTCAACACCCAGTTACGACGTGTCAGGCCTGCCCGATCCGTCTGGATATGAAGTGCAGCCAGTGGCTCCGATTGGCGCTTTGCCCGACCCTGGCGGGTATCAGCCCGTACCCGATCTGCGAGCACTTCCGGTCGTCGAACCCTTTGACCCATCGCCATCACTCGCAGAATCGGCACCCGGCGACGGCTTCCAGTCACCGGTCGTAACCGGCCCGAACCCGTATCCTGAAAACCTTGACCGGCCGACTTCGGTCAACTCCTTCACCAATACGGATATTGGCAACCCACTGATCGGAGTGCGGGCCGACAGCGGCACGGCAAGTCTCTCGGGTGTCGCGGCCGAGCAGTACACCGTACAGCAGGGGGATTCCTTCTGGACGATCTCGAAGAAGGTCTACGGCAGCGGTCGCTACTGGCAGAAACTGGCGGATTACAATCACGAGCAGGTTCCCAATCCGGACCGCATGCGGACCGGCGCGATTATCTCCATTCCCGATCCAGCCGCATTCGGAGCCAGCCGGGCAACAGTACCGTCGGTTGGTTCGACAATCCCGGTTGAGTCGATTGCATCGATCGAAAGCGCGAACCGGATCGACACCACGGCCTCGTCCGCTGATACCGGTGGTTCCACTTCGGGCGGTATTTTCTTTAATGCCCAGGGCTATCCGATGTATCGCATCGGCGGGCAGGACACGCTGACGACGATCGCGGCGAAACACCTCGGACGCGCATCGCGGTGGAAGCAGATCTACCACATGAATCGCGAGGAACTGCAAACTCCGGACAAGCTGCAGATTGGCTTGGTCCTGCAACTTCCCGCAGACGCCAGCCGAGTCCCGCTGATCGCGCGCAACACCACGTTCCGATGAAAGACGAGTTGGGACGAATCCCGCTCGATTTCCGGAACCCGTTGCATGTTCTTCCGCTTTGGCAGTGCGGTCTTTCTTGTCGTTGTGATGTCGCTGATCGGAATCGCGATCGAGAAGCAGAATCTCGACCTGCGTCGCGAGATCAGCCGACAGCACTACCGCATGGATGTTCTGCGTGAGGAGCACGCCCGTCTGCGACTCCGCTCGCAGCGACTGGCGGCGATTGAGCGTCTGTTCGAAACGGTCGACGTCAGCGGCGGCGATGGTTTGACGGCGCCCAATACGCCGCGCCCCGATCGAGCCCGCGGTCAGCGACGATTGCCGACATTGTTCTGGCAACGACCACTGACCGATCCACGCATCGAGAACAGACGGTGATCGGCCCCGACGCTCTGCGGGAGATCATTCGAAAGCATGCTCCCGCGACAGGACATCTTTGTGTTTCCCGTGCGCGATAAATTCCATGCCCACCCAGCCACACGCCTGGCGAACGAAGCTGATTGCCGGGCTGATGGTGTCACTGTGGCTGATCGTCGCAGGGCGGCTGGTCCATATTCAGCAGTTTCAGAATCGTGAACTGTCTGCTTCCGCCGCTCGGCAGCGAGAGATTGAAGTCGAAGTTCCCGCGCGACCGGCAGACATTGTTGATCGCCATGGCAAACTCCTCGCGTCGACGATCGTTATGTCGAGTCTGTTCGTTGACCCGACACGCCTGGACGTTGACACAGAGTTCTTCATCGAGCTGGCTGCGGCACTGAACCTCGACACGGACCTTCTGGTCGAGACGATCGCGAATGCGCGACAGCGGAATCGTCGATTTGTCTGGCTCAAACGACGTCTGTCGGCTGATGAAGTCGACGCCGTCGAACAGTTCGAATGGCCGCCCGGGTCACACGGATTCCGGGACGAGTTTCTGCGACGTTATCCGCAGGGCCATCTGGCGGCCCACGTGCTGGGGCTGCGCGACATCGACGGTCGCGGTCGCGGCGGTGTCGAGCAAAGCCTGGATTATCTCATCGTCGGACAACCGGGACGTCGGAGACTGGTCCGAGACGCGATGGGTCGAATCGTCGAAGTCAGCTTTGATCCGGAAAGCGAACCGCAACGCTTCGACGAAGTCAGTCTCACCATTGATCTCGCCGTGCAGATGTTCGCTGAACAGGAACTCGACAGCATCGTTGAGAAATGGAGTCCCCGATCGGCTTCCGTAATCGTTATGGACCCGCGAGTTGGTGATATTCTGGCCATGGCGTCGCGGCCAACGTACTCGCCGGATGATCCGTCCGATGTGCCGGCCGATGCATGGAAAAACCAGGCCATCAGCATCGTGTACGAACCGGGTTCCACGTTGAAACCGTTCATCGTCGCGTGGGCTTTGGAGCAGGGCGTGATCAGCCGCGACGAGATGTTCCATTGCGAGAACGGCATGTACCGCATGGGCCGCCGTGAGCTGCATGATCATCACCGTTACGGCAAGCTGAGCGTGACCGACATTCTGGTTAAGTCGAGCAACATTGGAATGGCGAAGATCGGCGAGCGTCTGGGCAATGCGGAGCTCTACCGGGCGACGATCGCGTTCGGCTTCGGGAACCGCACCGGGATCGATCTACCAGGCGAACTACCTGGGTTACTGCGGCCGTTGGATAAGTGGAACAGTTATTCCACAGGGTCCATCCCCATGGGTCAGGAACTGGCCGTGACCCCGTTGCAGTTAATGACGGCACACGCGGCTCTGGCGAATGGAGGGCGTCTCATTACTCCTCGAATCCTGAGCGGTGTTCACGGCCATCGACACGATTCCGAATCCGCTTTCGTTGCGTCGACTGACGAGCCACGCAATTCCGTCCCCACCACAATCGTCACTCCAACAGTGCAGACTGACATCGCGAAATGGATCGTTGAGGTCCCGATGACGGAAGTCGTCAAACGCGGTACGGGAACGAAGGCGCAACTGGATAGCTATGCCGTATTCGGCAAAACAGGAACTGCGCAGAAGATGGATCCGAACGGTGGCGGCTATTCGGACACACTGCACACGGCGTCCTTTATCTGCGGTGCACCCGCGCACGATCCTCGCGTCCTGGTTCTGGTGGTCGTCGATGAACCACAGTCCGGCAGGACACACTACGGAGGAGTCATCGCTGCGCCACCGGCCAGACAGATTCTCCATCGAACACTGCTGCATCTGGGAGTTTCGTCCGATGCGGAGATTCGCACGGCAGACAAGCGCCGTTAGTGCTTTGTCAGCCGTGAAATCATGGATGTAGCCGAACTCGCCAGAGTTTGGCTTCCTCGGGTCCAGCCAAAGTCTGGCGACTTCGGCTACCCCTCGAAACACGACTGACACATCTCCAGCCAGCCGCGTTTGACTTGACTGGCTGTCAACAAAAAAGGGCAGCCTCGCGTTGAGGCCGCCCTTGCTGAAGGTGTCGTCTACCACTGAGCACTGCGGTCAGAATGCGTAGGTCGTCATGAAATAGAGCTGCGAAGCATCACCGCGTGGCAATGGTGCTGCAGCCTGAGTGACGGCCTCGCCGTACCAGAACCAACTGTATCCGAATTGAATCTGCAGCAGCTCGCTGTGGGCATACGTCGCGATCAGGTCGAGTTCGGATCCGATGTCCTTGTCTCCATTCGTGGTGGCTCCCCCCGGGAATGGAGTACCGGCGACGTTGAAGATGGGTGAAGCCGACTCGTCCTTCTCGAACCAGTGTATCGCGCTGAGGAGCGTCAGTTTTCTCGACGGTTTAACGATGGCCTGGATCGAGTAGTCGAACAGGTTCGAGCCGTCCAGGTTGTCGAGAATGCCCCAGTAAGCGTGCCCCAGCGGAAACAGCGTATTGAAGTTGTTGTTTTCGCCATCTCCCGGGTTGTCGTCCCCGGAAGCCCAGTAGAAGACACCCTTGATGGTCGGCGACCACATCACCTGGTTCATCGTGTAGCCAATCGAGCTATGCAACATACCCGCGTCGATGTCTTCGTCGACTGCACTAAGAAATGACTCGCTGTCACCGAACTGATACGCACCTTCCAGCTCAAAGGTCACCGTGTTGAGTACTTTTCCACAACAGTCTTTGGTGACGGTCTTGCCGTCGTATCGGGCACCAATCGTGTGTCTCTCGCCATCAATGCGATTGACCTTGTCGTTGTCTTCATCAAGGAACAGCCAGTAGACATCCAGGACGGCGTTGTCGAGCCCCTTGTAAGTCGAGTAGATGCCACTGAAGTACCGGCTGACATCGGGATGATCGAAACTCGTCGGCCGAAAGACATTGCCGGCGGCTCCGTTAACGGGCTGTGTCCAGAAGCCGTCGATGTCCCAGTCGTCGCTCGTGTAGTACAGCTTGACTCCTTCAAAGTTCCGGTACGTGTTGCCCCACGCAAGCGGCGAGATCAAGTGCTGCGAACCGTACTTCAGGAACTGTCGCCCGCCACGTGCATGCACGGTGCCACAACCAACGTCGCCCAGTGCCACGTCGACGTAGTACTGCAGCAGGTCGGCCCGGTTTCTGTCGATGGCCGTGACTGGAAGATCCTCATTGAAGATGGACGCGTCGATCGCCTGAACGTAACCGGTGATACACTCGCCGTATTTGAGTTCCAGATGCGGCACGATTCGCCACAGATCGTATGTGCTCCTGGCCGGACCACCCGGTCGCAGCCGCATGTCTTCGTTCATGTGGCGAAATCGAGCCTCACCACCAACCGACGCCGTCACGCCGTTGCCCAGACACACATTTCGAAAGTCAGCCAGGAGCGGCCGATCGCTGTCCAGATCATCCAGCCAGTCGTCGATCGTTCCATCGCAGTCTGAGCTCGTAGCGCAGGCGTCCGAGGGAGAACCCCATCCCATGAGTTTTGAGTGGACGGTTTCACCGCAGGTTGGGCTTGAGGCGCATGCAGCCGAGGTAGAACTCCATCCCATGAGCTTCGCATGGAAGGTTGCAGCGCTGGCCGAGCCTGAGGTTCCGGCAGGGGCGTCCGCCAGGTGAGTCGTCAGACGAGTCGTCAATTCTGACGTCACGTTGACCGGCCGTTCGAAGAGCGGAGCGACGGCAGCCTGCTCTGCCTCCACCCGAGCACCAGTCTGTGCGGCGCGACCTCCCACAGACGGATCGTCGGCCTGGGCACTCGCCGAGACAGCCGTAAAGGCGCCCAGTACAGCTCGCAGCAGGATCTTCCTGTCCGAGAAAAGCAACGGCATAACCATCCTCCGTGATGTGACCGTTATCCGCGAATCGACGACAGTTCGTTAATTCGCGAAGAATCGTAATTGTCCTTCCTGTTCTCGATCGGTTTCCGGAGATCACGAAGATTTCCTCAATTCCCATCTCAACTCGATTACGAACTCGCGGACAGCCGTGCGACATCAGAAGTTACCCAGTCGGAATAACCGTGCGTCATTGGTCGTGGGGCAAGCCAGATTCGTTCACTGCGCCGTCGAATCGGAATCCACAGGTGGCGAATCAATCGCCAGCAGTCGCAAGTCCTGCACAGTGACCTCGGCAGGTGGTTTTCCCACAACTGCCTGACTGGGTACTCTGTTCCGAACATCCGGTGAGCCAGCTTCAACTGGTTCCTCCGCGTTCCGTCGCACCCCACATGCAGCCCGAACATGAGCGAAGTTCTCGACGTCATTCGTGAACGCATTCAATGCCATTTTCCGTTGATGTTCCTGTCCACCTGGGAAGAGGAACGTTGGGAATCGGAACTGGCCAGCCTGGCTCTCGACATCGACCGTGGACTGGTGGTGTGGACATCGACGGATGGCGCGTCGCCGCCATTGGATTCAGATTCGGACGAAGTCAGCAACGGCCACTGCACTGCAACCGAGTTTCTGGATCAGATTCGCGCTTATCCGCGGGATCACGTGTTTCTGCTGAAGGACTTTCATCCGTTTCTGTCTGATCCGGTGATTGTCCGACAACTGCGTGATTTGCTGCCGTCTCTGGCCGAGCAGGACAAGACAATCCTGATGATGAGCCCGGAATCGACGATTCCGGTCGAACTCCGCCGCGACTCGGTGGCCATCGAACTGCCACTGCCGGGCATCGACGAGATTCGCGACGAACTTCGCGAGTTGTTGATTCAACGGCAGCACAACGGCGAGCCGCACGTGCGGATCGCTCCTGCCGAGGAAGAGCGGCTGTTGAAAGCGGTGATGGGACTGACAGCACGGCAGGCCCGCCAGTCTTTGTCGCGTGCGCTGCTCGGTCGCAGTGGACTGGATGACGATGTCTATGCGCTGCTGATCTCCGAGAAGAAGCACATGGTGCAAGGCTCGGAGATGCTGGAGTTTCACGAGCTGGCCGAAGGTGCAAACGACATCGGCGGACTGGACTCACTGAAGGACTGGATTCACCGTCGCGTGGATGCGTTTTCCGAGAAAGCCCGCAAACGTGGCATCCCGGCACCCAAGGGAGTGTTGCTGCTGGGAGTGCAGGGTTGTGGTAAGAGTCTGACCGCGCGGGCCGTCGCACGCATCCTGAGCTTCCCTGTCGTGCGACTCGACGTGTCCACACTGCTGAGTGCCGATCTCGGCGGCTCGGAGAAAAACATGCGTGATGTCCTGAGCCTGATGGAGATGATCGCTCCCTGCGTGCTGTGGATGGACGAAGTCGAAAAGGGTTTCGCTGGCGTGACAGACGGGTCGGGTGGCGACGCCACCATGGTCCGCCTGATGGGTCAGTTCCTGACGTGGATGCAGGAGAAGCGATCCCCGGTCTTCGTCGTTGCCACGGCCAACTCGGTCACGGCCCTGCCGCCGGAAATGCTGCGTCGAGGTCGTTTTGACGAGCTGTTTTTTGTCGACCTGCCGAACTACCACGAACGCAAATCAATTTTCGAAATCCATATGCGGAAACGCGATCTGGATCCCCTAGATTTCAATATCAATCACCTGTCCGAATCCGCGGAAGGTTATAGCGGTGCTGAAATCGAGCAGTCAGTCGTGACGGCACTGGTCGAGACATTTAACGACGGCAGGACCATGACGCAAAAGGACCTGGACGATTCGGTCGCGGATACCGTGCCGCTGTCGGTCACGATGGAAGAAAAGATCTTCGAGCTGCGCGAGTGGGCTCGCAGCCGTTGTCGTCCGGCGACGCCCGACAGCCGTGTTCTGCAGATGCTGGAAGAAGAGCATCGTGACAAGACAGGCGAAGAAAACCCCGAGCTGATCAATCTGATCGACGACGACGACATGCCACCCAGCGAGACCGAAGAACCAGGCTGGGAGACGATATTGAAAGAGGGGCAGGTTCGGGCGGCATTGCTGGAGTACGTGTCGGGTCAGGGCGAAGTCACATTCAGTCAGTTGCAGCAGGACTTTGCCAGTCACATGGAGGTGGAGGGTGAGTTCGGGCTGGCACTGCGCTCCGATCCGAACATCGTCGTCTGGATCGGAATGGATGCAGCAGTGGCGGCACCGCTGGGCAAGCTTGTGAGTGATCGCAAGGTGTATCTGCAACCAGTCAGGGCGGACGCATACAGCGACGTCGTGGGAAAAATAAAGTTGCCGAAACTTCCTGGCCTGCCAGACAGTCGGATGTCGCGTCCCTGCTGGCTGCCGGTCTCGCTGACTGTCGTAGCACCCGAAGATGTTGACGAGCGCCTCACCCGCGTGGCCCGCATGAAGCTGAAGCGCTGAGCGGCATGGTGCGCTACGGCCGAGGTCGGCGACCGGTATCGATCACCATCATCCCGACGACCGTCAACACGCAACCGGCCACCAGGGGAGTGGTCAGTGGCTCGCTGAATAGCATCACTCCGGCAGCAGCGCAGATCGCGTTCTGCGAGGCGTTGACGACGTTCGTAAACGTCACGGAAATCCGCTTCAACGATCCGGCCACGGCAAAGAATGCCAGAGCGTTCATCCAGCCGGCGGCAATGATGGCCCACCACTCGTTCGCCGTTGTCGCCGAGATTCGCTCAATGCCCGGCTGAAACAGACTGTGGATGCCCAGCACCACGACGCCGACCGTGCTGAAGATGACGATCGATGCGGATAAAGACAGAGTGCGTGTCAGATGTCGGATCATGACTCCGCTGACCGCGTAGGAAGCTCCGGCGAGCAAAGCCGTGATGATGGCCAGCACGATGGTCAGCGACGTGGCGTTTTCGTTGAGCGTTGCCGTGGCTTCGCCAGCGCCGGAACTCAACAGAAAGATAGCGGCGACCAGCAGGCCGATGGACAGCAGCGTGCGCGGCGTCGTGGGATCACCCAGATACACACGTCCCAGCCAGGCACCGGTGACGATCAGCGAGGCGAAAGACAGTGGGACGGACACAGCCAGGCCACCAAGGCCCAGCGACCACTGAAACATCACGTTGCCGCCGTACTGCATCAGCAGCCCGACAACAATCATCGGCCAGATCAGCCGCCGGGGCGGAAACGCGGGCAATCCGCGTGATGCGCGCCACGCGATAATCAACCAGCCCGCCAGCGCTGCGGGGACGGCTTTATTCGCTGTCACCCACAAGGCCCAGCCGACATCGTTCGGGACGGCAACCTGCCGCAATGCGAGGTTAGCTCCGGTGTATGCCAGTGCGGAGACCAGCCCGAGGATGACGCCCAGACGCACCTCACGGTGCTCGTCTTCCGGCGAAGCCGGTGCGGACGTCCTGTCTGATTGCCCCGGCTGATTGGACTGCGTCATGTCGATTTGATGGAAGCCTCATCCTGGCAGATGTTCTCGCGGTATTCCGTGAGCAGCGCGGGATTGTATCCGGCAGCAACTGCCGGTCGAGCATACGCAGCGCCGGGCCGATGAGTGTGCTGCCCAATCCAGCGTCGATACACTCGGAGTTCACTTGGCCATTGAAGCCATCAATGTCTGCGGACTGACACGCAACTATGACGAAACTGCACTGTCGCCTGCTTCGATGTCTGTCTCTGATGGGAATGTTGACCGGTGTTACATTTCCCGTCGCCGGGCAGGTCGCGGACGTTGCCGCACAGAAGACAGCTCCACAACTGAACGTGACCGGAAGCGGTTCTCAGCGATACGTTCCCGGGCACTGGGGCATCGTCAATGCACGGGTGACCAATCCCGGTAACGAAACGAGTGTCCGCTGCCTGTCGTGGTTTGAGGGCGATCCGGCTCTACAGTCTGGTCGCGACATTTCTGTCCCGCGCGAGTCGATCCGCCACACATGGTTTTCAGTGATCGCGCCTGCCGCGGACCGTTCCGCCAAATCACTGGAACTCGCTTTCGGACAGACGTCTGCTGATGGAGACGATATCGCGGCGCCCGCGTCCAGGGCGATGGAGACGGAGACGCGGGGCATGATTGTGCCCGCGTCGCGCCCGCGCGTCCTGTACGTCAACGACGGTGAACCTGCAGAAATCGAAGCGCTCGATCTGCTGTCGGCGGCACGGTCCCGGGTAGCTTCCGGTCTTGTGATACTCGGTGTGACTTCGAAGCAGTTGCCACCCGTGGAAGAGGCCTGGGACATTGCTGACGTGGTGATTCTGTCTGGTGACCGAATCGATCACGATTCGCAGGCGCAGGCGGCCCTTCTGGCCTGGGTGCGTCGCGGAGGCCGCATGTGGATTCCGCTCGAACTGATCGATCCGGACATCGTGTCCGACCTTCTTAGCGACCGACTGCAGATGGATGTGGTCAACCGGACCAGCCTGACGAGCGTGCATGTCGTTTCGGAATCGTCCCGTGCCGAGGCAATGGAACTCGACCTGGAACGCCCGGTCGAGTTCGTTCGCGTTGTCGTTCAGGGCGCCAGAGTCACGCACCACGTTGACGGGTGGCCTGCGGCATTTGACGTACCGTTCGGACGCGGCCGAGTGACCATCACGACGCTGGGTCTGCCGGGATGGATCGTGAAGGCAGACAATCTCGTCAATCAATCAC
This sequence comes from Planctomycetota bacterium, assembly GCA_963579025.1. Classification (GTDB taxonomy): domain Bacteria; phylum Planctomycetota; class Planctomycetia; order Planctomycetales; family Planctomycetaceae; genus CAUZFZ01. The sequence goes on along the minus strand of CAUZFZ010000114.1, from coordinate 19,911 downwards.
TCGCCTCGCCCGGGAACATCCTCGAGTACACACCGGCCGCCGCTTCACTGTTCTCGCCCATATTCAGCACAGTGGCGACGGAACCATTCAAAGCGGCCGTTCTCGATGAGTATGTGACATCTCGGATCGGTTATCAGACACCCGCCCGCAGTACGATCACCTGGTTGCTGGGACTGCACGCTGCGTTGTGTCTGGTCGTTGCCGGGCTGCTGCATCGCACTGGCCGGCCGGGCTGGACGATGTGTGCGTTTCCGTTACTCGGTGGAATCACAGCGGCGGTGTTGATCGTTGCGGGATCGTCATCTCGTTCGCAGCCTCCCGGTCAGCAGACGGTGCAGATCATAGAGTCCGAGGCCGGTCGATCCGAACTGGCGGTCTCAGGCGCGCTGGCGTTCTATTCCGACGCGGACACAACGCCGTCTCTGGGGACGGAATCCGGTGCCGTATTCCTGCCCGACCGGCGAGGCATGGAGCACGCCCGCTGGCGTCTTATTAGAAGTGATCTGAATCACTGGCAGTTGCAGAACGTCGAGTTCCGACCCGGCGTCCGCACGGCGCAGTTTTCGTCCCGAGTGACAACCGACAAACCGGTTCGTATGACGGGTACGTTTGGCGCGGATGGATTCTCCGGACGCTTGGAAACCCCGTTCGAGCTGGAGCCCGAGGACGCGCTGATCGCACATCGGACACACGTGACATTGCCGGTGCGTGTCACTCAGGATGGTCGAGTTGAGCCTGCTGGCGGCGTGCTGCCGCCGAGCGAGTATCTCAGCGAATCCGTGATCAACGAAGAACAGACTCGGCGACAGCGTCTGTATCGCGAGTTGTTCCGCACCGACGGCCGCTTCAAGAGAATTGTGACGCGTCCGACGCTGCTGTTCTGGACACAACCGCTCGATCTGAAATCCGGTGAACTGGACGCGGAGCCTCCAGATGGGTCGGCGCTGTTCATCGTGCCGGTAGAAATCCAGCGACCGCCTGTCGGCACCACCGTGCGTATCCCGGCCCCTTTCATTCACTACCGCGCGATTCCGTCAAGTGGAAATTCAGCCACGCCTGCCTTCTTCAGCAACTCGATGGGCACATGGTCGGACTACCCTAGAGCAAGCCGGATCACACTCCGCTTTCAGTTGCCCACTGAACTGCTGCCGCTTGCGGCAGAGCATGCCACCTTGTCACTGAAGATCACAGCCCCGCTACGCGATGTCACTATCCAGGCGGTTGTGGGAAACCGGGCGCCTCAAATCGCCCGGTACACAAGTCCCGTCGGAGTGCGGGAGATCGAGGTCGATGAGTCGTTAATCGAGTTGGATTCCGCAGGCGGTCTCAGGCTCACAATCAGTGTGGGAGATGTCGCATCTGCATCAGACGACTCGGCACCCGTGCAGGATCGATATTGGAAAGTCGACTGGCTGCAGTTGGAGTTCTACGGTCGGACATTGTGAGCTGCGCGTGAATTACACACTATCCTCGGAGCGATCCTGGCATGATCAGCGAGCGACCGGTCGTTGAGACCAATCAACTGACAAAACGATACGGAGACCTCACGGCTCTGGACAGTCTTTCGATCAGCGTCGATCGAGGACGGATTCTTGGTTTCATCGGTCACAACGGCGCCGGTAAGACCACCACAATTCGCATCCTTGTGGGGCTGTGCCGGCCGACGTCCGGACACGCGACGATCGCTGGTGTCGACTGCGTCAAAGACGCTCGCAAAGTCAAGCACCTGGTGGGTTACATGCCGGACCGGTTCGGCTCGTACGACAACATGCGTGTCCGGGAATACCTCGATTTCTTTGGAGCCGCATTCGCGATCCCCCGTCGTGACCGAGTGAAACGGATCGACGAAGTGCTCGATCTGACCGGGTCACGTTACATGCAGGACCGTTACGTCGAAACGCTCAGCCACGGTATGCAGCAGCGAGTCGGGATTGCCCGCACATTGCTGCACGATCCGGAAGTTCTGATTCTGGACGAACCCGCCAATGGACTTGACCCCCAGGCCCGCATCGACATGCGCGAGATTCTGCTGCGGCTGGCATCGCTGGGCAAGACGCTGATCGTCACGAGTCACATCCTGCCCGAGCTGTCGCGTATCTGCGATCACGTGGCGATCGTTCATCGCGGCAAGCTGCAGGCGTTCGGATCGCTGGCCGAAGTCACGCGGCAGTTTCAGCAGAAACGAATGGTGGAGGTGCAGCTTGCTTCCGCGGAAGAGATCGGCAAGGCCGTGTCCGTCATCGAAGCGGCCATCGACGAAGCCGACGAGATTACACCTTCAGCCGCTGAGGCGATCGTCCGTTTTCAGACGGCGAAGCTCGACGACGATCTGGGCCGCATCCTGGTGCGACTGGTGGAAGCGCAGGTTCAGGTGACTCAATTTCGGGAAGTCGCTGGTGATCTGGAAGACGCATATCTGTCCGTGACACGCGACGGCCCGGCGCCGGCACCCTGAATGATGCCAAGTCGTTTAACCGGTAGCCAGAAAACAGGCTTTGACAAAGTACTGGAAGTCTCCGTCGATGCTGAACAACCCGCTCATCCGTCGCGAACTTATCGGCCTGCTCCGATCCCGTCGGTCTGTCGCCATGCTCGTCGGAGTGGCAGTTGCCTTTGCCATTCTGATCATTGCGCGCTGGCCATCGGACGGTATCGTCGATCTGTCGGGCTCGCGATCACGCGACATGTTCCGCATGTTTTCGTACGCGCTGCTCGTTTCCGTTGCGTTGTTCGTTCCCGTGTTTCCATCAACGGCCATCGTGCTGGAAAAGCAGCGTGGCACACTGGCTCTGCTGCTGAATTCTCCACTAAGCGCCTGGGCAATCTATCTGGGCAAGCTGTCGGCCGTCCTGGGGTTCGCACTCCTGAAGCTGTGCTGCACGCTTCCAGCGGTCGCCGCGTGTTACACACTGGGTGGTGTCTCACTGCAGGCCGAAATTGTGCCGCTGTATCTGATCCTGACGCTGGCCTGCGTGCTGTATGCCACGTGGGGCCTGCTAGTCAGCACGATCGCAACAACAACGGACGGCGCAGTCCGAGGGACATTCGGCGGAGTGCTCGTAATGTTCATCCTGATTCTCGTGCCGCATTACTTTCTACAGGGAACCGGAATGGCCGGAGCCGAGATTGTCGCCCTGTTGCGCAGCGTCTCGCCCATACCCGCAGTGATGGAGATCGTCGGACAGGGGACGGTTGGCGAGATCGGTTTGTCGAACCCGGACGCACAGGTGCCGCGGTTTCTGCTGTTCGGCAGTGTACTGAGCATGACGTTCGCCGGGATGACACTGGCGCGATTAAATTCGACATTGCTCGATCAGGCCCGTGCGCAGGGAAAGATTACGGACGACCGTTCGCCCGGCGTGAAAGTCGCCCGGCGGCTGATGTTCCTGATCGATCCCCAACGGCGTAAGGCCGGTATTCACCCGTTGGTGAATCCGGTGATGGTCAAGGAATTCCGCAGTCGGCAGTTTGGCCGCATGCACTGGCTGTTGCGACTTGTGGCAGGCTGCGCTCTGGCGTCGCTTGGTCTGGCCTTCGCGGCGACGCTGGGATCTGAGGAATGGGGCGTCGAAAGGATTGGAGCGATTCTGGTTTCGATGCAGATGGCACTTGTCGTGCTGTTCACTCCAGCCCTCGCATCGGGGCTGATCAGCAGCGAACGCGAAAGTGGCGGCTGGGAACTGCTTCGCATGACGCCGCTGTCCGCGGGTCGCATCGTGCGCGGAAAGCTGCTCAGTGTTGTCTGGACGCTGCTGCTGCTGTTGATCGCTTCACTGCCGGGCTACGGCGTGATGATCTGGATCAAGCCGGTGCTGCAGGCGCAGATACTGCAGGTGATGGTGTGTCTGGTGCTGGGCGCCGTGTTTTCCATTCTCCTCAGCGCAACGGTCAGCACTTTCTTCAAGCGGACAGCCCCGGCGACAGTGGCAGCTTATTCGCTGATCCTGGCGCTGTGGGCAGGCAGCCTGCTGATCTGGCTCGGTCGCGACGCGCCTTTCGGATTCAACTTTGTCCAGACCTCGCTGCTGATCAATCCGATGGCTACAGCACTCAGCGTGATGGGCACTTCCGGCTTTGAGACCTACAACCTGACTCCCGCCAACTGGTGGTTGATGGGCGGGGGGTCCGTCATTCTGCTCGTACTGCTGACAGCCAGAACCTGGTGGCTGACCCGGCCGGAGTAAGTCCATTCACTTCGTCATGCTCAGTAGACGCTCCGCGACCGCTTTCCTGATTTGCTCTGTGGTCCAGTCCGAGTGCTCGCTGGCAAGATGCGATGCAAGACGCTCTCGCACCAGACGGTTGCAGTCGTACGCCAGTTGAATGCGTTCCTCGGGCGACTTCGAACGCAGAATCCCTGCCACCACCGGGTCAAGAATCTCGATTGTGCCTAACTTCGACATATGTCACTTGCCCCACACGAGTTCATCCCACATGCCGCCTTTAGCCGTGCAGACACACGCTCCAGTGCTATACGCGAGTGGTCTTTCTCACTGTTCGCGATGTTCATCGTACGACCCGTGACACCTGGAAACCAGAAGCGAACCGTTGATCACGACACGCCATTCCGGGCGTCCGCTCGCAACGTCGATCCCGCGATGACGACAACGACCAGCAGGCTGATCAGCGAAACGATTGCACCGGTCTGAAAACTCGCCGAATGGAATTTCCACTTCACGATGTGTGTCCCGGCCGGCACAACGACCGATCGGAACTGGCCCGCATGTGTCCGTGACTCGGCGGGTTCGCCATCAATGGTCACCGTCCAGCCGGGATAGTCGAGGTCGGTAAGCACCAATGTCGATGGCTGCGGTGTGTCGGCGGAGAGTGTCACGGAATTGGCGCGGTATGACGTGATCTGGATCCGCTGTCCCGGCTGTGGATCGGCAAATGTCACTCGGCTGAGCCGACCAGTCTCGTACAGATACAGTGGTTCGTACTCACTGCGAGCCCACGCCGGATTGAGGAACGCATCCGGTTGGGCGAACACCAGCCCCGGTTGCGCAGTGCCGTCCTCTCGAAACAGCGGGTCGAATGAGAGGATGTGCGTGATGCCCGCGTTGCGAGCCCAGTCAAGAAACTTCGGTGTTACGAACTCCAGCTTCGGCGCCCGTAGATTCGGGTCGTAATACGGAGCCGGTCCAATGCCCAGGTACTCGGGTACAGACGACACGCCGAGCAGGTTTGGCAGATTCGGTCCAGGAGCATACAGCCTGGCTTTGCCCGGATAACGCTGCAGAAACTCGCCAAATTGACTGTGCGGTGCACTCGCGATCGCGGGCTGTCGAACCATGACAGCCACGGCCAGTTGCTGAGCCACGACATACAGTTCAGCCATTGTGGCCAGGAACACAACCGTTCCGATCAGACGTCCGCGTCGTGTCGGTGGTAACCGGGCCCAGGCAATCAGCACGGCCAGGAGCATCAGCGCTGGCGCGAGCCATTTCCACATTTCCGAAATCGCAAAGAGCTGGGGGATGCAACATAAGATGAGCATCGACACTGCCAGGATGACGGTGCTCTTCGCGGCCGCAGCTCGCAGCAACGCACTCAGGATGCGCCCTGCAATCAGCGCAACGCCAAGTGTCACCAGGATGCCGTATCGCCCGGGCCCGCGAAAGAACCCGAAGCCGGGAACGTGCTGTCCCACCGGCAGAAGCCAGCCCACGGCGTAAACCAGAGCGGCTCCGCCAATTATCAGCCACACGACCGAATGACGATTCCAGATGGTCGGGCGAAACTCGCTGCTGATTAATGCGAATCCCATCAGAGCCAGTGCAGCCAGACCGAAATACAGATGCGCTTCGGTTTCGTTCGTACCGGAGGCAATGGCCAGCGTGTCGAGTTGCGCCAGTGCTCTGTTGCGGTCGATGTCCCCGTCGTACCAGAACCACCATGAAGCAACGACCTGTGAGAGATACAGCGGCGGAATGTGTCCGTAGCCCGGATCAAAGTCCTCGCCATCGACCGTCTCGCGCTGGCTGATCTGCTTGAGTTCCAGCGTCGGAAGCAACTGCACTGAGGCCAGTCCAAACCCGAGACACATCGCCAGGACGACGTGTCCGTATGCCAAAGCGCGACGCTGCAGGAGCGACGCGTCAACGTGGTCCGTCCAGAAGAACAACCGCAGCGGTACCCAGCCGACGAGCAGAATCTGTGTGATGAATGCCAGGTGAAAATGACCGGCCAGCATCTGCACGGACAACACGATTCCCAGTCCGGCCAGCCACAACCACAGCCGCGAGCGCAGGAACTTCTCGACAAGGAACAGTGCCAGTGGCAGCCATGCTCCACCGATGATGGCCCATTCCAGACACATCCGCGGCGGGAACCAGCCGTACACATACACCAGCGCCGCAAACACGCTGCCCCACGTGCTCAGCCCGAGCGACCGTGCCAGCAGCCAGGTAAACACGAATGCCAACACGTAGTGCAGAAGCTGATTCGCGTTGTAAGCCGTGTTGACGTCCAGCAATCCGTACAGCAGCAGATGCGGCGGATACAGCGCCCCGGTCTGACTCTCGGCAATCAGTGGGTAACCAAATCCGGTCCGGTTATTCCACAGTGGGAATTCACCATTGTGCAGACTCTCGGACAGGAACTGCTTCTGCGGGAAGAAGTACGAGTACGTGTCACCGCCGATCAAACCTCCGCCAGCCCACAACGGCCACCAGAAAACAACGGTCAGTGCGATAGCCAGCGCAATCACGATCAGCAGTTCACGCAGCGAAATCGCAGCAGGTGTGTCATCGACGTGTGCCGTCACAGATTGTCATTCCGGATTTGCCATCTCCTTCCGTGAGATGGACCGAGTGCAAAACGAGTTGGCGACAATGCCGTCTACATCACTCTACCAGCGTCGATTTGTCGTTCGCCTGCGCACGTTTGCGAACTCCCCCACCGACCCCGCGTCGGTGGAAATATGACCGGCAGCTACCAGAACGGCGCCGTAGCTGCCGATCATGGATCCACCGACACAGGGTCGGTGGGGTTTGGTTGTCGGCCGCAGGCAGCGTCGTTGTACTCCGCTCAGAAATTCGACGCTGTCTCCACCAGCGTCCGCAGCATGCACCCCGACGCGCCGCCTTCGCGGTGCGGCTTGTTACTGGATGCAAACGCGGGGCCAGCAATATCCAGATGGACCCACGACGTGCCGTCCACAAACTTCTCCAGGAACTTGGCTGCCGAGATGGCTCCACCCCAGCGGCCGCCGATGTTGCGACAGTCCGCCACATCGCTCTTCAACAGGTCAGCGTAGAAGTCGAACGTGGGAAGCTGCCAGGCCATTTCACCGGCTGACTTCGCTGCCGCCAGCACGTCGTCACACCAGCTCTGATCATTGGAGAAGACACCAGTCACGTCTTCACCCAGAGCGACGACACACGCACCGGTCAATGTGGCCAGGTCGATGATCCGATCGGCTCCGTGGTCAGCGGCGAAGCTCAGCACATCCGCGAGCACAAGCCGACCCTCCGCGTCGGTGTTCTGAACTTCGATCGTTGTACCATTCCGCGCGGTCAGGATATCGCCCAGTTTGTAGGACGTCCCGCTGATCATGTTTTCGACCAGCCCCATGTAGCCGGTCACATTCACCGGCAGCTTCAGGCGGGCGATCGCGGACATGGCACCGAGCACCGTGGCCGCTCCGGCCATGTCACACTTCATCGTGATCATGCCGTCCGAAGTCTTGAGTGAGAGTCCGCCGCAGTCGAACGTAACACCTTTGCCGCATAGCGCCAGAGTGGGTGCGTCGTCGGCACCACCTCGGTATTCGATGGACACCACGCGAGGTTCGCGCGAACTGCCGCGATTCACGGCCAGCAGCGAACCCATCTTCTCGGCCTCCAGCTCCGCCTGACCGAGCACGTCGCATTTCAGTCCGAGGTCTGACGCGACCTGCTCTGCCCGTTCGGCAAAGGACTCGGGATAGATTTCCTGTGGCGGGAGATTGACCAGTTCGCGTGTGAGATTGATTGCTTCACCAAGAACGGTACCGCGTGCGGCAGCTTCATTTGCTGTCGCCTCGTCGGCCGCGTCAACCAGGATGGTCGCCGCCGCCAGCGGATGCCGACCAGGCTCGGATTTCAGGCCATCCTGCCCCTGCGACGCGACATGCAGCGCGATCGCGGCAGTCTCGACGGTCTGAGCCACAGTCAGGCCATCGCCCAGAGATTCCGGAATCGCAATCGCTGCCGTCACATCCTTCTTCGTGGCGACCTTCCGAGCAGCCGCAGTCAGCGCCTTCTCCAGTTTCGGCCGCGTCAGTTCCTCAGATTTCCCCAGCCCCACGACCAGCAACCGTGTCGCTGCAATGCCTTGGGCGTCGCGAATAGGCAGCAACTGCGCCAGCTTGCCTGTCAGGTCTTCCATCTCGATCAGCCGGGACAACGTGCCGCCCATGGCGGAGTCGAGTTGTTCGAACCGGCCGCTCAGTTGTGGTTCCTCAGGGATGGCAACAATCAGCCATTGAGCTTCGGCAGCGTTCCAGTCCGCAGTGCTGATCTGAATCTCCATACAACAGCTCTTTCATTCTCAGAATTCAAAGTCAGGAAACCTGTTCTCTTCATCACGAGAAGCTAACAGTTAACCGTTACTTGCCAAGTGCTGGCAGCTCGTAGCACACGGCCTCGCGATCATTGCGAACCAACAGATAACGACCAGCCACGACAGGCTGGTTCCATGTCCTGTCGGAAAGAGCGTCAAGTCGTGCTACCTCGCGATACGACCGCGGGTCAGCATCAACAAGACACACTTCTCCTGACTCTGCTTGAATCAGCAGTGTTTCGTTAGCCAGGAGAATCTGCCCATGGCCATATCGGCCGTTTTTCCAGCGGCGCTCTCCTGTTTCGACATCGAGGCATGTGAGGATGCGCTCATCGAGGCCATAGATAAATCCGTCGTGAAGAACGACGCTGGTGAACTTTGCTTTCAGGTTTCGGTTCTGCCAGACAGAGACGATCTCGAAACCTTCAGCGAGACGCCGAACTTCCAGAACACCGCAGCCTTTACCGTACCCGGACGCAACGAATATCCGGCCCCGGTCAGGACGGCTGTCGGGTAACGGTACTGGTACTGGTTGGCAAACGTTGTTTCGCTCGGCGGGGTTGCTTATCCATGGATAGCTCCACACTTCTGTACCACCGGGAAACTCGTGCCCGCTGAGTCCATCGGCATTGAAGTTGAGGATCCAGATCATTCCGGCGAGATCAGCAAACTGCGGCGAACTGTATGATGCCGCGGCCGATCCGTGACTCCATGCGCGAAGGCCTGTTTCCACGTTATACGCAACGACAGCCGCATCACGACCACCAGGGCAAACGATAACGGTTTCTCCGTCGGCCAACGGGCTGCCGACCATACCAAACAGCCGATTCTCAACACCGGCGTCTGCGAGAATGTTGACCGACCAGTGTACACGGCCACTTGCTGGATCAAGACAGTTGAGAATCCCGGTGGCTCCCAGTGTCAACAGCCGCCCAGATGCGAATGTGGGCGTCGCCCGCGGACCATTGCCGCCGGTCATCTCCTTGAAATATGCCCGATCGCGGTGCTCCCACACCTGTTTCCCGGTGGCAAGTTCGTAGCAGACGACGACTTCGTGTTCGCCTCGCTGTTCCTGAGTGAAGCAGTAATCACCGACCACCGCGAAGGACGACCAGCCAATACCAACCGCACGCCGCCACAACTCGCGCGGCGGATGCGATTCCCAGTCGGTTTGAAACGGAGGGACCTTAACGACACTGTCTCGGTTCTGTCCGCGATAACACGGGACATCCCATACCCCAGGTTCGACATGAACATCGTCGTGAGGTCGGGTGACAGGAACGGACTCGGTGACAACAAACAACTCGTCGGGCGTCGGACTCCAGCGCAGTGCCATAATCGCGCGGCCGTCGCCTTCGAATCCATCGACACGGATCAACAGATAGGCTCCGGTCTGCAAGGCGAATGCCACGAACACGACTTTGACTTGCCCGATGGGCGTCAGTCGCGACCAGTACATCGCCCAAAGAAACAGCCCAAGTTCGGTAGTCCAGATCAGAAAGTGCAGGTCCGCGGATGGGCGCGATGTCAAATTGAGCTTCCCGCATTGCAGGCTCACAACACCTGAGACACCACAGACAACGATCAGTGCGAGCGGCCAGAGCCGAATCGGTGATAATTGCGTCTTTGGAAATTCAGTCGCGGTTGCCATCGCACTTCTTCACAGAACAGAATCAATGGAGCTGACCTGCACCTCGAACTTACCGACGAAGCCGATGCGTATCATTCCATGGGACTCATTTGAGATCGATACTCCGCTGACCGCAGAATCGCTGTGCGCCAAACTTCGTGAGAACACGGCATCCGTCACGTTCCTGCCAGTCCCAACACGCGATCGATCTGTGGCGTTCCGCGGTCAGGTTCACCGTGACGGATTTCAAATTGCACGCCGCTCGTGGATTCCACTGCTGCGAATGCCAGAGATGCATGGGCGTTTTCTGGCTCATGACAGTGGCACGAGAATCTGTGTCCAGATGATACCGGACACATTGTTGATGGCGATTCAGGCGGTCGTATTCAGCATGCTGAGCGTCATCATGTTCGATACGGGAATCCAGGTCTTTGCAACTGCAGCGGTAATGGCCCTTGCCGCCTGGTTTCTTAGCATGTTTGGATTCTGGCTCGACGCCGGAGCATCACGCCTCCAGTTGAAAGGTGTCGTTGCAACTGACGCGTAAACTGGACTAATCCCAGCGGGTGGGATTCATGCCGGACGCCTCGCGGGCCATGCCGGCTGGCTTGTTGCCGCCTTCAAAGTTCCATTCTCGCTGGTTACGCGATTCCATCAGGGCCAGAACAGCCGGGGGCAATTTCGCCAGTTCAGCAGCATCCCATTCATCGACTTCCGCCACTGGACCGGCCCAGGCGGGGCGATAGGCGATGGCCAGCATCTCGCGCGGGTGATCGCCCGTGTTCGGGTAGTTGCCGTGAAAGACACGGTGGTTGATCAGGACCGCCGACCCGGCCCGTGCTGTGACCGCGACTTCTTCAGGATGCGACTCGTATCGACGATACGGATTCGCGTCCGCGTGCATGCTCAGGTGCGATCGCGGCACGACCCGAAACGGCGACACGTCCGGAGTCAGATCGTCGAGGTAATACAGCACGCGAACCAGAAACGGGCAGCTTCCCGCATATCCGAAGATGGCCGATCCGTACGGCTGTCCGTCCGCATGCAGACTGATGCCCGGATGCCCCGGTTCGCTGCGTGCGTACGCGTAGCTCATTGTCACGATGTCGTGTCCGAACAGCTCGCGCAGAAACTCGATCGTCGGCGGATGAGCGATCAGTGAAGTGATGCGGCCCCCACGAAACTGCACGCTCGGGCAACCTCGCTGGTGTTCGCTGTAATCGACCGCGGTAGTTTCGAGCTGGGCTGTCTCACGTTTGAGTGCCGCGATGTCGTCCCCATCAAGCAGGTCCGGCAACACGAGGTATCCCTCAACTTCGATCTGACGAATTCGCTCGCCGAGCGTCAAATCTGACCAGTCGCGATCATCGAATCGAGTTGGACTCATCGTATATTCCGCACTTACTGGGCATTGTGCATTCACGTTGGATCGGACATTCAGGTCTGCGCCGACTCAAGCGACGAGCGCAACTCCTGTGCTGCGATCAGGTCCGGGTGTTCGAAGCCTTCCTGGAACCAGTCGTGGACGGGAACCAGTGCGGACAGGGCCTCACTGGTTCGGTTCTGTGATTGCCACAGTTGGCCGAGGCTCACCACTGCACGCAGTTCCGGCAGACGCGCCTGCTGCTCACGCGCGATGTCCAGTGACTTCTGGTACTCGGCTTCAGCGTCTGAGGAACTGAAGTCAGGATGAGTCAGCAGTACGTCACCTTTGATGCGGTGCGTGGCACTCTGGAAGAACGCGTTGCCGTTCGCGGGCGAAGCTTCGATCGCGTCGTCGATTAATCGCAGAGCTTCGCTGTGTCGACCGGCTTTCCAGTGTGTGACAGCCATCTGGCTGTAGAACTGTGCCAGGGAAAGTGTCGCACCAGTCAGGCGGAGAATCTCGATGCCCGTCTGCAGTGCCGCGAGGCTTTCCTCTCCCTTCTCCTGCAACAGCAGGCCGTAGCCGCGGCAAAGGAGTCCTTCCGCTTTCCAGAACGCCAGGCTCTGGTCTTCTGCAATCTCCAGTTCTTCTGCACTGCATTCCAGAACGACATCGGCCATCCGGCAGTGGAAGTGCAGCCAGCCACGGTGATGGACGGCATACGCGATGCTGTAAGGTCGACCGAGTAACCGTGCGAGTTCGACCGCCTGGTGCATTCGAGCGACAGCCTGCTCGGGATAGCCCAGATGCCACAAGGCCAGTGCGTGATAACACTGCAACGTCACTCCGACGTTCTGACCGGTGTACCGTGCGTGCAACTGGCAGCGTTCTTCGTCGTACAGGGACATCCCGGCTTCACCATGCCGCACAGTCTCGGCGAATTCTCCCCGATAGAACTGAGTCAGCGCCGTGATGAAATGGGCTTCCATCCGCAGTCCGTCGTCTCCGGCCGCTGCCACAATTTCCCAGGCCTGGTCATTGAGCTGCATGCACAAATCCAGCTCTTCCTGGACGACTCGCCAGCTCCAGATACCCCAGGTGATATGAAACTGCTCAGCCGGACTGGCGAGTTTTGATCCCAGCTCGGCCGCCCGCTCAAAGACAGGACCCACCTCTGGATCGGCGTAGCCTTTCGCGGACAGAAGCGAGACACCCAGCGGGATCAGAAAACCAAATTCGGCAGCGTCGCGTTCGTCAGATGACTCCAGTGAATCGACTAACTTCAGCCCCTGTCGAAACTGGCTGATGGCTTCCAGATAGGCGGATCGTTCCTGCGCCTGCAGTCCCGCCGTCTGCCACGCCGCGATCGCCTCGGCCGTACGACCGGCACCGGTATAGTGATGTGCCAGCAGTTCCGGCTGCGACTCGGCCAGTTGAGGGTTATGGGCAGTGATGCTGTCTGCAATCCGACCGTGCCAGCCCTCTTTTCCCGACCGCAGCAGTGACCCGTAGGCGACATCCTGCACGAGCGCATGCCGAAATGTGAAACGTGCCCGCGGAATGAACCCGCGCTGATGCAGCAGGTCCGCGTCGACCAGCGCGCTTAACTCACGTTGCAGGTCCTGCTCATCAAGTTGAGCCACGTCGGACAGTAACTGGTAGGAGAATTCACGACCGATGACCGATGCGAGCTGTGCGACTTCTCGCGCCCCGCCCAGGCGATCCAGCCTGGCCATGACCGAGTCCTGCAGAGTGCCTGGAATCGAGAGCGAGTCCAGTGGCTGCGACAGAACGAACTGGCCATCGGACTCCTGCAGAACACCGGATTCGACAATCGTGCGTGTCAGTTCTTCGACAAACAACGGCACACCGTCAGTGCGCCGGGCAATGTGTTCGACAACCTCGTTCGGCAGGCGACGTCCTTCGCTCAGGGTCGAGACAACTTCCGCTGTTTGAGCAGCCGTCAGTGGGTTGACGTGCAATTGCGACAGATTGGAACGCCCGGGCCAGGGGGGATCGAACTCAGGGCGGTAGGTCAGCACGAGCAGGATGGCGGATCCGGGAATCTGCTCGATCAGTGTCCCCAGAAACTGAATCGTCGACGGATCACTCCAGTGCAGATCCTCGACCGAGAACAACAACGGCTGCTGTTCGGACGCGACAAGAACCAGTTCGACAAGTGTTTCGATCGTCTTCTGCTTGCGGCGATTGGGTGTGCCGTCGAAAACGGAATAGCCCGAGCCCGGTGGAATGGACAGGAGATCGGCAAGCAGCGGAACTGCCGATTCCAGCGGGATCTCGAACCGCCGCAGGAGGTCTTCCAGGCATTCGAGCCGCTTCCCGTCGGTATCGTCCGCAGCGCACTTCATCAGTCGCTGCAACAGTTCGGTGATGGGATGAAATGCCGAGTTCTGGTGATAGGTCGAGCAACCCGTTTCAAACGGAATATCGAGCGACTGCTCAAGCGACGTCCGAAAGGCAGACAGCAGTCGTGATTTCCCAACGCCGGGTTCGGAGCTGACCAGTACCACCTGACCGGCATTCCGCTGAGCCTGTTGCCACTGCTCTGTCAGCAGGCCGAATTCATGCTCCCGGCCGACCAGCGGAGTTCGTCGCGGACCCAGGTCGTCATCCGGGTCCGTAGCTCCTCGTTCCCGGACGATGCGGAACAGCTCGACATCCTTCCCCAATCGCTTCGATGAATGGAGCCCCAGCGACTGGTGTTCGAAATCTCTGCCCACAATTCGGCATGTCGCCAGCGTCACGGCAATCGTTCCCGGTTCCGCGAAGACGGTCAAACTCGACGCGACGCGCGGAACGTTGCCAACGATGGAATGCCGCTCGCTGGATTCCTCAACTTCACGCTCCTCTGCGACAACCACACCTGTGTGAATTCCGATCGAGAAACTGAGGCTGGATCGACCACTCGCCGTGCGTCGCTGCTGTAGCTGCGTGATGTCCCTGACCAGATCCAGTCCGGCCAGCACGGCGCGTCGAGCCGTGTCTTCGTACGACGTGGGGAAGCCAAAGTAGACCTCAACGCTGTCGCCGGTGCTTCGCGCGATGTGCCCACCGAACCGACTGACACAAATGGCAGCGATTTCGCGAACACGCTGGATGACTGCGTGCAGCTCTTCGGGATCAACCTCTTCGCCGTCATCATCAAAGCCTTCGAGATCCAGATGCAGGGCGGTAATTTGACGACGTTGCGCGTCGTGCATCCCATACTCTGACGAGCCCGAAGACCGTCGGCTCGACTCTGGCGCTGATGACCTTGTTTCCTCCAGCCTCGGGTCAAGTTTTGCGCCACCGGACCGATTGATCGTCGCCCCTTCGGCTTTGAATGTTTCGGCGACACGGCGCAGTTCCGCGGCGAAGTCGGCGGCGGTCGTGTACCGATCACTCTGAGACTTGGCCATGGCCTTCAGGCAGACCTGTTCAAGCTCTGCGGGGATCTCGGGGCTGAGTTGTCGCAGCGGCTGCGGGTCGTCTTCGATGATCTGACGAAACAGCTCGACCGTGTTTTGTGACTGAAACGGAATCTTGCGGCACACCAGGTGATACAGCACGACTCCCAGGCTGTAGATGTCCGTGCGGCCATCGATTCGGTGGCTCTTGCCACCAGCCTGTTCTGGCGACATGAAACCGGGAGTCCCGGCGATAACACCCGGCTTTTCCGAGTGACCATGAGCGTCAGTTACCGCCAGTCCAAAATCGATCAGCACAGGCTCGTCGCCCGGAAGCATCATGATGTTGGACGGCTTGACATCGCGATGCACCATGCTGCGTGCATGCGCGTGGGCCAGCGCGTCAGCAACCTTGGCCGTGATCAGTGCCGCATTCCGCCACGAATATGACCGTTCGTCAGACCAGTCCTTCAGGCTGAGACCTGACAGGTAATCAGACACGATATAGCAGCGACCGAACTCCTGACCGACGTCAAATACGGTGACGATGCCAGGATGTCGTAATTGCGCCAGGTTGCGAGCTTCTTCGAGGAACTCGTCAAGCTGATCGGCGGCGAGTACTCGCCCCGGGACTTTGATCGCAACATCACGCTGCAGTTGATCATCGCGGCCCAGATAGACCTTGCCGAATCCACCTTTTCCCAGCACGCCATGAATGTCATACCGGCCGACGCGGATGAATGGCTCGCCGTCTTCGTCGGATACGTCGCTCTCCGGGCCGAACGACATGGTCTGGGCCAGAGCGGCAAGATTGTCATACGGATCGGACAGGAACGTCGCGTCTTGAGCGCCGTCCTCCGTCAGATCGCCCGGTTCGCTTTCATCGTCAGGTTGGCTGTCGCGCGTCGTCACGTTCTGGTCTCACCCAATCACGACTCTGGGGGGAATCGACAAAACAGTGTACCGCTCCGCCTGCATCCGAGACTCATGCACGTTTGATCCACCTGAAGCGACACTGCTTAATTCTACTGGATCCTCGTCGATGAGGATGAGCCACCGCGTTCCGATAGTCGATCGAACGGCCAGTGCAGTGTCAGTCGTGTTTTGAAGGGTAGCCGAAGTCGCCAGACTTTGGCCGGGCTCGGGGAAACCAAACTCTGGCGAGTTCGGCTACATCCATCTCGGCTGACAAAGCACAATGGCGGCTTACGGCTGTCCGAGTTCGCGTTCGATGGTCTCGCACAATTTGGCCGAGCCGACATTTCCGACCAGCGTGATGTTGGGAAAAAGCATCTTGGGAATCGAACCGGCTCCCGCCTTGGCGTACAGCTTCACGTGACTGGCGATGAACTTCTGCGGCACCTTCTTCTCCAAAGCCTTCTGCAGCAGTTCTTCTCCGACGATTTTGACGGCGCGCTCCCGAGCGGCCGCAGCCGTCCGAGCTCGGTCCGACTCGAACAGCCAGTCGTGATACTCGTGATACTTCTCCGGCTTCAGTTTC
Source organism: Planctomycetota bacterium (assembly GCA_963579025.1). Lineage (GTDB taxonomy): Bacteria > Planctomycetota > Planctomycetia > Planctomycetales > Planctomycetaceae > CAUZFZ01. Next base: position 3,463 of record CAUZFZ010000114.1, on the reverse strand, counting down.
CAGACCGTGACGGCCAGATTGGCGATGTCGCACGCATCGCGATGCTGCGATTCCGTACGGCCAACCTGATTGTTGCAGGTCGCGTTCAGCGGCACTGGCAATGTCAGCACGGCCAGGTCGTCGCCGAACTTCTTAAACGCCGCTTCGATTTCGTGATGCATGTCCCGGCAGTGCGGGCAGGTGTAGTCGTACATCTCGACGAACACGTACTTCGCGTCCGGCTTGCCCAGCAATGGCCACTGGCGGACATCCAGTTTTGTGTCGCCAATGATTCTGATGATCCGACGTTCTGGTTCAGGATCGTCCGCACTATCGGTCTTCTTTGGTGTGTCCTTCGAATCGGTCTTGTCCGTGTCGGCCGGCTGCTGAGCTGATACCGGTGAATCAAGCGACACACAGACAGACAGGGAAACCAGAAGCCACAGGAATCGAGTCGTCGAGGGCATGTTCATGATTCGTTCTCTGACTTTGCGACATCAGGTTTTGCGATCGACCACCGCTATTCGTCGAATGTCGGAGCTTCGAAGACGTCATCATCAAAGTCCGGAGCCTCGAAGACATCGGCGTCAGGCGATTCAAACACATCGGAGTCAGCCTCTTCGGCCCCGTCCGGCAGGATTCGTGCCGCGACTGAATCAGCGCTGGCGTGGTACTCGGTTTGAAATGTCGGTGGCGGTGTCGTCAGCAGTTGGCCACCAATCAGGACACAAACAACGGCTGCACTGACCGTCGAAAATGCGGCAGTGGGTCGAGTTCCCAGCGGCCGTTTCCAGAGAATCAACGCCGAAACCAACAGGCCGCACCCGTGAGCAGCGAGGCAGTAGCTGCAGAAGTGTCCGATCGCGAATATCTGCAGCGAGATGAACCAGACGGCAGCCAGTCCGGCGGCCAGTCCACATGTCGTAAGAACGGGCAAGGCAAACCGACGCTGCTGTTCCGAGGATCGCGACCCACAAAAACCGAGCGCCACGATCGCCAGGGTATAGAGCCCGGTGGCTCCCGTGGCGACAGGAACGACAAACCAGTTTGACCAGCGGGAAGACAGCACGTGGTCGCAGTCAAAGACGCTTCCACCACACCCCGCGACACCCGACTTGTTGAGTGCCACCCAAGTCAGATATCCGCTGATCACCAGCGCGACGCCGCACAAAACACGCAGCGTCCAGACGAGTTTCTGTGAGAGATGTAAGTTCATGACCGCTCGCGGATCGCTTTCCGGGTTCTGACTCGGTTCGTGGGACCAGCCGAATCTTATCCCGATCCGGCACAAAGAGCGTCCGAATCCGCGAGAAATTCCTGACACGCCCACTCACGAGCTGCCGCTTCGACAGACTCGTTACAACCCGCACGGATGGGACGCTGATGGGGTCCGACCTCACAACATCAGTCTTGCGAAGTTTTTGAACTTCACGATGCCGGGTCTTGTCCGGTCGTCTTCGCTCGAAAGTAATCGACATCCTCCGCAGCAAGCGGTTGATTCTCAAGAATCAGGTCCGCCGCTTTCTCGGCCAGCATGACCACCGGTGCGTAGATGTTTCCGTTTGTTATGTAAGGCATCGCCGAAGCATCGACCACGTACAGCCCATCGAGTCCGTGGACGGCCATGCTGCGTGGATCGACCACGGAATTCTCGTCCAGTCCCATTCTGCACGTGCAGGATGGATGCAACGCCGTCTCAGCATCGCGGCGAACCCAATCGAGGATCGCATCTTCACCTGCCACTTCCGGACCCGGGGAGATTTCGCCCCCATTGAAGACATCCATCGCGGGTTGCTTGAGGATTCTGCGAGCACATTCGACGGCCTCGACCCACTCTCGACGGTCCTCATCGGTCGCAAGATAATTGAACTGTATCTGAGGTGCCGCGGTCGGATCGGTCGAGGCGATCTTCACGCTTCCGCGAGCATTCGAGTACATCGGCCCCACGTGAACCTGATAGCCATGTTCACTGGCCGGTGCTGATCCGTCGTAGCGGACGGCCAGGGGCAGAAAGTGGAACATCAGATTGGGGTAGTCAATTTCGCCGTTGCTGCGAACAAACCCGCCAGCTTCGAAATGGTTTGTCGCAGCGGGACCTCGCCCGGTCAGCAGCCACTGGAGGCCCGCAAACGGCTGTCGGTACCACTTAAGGAACGGATTCATTGAAACGGGTCGTCGGCACTTATGCTGAATATACACCTCGAGATGGTCCTGCAGATTCTCTCCCACACCGGGTAAGTTCTGGACGGTTTGTACTCCTCGTTCTTCGAGAAACTGCGAATTGCCAACGCCGGACAACTGCATCAACTGCGGAGTGTTGATCGCGCCAGCGGCAAGAATCACCTTTCCGCCGCGAAACCGTTCACCGTTGCATTCGACCCCAACGGCACGCTGACCATCAAAGAGCACACGTGTCGTCAGGACTCGCGTTCTGACCGTCAGATTGCTTCGCCTCTTGACCGGATGGTAATAGGCCCTGGCCGCACTCAAACGCCGCCCCTGCTGGATATTGCGATCAAATCGTGCGAAGCCCTCCTGGCGATATCCATTGACGTCATCCGTCAGTGAGTATCCAGCCTGTTGCGCGGCTTCCAGAAAAGCAGCGAAGAGTTGTTTGTCTGCCGGTCCGCGTTCCAGCGTCAGTGGGCCATCAACCCCTCGATACGCGTCACCGCCGGACAGGCAGTTATCCATGCGCTTGAAGTAGGGAAGGCAGTGAGCATAGTCCCAGTTTTCCATGCCCGGGTCACTGGCCCAGCGCTCATAGTCCATCGGGTTGCCCCGCTGAAAGATCATGCCGTTGATACTGCTGGAACCACCTAACACTTTGCCGCGTGCATGCGCAATTCGCCGACCGTGCATATGAGGTTCTGGCTGCGACTGATAGCACCAGTCGTAGCGTTTGTTTCCAATCACAAATGCCAGGGCGGCAGGCATGTGAATAAACACATCCCACCAGTAATCCGGACGTCCCGCTTCCAGAACGAGGACTCGGTTTCCGGAATCAGCACTCAGACGGTTTGCAAGGACACAACCAGCCGATCCGCCTCCAACGATGATGAAATCGTATAGCATCGAAATGGTTCTCTTGACTTTGCACAACGCATCGCCCGGGTGGCCGGCCACTTGCGGGATTCAATCAGTTCTGACCTTCAGCGGCCGTGGTGAACAGCGACGCGACGTGAGTCGCGATACCACTATGATTGCTGACAGTCCTGCCAACATGCTTGTCGTGCGGAACGGAAAAGCGATGACTCCGTCGGAGTTCATCATCGGATACGAAATCCATACCGGCAGTCCCAGAACGGGCTCGCCGCCTCCAACTCGAAGTACGGTCGAAATGACAAGTCCCACTCCGCGGGCGTGATCCCTTTACGTGGCGGTGGTTATGCTGACGTAAGTTGTTGTTGAGTGTGAGTTTGCCGCGTTGGCGGCTGGATGTCGCGGGGGGACTTCATTTCCTGTCCCATGTCCGGGGCAGCCC
>CAUZFZ010000113.1:0-35676 GCA_963579025.1 Planctomycetota bacterium | reverse complement strand
TCGCCGTCTCGGCGACCGCCGTGACGGTGGATGGCAACAGTTCCCTGGGCGGCAATGTCACCGCCTCGGCCGGAGCCGTCACACTCGGTGATGCCGCGGCTGATGATGTGACTCTGACGGCCAACGCCGTGCTGACCGCTTCGGCTGCTGTGGATATTTCCGGCAGTGTCAACGGGGCATTCGATTTGACGCTCGACAGTGGCACTTCCACGGACGTGGATGAAGCGGTCACCACCAGCAACCTGACGGTCAATGGTGGCACGGACGTCGATCTTGACAGTGCCACGATTACCAATCTGCTGGACATCAACCTGGATACCGGTGCTGATGGCACGTCGACTCTGACGGCTGGCAATTTGCAGGGTGGTACGGTTCAGATTTCGGGGCAGGGGTCGAATGACACCATGAACCTGAACGGGACTGTGGCCAGTACGACGGCGGAAGTCGCGATTGATATGGCCATGCAAGTCAACCTGGCGATGGACGTTACAGCGGCCAACGGTCTGACCGTCGACAATGTCACGACCGTTGATCTGGCCGGTAATGTGGACCTCGTGGCGACGACTGGCGACGTCAATATTGATGACGACGATGTGACCGGCATTGAAGTCAGCGGATCGGCCGGTTCGGCCAACTCTGTCACTGCAACGGCCGGAAACGTGATTCTGACGAACGTCTCGCTCGAAGCCAGCGGGAACACCGATTCGTTCACGGCCAATGCCGGTAACGGCAACCTGACAATCAACGAAATTGATATCGCTGGCGCCGGAACTCAAGTCGTGGACCTGATCGCATCGGGCAGCGTGCTGGACGACAACACAGGCACAAACAATGTCACTGCCGACCAACTCGTCATCTCGACAACGACTGGCAGCGCGGGCGTCGATGGCGGAGACGTTCTGGAAACGACAGTGGGTACTCTGGCTGCGGCCACCGGCGACGACCTGGCGGTCACGAACACGGGTGCCTTGACTGTCGGCAGTGTCACCGGTCCAGTCAGCGGAACAGTCAACGGGGTCACGGCTGGTGGAGACGTCGAAGTCATCGCCCTCAGCCCGCTGACAGTGAGTCAGGCCGTGGTTGCCAACGCGGGAGGCAATATCGAACTGACTGCCACCAACGATGGTGGTGACGACGACGACCTCACGATTTCGGCCAACGTGACCGCCACGGGCGGCAACGGAGCCATTGACCTCAATGCGGGAACGGACCTGATCGTCGACAGCGATGCAGTAATCTCGACGGTTGGCATGGGCAATATTGACGCTGATGCTGATCGTGCGATCGACATCTCCGGGTCGGGCACGACGATTCAAACGGCCTCCGGAAATATCACCCTGACTGCGAACGCTGGCGGCGTGAGCGGTACGTTTGCCGGCATCGACATTAACGATGCAACGGTGACCACCACTGCGGGCGATATTTCGCTGACCGGTACTGGTGGCGATGCGGGAACGGGTAACCACGGTGTGCTGCTCGACAACGGTGCCCTGGTCAGCTCGGGAGCCGGCGCGTCGACCATTACGATTATGGGAACAGGCGGTGCAGGCACTGGCTCAGACGGCGTGCAGATGTCTGGCAGTGATATTACTTCTGTGGATGCCGCTGTGTCCGTCACAGGTATGGCCAGCAACGGCGGCGGCGTTGATCTGCTTTCGAGTTCCGGAATCTCGACGACCGGTGCCGGCGCCAACATCACGATCATGGGCACGACGACGTCCGTCAACGGGGCGTCCGATGGAGTTCTTCTCGCCAGTTCCGACCTGGACACGATGGGTGGAACCGTTTCGGTAACCGGCAGCACCGCTGGTGGAACTGGTGTCCAGATCAGCGTGTCGACGGTTACCACAACGGGCGGCACTGGAACAATCGGCATCATGGGGACGTCGACCGGCGGCGGTTCAAGCCGCGACGGCGTGCGACTTCAGGCGGCCGGAACGCAGATTGCCTCGGATACAGGTGACATCACAATCACTGGCACCACGGCCGGTGGCGGTACCGGGGGTGACGGAGTTGAAATCGGAGTCGGAATTGCGACTGCCATCAACGCGACAAATGCGGCCGGTATCTCGATTACCGGTACTGGTGACGGAGCCAACTCGGCCGTGCGGATTGACTCACCAATCAGCAGCGGCACGGGGACTGTCACAATCACCTCGCTAAACGGTGACTCGACCACGGACGACATTACGTTCGGAGCAGCCGGTGACATCACGTCGACCAGCGGAACGATCACGATTAATGCCGACAATGCCGGCGACACGGCTGACGTCGTCATGGTCGACGGCACAGTCATCAACGCCGGCAGCGGCCTGATCGACATCGACGCTGACGTCGACGTGTCTCTCGGCAGTGTGACCACCACCGGTAACGTGAATGTGACAGCGGTCACCGGGTCGATCAGCGACGGTGGAATCACCGACGACGACGTCGTGGCCGACACAGCCACGCTCAGCGCGGCCACGGGCATCGGCTCGCTCATTGACAATCTCGATACCGACGTCGCCTCGCTGACGGCGAGCACTTCCGGAACTGGTGGTATCTTCGTCGATGAAGCGGACGCCATCGATCTGGTGAGCGTCATCACGGCCGACGGTGTAATCCTCGTCACAGCGGGGGGGAACATCACCGCAACCAGCGTCGATTCGTCCGCAACCGACGATAACACCAACCAGATACAGCTCATGTCGGCGGCGGCCATCGACGTGACCAGCATCGTCGCCGGAACGATGAACGATGTCCTGCTCGACGCCAATGGTGGTGCGATTACCGAAAGTGGCGCCACTGATGTCGTCGCCGACCTGTTGAGTGCCGACGCGACCGATTCGATTACGCTCGATACAACCGTCTCCGAACTGGACATCGATACGACCGGCGCTTCGGACATCGACATCGACAACGAGAACAGTGCCGCCGGCGCCAACGGCCTGACGATCACGTCGCTGGCCACAGCCGGCGGCATGATTAACGTCGATCACAACGAAGCCGGTGGCTTCGGCGACAATGACCCACTGAGCATCACCGGAACAGTCAGCAGCGGTGGCGGCGGCACTGACGGCGGCAACATTGAAATTCGAGCCGAAAACGACGGCTTTGCGGTCCAGAATGGTGCGGTTGTCAGCTCGCTGGATGGCACGGGCGGTAACGTCCTCACGTTCGGCGTGTCGCTTCTCGCCGGGTCAACGGTTTCACCGGGTGCTGGGGACATCACCCTGATCGGTGGCGGCGATCTGATCGTCGAAACAGACATCATCAGTGTCGGCGACATCGACCTCGCCGCACCGAGAGACGTCATTATCCGCGCGACGGTGCAGTCGACCGGTGGCTTCGTTGACCTGACGGCTGACGAAACACTGATGGGCATGCCTGATGACGGCAATGGTGGTGTGCTGATCGAAGGCAACGGCCTCGTTGATGCCGCTACCAACGTCACACTGACCGGTGCCAATCTGTTCAACGACGGCAACACCGCCGACTTCATGATGGTCGGCGACACGCTGGAAAGCGTCGTGATCGACGTCGACACCGACACGTCAGTCGTCACTTCACAGGTGAGCGCGGCAGGGAACATCTCACTTGTGAGCGAAGCCACAATGTCACCGACCGGAGCCGACATCATCATTAACGGTGTCATTAACAGCACTGGTGCGTTGACCACGAGCGTTGATGCCGACGGAGACATTCTGCTGGGCAACAACGTCACCGGTACCAACAATGTCGACTTCAATGATGACGTTGTCATTACCGACGGAGTCGCTTCGACAGACACGGTCATGGTCATGGGTGCTAACGTCGACTTCGACGGAACAGTAGAAGACGACGCCCTGGATGGCAATGCCGGCCTGATCGTCAACGGCAGTGGAACAACGACGTTCACGGGGGAAGTCGGTGGCAATGGCAACGATCTTGATAGTGTCATGACCGACGCAGCCGGCAGCACGGTCATCAATGGTGGTGCCGTTACAACGAGCGGCAACCAGACATACGGCGACGACGTCACTCTGGGTGCAGACACCACCCTGACGGGCAGCACGATCAAGAACACTGACACGATCGACGGTAGCGGAGACGGCACGGAAAGTCTGGATATTGTGGGCAACGCCGACATTGATGGCGAAATCGGTGGCGGCAGCGGACTGGCTCTTGGATCGTTCACAGTCAGTGGCACGACGGCTATCGAATCTGATGTGACAACGACAGATGCCGATGTCGGTAATGATGCCAACCACGACGGACGCCAGGTCTACACCGGTGCCGTCACACTCACGGGCGACACGACGTTGAATGGAGTCGACGTCACGTTCCAGAGCACGATCGATGACGACGGAACGGTGGGCGATGCCAATTTGATTGTCAATGGAAGTGGCACGACGACCTTCAACGGTCAGGTTGGTAATAACACGACGACAAGCGATCTGACCAGTCTGACCACGGATGCTGCCGGCGACACGACGATCAACACCGACGTCGTGAACACGACGGCCGACCAGACTTACGGCGACGCAGTCACTATCGAGGGCGGAGCCTCCCCGAGTACGACGACATTCACAGGTTCCAATGTCACATTTGACAACACACTGGACGCTGACGACGACACGACGAATAACCGGTCTCTGATCTTCACGGTCAGTAGCGACACAACCTTCAACAATCAGGTCGGAAACCGCACAATGGGCGGTGGCGGGGCGTTTGAGGCCATCACCACCGACGCCGCCGGAACGACGAACATCAACACGGACGAATTCGTCACGAACGGCAGTTCGCAGACATTTAACGACGCTGTCGTAATGATGACCGACACAACGCTGACCGAGAACGGTCCCGGTAACATCACATTCAACAACACCGTGGACAGTGAAACAGACACGATGGGCGGCTCAGAGGCGAATGATCTGGTGATCAATACGCCCGGCGGTGGCACGACGGTCTTCAACGCCGACGTCGGCGAAGCCACTGACGGTGAACTTGGCAACATCACCACCGACGCTGCCGGCTCAACGACTGTCGCAGACGGCGTCACCGTCACCACGATTGAAGATCAGACCTATAACGATGAAGTAAACGCGACGAATGCGACCTTTAACGGCGACGACATCACAGCGACTGTCGCCACCAATGACTTCATGGGCACGACTTCGTTCAATGCAACCGGCGATGCCACGATTACAGACGAAAACGACATCGACTTCGGCAACTCGGCGATCGACGGCAATCTGGTGCTGATCTCGGGTGGAAACGTGACAGATTCCGGCAACGTGACCGTCACCGGGATGACAACGATCACTGCCGTGGGCAACGTTCTGCTGGACGAAGCCGGAACTGACCTGGGTGACACGGTCGTTACGGCGAACAGCCTGACCATTCAGAATGACGCGGGTGGCGTCAACCTGCAGGACATCACTGTGACGACATTCCTGCTTGTTGAATCCAGCGATGACATCACTAATGACGACGGTGTTACGATTGACGTTGGAACAACGGCCACCTTCCGGACATTCAACGACACTGGCGGCGACATCACGATTGACACGCTGTTGTTCAGCGCCGGTGGCGCAATCACTGCCGAGGCACTGCAGGATCCGCTAACTGGCACGGCTCTGACGGACGGCGATATCCGCATTCTTGAACTGGCTGACAGCATGCTCCTTAACGTTGTCCGTACGCTGGGTGACGTCTCTCTTGAAACGCACTTCGACGTGGTGGTTGCCGACAACAACAATGTCGACATCTTCGCGGATGGACTCGCTCTGCGGGCTCGCACGGGACTCGGTACTGCGGCGACCGATCTGGATATCGACACGGACGTCAATACGCTGGCTGCTCTCAACGAAGTCAGCAATGCGATCGTCATCGAAAACAACTCGACCGGCGCTGCTACCACGGGTGATTCACTGACAGTTGGAACGGTCGACACGCTCAACGGTGTGGAAAATATGGGCGACGGCGTGATCACGCTGACCAACAACAGCCCGGTTGTCATTTCGATGAACATGACCGCCAACAACACGATCACTGTCAACGCGGTTGAAGGCACGGGAAATGACAGCATCACCGTGAACAGTGGTGTCACACTTCTGACAAGCAGTGGGGACATCAATCTGAATGCGGGCGACGGAATCACCGTCAATCAGGGCTCGTCGATCAACGCCGAAAATAACATCAACCTGATGGCCGATGTCGGCGACAACGACAACGTCGACAACGAGGATAGCGTCACACTCAGCGGCAACTTCCAGGCGGTCAACGGTGTGGTAACCGTGACCCTCGCCAGCACCAATGCGGACAACAACACGGTCGACGCCTCGCTGGCAACTGGCGATGGCATGACCATCAATGGTGCAAGCGGCAACGATACCATCACGGGTACCGCGCAGGTCGATTCGATCAGTGGTGGTGCCGGTGGCGATCAGATCATCGGTGGCGGTGGGGGCGACATCCTGAATGGTGGCGACGACAACGATGTATTCATCTGGAATAACGGCGACGCGTCTGACACCGTGGAAGGTGACGGCGGAACGGACCGTCAGGAAGTGAACCTGGACATCGCGGACGACAACGTCATCGTGCGTGAGACCAGCACGCGTCTGGAAGTCGAACGCACGACAGCCGGGCCGTTTACGCTCGACATCGGCACGCTTGAGGAACTCGAACTCAACACAGCAGCCGGTGCCGATACGGTAACAGTCAACGATCTGGCCGCTCTGGCGACTCCTCTGACGGACTTCGATGTCAGCCTGAGTACTGGCAACGACACGTTCGATGCTCGTCTTGACAACAGTGCGACTCCCACAGCGGCCAGTGTTCTGGGCGAAGCCGGGAACGACACACTGTTCGGTGGTGCTGCGGTCGACACCCTCGACGGCGGTGACCAGGACGATTCGATCGAAGGTAGCGGCGGCGACGACAGCCTTCTTGGTGGTGCCGGAAACGACACGTTCATGTGGCGGAACGGCGACGCTTCGGATGACGTGGACGGTGGCGACGGGACGGACCGCCAGAACATCACGATGTCGGGAGCAGGAGCTGATATCGTCGAAATTCGAGACGACGCCGGCCAGCTGGAAGTTGAACGAACCGTCACGGGTCCGTTCACTCTGGAACTCGACAACATGGAAGAACTGGAAGTCAACTCAGACGATGGTGTTGACCAGGTGACCGTCCAGGACCTGAGTGGTTTGACGACGGACCTGAGTGACTTCGACGTCGATCTGGGTGCCGGGAACGACATCTTTAACGCGTCCGCGGACAACAGTCCTACGGACGCGACAGCGGCCAGCGTTCTGGGTGGTGACGACAATGACTCGGTCACTGGTGGTGCGGCGGTCGACACGATCTCTGGTGGGTCCGGATTTGACACGATCACGGGTAGCGGCGGCGATGATATCCTGAATGGTGATGCTGGCGACGACCTGTTCGTGTGGGCTAACGGCGATGCCTCCGACGTGGTGGAAGGTGGAGCCGACAATGACATGCAGGAATTCAACATCACAGGGACTCAGGACGACATTACTGTCCGAGCGAATGCCGGGCGGCTGGAAGTCGAACGGACGAATGCGAATCCGTTCCTGGTCAGCAGTGGCGGAGTCGAGAGCCTTGACATCGACGCCGATGACCTGGACGACAACCTGGTTGTTGATGAGCTGCAGAGCCTCTCAACGCCGCTGGCATCCGCGACCTTCGCACTCGGTGACGGAAATGACACATTCGACGCCAGTGCGGACGCCAGTACATCGCTGAGTGTGGATGGTGGAACGGGCACTGACGCGATCATCGGCAGTGATGCTGTTGATACGATCTCTGGTGGTGCCGGCAACGACACAATCACCGGTGGCGGTGGCAGCGATGTGCTCAATGGTGGCGATAACGACGACCTGTTCATCTGGAACAACGGCGACGCCTCTGACACAGTCGAAGGTGACGGCGGAACGGACCGTCAGGAAGTGAACCTGGATATCGCGGACGACAATGTCACCGTGAGTGAAGCCGGCACTCGGCTGGCGGTCGCTCGCACGACGGCTGGTCCGTTTACGCTCGACATCGGGACGGTTGAGGAACTCGAACTCAACACAGCAGCCGGTGCGGATACGGTAACGGTTAGTGATCTGGCCGCTCTGACGACCGCTCTGACCGATTTCGATGTCAGTCTGGGCAGCGGAGCGGATACGTTCGATGCCGGTCAAGACAACAGTGTCACACCGACAGCGGCCAGTGTTCTGGGCGAAGCCGGTAACGACACACTGGTTGGTGGTGCCGCGGTCGACACCCTTGACGGTGGTGACCAGGACGACTCGATCGAAGGCAGCGGCGGCGACGACAGTCTTATTGGTGGTAACGGTGACGACACCTTCATGTGGCGGAATACCGACGCTTCAGACGACGTGGATGGTGGAGCGGGTGATGACACTCTGATCTTCGATATTCAGGGTTCGACGGACGAACTGTCCATCACCGAAGAGAATGCCGGCCAGCTGAGAGTCGCACGGACGAATGTCAACACGTTCAACGTCGACGCGGACGGAATCGAGAACCTGGACATCGACGCGAATGGGAACGACGACATCGTGACCGTCGGTGACCTCAGCGGCCTGACTCAGGCGTTGACCTCGGCGATGTACCGCCTGGGTGGCGGAGCTGACGAATTCGACGCCCGTGCCGATGCCAGCACAGCCGTCAGTGTGCTGGGTGAAACCGGTGACGACACGATCCGCGGCAGTGATGCCGCTGACACGATTTCCGGTGGAGCCGACAACGACTCGATCACCGGCGACGGTGGCGATGACCTGCTGCAGGGTGACGACGGTAATGATACTTTCGTCTGGAACAACACCGACGCGTCCGACGACATCTTCGGTGGAGTGGGCACGGATACTTCAATCCTCAACGGTAACGTGGCAGGCACGGACGCTCTGACGGTTGATCCGAGTGCTTCGGGAGCGTTCGACTTCGAAATCTCCCGCGGTGCTGACTTCACTCTGGAAATTACCGAAGTCGAATCGCAGACGATTAACGCTGACGGTGGAACTGGATCAAACGATGATTCAGTCACAGTCAGCGAGATTTCCTCGACTAACGGTTCGCTGACCAACCTGACCATCAACGGTGACGGCGGAGTTGATACGGTCAACATCACCAACTCGGCTGTGAACATTACGGTGAGTGGTGGAGCCGGCGACGACGTTGTCGACGCCACGAACTCCAGCATGGGTCTGGAAATCAACGGTGACGCCGACAACGACCTGCTGACCGGCTCAAGTGGAGTTGACCTGATCAATGGTGGAGCCGGCAACGACAGCATTGACGGCAACCCGGGCGATGACGTCCTGAACGGTGACGCCGGAAACGACTCGTTCGTCTGGAATCAGGGCGACAACAGCGACATGATCAACGGTGGAACCGAGACGGACAGTCTGGACGTTAACGGTTCGACTCTGGACGATAACCTGGCCGTCAGTGGCAGCGGAACGCGTTTCACTGTCAGCCGGGACAACTTCGGACCGTTCAGCCTGGACGTTGGAACTGTTGAGAACCTGAACATCGACGGTGGTGATGGAAACGACACGGTTACGGTCAACGATCTGAGCGGCGTGAGTGATCTCGCGAATGCTCAGCTCAACGGTGACGGCGGCACGGACGAGTTCGTGCTGAACGACGGCGGACTGGGCGCCAATGTGACCGGCAACATCGACGGTGGAGCCGACAACGACACGTTGAACGTCTCTAACCTGACTGCCGCGGAAACGGTCGATCTTGAGGGTCAGTCGTCCACCAGCGTGGCTGGCTTCACCAGCATTGAATCGTTCACGGGCGATGCCACCAATGACATTCTGCAGGCAACGTCCGGTGCAGACACGTTTGATATTACTGGAGAGGACGACGGAACTGTTGCCGGTGCTGCATTCACCGACTTCTCGATCCTGCAAGGTCTGGGTGGTGAAGACACCTTTACTCTTAACGGTGGACGAAACACTGGATCGATCGACGGTGGAGCCGGGACGGACAGTTTGAACCTGGACAACTTCGACAACGCTACCAACATCACGGCCCCGGATGCCGGTAACTCGGCCGGAGTTGACGCAGGTGACGCAACCGGAGTGGCTTCCTTCACCAGCATCGGCAACGTCACTGGTGGTTCCGAGGCTGACGACTTCGTGTTTGCGGACGGTGCTTCGCTATCCGGAATTCTAGATGGTGGAGCGGGGTCGAACTCGCTGACCGAAAACAGTGCAGACAATGTGCTGAACGTCACGGGCAACGATTCAGGTACGGCGGACAACATCACCGGTGGATTCACGGGCATCGGCAGCCTCGACGGTGGTGCCGGAGCTGATGACATCACGATCAGTGCTGCCGGGGACTTGAGTGGCAATGTCGACGGCAGTGCCGGAGACGATGAGATCATCTTCCAGGAAGGTGGGATCATCCAGGGCAACGTTGATGGCGGTGCCGACACCGACCTGCTGGACTACTCAGCCTTTACCAGTGCCGTGAACGTCGATCTGGAAGCGGGAACGGCCACCAGTATTACTGGCTCGGTCAGCAATATTGAAAATGCGACGGGTGGCTCGGCCGCTGACACACTCACTGGCGATGGCAATGCCAACGTGCTCAATGGTGGTGGCGGCAACGACACCATCGACGGTAACGGTGGGCCGGACACCATGTCTGGTGGTGACGGTGACGATTTCTTCATCTGGAACAACACGGACGGCAGCGACATGATCGACGGCAACGCCGACAACGACTCGCTGCAGGTGAACCTCGATGGAGCTGCAGACAACCTCAACATCAGTGACGCCGACGGCGCCGGTGCCGGCACACGGCTGGACATCACTCGGACGACTCCCGGTGTGTTCACGCTGGACGTCGACACTGTTGAGAATCTGGAAGTCAACGCTGGTGCCATGAATGATACGGTCACCTTCACAAACGACGTCAGCGGCACTTCGCTGGACACGACTGTGATCAATGGTGGCGACGGCAACGACACGCTGGACGCTAACCTGGCCAACGAACCTGTGACGCTCAATGGTGAGGGCGGAGACGACTCACTGACGGGCGGAAGCATGTCCGATCTGCTTGATGGCGGTTCGGGAGATGACACGCTGACGGGTGGTGGAAGTCTTGACACTCTGCTGGGTGAAGACGGCGACGACCTGTTTATCTGGAACAACGGTGACGCGACGGAACCGGTCAGAGGCGGTTCCGGCTTTGACACGCAGAGAGTCAACGCCAATGACGGCCTGGGCGATGAACTGACCATCGGTCGAATCAGTGATGTCGTTAACCCAGGCCCGGATGACTTCACGGACCGCGTGAGTATTTCTCGGCCGAATCAGGGAGCCGGGCTGGGAGCGTTTGAACTGGACATCGACGAAGTTGAACGTCTGGAAGTCAACGGACTGGGTGGCGACGACGACATCCAGGTCGACGGATTGCGGTCGACTGACGTGGAGGAGATCGAGTTGACTGGCGGCGACGGTGACGACTTCTTCGACATCGTGCCGACAATCGTCATGCCGATCGTCGTCGACGGTGGTTCGGATACTGGCACGCCGGGCGATCGCCTGATGTTCCAGGCAGCCGGGTCGGTGGACGAGGCCAACGGCACGATCGTCGCTGAGAATGGTGTAACGCAGATTGAATTCACGAATCTGGATGCGTTTACGCGACAGGTCCTGGCGGGTGTTTCTGAGGGTAACCTTCCGAACCTGCAGGTCATCGATCCGACGACCGGGGCGACGCTCGAAACGATCGACTCGTTCACGAACACCGAGGGCGCCATACACACAGGCGGCGTTCGGACGGCGATCGGTGACGTCAACGGTGATGGCATCACGGATATCGTCGCCGCGGCAGGCCCGGGTGCCGGACCACACGTCAAAGTCTTCAGTGGTACAGACGGAAGCCTGCTGCAGAGTTTCTACGCCTACGACCTGTCGTTTACCGGTGGTGTCCACGTTGCTGTGGGTGACGTCGACAATGACGGGTTCGATGACATCATTACCGGTGCCGATTTCGGAGCCGGGCCGCACGTCAAGGTCTTCAGCGGTTCGACTCAGTTCTTCCCGTCAGTGTTGCATAGCTTCTACGCCTACGACCTGGCCTATGCCGGTGGAGTGACCGTGGCAGCCGGCGACATCACCGGGGACGGTGTGGCCGACATCATTACCGGTGCCGCCAACTCAGGTGGTCCACACGTCAAGGTCTTCAATGGCCCGGACGCGGCTGTAGTTGACAGCTTCTTCGCGTTCGACCGAACTCATCGGGACGGCGTCACGGTGTCGGCCGGTGATACGGACTCGGACGGCGACCTGGAACTCCTTGTGGGAGCCCCACTCAGTAGCGGTTCGGAAGCTCGCATCTTCGATGACAACTCCGACGGCATCATCGAACGTGGGCTGCTGCCGGCAACCGTGGTTCCGCAGTTCACCCCGTTTGGTGCAGGCGTGACACTTCCGATTGAGGTCAGCTCGATCGATAACAACAGTGACGGAGTCGCCGAGCTGGTCGTGACTGCGGTCACAGAGAACAGTGCGGCTGAGGCGACAACCGGCTCCTCCGCGACCGTGATTCTGGACATCCTGAGTGGGAACGCGATCGGACTTGGAGGGCTGAACGTCGACCTGGGTGCCTCGATCACGGGTGGCGGACTGACAATCGCCGCTCCTCGCCTGCAGGCTCCGTAACTTCCGGTCACAAATCGTGCAGTCCAGTTTGGTGTAAGACGACCGAGCACCAGACATTGATTGAGAACCGGTAACCACCGATCGCCAGAGTACGGAACTTCCGTGCTCTGGCGTTTCTTTTTTGACAGTTGCGACTTGCGTGTACTTTCCCCACTGTCGCTCGCTACGGTCGACGCCGGATTGCCACCGGCTACTAAAGAATTGTCCCGAAGCGGCGTAGCCGCAACCAAAAGTAGGATGGGCACTCTTGCCCGTCCCGGAATGACGGACGGGCAGGAGTGCCCATCCTACGATGCGCGCGCACGGCGCGCATGACTGCCGACTGAAGAATCTAAGGCCGGTGCCCGAACCGGTAGCCCGGAACAAGCAAGGCGCAGTTCCGGCAAGTCAGTAATCTCCGTGAACTAGCCTGCCGGAACATCGTCGCTATCGCTCCTTGTTGCCGGCCTGCGAGTTTTTTAGCGGACTGCCCGCCGACGCCGGATTGCCACCGGCCTAAGAGCCGGCGGCAGATTAAAGAAGCCGACCGGGGTCATACCTACCCTGGAAATCATGACGCTCAACTACCGCTCAAAGCAGTAAATGGCATTATCCGTCCGTACAAACAGTTGGCCATCAACCGCGACGGGTGTCGCCATGATGCGTTCACCGAAGTCGTGCGATGAGACGACTTCCAGCTCTCCACCGGCCTTCACGACGGTGACCACTCCACCCTCGCTCGCGGAATACAGGACGCCGTCGCCCGCGACGGGTGATGCATAGTAATTGCCGCGTCCTTCCAGTCGTCCCTGGTGCAGCAACTCACCGGACTTCGCGTCGAGGGATGTGAGGATTCCACCGCTCTTGACCATGTACACGACGCCCTGAAAGGCGAGCGGACTTGGGACCGTCGGCAGGTATCGTCGCTGCAGCCACTTGACATGCGTTTTCGTCACGTCACCGCGTCCGCCGGCTTTAACGGCCATGGCCACATTCTGAGCGAGATCAAAGACACGTGCGTGACCGTTCCACTCTTTCTCGTCGAGCTTCTGATTCTGGTTCAAGTCGATACGGAAGAACCGGGTCAGGACCGCTCCCGGAGTGAGTTCGTCCTTTCCCACCTGCTTATCGCCATTTTTGTCGAACTGTTCCAGCGCGTCGGCAAACGCGCCCATTGCGATGCGTTTCGTCTGATCGCCGCCGGGTGTCCACGTCGCCGCAAACAACATGTCGCCCTCGATCGCCGGAGTCGTATCGACAATGCGCGACAGCCCGTCGACCCACCAGATCGGCGACCCATCCTGCGGATTGTATGCTGTCAGACGAAGAGAGCCGGCAACGACGATCTGTGGCTTGCCGTCGACGTTCCAGATGACTGGTGTGGAGTAGCTGCGAGTGCCTTCACGCGGGGTCCGCCAGACGGTTTTCCCATCAGCCGCGTCAACGGCCATGATGAAATTGTTGACGTCGTGGTCCTGATTCAGAATGACTTTGCCGTCAATCAACACCGGTGAGCTGCTCGCACCGAATTCGTCCTGAAATGGTCCCATCGGCTTTGACCACAGGAGTTTGCCGTCCAGGCTGTAGCACAACAGGCCGAAACTACCGAAGAAGGAAAAGACACGCTTTCCATCGCACGCGACGGATGACACCGCCGGACTGCCTGTCGGGTGATGGGTTTCGATTTCTTTGGTCGGGGCAATCTGCTTCCAGCGGACATCGCCAGTTGATCGATCCAGTGCAACAGTCGCGAGTTCGCTGGATTCGGCATCGAATGTGGTCACATAGATCGAATCACCGAAGACGCATGGAGTGGACTGACCCGGATCGAGCGATTTCTTCCAACGCGGAGTGCCGGACAGATCGTGTGGCAAGGCAGCACCATCAGATGCAACACCTGAATCAGCTCGGAAATATGCCGGCCCGGCCGCACGCGTCAGCGTCGGGGCGGTCATGACACTGACTGCAATCAAAACAGTGGAGATCAGGCGAGTCATCGACGGGCTCCGGGGATGGAAGGTGGCCTCACGCAATTCAGCAGGATTATTAGCTGAACGCGGCCGAAAGTCCCGCCTGTGCCGTTAGCCGAAGTCGCAAGACTTTGGCCGGCCCCGGGGAGACCAAATTCTGGCGAATTCGGCTACCCTAATGAGCTGGTTTGACACAGCACTGAATAGTCGTCCGTTTCTGCCTCTTGTCCCTTAGCCCTGGACTCTTACCACCATGAGTGTTCTCGATCGATTTCGTCTCGACGGTCGTCGGCTTTTCATCACCGGAGGCAGTCGTGGTCTGGGACGTGAGATGGCTCTGGCGATCGCTGATGCCGGAGCGGACGTCATCCTCACGGGACGAGATGTGGCCAGTCTGGAACAGACGGCGTCTGACATTCGTCAACTCGGCCGCGAAGCCGTGCCAATTCAAGCTGACATCGGTGATCTGGCCGATTGCGAACGCGCCTGTCGACTCGCTCTGGACGAGCACGGTCCCATCGACATTCTGGTGAACAACGTCGGCGGTCGCCGGGTCAACATCCCGACAGAGGAGATGCCTCTGGAGACCTGGCAGCAGATTATGGATCTGAATCTCAACAGCACGTTTCTATGCACAAAACTGATCGGCGGTGCCATGCTCGCAGCTGGCAATGGTGGCCGCGTCATCAATGTGGCCTCGATTTCCGGCATGGTCGCCAACCGAGGCATTGGCGGTCGCAGTTATGAGACGTCAAAGGCCGCAGTCATTCAGTTTACCCGGGCCACGGCGACCGACTGGGCTCCCCGAGGAGTCACGGTGAATGCCATCTGCCCAGGCGGATTTATGACCGAACCTAATGTCCGCTGGGCGGAAGATCACCCGGACGTGATCGAGTCGTTCAAATCGCAGATCCCGATGGGCGATTTCGGTCAGCCCGAGGACCTCGGACCACTGTCGGTCTATCTTGCCAGCGATGCAGCTCGATACGTCACCGGAGCGGCGATCGTGATTGATGGCGGATACACTCTGTGGTAGCCGCTGCGGAAGTCCACAACCTCTGGAACGCACTGACATCAATGACCACGGCTTCCTCTCTGCTCGAAACGCCTGTGACCGACCGACTCACGCCCGTTGAACTCGACGAGTTTGAACGGCAGGGCTTCATCGTGCTTCGTGACTTCACGGATGCGGACATATTGACCCGCATGCGGGATGTGACTCGGGAGCACCTGGAGCGCGAAGTTCCTCCCCTTGAACTTGAGGCCGACCTGAATTACCCCGGCGCGCCACCGTCACTCAATTCACGAGGCGGCCGCACAGTTCGCAGACTGAAGCAGGCACATGCTCGGGACATGGTATTCACCGATTGGGTCTGCCGACCGGCCCTGATTCGTCGGCTGCAGCAACTGCTGGGTCCGCAGTTGGCCATGCCGCTCACGCACCACAACTGCGTGATGACCAAGCAGCCGGAACACAGCAGCGACACTGGCTGGCATCAGGACATTCGCTACTGGTCGTTCGAGCGTCAGGAACTGATCAGCCTGTGGCTGGCGTTGGGGCCTGAGCATCCCGAGAACGGTGGACTGTGGGTCATTCCTGGTTCGCACGGCATGTCACTCGACCGATCACGCTTCAATGAAGAGGTTTTTCTGCGGGACGACCTGCCGGAGAACTGTGAGTTGATCAGCACAGCCGTGCCCGTCGAACTGAATGCCGGAGACGTGCTGTTCTTCCATGCCCGGACACTGCACTCAGCGTCGCGCAACCACACGACCGAGACGAAGTGCTCGGTGGTCTTCACATTCCGCCCGGTCGACAACCCCCCGCTGCCGGGCTCGCGATCCGCGTCGGCTGCGGAGTTGCTCCTGCCGTATCCAGTGGAATAACGCGTGTCGCCAGTTCGGCGCGGGTCTCCGACCCCGCCAGACATCTGACCGTAGGTCTCGCCGTCCGACTGGACAACTGACGATTAACTCATCGAAGCGGGAGACCTGCGGTCAAGGTGGCGGCGGGGTCGGGAGACCCGCGCCGAACGGTGGGAAGTCAGCGTGGCTGGCCGCAGCGTTGGCGGAATGCCGACTCCGCTCGTGAATCTGGGCCAGGCTTGCGCTGTTCGGTCACGCAGATTGGATCGTGTGTAGCAACTGAGCAGTCCAAAGGTTCTTCACCACAGGGCGAACCGCAAAATCGCGAGGCATACCTCCCCACGTGAGCTAGTAGTTTTGCCGTCTTCAGTGGCGTGAGCCGCATGATTTGACCTCAAAAACCTAAGGAGTTGACTCATGAGTGCTTTTGTTGCGTCCATGTTCGTCGTTGGATTCCTTGCGCTGATGTTCTTCGGCAGCCAATGGCTGGTGCGTGTGGAACGTCAAAAGAAGGACGAAGAAATTGCAGAAGCAGAGCTGGCCAAATCCGTCTGATTGATGTCGGAGTCCGCCTGGTGGTGGTGATGACGTGTCAGCAGTGTCAGGTCTCCTCTTGATCCACCAGGCTGGTTCAGGCTTTGTTGAAGAACTCACATTAGCCCGTAGCGTCAGCGAGGGAATCTGCAGATTTCTGCGTTCCTCGCTGGCGCATCGGGCTACTGCCGTTTTTCGAACTGACAGATTCATGAACGTCCGGGGCGCCTGTCTGACCGCGAAAGTGGCGCAACTTTCGCAGCGTGAATGACGACACTTCATTCTGGATCGGTCCCAGGTCAGGTGAGAGCGGACGAGTCGTGATTTGTTGCCGGCCATCAGCGCGCCCGATATCGTTCCAGTCGGTCGCCCGATTTGGTCGTGATGTCGTCTGGATCGGATCGAGCAAAGATTGAGCCATCTGGCAATCCTGCCGCGACCTTCGGCCACTGTTAATGGCCGATTCACGCCCCGCCCAAGGCGCCTCGCGATGCAGAATTCCGAAATTGCCCGTCTGTTCGATGAACTCGCCGACCTGCTGGAGATTCAGGGCGCGAACGCTTTTCGGTTGCGGGCTTACCGCAATGCGTCACGCACGATTGAAGGTCTGACTGAATCGATCGCGGACCTTGCTGCGAATGGGGCATCCGGTCTGACTGAGATTCCCGGGATCGGAAAAGAACTGGCGAACAAAATCGTCGTGATTGTCGAAACGGGTGAGTTACCCCAGCTCGAAGATGCTCGTGAGAAGGTTCCGCCGGGCGTCGTCAAGATGCTGCGGATTCCGGGAATTGGTCCGAAGAAGGTCGCGGCCCTGTTTAACGAACTAGGTGTGCAGACGCTGGACGCATTGAAGGCCGCCGCCGAGGACGGTGATGTCGCGAAGCTGAAAGGCTTTGGCAAGAAAACTGCGACCACCATCCTGGAAGGTCTCGAACAGGTGGAGCAGGCGGGGAATCGCGTGTACCTCGCAGACGCTCGCCCTCTCGTTGACGAGATACTTCAATCGTTGAGAGCGTTGGACTCCGTCACGCAATGCAGTGTCGCCGGCAGTTTTCGCCGGTCGCGAGAGACGATCGGGGACCTCGACGTCCTGGCAACATCGACGGATTCTGAAGAGGCCATGAAGACACTGTCCGAGCACCCGCTGGTCGAGAAGGTGCTTGCTTCCGGCTCGACGAAAATGCGTGTCCGGCTGAGTCCGGTGTTTGATAGTCAGACAAAGCTCGAAATGGACCTGCGCGTGGTGCCGGATGAATCGTACGGCGCGGCCATGCAGTACTTCACCGGTTCGAAAGAGCACAACATTGTCGTGCGACGCCGGGCGCTCGACCTTGGTTTGAGTGTGAATGAGTACGCAGTGACGCGTGACGGAGAGTATGTCTGCGGACGCACCGAAGAAGAGGTTTACGAGGCTGTCGGCCTGCCGTGGGTTCCGCCCGAACTGCGTGAAAATCGCGGCGAGTTTGAATTGGCCGAACAGGGCCGACTACCGACACTCGTCGAGCTGGCCGACATGCGCGGTGATCTGCATATGCACACGACGGCAACCGATGGCAATGCATCGATTCAGGAAATGGCTGAGGCGGCGAAGGCTCGCGGACTGCAGTACATCGCGATTACCGATCACTCGAAGCGAGTCACGATGGCCAACGGACTCGATGCAGACCGATTGCGTGCTCACTGGAAGGCGATCGACAAGGTTCGTGGAAAGGTCTCAGGAATTGAGATTCTGTGCGGCATCGAGTGCGACATTCTGGAAGACGCCACCATGGATTTGCCGGACGACGTGCTCGCGGAAGCCGACTGGGTGATTGCTGTACTCCATTACGGACTGAAGCAGCCGCGCGAGCAGATCAACAAGCGTCTGCTCGCCGCCATTGAGAACCCGCACGTGTCCGTCATCGGTCACCCCAGCGGCCGGATCATCAGCCGGCGACCGGGAGCCGACATCAGTTATGGCGATGTTTTTAAGGCTGCGGCCGATCAGGGCGTGATGATGGAAATCAACGCGCACCGCAGCCGCCTGGACCTGGACGAAATCCACGCCGCCGCCGCGAAAGACCACGGCATCCCGATCGTCATCAGCACAGACGCTCACAGCGTGCATGGTTTTGCGGAAATGGAAAACGGAATCTGCCAGGCGCGCCGCGCCGGTCTGCAGAAAGATGACATCGCCAATACCAGAACGTTCAGCAGGTTCCAGAAGCTGCTTCGCAAGTGACACTTTGTGACGCGATTCTGAGTCAACGCAAAAAGCCTGCCCGGACGAACCGGACAGGCTTTTCATTACGTTCTGGAAGACGCTGCTGCTGACGTTCAGTCCGCGTAGAACCGTGTCAGCTCTTCGACGGTCAGCGGTTCCTGAATGGAGTCGCTGGTCAGCCGGGCGCGAATCCGCTGATTGCCTTCCTCAGTTCCCTTGATCTGAATCCGGAACGTTGCAGTTTTCCCGGACGGCAGACTGGGGATGGACTTGAAGACGATCAGGCCGCTCTCAGCGATGTGCTGCGTCGGGCCCTGGATATTCAGCATTTCGATTCCGACCGGCAATTCGATGGACAGTCCCACGTTCTGAGCTTCTTTCGAACCGTCGTTCCGGACACGAATCTCGTACGCGGTGTCACGACCGATTTCGACAGGGTCGTCGAGGTCGGCCACTTCCAGCATCAGCGATGCTGTGCCCTGAATACTCGTCGCTGCCTGAGCTTCCGCACTGGCTCCGTGCTCGGACAGAACGCGAGCCACATGTGTGAAGTCACCCAGTTGAACCGGCTTCAACTTCAGATGCATTTCGACTTTGTCGCCAGGTGCGACGCTGCCAACAAACCAACTGACGGTGCGTGTTTTCGGGTCGTACTTTCCGCCGCGACCCGCGTACACGAATTCAAAGCCTTCCGGAACCAGGTACATGGCCCGGACGTTGTTGGTGACGGCCAGTCCGTCGTTAGTCGCGGTCAGCGTGTAACGCGCGTCACGACCGACGTATCGCACTGATGGTCCATTCATCACAAGCTGGAGGCTTGGAGCGAGAACCAGAACCTGAGATTCCGCGACTCTCTCCAGACCCGTGCCCGCGCTGGCGATGACCCGGACAGCCTGCTGGCCGCCGGCCCGTGCCGTCAGTGTCAGCCGCACACTGCGACTCTCACCCGCCGACAGCGAACCGAGTTCCATTTTCAGTTTGCCACCCTTGGGGTGCTGTAATCCCTCCGGCAACTGCACCTCGACAATGACGTTCTGGGCAACACCGGAACCGGGATTCGAGATGGTGACGATCTGAGAAGCCGGCTCACCCAGCAGGACCTTTTCGGGTCCCTGCATGGTCAGACTCAGCATGGGCTCGTCGACTGCAAACGTCTTCGTTGCGGCCGTCGTGAAACGAACATTGGCGTTTGCCGTAATCTCACCACGCTTGGACGGAACCAGCATGATCATGATGCTGCGCCGTTCGCCAGCGTCCAGACGATCGAAATTCCAGGTAACGACTTCGGTCGCACTGGCCGGCTCGGGCACCGTTTTTGTCAGGCGAACGGTCGCGGGAAACCAGACATCCACCGCGATTTGACCAGCCTGAGCTTCACCTTCGTTCGACACGATCAGCTCAACTTCGCATGGCTGTCCGACGTTGATGTCACCGTGTTTCTTCCACTGCACCTGAACACGTGGAGTCAGGCTCGAGTAATTCGTCGACGTCAAAGCACTCTGCCGTGTCGATGCTGATGGCTCACGAAATTCGTTTGCTGGCAGCGACGATCGAATTCCCGGAGCGGCGCCGAACTGAGGCGTCGCGATCGGCTGGTTCAAACCCGAGGCCCCGGGCAGAATCGGATCGTTGTCCGAAGCAGGGGCCGCCCCGAATTCGGGCAACGCAGGAGCTTCGGTTGCTCCGCTGAGTTGCTGAATTGGCTGGATCGCACCGGGACTCTGAGCAAAGGTGGCCGGGACGACTTCCGAAACAGGCTGACCCGATTGAGCCGCCGAAGCGGGTAGAATCACGCCGGTCGTCGATGCAGACGGCTGCGGCACGAACATCGTCGCGGACCCAGCCGGAAACGATCGCGCCGTTGTCGCATTGCCGCTCGTCGCTGGCGGTGTCGCGAGGACGGCGGAAATCGGGCGAGGAGACGCCGCGGGATTCAGTGGTCTGGCAGCCGACGGCACCGCGGATGGCTGCCCCGTGTATTGCGGAGCGGGTGCTGGCGTTGCCGCCGGGTTGCCGTTGGCAAACAGCAACTGGCGGTAATTCTTTAACCCGGTGATGGACTCTCGCTGCTGTCCGCTGATTGCGGGAGTCTGCGGTCGAGCACTCGGTTGAGCCGCTGTGACGCGCGATGCCGCGGCCTGACCTTGCGTGGCCGAACGTTGACGCTGATACCGCTGCAACTCGGCCGCTTGAGCGGTTGTCGCGCTGCTCGGCCGCGGTGGTGCCGGACGTGTCCCTCTCAGCAGGCTCAGCCCGCCTCGACGAGGTGTCTGCAGCCGCGACTGGCGAGCAGCTTCCAACTGGGACGGGGTCGGTGTTGCCTGATTTTGAGTCTGCCCGATTGCCGCCCGGTATGACGAGGGCATGGGCAACGAGGTTTCCTGAGCGGTACCCGCACTGATCGCCAATCCGACCAGCCCGATCGCTCCCGTGAGCCATACAAACTTGCGCATCCTTGCGTCTCCTTCCAGGGAGTTTTCCAGAGCGGGCCTGCGGGGTCCGTCGTACGAAAGCAGGCGCGCCACAGGGCTGGACCGTGTCTCTTCCGGATGTATCGGCTGTCCGGGTTGTTCCACGTGAGCGGATTCCGAAGACTGATCCGACGCGGAAGAGTGGGAGAGATGCGAGGTCGGCGCATAAAAAAAGTCGACCGGAGGCGTAGGCGCTCGTCCGAGACTAACCCAACACAGGCGTGTCCCAGCTACCCCTCCAAGTCGACGTAGTCAACGCGAATGCAATCGACGTACCATGTTTCCGACCGGTCACAACATGTTGTTGTAACTCATGTAATACAAGAAGGTTACGATATCATAAATTACGGAGCTGCCGAATCGCATGCCGGACTGTGCCTGCTTTATGCACATTGGTGCCAGGTCATTGAGCAGCCGTTCCAGTAGCTGAGATCTCGTTATGTCGTTGAATCAGACAAATATTGCAGAGAGACCACCGGCGGGAACAGGCGGACGCGGGAAAGACTGTGTGGCCTGGGTTGCCGGTGTGATCTGGCTGGTTGGAACAGCCGTGAGATGGTCCATTCGAGATGCCAGTCCGGTGACAGGGCCCGTGTTTTACGCGTTGCCAGTACCGCTGTTGCTTGTCGCAGGCTGGTGGTGCATCCGTCGGGTGAGGCGGTCTGGACGCTGGCGTCTGACGCTACTTGCCGGCGCCGTCATGGCAATTCAGGCGATCGCCTGGGCATGCAACGTATTTGGATGGAATACCGGACGCGAAGCCGAGTCGACTCGGCTGCTGTTCTGGAACGTGTGTCGAGGAAATCTCGGGTACGACGCGATAGCCAGGGAAATCGCCGCTGTTGATCCCGGTATCGTCGCCCTGGTCGAAGCGACCAGGCAGGGACAGGACTCCGGATTCTGGAACACCGCGCTCCCCGGCTACTCGGCGACGTGTCTCGGCGCGGGCATGACGCTGCTCGTTCGAAACGGCACGCAACCCGTCGAGGTGGAGATCATCGAGAAGGGGCAGGTCCCGGGGGAATGCCGCTACCGAGTCCTCGTTCTGGATACGGGGGAACAACGGCTGCGGTTGCTGATTGCGGACATCAAATCATCCCCCCTGATGTTCCGGCGACCGGCATTCGCGAGACTCGCCAGCATTGCGGCAAGGAGCGCGGACCTGCCATCGCTGGTGGTCGGCGACTTCAACACACCGCTCGATTCCGTACATGTCGACCTGCTGCGAGACGACCTGGCAAACGCATTCGAATCGTCGGGCACCGGGTACCGCGAAACCTGGCCGGTCATTCTGCCGGTACTTTCACTCGACCAGATCTGGGGCAACTCGGGAGTCACGTGGCACCGCTGCTGGTGCGAGTCGTCGCTGCGATCCGACCATCGCCGTGTCGTGGCCGAGTTTTCAATCGCTGCCGATTGATCCGCTTTGCCTGCCGGTGGTCCCGCCCGATGTTCTCATCGGACGGGATCCATTGTCATGACCGACAGTGAGACTTATTTGATACCGATCAGCTCGATATCAAAAACGAGCACGGAGTTTGGCCCGATGTCTTCGCCAGCGCCGCGTGCGGCGTACGCAAGTTCCGACGGGATGTAGAGTCGCAGCTTGTCGCCGACTCTCATGAGCTGCAGGGCTTCCGTCCAGCCTTTGATGACCTGAGTCACGCCGAAGCTGACTGTGTCATCATCCTTTGTCGGTTCGTCGCCTTCGTACGAGCCATCGAAGACCGTTCCGTCCAGAAGTCGACCCTTATAGTGCGTCTCCACGGTGTCGGTCGGCTTCGGCGTAGCGCCCTTGCCTTCCCTCAACACTTCGTACTGCAGGCCGCTTTCCGTCGTCTTGATGCCCTTTTTCTTACCGTTCACGGCGAGGAATTTTCGACCAGCTTCCAGATTCAGTCGAGATTTTTCCTGAGTCCGCAAGGCCTGCTTCTGTTCCATCGCGGCAAACGCATCGTCCCGTTCTTTGTCGCTCAACAATGACTCACGTCCCGCCATTCCATCGGCAATCCCGCGAGCAAGTGCAGCGATGTCCACATCCAGCTTCTGCCGCTTCAGGCTGGCCGAGATGTTCTGACCGATGGCGTAGCCGACTTTTTGCTCGACTGTCTTCAAAGGCGATTCAGCCGGAGCGGCCAGTTTTTTCTCGGAATCCTGAGCCGACAGCGTCCACGCCAATGCAAAGACGACCGCAACCGACAAAACGCAGTAAATAGCGCGCATAACTGTTCTCCAGGGAGAGGGGCTAAGTGACCTGCGGCCACACAGCGGCGGGAAAGGTTTGCTGGCGATGTCGAAGAGTGGTCCAAAAAACGTTCAGCACCGAGCAGGAGAGTTGCTCAGATAGAACTGTCGCAGGAGCCGGTCGACAAGTCGCCATCAGGGGTGGGCGTAAAAACGCGGGGCAAATGATAGCGGGATCACTGTAGAACCACACGGAGTGACGGTAGTGGCGAGCTTCAGTTTTAGATCGATCGTCGTCAACTCATCCGTCCTTGCAGATTTCGCGCAGGAGACTCGTGGCATAGGTACCCGAAGGAAGCGAAAAACAGAGTTGCAGTCCGTCGGCGGTCGGCGTTGCCTCGAGGTCATCGACAAAGGCAAGCAGCGGTCGACGAGTTCCCATGGTCAGCCGACGAAACAGTTCGAATGACTCGGGCGTAAGATCGAAGTCGTTCAGGACGAGCTGCTCACGTTCGGCGGCCTCACTGTCGGGTTGCTTCATCTTCGGACCGAAGATCGGGCCGGTCAGCATTGTCTCTCTGTCATCAAATCGAGCCTGTTCCGTCGGCACATCCTGCACGACGAACGGTCCGCCTGAGGCGGCAACCTGCATAACGTCTCCAGACAGAACGCGGTGCGACAGGCCGTCACGAATGCGCGCGGCACCCCAGTAATTAAACAGCCGTGATTGAGCGGCCGAGAGGGCGAATCGCAGACCGTCCTTGCGGAGTCGCCGCGTTCGTTCCCCACGCAGCAGTCGCAGCCCGAGGTCATCCGAGTCGTCGCGCGCCCCGAACCGCTGATCGCCGAACCAGTTGGGGAAGCCAACCAGTTTCAGTTCCGACACGATCGCATCCGTCTGCCCGGCTGCGTTGATCGACACGTTTCTGAGCTGAATGCGGAACCGATTGCCTCGCAGGTGACCGGTACGCAATTTGTTCCCATGACGACGCTGTTCCAGCACGGTGAGGCGATCGGTTTCGATCTGATCCGCGGACTCGAACGCGCGGGCCGGCACACAAACGAACTGCCTTGTGACTGCAAAACCGTCCTTGCGACCGGCCGTGCCGATCTGGTCTCGCGGGATTCCGAGGACATCGGAAATGTGATCGACGAGCGCAGGAGTCGACAAATCTCTCTTCTCAATCAGCAGAAACAGCCACTCGCCTTCGCCGGACAGTTCATACGCCGGCAGCTCTTCCACAAAGAAGTCTTCGGGCGACTGTTTGATCTTCCCGCCAACGCCGGGCGTCGTTGTGAGATACGGCAGTTGTGAGGTCAACGGGCGGTGCTCGTCTGGCATGATGAGCAATCAACCCTGCACTTTCAGCCGCTTCAAAACGAGAATAACTCCAGCCAGCACCAGGCCTGTGGATGCAATCGCTATCACCGCAAAATCCATCCATGACACGCTTCGGGGTCGAGTGCGTCCGAGGACCTGTGACGGGGATTTTGGCGCCGAGTGGTAAGTTGAACGGAATTCCTGGTCCGGGTTGGCTCCCTCAGCAATCCAGCGACTTTCATTCGCCGCGACCTGGGCGAACCACACGTCTGCGTCTTTAACTTCCCTGGCGAGGTGCGCTTCGACGTCCGCCAGCAGCATTTGATCATACTTTTGCTCGGCCTGTTCCGGCGGGCGTAATTGCATCGACAGGTACTGACCGGCTTTTGAACGGTACGCGCGACGCGCCTCTCCATCGACAGCTTCGGAAGCCCGCAACAACGCACGTGTGGCAAGCTGTTTGGCATCCTTTTCAACATCAATTGAAGCGACCAGAAGATCGGCAAGCGCTTCAAGCAGTATCGGCGACTTGTGGTCACCGAAACGCATCATTCCGAGCGTGCCTTGCTGCGCACGTTGCAACTCGTCGGCAACGTGACGCGCATTCGCACCGTTCTTGTAGTCGATGTCCCGCGCACTCAGGACGAATGCTGCGAAGCCAGCCGGGTAGTTACTCCCAAGGTCCGGCTCGAGCGGCAGGGGAACTGACTCGCCTTCCGGTTGCTTGGATCGCACGTACTCGACCAGCAGCTTCTGATATCTCTCGCGGCCGAAATGGGCATCGGGATTGATTTCCAGAGCCCGTTCGATGTGCTTCAGTCCTTCTTCGAACTGACCGGAATGGATGTAGAACGTGCCCAGGTTGGCTGCGGTCTCATAGCGACCGGGGACGCGTTCTTCGAGTTCCAGTGTCAACTCAATCGCCTTCTGCGTCTGACCCGTCTTTTCGTATGCCACAGCCAGATCGTCGTACAGCGCAGGCTGTTCGTAGTCGGACGCGTTTTCCAGGCGTGCCGTGCGGTCCTCGATTCGCCACTCATAGAACGGTTTGGAGTGTCGCAGGAACTTTCCGACGATCAGCTCCAGCACAGACGGAAACTTCGAACGCTCCATTTCGATCGTGTCGGAGTCCCACAGACACGCGTGGCCACTCTGGATCAGGATTCCGAGAAGCAGCAGGGTGGCGGTGGCTCGTCGATACATCGTGACGTTCCTCAAAGTGATTCGACGGACAGTTGTCGCAATGCACACAACGCGAATCCCGCTGTCGCTTCAACTGAGGACGTCTGAAACGACCCGCGATTCACGTGTCACACCGGTCAGGGTCTGGTCGAGTCCCTGATGGAAGTAGGACAGTTTGTGGTGATCCAGCCCCATCAGGTGCAGGACGGTCGCGTGCAGGTCGCTGACGTGGACTCGATTTTCGACCGCGGCAAAGCCCAGTTCGTCCGTCGCTCCGACTGCCTGGCCACCTTTCACACCAGCTCCTGCCAGCCACATGCTGTATCCATGCCAGTCGTGATCGCGCCCTGGCTTGCCGACACCCTCACTGGTTGGCGTGCGACCGAATTCTCCGCCCCAGATCAGCAGCGTTTCGTCCCACAGTCCTGTCCGTTTCAGGTCGCTGATCAGCGCCGCAATGGGCTGGTCGGTTTCTGCTCCGTGCAGTCTGTGATTCGAGATGCAGTCTGTGTGCCCGTCCCAGGTGTCTTCGATGTGACCACCACCCGAGTAGAGCTGGATGAAGCGAACGCCTCGCTCGATCAGACGTCGCGTGATCAGACACTTGCGGCCAAAGTCCGACGTGACTTTTTCATCGAGTCCGTACATGGCTCGCGTCTGAGCGTTTTCCTTGTCCACGTCGACGGCGTCGGCTGCCGCCGTCTGCATGCGCCAGGCCAGTTCGTACGACTCGATGCGCGCCAGTAACTCGCTGTCGACGGGTCCCGTAACCCCACGCTTCTTCACGTTCTCGCCGTTGAGTTGTTTGAGCAGGTCGAGGCCTCGACGTTGCGTGGCTTCGGTCGTGCCCGCTGGTGTGGCCAGATTCAGCAAGGGCGGTCCTTCGCTGCGAAACATTGTTCCCTGATAAGCCGCCGGCATGAATCCGGCTGACCAGTTCGAGGCACTGCCGATCGGGCCACCCCGCGGATCGGTCATTACGACGTAGCTGGGCAGGTCCTCGTTCTCGGAACCCAGTCCGTAGTTGAGCCACGAACCCATGCTCGGCTTGCCAATAATCACGTTACCCGTATTCATCTGAATGCAGCCCGACGCATGAGCGGCCGTGTCCGAGTGCATCGAACGGATGACGCACAAGTCGTCCGCGTGTTCGCTCAGGTGCGGGTACACGCTGCTGATCGGCAGCCCGCTTTCTCCGTGTTTGTCGAACTTGAATGTCGTCTGTGCGAGGTAACCGACAGCGCGGCCGTTTGAGCCGACTTCGACGACGTCGCCGCTGTAGGATTTGCCATTGAATTTAGTGAGGAGCGGCTTGGGATCGAACGTATCGACCTGGCTTGGTCCTCCGTTCATAAACAGGAACACGCAGTGCTTTGCTTTGGCCGGAAAGTGCTGATCTTTCGCAGCCAGTTCGCCGGCGAAGGCGCCGTCGCGCGACAGCAGATCCACCAGCGGCAACGAGGCAAAACCAGCGCCGGCCTGCCACAGAAACTGGCGGCGTGTCTGCCCGCACGGAGTTTGATTCGGGATGAAGCGGGATATGGGCATGATGCCGTTCCTGAACGAACCCAATGAACTCAACTCGAACCGCACGATGAGCCGACGCCAGAGGCACGGCAAGTCGCTGAGCGACCAGAGACTTCCAGCTCATCTGAGAAACAATAACGGAAAGGTGGGAAGTGGTGCGTGTCGGACGTGGCAGGAGTTGCAATTCCCCGCGCGGGCAGCCGGTGGAATTCTTGGATTCTTCGAAAAATGCGGAACAACCGCGAACCTTGCCGCTACTGATCCGGTCAGACGGGCAAGGAGAGGTTGCAGTCTGTTTCATCTGCAGGCCACAATGCTCTCAGTGACCGCTGTGTCGGTCGCACCACTTTTCCCTCGCAGGACTGAGACAGCCTGATTCCCGGAAGAGTTCGGGGCGGTTGCACTCAAGAGGGGGGAACGGTTCTGACGAATGGAATGGATATACGGTCCGTCAGAACCGGAGTCGCGGATAAAGCACGTCGCGGCTCGAACCATTTTCTTTCAGACGCGGGAAGAACCCGCAAGAAGGTGCTCCGATGCGAAACGTAACAATCAACAACACGAACCTCCCGATCATCCTCGACATTACAGTCGATGGCATTCTGGCTGGTGGCGTCGTTGCCGGTTGCGTAGCGCATCGTGTGCAGCGCCTGTATCGCGCCGCCTGTAAATGCCGCGCGATGAAACGGTGCCTGGGACTGATGTCCGCGCTATTGCCGCAAGGATCATCGAGTCAAGGGTTGCCGCAGCCATCATGGTTTAGAAGCCATTGGCAGGCGGAACCCGCGACAGCGATGCCTGCGGCGAGATGCTTAGCGCGGCCGTTCGCCATAGCTCACTCCTGAGCTGCGGTGAATTCCCCGACGGCGATTTGAGAACTCAGATCAACGTCGGAAATCAGGTCAGCAAGGCAAAGCGCTGCAGCCAGTTGCTCGGGTAAACCCTTGTGGTTTTCCGTGTCTTCTGATCCTGCTGAGTTCCGCCGCTGCTGGTCACCCCGGCCGTTTCGCCTGCGATCTCCACTGCATCGCCGTCTGTTCTGTGCGTCAGGCTGCAACCTGACAATTCGCAAAACAGACACCCGTTGCAACGGACGTTGATCGCAGACGAACGCGGCCATCTGTCGGTCCCCGGAATTCTGCCAGGCGACTCGAATTCCCGATTTGAAGTCTCAAGTTCAAATCACGAGTCACCCGGCTACCAGAAACCAACCGACCGCGGCGCACACAAACCAACAACCGCGCGCCGCGGTACAGATAAAGAGGAAGCGAAGATGGAAGACACACGAATGATCGCACTGGTTCGATTGGCCCAGACTGGCGACCGGGAAGCCTTTGGCGAACTGGTCGTCGCGTTCGAGCCGACTGTATACAGCGTTGTGCTGCGACGGCTGCGGGATGCCTCAGACGCCCGCGAGCTGACTCAGGAGATCTTCATCCGGGCAATGCGGAAGCTGTCTCAGTTGCGGGAGCCGGAACGGTTTCCCGGCTGGCTGCGACAGATCGCCGTGCGGATGTCGATCAACCGAATCGTCCGACGACCAAAAGAGTCAACGGTCGAATCGACGACTTTCGACAGCGTGCGAGCGGATACAAACTCGCCGTTGGACGGTGTCCTGAAGACCGAGCGGGCCGAACAGGTCTGGGGTGGTCTGCGGACGCTGAAGGAGCTGGATCGGGACACGTTGATCGCGTTCTACATCAACGGTCAGTCTCTGGCCGAGATGGCGGATTCGTTCCGGAGCCCGATCGGCACGATCAAGCGGCGATTGCACACGGCTCGACACCGGCTGAAGGACGCGATGGGCGACTTTCAACTGGCTTAACAGCTGCTTCGGGCCGGCTCTGGAAACGGACTCGGAACCAGAAGTGAACGACACGTGATCGGCGAACCGCCGTCCTTCAGGGCGGCGGTTTGCTTTTGCGCGACCTCGCATCCTCGTTCCAGGGCTCCGCCCTGGAACGCCATGCTCCCGAGGCTCAGCCTCGCGTACCTGACAATTGGACGGTCCGGAGCTATCGTGAGGCAGAGCCTCGCGGACAGTGCGTTCCAGGGCAGAGCCCTGGAACGAGTGTGCCTGCAACACCGCTCGGAGAGCCATGATGTCACGCACGCGGTATCGCTTCGGGGATGATTGTCAGCCGCACTTCATGACATCCACCGTCGTCGCGTGGCTGCCGGTGTTCTCGCACCCGTGCTTTGCGGATGTAATCCTTGACAGTTGGCGATTCCTGCAGAGAGAACGCGAAATCCGGATCCTTGCGTTCGTCATCATGGAGAACCACATCCATTGGATTGCCGTCGGTCCGCAGCTTGGAAAGCGCGTGAAGGAGTTCAAGTCGTTCACCGCCACATCGATTCTGAAAGAACTGCAGCGGAAGCAGTACCGGACGCTGTTGCAGGAACTGGAGTACTTCAAGCTGCGGCATCGTACGGATCAACAGCACCAGTTGTGGCAGGAAGGAAGCCACCCGCAGGTCATTGAGACCACGGACATGCTGTGGCAGAAAATCGAGTACACGCACAACAACCCGCTACGTCGGGGGTATGTTGACGACCCGCTGCACTGGCGCTACTCGAGTGCGCGGGCGTATGCCAGGCAGGACTGCCTGATCGACGTCTGCACCAACTGGCAGTGATTCCGTTCCGTTGCCCCGACGCGCCTCGTTCCAGGGCTCCGCCCTGGAACGCCATGTGTTGGAGGCTCTGCCTCACGTCCGTGGGGACAGGTCGCTGACTCAGTGTTGTGAGGCGGAGCCTCACGATCAGTGCGTTCCAGGGCAGAGCCCTGGAACAAATAACCAGTTGCCTTAACCGATGTCCGATTATTTTGTGGAACCTGTCCTGGTGGCGTTGGCATGCATCACTCCGCTCTCTGAAGCAGGTCCTCAATCGTCAGTCGGCGGAGCGTCCGGAACCCGGCCGAGCTTGCTCGCGTGAAACAGGTCGGTCAGCTGGATCGGCTCGGTCACCAGCCTTCCAACAATCACTTCTTCAGCCAGCAGGATGTCTCCGACCAGCAGGTCGGCCGGATACGGCCCGAGACCGACGTCGCCCTCTCGAATGATCATTCCGGGTTCGAGTTCCACGAGCGCCATCGGGACCATACGTACCGGCCTTGAGGGCGGGATGTCCGCCGGTTGCTCAGCCACAATCGCCACGACGAAAAGTCCCAGTGCCACAGCAATGCCGACGAAGACCTTCGCCAGCGCCTTGATCACACGAGTCCCGAACGATTTCGAAGCGGATCCCGCAAGTGTTGCGTTCTCGCCACGCAGTGCTTCGATTTCTTCGAGCAGTGCCTGCTCACGTGCTTCAGACATGGGAATCTCCAACAAAGGCGGGTTGCTCTAGCACACAGCAGGAACAGCACTCCGTGAACTCACTCAACAAAGGTCTTCATCAACCGGCGTCCGCCGCGACTGCATGTGATTGAAGCGAACGAATACGTCAGTGGTCGCGGCCATTCACTCATTCATTCTGCCCCCGGAATTCGTCCCGTCGGCAAACAGGGGCAGCCTCCGCCCGGTTCCCGGAAATTCGTTCGCCGGATCTTGCTGGTGAACGGGTCCGAGGTGTTTGTCGCGAAACGGACACCGATCGGACGACAGGCGTCTGTCATACATGTCACGACGTACTGCCGGGCGCACCGCAAGTCTGCGTGGAGACATGAGGCTCCGATTCCACGGGTCTGACGGTGACGTCGCGTAAGGAAACGACTGGTCTGGCGATTCCTGACAGATTTGCCCGGACAGCGGCGTGACTGGCCGCATTCTTCAGACCACGGATTCACGGCAAACGAATGCGGCTCTGTCAGCACGCCCCCACAAACTAACCCGATGCGTCATTGGACAGCGACACTTTCGATGACAACGAAACCTCTCTCGTTCCCACGCAGAGCATGGGAACGAGATCGCACAGGTGACAGCACCATGAATCTCAAGCGCATCCAGGGTCCAGCGTTCTACCTCGGTCTGTTGTGGCTGTGCTCGATGTTCGTGGCATTCAGCGAGTCGCTTTTCATCGGGAATTCCGAACCTGTGGACGTCACCGCCCAGGAACTGCAGGACGGAGCGGCCAGGATTCGGACACGCTTCCGAATCAGCGGATACAGTCTGAGCGGAGAGTTAAAGAAACTGTTCATTCCGAACGGACCGCGAAGCTGGTACGTGCCGCTCGTCCCGGAAACCGGTCCCCTGCCCGAGTCGCTCAACGACGTCACGCTGATTCTCCAGATCCACGAAAACTACTACGACGAGCTGGCGTCCGGTGAATTCGTCGCGCGTTGTTGCTACCCGCAGAATGACGTCCCGAAGCTGATCGGCTCGCGCCACTCGGATCTGATCGCAGAGTCGCCGGGACTCGACTACAGCCGGCTGTGGGTCATTGAACCGGTGCCTCATCCTGCACCACCACCACCCGACCTCGGCGGACTCGCCTTTCTGCTGACGATGTTCATCGGCGGTGCCTGCTTCTGGCTTTGTCAGTTGCTGCCTGTTGCGAAATCCCGCCGCGTTCAATGTATTGGCGGCATCGTCTCTGCAGCACTTCTGAGTGCCGGCGCGACCACATATCTCGTGCTCCCGAGAATGTCACCATGGCTCAACACGTATGTCGCCGGGACTGCTGTCTATGCAGTCCTGCTGGGCATCGGCAGTCTGGCATGGGTTGTCGTCTCATGGTGTCGGAGCCGCTTCGAGTTCCAGCAGCAGACGGCGAGAAACCGGCTTAGGTCAGACTCAGACGAGGCTCCGATCGTGGTCCTCCCGGGTGGTTTTCGCGTGACCGAGGCCACTGGAACCGTTCAGGAGTTGACTGACGAAGACGTCATCGGATTCAGTCACGCGCATGTCTACCGCGCCACAGTCCGCGGCAAGCCAGAGAGTTACACGTCGATCGTGAAACTGCGTGTCGACAGTCCGCAGGGCGAGGGACTGCACGAGTTCCGGCATGTGTTCCCCTGCGGGGAAGCGGACCCGCTTGATCC
Organism: Planctomycetota bacterium; assembly: GCA_963579025.1. Taxonomy (GTDB): domain Bacteria; phylum Planctomycetota; class Planctomycetia; order Planctomycetales; family Planctomycetaceae; genus CAUZFZ01. Next base: position 2,763 of record CAUZFZ010000113.1, on the reverse strand, counting down.
GTTCACGGATCGGCTCCAGGCAAACCTGGCTCGACGCTGGCGCACGCAGTTGGACCGTGGCGAGCGGATCTCGGTTCACGGCTGGACGCTCGACCGGCACTCACTCTCGAACGAACGCGGCGTTCGTTCCGTGCAGGTCTTACTCGGCGACATCAGCAGTGTGACCAAAGACAAGGGTCAGCTGTGCGTCTTCCGCAACGCGGACAGCCGGCCGTTCCTGTGTCTGCCCCTGACAGACGAAAACGTTGTCGTGCTGTACTCGTTCCTGCAGCAGCTCGTCACGGCAAGTCCGCCCGAGTACGTCAGCGATCACCCGCTCGGAGCCATGGTGTATGCGCAGCGCCGCCCGTTGCTCGAATGGTTCCTGTTGCCCCTCATGTTTGCCGTGCCCGTTGTGCTGCTCGAGATCAAGATCATGGAGACGTTCGGAGTGCCGCTCGTCGGTGTTTACGGGATGCTGGTGCATATCGCAGCGACGCTGGCCACATGCACGTTCATGCTGCGCTTCAGCGGCAGTCCGATCGAATTCCGCGAGCGGGGCCTGGTGATCCAATGGCCATGGCACCCCACACCGATTCCGTACACCGCATTTCACTCGCTGACATGGAACGAAAAGGAGCACTGCGCGTCAACGGGCGGGTATCTCTCAACGCGCGTCAACGTGGCACTACGGTCGCAGCAACGGGTCTGGCCAGTGCGGTTCGGAGTGGATTACCAGTTGAAAGACGACGGTCTTGAGCGACTGCGGGAACATCTGGAAGAGGCGATCGGAACACAGGAAAGAGTTGCAGCGCCGATCGTCTGAAAGGAGACGCTACTTACTTGCGAAGCCTGAGGGTGGCATTCGGCCACAACCAAACAGGTAGGCGAGAGCGAGGAAATCTCGAGCCCTGAAAGGCAACGCTGTGAAGCATTTTCCCTGATAACGCACAGTGAAATGAGCCGTTTTGGCGCTAGCCACGGTTCCCACGAGATAGTGCAAGAACCGTGGCTAGCGCCAAAGCGGCTAATAAAATGCTTCACAGCGTTGCCTTTCAGGGCAGCATGATTCGTGCCGAACACCATCAGGCTGACGCCCTCCGGCTCGCCCTTCTATCGTGGAAACATCTCACGAACCCCATCATCGAAGCTCAGTCCGTTCACAAAACGTTTAAAGACCACGATGTCCTGAACGGCCTCGACCTGCAGGTTGAACCCGGTTCGGTCGTTGGTCTGCTGGGCGCCAACGGTGCCGGAAAATCCACGCTGATCAAATGCCTGCTCGGACTGCAGAGGATTGACTCCGGCAGCGTGCAACTGTTTGGCGAGGACTCGTGGGATCTGTCTGCCAGGTCGAAGGCGAAGCTCGGATACGTGCCGCAGGAAGTGAAGCTGTATCCCTGGATGCGGGTCAAAGACACGACCGCTTACATCGGCGAGTTCTATGAGACCTGGGACGAAAAGCTCGTTGACGAGCTGATTGATCGCTGGTCACTGAGACCGGACGCCTGCGTCAGCACCCTCTCCGGCGGCGAATTGCAGAAACTCGGTCTGACCGTTGCGCTGGGCCACCGTCCCGACCTGCTGATCCTCGACGAACCGGCCGCGGCCATGGACCCGGCGGCGCGGCGCGAGTTCGTGAACACGATCCTCGATCCCGTCTCGGATGACCCGACGGTGCTGTTCTCGACGCACATCATGTCGGACCTGGAACTGGTCGCGACGCACATCGCCTACATAGAAGACGGCCGCATTGTGCTCTGGGACCGGCTGGAGAATCTGCAGCGACGCATGAAACGGGTCCGGCTGCATGCGGCCAGCGAGTTCCCGCCGTCGTTCTCATGGCCCGGAGCGCTGCGGACTCAAGTCGATGGCTGTGACGCGGTGCTCGCACTGCCTGATGTCGATGAGCCGGTCATCGCCAGCATGCGGTCGCAATGGAAGGCGGACGTGTTTGTTGAGGACCTCAACCTCGAAGACATCTTTCTGGAGCTGCACGATGGCACCGCGGTGTAGTGCCTCAGACCGAGAGCGGACGACGGAAGCAAGGAACACTAATTCGCACTAATTGACGCTAATGATTCGCGTGACGGCTGTCGCGCGCGGATTAGCGAAAATCAGCGTCAATTAGTGTTTCTTTATGCCCGGGAACGAAACTTGACTCAACTGCAACAAGTTTTGACGAAGAAGCGTCGCTAACGCCTCTCGGGGAATCGCATGACTCCTGCAACACGCGCCAGACTTCTGCTCGCCCCCTGGTGCCGGCGGTCCATGCTGCTGATGGCAGTCATGATTTGCGGAATAGCTGTCGTGTTCTGGCGGGTTAACGTCCTCACGTCCGTCAACGACTGGCAGCTCGCGTATCCCGACCACTTCCCGCTGGGTGAGATCTATGACCTGAAGCAACTGCAGGATGCTGAACGGAACGGGACGGGACGCTGGACGAAATCACTTACGTGCCGTTCACAATGGTGTATGCCGACAAGTCGGCGATGGACCAGTCATGGCTGAAGATACCGGACCTCAACCCGGATGCAGATGCGGGGGCTCTGCCGCAGGAGCCGATCGAACCTACTCCGGAAGCGCTCACCGCATGGCTTAAGAAGCTGCCCGGGCTCACAACGCTGTCTCTCGCAGATATGCCGATTGTCGACACACTGCTCAAACAGGTCGGGCGAATGCGCGGCTTAAGAAAACTCGATCTCAGCGAGACAGGCATCAAGCCCGAACAGCTCCGCCATCTGTCGGGACTGAAGAATCTCGAAGTACTCGATCTCGGCGACT
>CAUZFZ010000112.1:0-35733 GCA_963579025.1 Planctomycetota bacterium | reverse complement strand
CAGAACCCCGGCAGCCAGTCCTGAGCGACGGCCAGCCTGAGACCACGCCAATCCGCGTGGTCCAACACTCACAAGGTGGGTCCGATTTCGACGCCGAAGTGGGTCCGTTTTGCACGCCTATCTCCATCCGACTGCGCGATGGACTGTGTATCGCGGTGGTTCGTCGTCTGCATGACATGCTGCTGCCACACACACGAGTGCGACGACAACAGCGGACACTCTCGCATTCTGATTCGGCATCGCGTTCCCTCCTCGTATCCGGATGACAGGCGTGACTGATCATACTTCGGGCGTGTACGGCAATCCGAAGTACTCGTGTATGAAGGCCTTGCGGTCGCCTTCGTGACGGACGAACTGCACCAGTGCGTACAGCTTCTGCTGGTCGCGCTTCAGCTTTTCATCCAGACGGTCCTGATCCATCAATTGTGGCGGCAATTCACTGATCACTTCCAGAGACATCGGTTCCCACTCACCTTCGACGACGGCGTGCCGATCGAGCATCTGTAACACCGTTTCCAGCCGATGATCGTGTTTCTGCCTGGCATGCAGTCGTTCTCGCATCCATTCCAGGCCGAACGCCTGCACCTGCTCGGATTCGTGAGCGAGCAAGTCGTAGACGCGTTCGTAGAACTGCGAATCCGGGTTGCTCCAGCGCATGAACTCCATTTGCGTCGTCAGGTCGCTCTCTTCGTAGAGCAGTACACAATCCGACGGCTCTCCATCGCGGCCAGCTCGTCCGATCTCCTGATACCAGGATTCCATCGAGCCCGGGATTTCGGCGTGAACGACGAATCGAATGTCCTCTTTGTCGATCCCCATGCCGAACGCGGGAGTTGCCAGCACAAGGGAACCGGAATTCTCCATGAAGTTCGACTGAATCCGCCGCCGCTGTCGGCGTTCCAGCTTGCCGTGATAGCAATAGTGGGGAACGCCTCGCTGCCGCAGTTTTTCGCTGAACGCGTCCAATGTTCGAATCAACGTGAAGTAGACGATTCCGCTGCCCGAGCTGTTTTCGTACTTCCGGAAAATGTCGATCATCCGATCGACTTTCTCTTCGTCGCCCCAGACCTCGTCGACCGACAGCGACAGATTCGGTCGGTCGATTCCCTCATGAAACATCTCGACGTCGTCCGGCGCCAATCCCAGTTGACGCACGATGTCGGTCTGCACGTCCGGGGTCGCAGTGGCTGTCAGAGCGATCGTCGTGGGGTTGTTGACGATTCCGCGAAACTCCCGCAGGCGCGTGTAGTCCGGCCGGAAGTCGTGTCCCCATTCACTGATGCAATGTGCTTCGTCAACGGCCAGCAATCGGATATCGCGCTTTGCCAGTACGTCGATGAACTCCGGTTTCCGGAACCGCTCGGGTGTTACGTACAGCAGGGAGAACCGGCCCTTTGATACCTGTCGGTAACGGCTTTCGCGTTCCTGGCGTGACAGTGACGAGTTGATGAACGCCGCTTCGATTCCTTTCGCCCGCAGAGCATCGACTTGATCCTTCATCAGTGCGATCAATGGCGAGAGTACGAGCGTTAGTGGAGACTCGCCGGGACTGGCATGAGCGGCATGCACCAGCGCGGGAATCTGATAGCACAGCGACTTGCCGCCCCCGGTCGGCATGATCACAACCGCGTGTCCGCCATCCATCACGCGATCAATGACGGCCGCCTGCGGACCACGGAATGACGTGTGCCCGAATCGGTGCTCCAGGATCTGGGACGGGGTCATTGGGTGGTCCACACCTGCCGAAAAGCGACATTAGGCCCTGCAAACCCGATTTCGACCAACATGTCGTCGCAGAATCGTCGAGACTAGATTTGATTGATGATTGTCGATTTATGAGTGTTGATTTTTGAAGTGAAAGCCACTTGGGGGAGACTGTGACCATTCCAGGTGATGACCAGTCCCGACACTTCGCCAATCGCTAATCATCAATCGACAATCATCAATAACTCTACGTCGCATCGGTTTGACTGCGGCCTTCAGGTCAGGTGGTTTCGCGTCCCGCCCCGTCGTAGATCGCCGATTCGGTGATGACCCGGTCCATGAAGATGTCGTGTTCCTGCATCGGGATTTCCGGAAACATCTGGCACTCGAACGCCAGAGCGATCAGCGGGCAGTCGGGATGCGCGTGTTCCAGCAGCTTGTCGTAGTAACCCTTGCCATGTCCGGTCCGGCCACCGCGACTGTCGAACGCGACACCGGGGACCATGATCAGATCGAGGTCCTGGGGCAGGACGTTTTTCTCGGGAAGCTGACGCAACTCCTGCTTTGGCTCGAGGATGCTGTACATCCCGATTTCCAGCTCGTTCATCGATTCCAGACGGAACAGCTCCAGTTCACCGTCAGCGTTGCACCACGGCACGATGATTGTCTTGCCGGATTCGAGGGCTGCTGGAAGTGCATGTCGCGTACGGACTTCCGCCCGGACGTCGACGTAAAACATGACGGTTTCCGCCCGTTGAAACTCGGACGACTGCATGAATTTCTCGACGATCAATACGCTCAAATCGTCTTTGTCGGCCTGGTTGCGGCGGTTCTCGTGCGCCTGCTTTCGGATTTGATTCTTTAGCTCGGCCGGGCTCATTGTGTTGGTCGTGTCGGGCGTCGTGGCCATCCGGGACCCTCCTCTGTCCTGATGTAAGAAAATGTGTCAGCGCGAACATAGCGGGTGTCGCTGAGAGACTCCAGTTACCCGAACAGCTTCCCGGGATTCATCAGATTCTGCGGGTCCAGAGCCGTCTTAATCGCGCGCATGACATCAACTCCGGCACCGTGTTCGTCGCGTAGAGCCTGTATTTTTCCGATTCCAATTCCGTGCTCGCCCGTGCAGGTGCCGCCCAGTGCGAGTGCGTGTTCAGTGATTCTGTGGCTGAGGCCCTGAACCAGTTTCAGCTCGGACTCGTCACCAGGCATGATCGGGAAGACCACATGAAAATTTCCGTCGCCAACATGTCCGAACAGCGGTGCGGGAATCGGGCAGTCGCGAATGTCGTCTTTCGCAAGCCGGATACACTCGGCGAGCTGACTGATCGGGACGCATACATCCGTGACGTAGCCGATCGCTCCATCCCGCAATGCAATTATGGAGTAGTAGCTGTTGTATCGGGCTTCCCAGAGACGATCGCGTTCGCCTTCACCGCTGGCCCATTGAAAGTTGCGGACGCCGTGCCGTTCCAGAATCGCACGCGTCCGCTCGGCGTGTTCGGTGACGCCGGCATCACTGCCGTGAAATTCGAAGAACAGAGTCGGCGTGGTTTCGTAGGTCAGTCCCGAATACCGGTTGATGGCGTCCATCTGGATTTCATCCAGCAATTCAAGTCGGGCTACCGGAATCGCCGCGGAAAGAACGTCGATCGCTGCTCCGACAGCGGCATCGATCGAGTCGAATGCACAAACGGCCGCGGACACTGCTTCGGGGATGGGTGCAAGTTTCAGCGTGACTTCCGTGATGATCCCCAGTGTGCCCTCGGAGCCCACAAACAGATGTGTCAGGTCATAGCCGGCGGACGACTTCCTGGCCCGGCCACCGGTTTGAATGATCCGCCCATCGGCCAGGACGGCGGTCAGCCCCATCACGTTTTCCCGCATCGTGCCGTACCGTACGGCGGCCGTCCCCGAAGCTCGTGTTGCCGCCATTCCGGCCAGTGAAGCATCGGCACCGGGATCGACGGGAAAGTGCAGACCCGTGTGTTCCTGGGCGAGATGCTGATTGAGTTGTAAACGAGTCACGCCCGCCTGAACCGACACGTCCATGTCCGGCACACTGACTCGCAGGATCTGGTTCATGCGTCGCACATCGACGGTCACACCGCCACGCGTCGCGACGACTCCGCCCTCAACAGCCGTGCCCGTTCCGAACGGTATGATCGGGCAGCCGTGTTCGGCACAGGTCCGCACGCACGCGGCGGTTTCTTCGTTGGACTGCGGAAAGACAACCGCATCTGGTCGCTGCGGCTGGTGATGGGCCGAGTCCTTCGCATGCTCGTTGCGAATCTCGACATCCGTCGTGACTCGCTCACCGAACGTCGTCCGCAACGCGGCGATGCAGACGCCGTGAGGGTTCTCGCCAGACATGAATCTCCCCGCTCTGTGGCTGGTGCTGAAGACCACAGGTTACCGCAGGATTGCATGCTGCGGGAGCATCGTCAGGCATGGAACCAGATCAGATTCCTCGGGACCAGCTCACGATTGAATGACCAGTCGGTTTCAAGCTGAATGCCGTCGAGGTCCTGATAGAGCGTCGGCACGAACTCGGCGTTCAACAGGTGCCCGTCGCCCAACAGCGCGGCCACACCCAGACCCAGGTTCAATGAGTATCCACCACGGAATGATTCGACGTTGGTGCTGATCAGGCCATCGGGAGTCATCGCGTCCGCACCGTCGTAGTTGGCCTTCCGACGTTTTCCAGGCGAATACTGAGAGCGAGGTCTTTGGTAATGAGGTGGGTGGCGGGACACGTTGCCTGGAAGACCGGGCGCGGACGCAGTATCCTGGTCTGCTTCGACCGTCGTTTCCGACCGATCCGACTGGCCCAACCTGGCTGGTTCTCTGCCATCCCCCTCAGTAACGGGAAAACTTCATGACTCAGCATCAGACCTCACGTCGCGACTTCCTGAAGAGCACGTCCGCTCTGGCGGCTGCCGCCACGGCCACTCCGTACTTTGCGTGGAGCCAGCCGGCATTCGCGAATTACTCAGCCAACGATCGCCCGAATATCGGTTGTATCGGCGTCGGCAGCATGGGTACCGGAGACGCTCGCGGACACGCCGGATTCGGCAACGTCATTGCGGTGTGCGATGTCGATTCAAATCATGCCAATCGCGCGAAGAATCACGATCAGATCGGCAAGGGCAAGGCCGATGTCTACGGCGACTACCGCAAAGTACTGGAACGCGAGGACATCGAGGTCGTCAGCGTGGTGACGCCGGATCACTGGCATATCAAGATTGCGATTGAAGCTCTGGAAGCCGGCAAGCACGTGTTCTGTCAGAAGCCGCTGACGCTGACACTCGAAGAGAATCAGCTCATCCGCAACGCCGCGAAGAAGTACAACAAGCAGGCGTTTCTGATCGGGACTCAGCAGCGATCCGACCGCAACAAGTTCATGCGGGCGGTCAACATGGTGCAGAAGGGTCTGCTGGGCGACATCAGCAAGATCACCGTGGGCATCAACGGCAGCCCGACCGGTGGACCGTTCGAAGTCGCGGATGTTCCGGAGCACCTCGACTGGAACATGTGGCTTGGCCAGGCCCCGAAGGTCGATTACCGCGAGAAACGCTGCCACTATCAGTTCCGCTGGTGGTACGAGTACTCGGGTGGCAAGTTCACCGACTGGGGTGCTCACCACGTCGACATCGCGACCTGGGCAATCAACCAGCACGAAGAAGGCCAGGGGCCAGTCTCGATTGACGGCACCGACGCCAAGCACCCGGTTCCCTACGAGAACGGCTGGGCGACGAAAGACGACAGCTACAACACGTCGAACGACTTCAATGTGATCTGCAAGTACGAGAACGGAATCGAAATGCACGTCACCAGCCGTGGCGACAACGGCATCCTGTTCGAGGGCTCCAAGGGTCGCCTGTTCGTCAACCGTGGCAAGATCTCCGGCACACCGATCGAAGAGAACTGGGACAAGGACGAGTACACGATTGAGGACCAGACGCGGCTGTACAAAGGCAAGCAGCCGGAAGGTCACAAGAACAACTTCTACCGCTGCATTCAGGAAGGCGGTCTGACGTTGTCCGACGTGTTCTCGCACGTGCAGGCCATGAATACCTGCCACCTGACCGCGATCGCGGCACGTCTTGGTCGGAAGATCAACTGGGATCCGAAGAAGGAAGAGATCACTGGCGACTCAGAGGCTGCCGAATTCTTCGCTCGCACGCCACGCGAGGGATTCGAGATTCACCGCGTTTGACGCGAGTCGAGATGCAAACCCAGGCCCCCGTCTGTTCGCAGGCGGGGGCTTTTCTATTTGCCTGGCAATGCTGGCGTACCCGCGAATCGCGGCTGATGGGCACCTCAGCTCTGGTGATCTATTTCTGTCTGCACTGTATCCATTGGCTTCGGTTTGGAGGCAATTCCCCACTGGCCGATGATCAACAGAATTGACACCGGAGTTAATTGCATCAGAAACCGGTGAGATGAATTGCCCAGGTGCTCCTGATAGGGCATTGGCGCAAGCATGCCCGCGACCAGAAAGGCCGCTATGGCACCCACGAAGTCGATGGCCAGCAGCATCTGAGGTCGGTCCAGCAACCGACGTGGACGAGTGATGATGGCCGCGACCGCCACCCACCAGTGAATTCCCCACCGTGGCGCCTCGACGAACATCCGGAAGGCAACATGCGGTATGGACCAGGTCAGTGTGTGGACCTCGCCCGCCAATCGAGACCACGAGAGCCGATCCAGGTAACGCATGTCCTCAAACTCTGGCGGATGACTTCGGTGCCAGGCCCATGGGCCAATTAGCGCCAGGGCCAGCCCGGCAAACAGGACGATTCCGAGTATCTGGCGTAACGCGCCGTCTCCATGGCGTTGCGCGACCTGGCTCGTCTACTTCCAACAGCGTTGGTATCGTGTGAGCGCCGTAGCCTGCGGGGATTCTGAATTCGGCGTTGGGGTGCGTAAGATGGAAAACCCGTCGCGGCAATACGTAGTAGCTCAGGAAATAGAGCTTCTGATCGATGATCACGAACAGTCGACAATCGGACGGAGTCACCGATTGTAAATAGTGAATGACGTCTCGATTCTGTTGACTGATGTTGGGCAGAACCGTGTGCCCCGAATTCAGTCGATAGACGGGCCAGTCCTCGATGCGTCTTCCCAGGCAGGCCCCGGCATGCAGGACAGCAAGTCCGATCGACGACAGCACGCACATGCGAACCAGTGTCGTCAGTGAGCGACTCGTTCCGACAGGTGCATCTGGAGTGGAGCATTTGATGGACTCGGTCACTGTGGTTGCCTCACGCCAGCCCTTGATCAGTTCCTGCGCGGCGAGAATTGCGTGGCCGCGACGCTTGGCGACAAGCGAGCTAATCAGTAGCAATGGACCTGCCGCGCGGCACAACATCCAGACTGCTTCAGCGCGTTCTGCTCGCTCGAATTCTGCAAGTGTTGACCCGGTTGACCAACTGACTGCCAGATCCACTGCGAGTTCGACTGGCAACATCCAGACGACGGCCGACACGACAATGCCGACAACGACACCGGCCCGAAGTGCAGTATGAATGGCGAGTTTCATCACGTTCCAGTGGACTCGGAGCGAGAGGGGAACCGGGAGTTACTTTCCGTTGCGTCCAACTGGTGTCGCTGTCACGTGCGCGACAACATGGGCACCGATCCGTTCTGCAAAATGGTCGTTCGCGAGTTTGTTGAAATGAATGCTATCGACGAACGCAAATCCGTCGAAACTGTTGAAAACGTCTGTCATGTCGAAGTATCGAACGCCCAGATCCTGAAGGCTCTCACCGTGGACCTGGAGCATCGGATACGCTCGCCTCACGCTCAAAGCGTAGCCATTGGCTGCCGATTCGTCGGAATCATCTGATTCATCCTGGGGAGGATAATCAGGCGATGGCTGAAGAAAATGGTAATACTCAATCTCATTGGCTTCGCACAGGCGATGCATCTGCAGCGAACGGTCAGCCCAGATTTCCGCCAGACGCGCATACATTTCGTCGTCGGACTCAAAGGTCTCTGATGGCCCGCTGGAACAGAACCGATGTCGCAGGTCCTCCATACCGTGCAGTTCCTTCTGTCCCTGCAGCGTACGTTGCTCGATCAGTGAATTCCGAAAACTCCACGTGAGCAATGCGATCGGCGACCAGCGCCATGGCGTGACTTGAACAGCGAGTTCACGACGTTGTTCGCGGCAGTAAGCAATGTACCCGATCTTGCGAAGTGCCTGCGTGTCATTACCAGTCACCGTACGTAGATGCCACGAACGGGGAAATGCGGCGAAGACGTCAGACGCGACATTTTCCGGTCCTGGAAGTGCAATTTCATTCCAGCCGTCAATGTTGATAACAACATCGAATTCCCCACCAAGCGACAAAACATAATTGAGGGACATCAGTTGCTGCGGCTGTTTGAATCCAGACAGCGCCAGTCGCACAAACTCGATCTCTCGCGCAGGGAACCGGTTTGCCAGAGCCAGCGAGAATTCGTCGCTCGACAACACGGAAAAGTTGTGAGCGACTGAACCGCCCGTGATTCCGACGATCAGTTTATCAGGCGAGCGTGTTCGGATCGGTGAGGCTGAATCGTAAAAACCGAAATCGGTGACGGAAAATCGCTGCGTGCCCTCAATACTGTAGTTGGGATTGTTGACGTGCATCACATACCCGAGATACGGGTGGATGACCTCGAATTTGGAGTCAACCTCTGCATAGTTTAAGTCGCTTGATGAGATGGCAAGCAGTCTCGTCCGCAGGCCTCGGGCACCATCGGTGACCTGTGCGTGTGCAGCGACCCACGCGATTACCTCGGCAGACATGTATACCAGCAGGAGTGCAGCGATCCGAAAAACAGTCTTCTTCCGCCGACTGAGTCCAGGCACTCCGTGCGTACCACTCTGATCGTCACTGGTTTTCGACGGCATTTGGATCTCCGAATTCCGGAAAGAACGACCACATGGATCGCGACAAGTACCGGCACGCGTGGCGTCAGGCCAGGGCCAGAACGGAATACAAATTCATCAGGAAAGTCATCTGACGCGGGGATTCTCGTACCACACGACGTTCTGGCTCTTCTGTCCGGCAATCAGCAGGTCGAGGTCTCCGTCGACATCAATGTCGGTGGCGCGGATGTCGTAGGCGGCCTGTTCCTTCGCCACGATGTGAGTCTTAAACTGACCCTTGCCATCGTTTTCGAACCACGCGGCGATCTGGCTTCCATAGGCGCAGGTCGCGGCGTCGATGTCGCCATCACCGTCCATGTCGACCACCTGCAGGCAGTGCGGGAATTCCAAGTCTGGGTTGATGTCGTGGATGGGCCATTCATCAGCACTGTCCGCCGGATGCTCGAACCAGATGACTCCGTGACCATGGCCGCGCGAAGCAATGAAGTCGACCCGGCCGTCACCGTTGACGTCGGCCTGTTGAATGTTGGTCGCTCCGGGGTGTGTGCCAGGCAGCATGTGTTTCGTGAACGGCTGCGTCGGGTCTTTGGGAGCCTCCCACCACGCGAACCACTCGCCCATTTCGGATTTGTCCTGTGCACCGCCTTTGGCTCCCATGGCAATGTCAGCTCGACCGTCGCCGTTGACGTCGCCGACGCCCATGTAGTGGCTCAGGCCCGGAGCGTCCTGGCGCGCGAAGATGGATCGGTGCCAGCTCTTCGCCGCACGCGGGTTGTTCGGGACTTTCAGCCAGGCACCGGAATAGGGGAATGGACCGACTGGCTGACCGCTGTTGGCCAGTAGATCGAGTTTGCCATCACCATCAATATCGCCCTTCAACAGGCCGTGTATGCCGTTGACTTCCTGCTCAGCGATACGCGGCGTCCACGCACCGGCAGTGGCTGACTTACCGGGGTTCTCCAGCCAGACAACCAGTCCGGGCTGGTAGCGGGCTCCGATAAAGTCCAGATCGCCGTCTCCATCAACGTCGAACGATTCGCTGTGAATAAAGTTGTGCCCCACGCCCGCGTCGATGACGACCTCAGTCCATTTCGGGGCTACGAACAGTCGTGTCTTGCCACCACTGTTACTGATGATGTCCGTTTTTCCATCGCCGGTGAAATCGCCACCGACAGCGGTGTTGCAGTGCTCACCTTCGTGAACGACGTGCTTCTTCCAGATGGCATCTGCAGCAGTGATCTGCCTGGTGGCAAGCAGCGTGATGGCACAGGTCAGCAGCAGGAAACGGTCTTGTCGCATGTTGAGCAACTCCAGGTTGATGATCAGGGTGTGCGGTCAGTGTTGAAGAAACGTTCCAGCGTCGCAGGCGAAGGTCGCTGAGTGAGCAGTGACACGAGAATCATGGCGAGACTGGTCGCCCCCACGAGAACGACGACCTGATGCAGACCGAAGAGGCTGTACTTCGGATTGGCTCCGAATCCCGAGTCCTGGAACATGTAGAACCACAGAGCCGCCATGACCAGTACTGCGGCATAAGCGCCCGCTTTGGTGAGACCTCGCCAGTACAAAGCCGCGACGATCAGCGGGAACAGACCTGAGAATCCGCTGAAGCACCAGATGCCCAGTGCGAACACTCCTGCCGGTGCGATCAGACTGAGTCCGTAACACACGGCCACGATCGCAACGACGAATGATCGGGCCATCAACACTGTGTTGCCATCGTCTCCGTCTGCTGAGGCACGGCGCCCCAGGACGTCCCTCGTGAACATTGTTCCCAGACACAGGAACTGGCTGTCGAGCGACGACATGATGGCGGCCAGAACACCAGCCGTGAGCAGCCCCGACAGAATCTCGCCCGAGTGTTTATTAACAAGGAAGCCGAGAATGGCGGTCGGCTTCAGCTCCTTGTTCGCAATGAGGTCAACAATCTGCGCATCACCAGCGGCCCACGTTCCAATCAGGACACACGGAGCCCATACGATCAGCACGAACAGGGGATGGGCAATGATCGGCAACTTGAAAGCGTTCGCATTTCGAGCAGTCAGCCAGTGCTGAAAGATGTGTGGGAACATACCAATCGACAGCGGGATCAGCAGGTATGCGATGTACTTGCTGTGTGGCATGTTGACTCGCGAAAGCTTTGACACATCAACGCTCGCACTGGCTGATTGCAGGCTGCCAATGAAGCTGTCTTCTCCACCCATGCCTTTGACGAGCACGACGAACGTGATCACCCCCAGTCCCATGAATACGACTGTCTGAAACGCGTTGGCCCAGGCCGTGCCGCGCATTCCGCCGGCAAACACATAAGTCAGCACAACTCCACAGATAATCAATGAACCGTATTGGGCGGGAATTCCTGTGACGGCCTGGATCGTGCCGCCGCCGCCGAGGATTCCGATCAGCACGTATGGCACGATCAGACCCACGGCAACCGGGAACAGCACCCAGGCGATGCGGCGGCTTTCCAGGCGATCCTGGAAGAATTCGATCTGTGTCGTGTATCCGTACCTGCTTCCCAGCGACCAGACCTTGAGTCCGATAAAGTAGAAGCACAACGGGTGCAGCAGCGCGCTGGACGACGCCATCAGGCCGTAGACGCCGATGCCGTTCACGAAGGAATAGCCCGTCGAACCGACCAGCGAGAACGCTGTCATCGTGGTCCCGAACAGGGACATCAGCAGCAGGAACGGGCCGATCGAGTGACTCGCCAGCAGGTAGTCGACACTCGTGCCTTTAAACAGTCGATTGGAGCTGACTCCCAGCACCAGCAGGATGCACAGGTAGGCGATGATGATGACGAGGGGAGTCATAGCGAGGACCCTCCGTCATCAGTTTTCGCGTCTTCTTCGGAGACGGGCCACGCGCACTTTACGGCGCAGAACCAGAAGGCCGATGCCACCAGCGACAACACGATGTGGTACAGCAGGCCGATCGGCAGCCAGCCAGCAACGAGAGTCGGGTCGTCCCAGAACCAGAAGTCGTGATGCAGCAGGACCAGTGCGATCAGCACCAGCCAGAGGGCCGTTCTCATTTGTTATCCGCTCCGCCTACGTCAAAGGTCGAAACAATACCAGCGGATTGTTCAGGCTCGCGGTGATGTCAGCAAGGAACGTTGCACTCCGCGCGTGTCCTCGACATGGACATGCGTGAGATCGGTGGCAAATCTACTCCCGGTCCACGACGCCTGCCTTTGATCGGCGCATGGAAAAAGCAAAGCCCCGAAAGACTGAGCTTTCGGGGCTTTGGTCGGTCTCTGGAGATGACGTTTGTGCGCGGGCCGCGGCAAGCTGCAGGAAAATCGGTCCGATGATCGAAGCTGACCTATTCGACAGCGTCGAAGTCAGCGTCGGTCAGGCAGGCCCACCGGTGATAAATCTGCTGCTCTTCACAGCGGTCGACGTACGACTGTGGAATCGCCGCGACAACGGCCTCGTCCCATTCGACGAAATACCGGTACGGGGCCTTACGGCCGGAAACTTCCACAATCTGTCCCGTCCAGCCAGCGAAGGAGATGTCCGGGAAGTCTGGCGAAACAACCGCGTCGCGAACGCGAATCGGAGTTCCAACCTTGAGCTTCACCGTCTTCTTCTTTTTCGCGGGCTCAGCATCAGCATTGCTTCGGGAAATTGCGGTCAGGCTGCTCATGAGTCTGTCCTGAAGCTGGAGTAAACACGTCCCTGTGATCACCTGATCAATGCCCCAAGGGGGCGGGACTCTAGCAGGGGGCCACGGAAGCGGAAACACGGTTTTTGAAAAGTTCACACAGTGGACCGGACACTCATCCGGCCCTGACAAATCTCGCTTTCAATGAGGATCGACGACTGGTCCCGCGGAAGAAATCTGCGGTCCCGGATGCGCCGGATCGGCGTCACTCGTAGCGACCTGGGGCTGGCCCGTCGTTTGCCAGGTCGGTGTGACGTATGCGGTTGTTACGGGAAATGCAGGCCATTCGGCGGCGACCGGTGTCCCGAGTGGCTGACTGGCAATAACGGTCGCTGCTCCAGCTTGAACACTCGGCCGGGCCCGCACGTTGTGCGAACCGGTCAGCGAGGCGATTCGGCTCTTCACCTGCGGCTGAAAGTAGTCCTGATACAGCGACCGCTGGTACATGGCGACAGCCTCGCCGGACCGTCCCTGGTCCTGGTACACCTGTCCGAGGTGGGCGAGTGCTGTGGCGTTGTTCGGTTCGATCTCCAGTGCCTGTCGCAGGTTCTGCTCGGAGGCAGCGTGATTTCCGGTTTCGCGGTTCAACCATGCCAGCTCGACCTGTGGCTGGGCGATGTAGGGCTGCGTCTCCGACCACATGGCAAGCATCGACGCGGCTTCCGGTGTGCGACCCTGTTCGCTCAGCAACCGGGCATAGCTGTGGTACGTTGGCTGGTGCATGGGATCGATGTTCAGAGCCTGACGATAGAGCTGCGCCGCCTGTTCCGAGTTGCCCTGTTTCCAGTGTGCCGTCGCGAGATTCTGCACGTAGTCCGCATTTTGTGGATCGTCGACGGCAGCCATGTTGAAGTGCCGTGCGGCTTCGGCGTAGTTCCCCTTCTTGAAGTGGTGCATGCCGATTGTGTTACGCGAGTGGCCGTTCATCATGCCGCATCCAGTCATTGCGACAGTCAGACTGGCAATCAGCGCGCAGCCGATGACTCGTGATGGGTCCATGCGCCCGATACTCCAGAGTTTCAGCGGGGGGGTTGTGGTGACGGGGAATCCGTCGAAGATGAGCAACAGCGGGGAGGGCACTCAACAATGGATTGAGTGGCGAACGTGAAGAAAGGTCTCGGTTCGGAGAGGATCCGAAGATGGGATGTGTCTCAGGGGCGGGCAGATTAGTCAGGCCTCGAAAGTGCCGCAATACCGTTTTAGCAGTGAATTCCGACTCGGGTGCGGGGTAGCAACCTTCAGTGTTACGACTGGCTGAGGTTCGTTGTGAAATCATGACTTCGAAATCCTGGGCCGTACGGGCGAAGCCGCATGATCGGTCGGCAAGTCAGGGTCTTCTATGGCACTGTTCGTCAATCCTGAAACAATGGACGACTTCAATTAAGCCCGTTCTTAGAAGGCGAACCTCAGCATGCACCGACTCGGATGCCGACACGAGGACCACCCTTCAATCGGGCGGCGCCGGCTGTTGCAGGTCGGCAGCATGAGTCTGGTCGGTATGGGGCTGGCCGATCTGCTACGACTTGAATCGCAGGCGAACCCTGCATCGCAGCATGCGCCGGGAACCGCTCGATCCGTCGTGTTCATCTTTCAGTCCGGAGGTCCATCTCAGCATGAGACGGTCGATCCGAAGCCCGAGGCCCCGGACCTGATCCGCGGCGAGTACGGCACAACGCAAACCGGCCTGCCGAGCGTGCATTTCTGCGAGTACCTGCCCAGGCTGGCGGCTCGGACCAACATGTTCTCGGTCGTTCGTACAATGCACCACACTGCCGAGCGGCAGTTTCGCAACGAACACAATAGTTGCCACTACCTGCTGCACACCGGAACGACCGCACTGCCGACGGGTGATACGAACGCGTCGATCCCACGGCCGCGACCCGGACGGATCACCTGGCCGTCGATCGGTTCGATGATCGCCTACGCGGCACCGACCGCGGGGCAGATCGGATTGCCGGCGATGGTCGAACTCCCACGCGCCAATCTCATGAAGTATCCGGGCCGCGAATCCGGTCTGCTGGGTCCGAAGTTCGACAGGCTGGGTGTCGATCTGGCGGCGAAGTGCAACGCGAAAGATGCGGCTGGCTCGTGCCCCAATTGCTTCAGCCATGACGACCCGAATCTCGACCCGGAACGGGCTGCCGGTCCAGGTCCGAAAGCATGGTGGGACAACAGCAGTTGCCGAACCCCCGATTTCCATCTTCCGAATCTGGGCGTCCTCGAAGGTGTCTCGCTGCCTCAACTGATGAGTCGTGACACGCTGCTGGGACAGCTTGAGCAACTGCGTCACGGCATTGACCGGGCGGATCATGCCGGCAGGCTGGCAGCGTGGGATGCCCAGCGAGTTCAGGCGATGCAGATTCTGCTGGCCTCGCGTCCAGGCCGCGACAATCCATTCGATCTGACTCAGGAACCGGACAGCATTCGCGACCAGTACGGCCGCGAAGAATGGGGCCAGGGATTTCTGGCAGCCCGCCGTCTGGTCGAAGCTGGCGTGCGAATGGTGCAGGTCAACCTGCGCGGCTGGGACACTCATCAGAATGCGTTTCGCGATCTGAAATCAAAACTGCTCCCGTCGATCGATCATGCTCTGAGTGGTTTTCTGGACGACCTCGCGGACCGTGGACTGCTGGACGAGACACTTGTCGTCATGTGTGGCGAGATGGGACGCACGCCGCGGATTTCTCCGATCAGCCCGAATGGAAAAAACGCATCGGGCGAGCCGTTTACTCCAGGACGTCATCACTGGGGTGATGTGTTTCCCTGCTGGTTTGCCGGAGGCGGAATCCAGCCGGGTCGCATCATCGGCCGAACGGATCGACACGGAGGACTTCCCGAATCAGAAGCGTTTACTCCCGAGGATCTGGCCGCCACGATCTTCCACTGTCTGGGAATCGGCAGTGACCGGGAGTTTCATGATACGGGCGGCCGACCGTATCGCATCCATCGCGGAAAACCGATCCGTGCGCTGTTGTGATCGACTGGTCGCTACAGTCTGACGCCACTCGGTCGCAACCATGTATCAGGCGAGTCTCACGCAAAGTCGCCAAGGCGCGAAGCAGACTAGGTTTTGACTTCGCGACTTCGCGTCTTTGCGTGAAACAAAATTCATCCTGGGAGTTCAGAACATGTCGAACCAACACTCATTGCTTCAACGTCCGGAGTTCGTCTCTCAGCCTCGACGTGACTTCCTTAAACAGGCAGGAGCGATTGCCCTGACGGCATCGGGCTTGCCGCTTTTCTCCGCTGAGTCGTCTGCCGCGTCCGTTCAGAAGACGCCCGAAACACTCGTCAGCATTCTGTACGAAACATTGAAGCCGGCTCAGAGAAAGGCTGTCTGTTTCGACTGGGGTCATGTTGCTGGAAAACAGGGTCTGTTGCGGACGCGATTGGAAAACAACTGGAAGATTACAAAGCCGTCCATCAAGAGCAGTTTTTTTACAGCCGACCAGCAGCAACTGATTCGAGACATCTTTGAGGGCATGACGCATGAAGACTGGCACAAACGCTGGGACCAGCAGTTGAAAGACGATGTCGGCGGATTCGGCAATCGCCAGTCGATCGCTATTTTCGGACAGCCCGGCACTGACCAGTTTGAGTTTGTCCTCGCCAGCCGCCACATGACGCTGCGGTGCGATGGCAACAGTGCCGAACACGTCGCATTCGGCGGACCAATCCTCTACGCGCATGACGGTGAGGGCACGTTCGAGAAGCCACACCACCCGACCAACGTCTTCTGGCATCAGGCGCTTGCAGCCAACAAGCTGTACGAGATATTCGACGGCAAACAGCGCAAGCAGGCGTTGGTCACGAATGGCATGCCTTCCGAAGAGCTGGTTGGGTTTCGCGGATCGAATGGAAAGTTCGACGGCATCCCCGTCACCGACTTCTCGGCGGACCAGAAGGAACACCTGCAATCCGTCCTGAAGCTGCTGCTGGAACCGTTCCGCCAGTCCGACCAGGACGAAGTCACGCGTTGCCTGAAAGTCCAGGGCGGTCTGGATGCCTGCCGACTCGCCTTTTACAAGGAAGGTGACCTTGGCAAAGACGGAATCTGGGACAACTGGCGTCTGGAAGGTCCGTCGTTCGTCTGGTACTTCCGCGGCAAGCCTCATGTCCATGTGTGGGTCAATGTCGCCGACACGCCCGACATCGAACTGAACTCTTACCAGGATTCTGTGGGTGTGTGAGGCATCCGGTCGTTCCGGGCGCCGCCTTCCACGCATCAATCCGGGTTGATACGATCAAACTCTGTAACGCGGGTGATGGGCGTCGTCCTCACTCTTGCCGTTCAGCCACTTGGAACAATTCGCAAGGTCGAACCATGAAAGCGTTTGCTCTAAGCGTCGTGATTGCCCTGCTTCCCGCTGTGATGCTGCAGGCTGAAGAGAAGAAGGAAGCTAAGAAGTCCGTTAAGAAAGAAGCCCCGAAGGTCGAGAAGACTGTGAAGATTGGTGCTCAGGCGCCCGACTTCCAGATCAAAGACTCGAACGGCAAGCTGATCAAGCTGTCTGACCTGACGAAAAAGGGTCCGGTGCTTGTCCGGCTGACGTGCGGCTGCAAAGGCTGTGACCGCGAGCTGGCGTATTTCCAGACGCTCCACAAAGCCTACGAAGGCCAGGGCCTGACGAGTCTGGCCATCTTCCGTGAACCGGACAAGAAGGTCGAAGGCTACGTCAAAGAGAAGAAGCTGAAGATGCTGTACGCCGTTGATTCGAAAGGCGAATCGTGGAAGGTGTTCGAAACGAAATCGATGCCGTCCAACTTCCTGATTGAAAAGGGTGGCAAAGTACGCTCGATCGCAACGGGTTGCGATCCCAGTGGACTCCTGGCCAACAACGTGTCGAAGTTCGTGGCCGAACTGCTGAGTACGAAGAAAATCGACGTTCAGAAAAAGACAAACGAAGCGAAGAAGGCTTCTGAGAAGAAACCTGCCAGCAAGTAAAAGTTACTCCGGCAGCTGCGATGAAATGCACCAGCGATCGCGGACACTCGATGAGTGGCCGCGATCGTTTTTCATACCCGGACAGTCTATTTAAACGGGCCAGAACTGCTTACTGCGATCGACCGGAGTGCATTATCGAGAGTCGCGTCACGCGACCCGTCGTTTGGAAGAGTTGAATCTGTCGACCATCTGAGGACCCACCCCATGCTGCGCCTGCTATTCGCTTCGTCCGTTCTTGCCGCTGCTGGACTGACCGCCATTCCGAACCCCGTCTCACCGGATCCGGAAGGTGTGCGACCCATTGACGCGGTCGACACGGTGTTCATCGAACACATGACCTGGATGGAGGTCCGCGACGCCATGCGAAGTGGCAAGAAGACAGTGATTGTCGCCACTGGTGGAGTCGAGCAGAACGGGCCTTACCTGGTCACGGGCAAGCACAACGTTGTGCTGCGCGGCACAACAGAGGCCATTGCCAGGAAGCTAGGCAATGCGCTTGTCGCGCCCATCGTGCCGTTCGTTCCTGAAGGCGACATTGATCCGCCCACCGTCCACATGAAGTACCCGGGAACGGTCAGCGTTACCGAAGAAACGTATCGAGCGTTGCTCACTGACATCTGCAGCTCATTCAAGACACATGGCTTCGAACACATTCTGCTGATCGGTGACAGCGGCGGTAATCAATCCGGTATGAAAGCAGTGGCTGCAAGTCTCAACGAAAAGTGGTCGGACGGGGGTCCGCGGATGCACTTCATTCCCGAGTACTACGACTTTGGTTCTGTTGCAAAATGGCTCGAGGAGCAAGGCATTGAGCAGAGACCGGAGGGACTCCATGACGACTTTGCGATGACAGCGATGATGATGGCCGTCGACCCGGACAGCGTGCGCACACAGCAGCGAATCAAAGCCGACCGATTTCGCATCAACGGAGTCGATCTGGCGCCAGCAGAACGGACCATTAAGTGGGGACGCCGAATTATCAACTTTCGAGCAGACGCGACTGTAAAGGCGTTGCAGGCGTCAATCGGCAAGAAGTAGTCGCACTGTGCCACGTCCTTAGTCCCCGCGACAAACCAAATTCTGGCGAATTCGACTACCCGATTAGTCATCACTCCCGCACGAAGACCGCTCACGCCACGAACCAGGCGTCGCCGCCCGAAACATAACCTTGCCGCAGAATTTGCGGCAGGATCAACCGTCGAGCATCCTCGGCTCCAACGGCGATGATGAGTGGCGTGCCATCCGCAACTGGCATGTCAGTGGGATGCCAGATTCGAACTCCGTGGATTTGTTCGTTGACCTTGCGCTGATTGACGTCGTAACCACGTCGAACATTGATCTTCCGATCGCGCAGCCAGCGGAGCCACGGTTTGCCCGTTTGACCGACTCCCCAGATGTCGACGCATCGAACACCTCTCAGCGGACCGGCCAGTAGATGCGATTGCCGACAACGCATGAACGCTTCCCGAGAATAGCGGGAGTCAGTTCGCGTCAGTCTGTCCGGATGATCTGTCCAATGAAACAACACTTCGCGGACTTTGCCAAACTGCATGCCGAGGGCGGCAGCGCGCAACATCACGTCGTAGTCTTCGGGAACATCGGTGTCACGAAAGCCCAGTTCGAAGTAGCTCCGCCGTGCCAGAATCGTCGGATTGACCAGCGGGAATTCCACGAATCGAAGTGCGGATATCTGGTTGGCTTCGATAGTTTCCGTGTTGATCCAGCGTTCATAGCGACGCATCGAATTGACAGCCTGTGACGTTTCGTCCCGGATGCGAATCTGGCATCCCACCACATCGAGATTCGATTCGTGAAGTCGTTGAAGTTGCTTCTCGAGTCGTAGTGGGTCCGAGACGTCGTCAGCATCCATGCGAGCAATGAACGGCGCTACGGCAAGCTCGGTCGCCGCATTAGCCGTTGCGACAACACCGCGATGTGCGCATTGAATCAAGCGCACCCGTGGGTCCGGTAATCCCCTCACGACGGCAACGGTGTCGTCCGTCGATCCATCGTCCACCACGATCAACTCCAGATCGCGCAGCGTCTGATCGAGGATCGAGCGCACCGCTCGTCCGATCGTCCGGCCACCATTAAAGACCGGCAGCACGACAGAGACTTCAGGCATGTAATCAGGTGGTTTCCGCGACCGGGCCGTTTGCTGTTTGTTTCTGCAGGTCCGTGTGACGACACATCACCCTGCGTACTTCTGAGAGTTTAGTCGCTACGCCGAACGCTCTGCCTCAACGCGCCATGTATGGCGAGGCGACCGAATCATGTCGGACCGAACTGCGAATCGCGGCAAAAACCCGAGCGTGAAATGGAATCAGTCATTGTGCGGCGCGAATGAGCGTTACTTCGTGCGGGTTGCATCGGCTGGATTGAAAATCCGCTGCGGCGAAAACTCCCGGTCAATCACTCCCGGCCGCGCCGCACCGGCGTTTGGCGCGCATGCTTTCGGTGAGTATCCGGAACTGTCGAAACGCAAGAGTACGCACAGACGAATGCGGTGACTCTGCTGAGTTACCGAAACCGATTCTGGTATCCCAACACCGAGGGGAAAGTAATGAAGAGACTTTCGAGCGCAAGCGGCCTGGCTGTCCTGACAATGGCTTTGCTGACGGCATCGTCGGCTGTTTCCAACGCTGATGATCAACTGCTGGCAGCCAACCCGGCGAAGAAACGGGCGGCAATGGCGACGCGTCCGCTTCAGGTGACGATGGAACTGG
This sequence comes from Planctomycetota bacterium, assembly GCA_963579025.1. Taxonomy (GTDB): domain Bacteria; phylum Planctomycetota; class Planctomycetia; order Planctomycetales; family Planctomycetaceae; genus CAUZFZ01. The sequence continues at coordinate 15,812 of CAUZFZ010000112.1, read as the reverse complement.
CGTCGCAAACCAACTCGGAACTTAAAGGCCGCCTGTTGGAATTAACTGAGCTGTCCGTAGAAACGGCGTTCGGCACGGCGACGATCCCGCTGCACGCAGTTGTCGGTATGCGGCTGCCTCAGAAGGACTCTCCGATGACCACCGTCCTGCTGACGAACGGCGACTCAGTCACTGGTACGACTGAACTCGGCAAGCTGTTCGTACACACGGACTGGGGCAAGGCAGAAGTCGAGGCTGCCAACATCGTGTCGATCGTGTTCAAAGAGGGGCTGACATGGACGATGGAAACGCGTCTGAACGGTGAACGCTGGACGCTGATCGAGCAGCCGCAGCAGGTCTACTACCAGTACTAATGGCGCAGCGCAGCGGAAAGACGGCTGTCTCGAAGGCCGGCATTTTGCCGGCCTTCATCGTTTGAACGGCACTTCGACGTTCTTCTACTCGTGCGATCGGCCTGCCAGACCTGACTGCACTTCAAGCCGATGGGAGCAGGCAGTATTGTCTGCCAGCAGGGTCAATCTCATCTGCGGAAAGTAAGGACAGTCACCATGAAGATCAGCGAGTCCTATCGGGACGGCATTCTCGTTGTGGGCTTTGACGGCGATTCCGACGCATGGTCCGTACCTGGGGTTCGGGAGCGGCTTGTCGAACTGCTCACGAACGCCTCGGGCGTTGTTGTATTTGATCTGAGTCACGCCGAAGGAATTGACGACGGTGGCGTATCATTGTTGTGTGATTGCAAGCGGCGACTTGTGGCGCGAGGCCAGGACCTGATTATTGGTGGCGAGCAGGAAGCTCTGAAAGCCCCACTTCGCAAAGCTCACCTGATCGGATCGATCAGCGCCGCAAGTATCGATGAGGCAATCACGATGGCGTCCCCAACCATGGACATCGATCCGTCGAGTCTGCTGAACGATCTCGACGACGAGGAGCTCTGATTCGTCGAGTTCGACAGTGCCATACACGGGCATGCGTACCAGTTCCCCGTCCGTCTGGCCCAATCAGATTGGGGCGGGGGCTTCCGGGTCTTCGAAGCCTGGCACGAGGGCGGCGGTCATTCGCGGAATGCTGGCCACGTTTTGAATTCGCATCCATTCCTCGCCCTGCGTCCGAAGCCGATTGCCCTCATCATTCGGGAGCACCTGTCCGAGCCGAATTCGACAGGCCGCGGCCCACGCTTCCATTCCGACTTTGTCGAATCCGTCGGTCGCGCGTCGCAGTAGACGTGTGGTTTCACTTCCATCGCCATCAACAGATGCCAGGCCGGCGAGAATCGCGTCGGACTGCGGTGTTGCCCATTCAATCTTCATCCGGGCCAGTCTGTTTGCATCACGGCGCGCACTCCGTGCCAGTTCCGTTCGCATCCGGTCGTCGAATAGCGCTGCGACGGCCGCCCGGCCACGGAACGCAAAATAGCCGATCTCGGCAATTCGAACCTCAAACAGCAGTGACTTCTTCATGTCACGGTAGTGATTTGTCAGGCCATCAAACGCATCCTCGGGGCGGCCACGGTAGATGCTGATCATCGATCGCACTGCCGCACCCAGATAGTGCTGAATATGAAACCCGCTTTTCGACCACCGCGCCAAATTGAGTTCGAGCGCCTCTTCTGCACCGTCTGGGTCGCCTGCAGCGAGTCTTGCCCACGCGAGTGAAAAAACGGCCTGCGTCGTTGCGGCGTAGACATCTCCTCGGTCCTGTGCATCCAGGAGTGCGACTTCCGAATACGGTGCGAGTTCGGTGAAGAGACCTCGATACGCCAGAGACCATGTCAGGAAAATCTGTGACGAGTCTCGTTCCCAGGCGACACCCGTGCAACGCGTTCGAAAAATCCTGTCCGCGGATCTCGCATGCTGCACACCCAGCTCGAAATTACCCATGCACAGGCCTCTACATGCGGTCGCAAGTTCAACCATTCCCAGGCAGTAAGGATCGTCCGTGCCAACGGCAACTTCTCGGGCAAGCTTCAAGAGTGCCTCGCTCTGCCTCAATTCGAATCGAAAACGTGAAGAGGCCATCACACCGGCTTCCCACGCGAGTAGTGTGGCGATACGAGTTGGCTCACCGCTGTTCAACGCCAGCCGCAATGCTTTTGCGAGAACGCTCGCCCCTGAAATCGTGTCGAACAACGAGAGTGCTTTGGATGCATTCCAGGCGATGTCGATCTTCAGAAGATCACGAGGGTCGACTTCGTCGATGGTCTTCTGTCGAAACCGGTTCCCGCGGTACCAGTGCCGCATGCGTTGCCAGCCAAGTGCCATTAGCGCGGCCGTGGGGGAGTCGGGCAGTTTGAAGCCAATGCGACCGAGTGCCCGTTGAAGCAGTCGCCGACCACGTCCGATCCTGGCACCGGTGCAATAGTGAAAAGCTGCCAGACCCTCGAGGACGAGCTGCTCACGACCCTCGCAGTCTGTTGAAACCGCCTGGTACTCGTCGGCGGCAGCCGTGCCAAGCCCCGCGTTCGCAAGTGCGTCAGCCAGCTTTCGTCGCAACGAGAGCCGACTCGCACCGCGCTCCGGGCTGAATTCAAGCGCCCGGCGATACAGATGTGCGGCCCGGGAAAACGCGAGAGCGTCCGACGCGATCTGCGCCGCCTTCTCGTAGTAACGGCCAGCCTGTTCGAGGTCGTGCGCCTGGTAATAACAGTCGGCCAGCATCTCAGGGTCGGTCGACTCGTCGGTCACCAGTGACGCGGCCAGATTTCCGTAAAGCCGACTGCGAGTCGGAGGATCGATGTTGGCTGAGACACTTTCGCGAATCCTGTCGTGAAACGTCGCAACCTCATCATCGAGACCAGTGCCCGTCGAACGTATGAAATGACCGCTATAGAGTGGCTTCAGTGAGCGCGGTTCGATCTGCACAAGTTCGCTCGCCCGAAATGCATGCCGCATCGCAATCGGTCGTCCAGCGACCGCGATGACGTTTAGCAGGCTGCGAGCCGACTGCGGCAGCTCGCAGGCACGAGCGTGTAAGACGGCGTCGAGACCGGCAATGGAGTCGTCGGGCGAACTCAGCTTACGTCCCAAGCCAATCCACCGGACAAGCTCCTGCACAAAGTAAGGGCTGCCGCCGGAGTCCTGCACGATCTGTTCAATCGCGTCATCGGAAAGCGATTGATCCGCAGGGAGCACCTGTGCGACGAGTTCTCGAACGTCTTCTGAACCGAGTGGGCGAAGTCGAATCGTCTCCAGAGTGATGCTCCTTGAGTCAGAAACATGGAGTGACCCCGGTGAGGCAACGGGAGCTCGGCTTCTTCGTCTCCACTTGGCTTCCCGCAAGGTTTTCAGGCACGGACTCGTGTCGACGTACTCACCGCGAAAGGCAAGGACCAACATGACCTGCGGCGGGGGATCTGACTGAAGAACTTCGTTGAGCAGTATCGCACTGTCGGCGTCACCCCACTGCAGGTCGTCGAGCGAGAGAATCAGTGGCCGTGTCTGGCCTATGCGATGCAGCAGTTCTTTCAGAGCAACAAATGCGCGATGGCGCATGGCGCGAGGATCGCCGACGTTGTCGCTCTGTAACACTCGCTCGTCGATCAACTTGACCTGTCTGAGTACTGGGAAAAGCCGGGCTAGAAGCGAAATATCTTCCACGAGTATTTCGTCGGTCTGTTCGACGGGCAGGCGCAGGAGGAAACGCGTGAGTTCATCGACCAGACTGTCGATCCCTTTGTAGGGAACGGATTCCTGTTCGTAGCACCGTCCGCAAAGAACGATTGCGTCGTGCTCCTGCTGGACACGCTTCAGAAACTGATCAACAAGCGCGCTCTTCCCCATACCCGATAGCCCATCGACCTCGACAACGAATGTCCGGCCGACAAGCACACCGCGAAATGCCTCGTGCATCGCGTTCAGTTGAGCCTCACGTCCAACGAATGGAATCTCGGAGGCCGATTGCAGGTCTTCCTGAGTCAGTGCTGTGACCGAAAGTCGTTCCAGTACATCGTGTCCGGTGGGGCGGTCGTCTGGATTTCTGGCCATCAGATCGAGGCACAGTTGTCGCAGGTCCTCCGGAATGTTCGGGGCCAGGTCGGCGGGGTCCGGTGCCTGCTCTCGGATTTTTCTGCGCAGCAACTTCAGGAGACCGCCCTGAAACGGCAACTGTCCGGTAAGAGCCTTGAAGAGCATTGTGCCGACGGCATACCAGTCGCTGGATTCGCCGAGCGGTCGATTGAGCGCCTGCTCGGGCGCCATGTAGGCGGCTGTTCCCGATACGGACTGATCCAGCGTCTGATAAATTCCGCTCGACTCAATCTTCTCTGGCGATCCTTCCGGCAGTTCACCCAGTTCGGGTTGCCCGGACTGCTCCATTTGCACAACGAGTCCGAAGTCGAGCAGCACGACATGCCCGTCGTCTTCGACCAGAACATTCGGCGGCTTGATATCGCGGTGAAGTTTGCCCGCCGAGTGCAGGGCGTACAGTCCTTCCGCGAGCTGCCCGAACGCGTTCCGCAGACGCACCAGGTCACAACCCGGCGGATGAGGGTCGTCTGAACGAGTGCCATCCGGGAGAGGCTCTCGTCGAGATGCACTCTGTTGACCGGCAGCCGACTGTTCGTCAGGTGTTCCCGGGGCCAGTTCGTCGAGTGTCTGAGCGTCTGCGATCGACTCCGGCATCAGGTCGTCTGGTCGGACGTAGTCCATCAGGTGCTGGCCGGGAACGTAGTCCATCGTAAAAAACCAGACGTCATCATCCGCGACCAGTTCGTGGAGGTGAATGAGATTCCGATGGTCGATTCCAGCCAGTGACCGGAACTCCTGTTTGAAACGAAACAACGCCCGGGGATCAAGGGCCTTGAGTGTCTTCAGTGCGACGCGCACGTTCCGCTCACGGTCAAAGGCGTCATAGACAACGCCCATGCCACCCGCGCCGAGTATCCCGTTAATCTGGTAACGGTCCGTTCCGGCGAAACTACCGCCTGTCGCATCTGTCATCAGTTCTGCGATCTGTTGTTCACGTTTGCAAAATGCCTGCCGACACCGAGTCGCGGCCCGCGTTATATGCGGTGCGGGAAACCGCACGATCATGTGCCAGCCTGCTCCCACGACGGAAAGTCTCGCACTTGCCTGTGCGTGGTGTAACGCGAGCTTCACGTCGACGTGGACGTTTTCCTGCAGGCCATCAGTCGAATCCCCCGGATGAACACACGGACCAGGTCAGGAATGCAGAGGGAACAAGCAGGTTCAACAAACCATATCGACTGAATCGGAAGGCTCCGTGGTAAGAATGCGCATCCGGGCCGCAAGCTGAGGCGAGATTGCCCGGTAACTCGGTTACGAATCGTCGTGCCCGAGGAAACGGACGATGCCACCGGGGTCAGTTGCGTCGACCAGGTGATACCGAAGCAGTCGTGCTGGTGGTAACGGTCGTCATGGTGTCAGCAATTCCGCACGCCGCCGGAAGCGGGTAGTTCAAATGTTCCTCACGTCGGACACTTATTCTGGTCCGCACCAACATTGTATTGTGAGACAGAAAGCGGATTTGGCACGAGACGACGCCGAGCCAGGCGATGTTGTGATGTATGATTGCATGTAGCTGCGGCTCCGTTCGGATGATTTCCTCGCAGGCCTTGAATCAACGTCACTTCGCCTCGCACATATTTGCGGAGATCCGCACTGATGCCTCTGGATGAGACGCAGAATACGGACGGAGCGACGGTGGAGCAGCTAACCACCGAGCAGAAGCGACGCTGGTCGTCCGGTAACGCCGTCACCGTGGAAGAACTTCTGCGCGAGTTTCAGCATCCCACTCCGTGCACCTCCGATCTGGCACAACTGGCATTTGCCGAATACGAACTCCGACGGTCCTCGGGCGACCACTACAACGTCGAAGACCTGTTTACGCGATTTCCGGAATGCGAGGAGGAAATCCGACGGCTGTTGAATCTCCGACGGCTGTCGGAGATTCAGATGCTGGAAGCTCCCGAGACACTTGTTGAGTCCACTCCGAAGGTGAAAACCGTCGTGGAGGATCACAGCGGTGCCCAGGCGAAACGCGATGTGGATGTGTCAGATGCAGACGATCTGTCAGACATGGATGCAACCGTCGACGGCAGTGGAGCTCCCAGAGATTCCGCCGCTGATATAACACAAGCGACCGTTGTTGACGCGACGGTGGATGCTCAGTCAACGCGTTTTCTGGCAACTCGAGTGACACCGGGGAAGCCCAAACATCCCCAGACGTTTGCGAAGCCGAGTGAATCGCAGGCGGATCGTTTCGAGCTGAGGGACGAGATCGCCCGCGGCGGTATGGGTCGCATCGTTCACGCCTACGACGAACGCATCAGGCGCGACGTCGCGTACAAGGAACTGCTGCCCCGCTCCGCGAAGAATCGAGATGCACGCAGCCGCTTCGTTGAAGAGGCTCAGATCACCGGACAGCTTGAGCACTCGGGAGTCGTGCCTATCTACGAGATGGGGATCAACGACGAAGGCGCCCCCTATTACGTGATGAAGCTGGTTCGGGGTGAGACGTTCGAAGACGCGATTCGGACGTGGCACGCCATGTCGGAATCCGATCCTCATCGGCGTGTGGCATTCAACGCTTTGCTGCGGCACTTCATCGACATTTGCAACACTCTGGCATTCGCACACGAGAACGACGTCCTTCATCGTGACCTGAAGCCACAGAACGTGATGCTGGGTGAGTTCGGAGAAACTCTTGTTCTGGACTGGGGTCTAGCCAAGGTCCTGAAGAGCGATTCGAAAACTGAAGCCGACTCGACCGATGACGAATCAGACCTGGATTCCGACCTGGACGAAGAGGACTCACTCGGGCCTGACGAGTCACTTCCAGAGCAGGGCTACGGTGCGACTCTTGAGCCGTCGCGTGGTGACGGTTCCGACACTGGAATTCCAAAGGTGCGTGCTGAAACATCCATGGCACGTACCGTCTCGACGGATGAGCGATTTACACAAACACGACATGGCAGCATTCTGGGAACGCCGACCTACATGTCTCCCGAGCAGGCCCGCGGGCGGCATGATCGATTGGATGCTCGCAGCGACGTCTATGCACTCGGGGCGATTCTCTATCGCCTGTTGGCTGACCAGACAATTGTCGGAAAAGTGAAAAGTCCGCGAGCTGCGTTGAGAGCTGCGCGAGACGGAGAGGTGACGCCTCCGCGGGAAATCAAGCCGGAGATTCCCCGTCCGCTGGAAGCCATCTGTATGAAGGCCCTGCAACGGGGCGTGGACGACCGGTATCAGACCGCTCTGGAGTTAAAGAACGACGTCGAGGCGTGGCTGGCCGACGAACCGATTTCAGTCTATGTGGAGCCGCTGCCGCAGCGGGCATGGCGGGTTATCAAGCGCCATCGAATCGCCGTTGCCGTCACTGCCGCCGTTCTATTCACGGCGATTGTCGTACCTATTACGGTGGAGAGATTCCGCCATATTGAAATCACGGCATCGGTCAACGAGTTGATAGCAAAGGCCGACGTCGCGGAGGAGCAACAGCAGTTCGAGTCCGCTCAGTCGTTGCTGGCTCAGGCGGAAGGACTGGTTTCCAATGATCCGCAACTGGCTGATGTCGCGCGCGACGTCAGCGACCGTCGGCGTCGGCTGGAAGAACGGCTGCGGAAGCAGGCCATCGCTTCACGGGAGCAGGCCATTGTCGCCCGGAACCAGGCAGTCGAGAATTCGCTGCTGGCGGAAGCTCGACGTCTGGTGGCCGAGTCGCGTTCCGCACAGGTCGACAAACCTCGATTGAGCCTGTTACTGGCGGGTGAAGCTGTTGAGCTGTCGCGCCGTACGGGACGCGATGTTGTGCCTGAAGCCGTGCAGAATCTGCACGATGTCATCGGCAAATTCGGAGGTCGAGGCCTGCAGCAGCACACTGGTCCGATTCGCGCACTGACAGTGAGCGCGGATGGCCAATGGATGCTGTCCGGAAGCGCCGACCGGCGGGCCAGGTTGTGGCGACTGGATGAAGCCGGCGACTCTGCTGAACTGTTCGGACACGAGGGAACCGTAACGGCGGTCCTCATGACTCCCGACGGGCGATACGCCGTGACAGCGGGTGATGACGGTGCCGTTGCTCTGTGGGACGTCAATCTCGATGAGCAGCCTGACCCGGTACACGTGCTGGTCGCCAGTGAGCTACCCGTAACCTGCATCGCCGTCAGCCCCGACGGTCGCTGGCTGGCGACATCTGGACTTAGTACCGACATCCGAATCTGGGACCTGACAGCGGATGAACCTGATGCCCTGGTGAAGCAGCTCGAAGGGCACAGCGACGCGGTCAATACGCTGCAATTCAGCGCTGACGGCAAGACGCTGTTCAGTGGAAGTGACGACAAGGTTGTTGCCGCGTGGCCGATTCCTGTCGAGGACGAACCACCCGTTCCGACTCGCCTGCTGACAGGCCATGGTGCAGGTGTCACCACTCTTGACCTGTCGGACGATGGAAAGTGGCTGGTTTCCGGTGATGCGGACGGCAGTGTGCGCGTCTGGCAGACGAATGATGCTGATGATCCCGAACCGATTGTGCTGACCACTGGCCGACACGCAGTCGCCCGTGTTCGATTCGCTCCGGATTCGGGGTTGTTCGCGGCCGCCACAGCCAAAGGTGAGTGTTCGATCTGGGAGATCACAGGATCGGCGTGTGAACAGGTGGCTGTCTTGTCTGATCACACGGCCGCCATTAACGACATGCTCTGGCTGACGTCACCATTGAGAATTGTCACTGCGTCCGACGACCGCACGGTCCGTATTAAGAACTGGCCCAACGACTCGGATTCACCGAGCTCGGTACTGCGTGTCCACGAAGACAGCGTGTGGGCGCTGGCCGCATCGGAAAACGGAGACACCCTGGCTGGCGGTGCTCTCGACGGCGCGATCCAGGTGTGGGAGACCGAGCGTGCCGTGCCTGGCATGACGCCGGGACTGGTGAATGGACATGACCGACAGGTACAGGAACTGGAGGTCAGCCACGATGGCCAGTGGCTGCTGAGTATCAGCAGCGATCGCGACCGGTCGGCTCAACTCTGGCGACATGATGGACGACTCCGTTTACAGCGAAGCGAGGAATTCACCGCTGACCTGGAATCACTCGGACGTATCGAGACGGGGGCGTGGCATCCGACCCAGTCGCTGTTCGCCATCGGCACGTCCAACGGTCAGGTGTTTGTGCTGGATCCCACCGACCCTGCAGGTTCACGTCGCTCGCTGCGCGGCCTGACCGAAAGCGTAACCGACATCGTCTTTAGTCCATCCGGCGACCAGGTCGCAGCAAGTTCCGACGGTGGCCAGCTTGCAGTCTGGAATGTCTCAGCGGCCGATGACGATGCCGATCCCGTGCAGTCGGTGCAGGTTTCCAGCGACGACCTGACCTGCATGGCCTTTGCTTCCGATGGCAACGCTGTTGCGATCGGTGTTGACGGTGGTGGCGTCTATGTTCTGCCGACGGGTGACAATGCCGCGAGGCTGTTACCCGGTTCCCACAAACGAGCCGTCAATCAGGTCGCATTCAGTCCCGACGGAAACTGGTTGGGAAGCGTGAGCGATGATGGCTCTCTGCACTTGTGGAATCAGCCGCTCGATCCGACATCGGAGCAGTCTCCGCAAATCCTTGTCCGTCATACCGAGCGGGTTTACTCGCTGGTCTTCTCTCCAGACAGTCGTCACGTCATCACGGTGTCAGACTCGGGAGCATCGGGCGACGAAGCATCGGACGACGCAGTTGCGATCGTGTGGCCGGTTGAGTCCAGTCATCCTGAACGGGATGCCGTAGTCCTCAGTGGTCATTCGAAGGGTGTCCGATGCATGGCCATGTTCGATCAAGGGCGCATGGTGGCGACAGGTAGCGACGACGGAACTTTGCGGCTGTGGGACCTGACCCTGGACAATCCATCCGCTGCCTCGATTCTGATCAGAGACTTCGGCGAGTCTGTGCAATCCCTGGCCATCGATGAAACATCGACGACTCTGTTTGCCGGCACACGTGCAGGCAGCATCGCTGTCTGGCCACTGGATGTGGCGAGCCTGGTGCAGGCCGCACGGAAGACCGCCGGCCGTGTGTTGACGGAATCGGAACAAGCGCGATTTCAGCCGGATGTTTCGGCATTCGACATTGCAGCCGAACGCAAATAGCTTCGTCTCACTTCTGCCGGTTTACGGTGTCTGGCCGTTCAATTCGTTGCTCCGCCCGTAACGAATCGTGACGGCGGACATCATCAGTCCCGGCGATTCGGCTGACGTCTCGTCGAGCGTTACCGGCCTCGAACGGCCAGTACCGAATCCCAGCCGGCCTTTTGAGATCACAAACCGGTCTCCGGGCGGCACGCCGCTCCAACCAACCGTGTAAAACAGGCACGTGATGTGACCGAGTTGTTCCGTCGAGCCCTGTTCAGCGGCGACGGTGTTTCGCTCATCAGTCAGCCGGAATGACTCGACGTTCCAGACGTCGCCTGCCTTGCGCGTGTACCAGCCTTCGAAGTCGGTGTTTTTGCCAGCGCGGATCAGTCGGTGTTTGTCCTTCGGAATTACCTCGCCTGGATGCTCGCGGTGTTTGCCCATCACATTGACTCCGTCAACAAACATCAGGGCATAGACATCCTGCGAGCCACTGTTCGACAGACGGATGACGGGTTCTTCTCCGTCGTCCAACGCCACAAACGCATCATTCGTCGACACTCGAATGGGACGTTTCTTACTGCTCACGAGAATGTCGATGCCGATCGGCAATCCTGAGTCGACAGTCAGCGGGTGTGGTCGCTTGCGGTCGATCCACTGGTACTGTCGTTGCTCCATGCGTGGGCCTGTCCCGAACAATGCGGAACCCGGGACAGCGCCCGATTCCTCGAGCCCGATGTTCAGCAGCGTCTTCCCATCCGCACTCCAACGACGCAGATTCCAGCTCTCGCCCATGTATGCGGCATCACTCAGTCCAATCAGCAGTTCTTCCACGCCGTACTCCTCTTCGTCGTTCGATTCGACGTCGACGAGAACACACTTCAGGTCGAACTTCTTCGCGGGCGATCCCGAATTCGTCACCACGGGAATGACCAGGACATCGGCATCTCCGGCCTGCTCAGCAATCCGCTGCCGAATGCTCTTTCGCTGTATCTGCGCCAGGGAGTATGAGCGGCAGACATCCTGCATGCGTGAGGCTTCGACGAGATCGAATTCTCCGTCGCCGAGCTCATTGATTTCTTCCTGCAGGCGAGAGCAGAAGTACGCCGCCTGCGGCCCGAGTTCGCCCCCGATTGACTCGGTCTTCCCCTGAGCGTCACGGTATACCGGTTGAGGCATGACAGCCACGGTTTCGTATCGTTCGTCCACAACATCGTCGACCAGGTCCTCGAGGAACTGCCCGGGAGTTGTCAGCAGCATCATTGTCAGAAGTGCCTGGCTCATACGGAGTGCTTCCTGATTCAGGTGGCTCGGACCGTGCCCGCTATCAGCAGAGTCTACACCGGGCGACGAGTGCGGGAAGTCCAGACCGTGAAAAGCCATGCACCGTTGCGCGTCAATCGCACGGATTCGCGCGGACTGCCACGCGTCGGCCAGGATGACGTCCGGACAGTGCGGTTTGAGACGTGCAGCGGGCTGCTCAAATTCGCCCGTTCCCGGGCTTCGCCTGCAAGCGTCGGACGCAGCGTGACTACGTCGAGGCGGCGGTGAGTCGTCCGGCGGTTCAGAAGTTGCCGTACTGCGGACCGTAATAGCGATTGTTGAACTGCCCGAAGTAGCGACCGCCAAAGTAACGGCGACCGACCGGCAATCCGACACTGCGCTGGCGCGAATACACGTCCGATGCGGTCCAGGGTCGAAAATTGAACAGCCGCTCGACAAAGCTCCCGCCCGCGTCGCAGCCGTCATTTCCCTGGCAGCCTGGGCTTTGTACCGAACACGATGGTTCAAAACTGCTGAACCACTCGGCGGCATCACACCGGCCAGTGTTCATCGCGATTCCGACAAACAGCAGACTGAGGCACAGGCGGATGTTTTGCATTTTCGCGACCTTTACGGCGGCTGGATGAATGAAGTCAAAACTCAGGATCAGTTCATTCCAAATTTCAAATCTGACATCTCACGTCTGACATTCGAATCTCGAATCGACTTGCCGCTGTCATCTCTGAAAACCCGAAATATCCAGGATCTTTCCGTCAACGACGAATCGCGTCTGACCGGTTCGCTGTGCGAAGTCAAACAATTGATCCGCCATCAAGGTCGTCGCTGCCGCTTTTCGCAGGAAATTAAGATTCCCGAATGATGGTCGATTCGTCAGCAGGTCGGCTCCGCGTGAGCGGTCCGGAATGAACACGGAATCGTTCGACGGGAAGAATTCGTTATCGACGACAGCTTCGAAGCCGGCGACTTGCGGATTCGCCGTGACCTGATCGTTTGCGTCATTTCCGCCAGGGTCTTTGACGATCTGACGATCCTGGTCACTGCGGCGGACAACAAGCTGTGGCGTCGTGCCGTTGCGGTCGACAGCGAATTCGCCAAGCGCAAATGTCAGTCCGTCGTTGATCGCGGACCGCTCGTCCAGCAGAGGTGTTGCGCCTTGAATGTTCGGGTTGACGGGATCAGCACCAACCAGACCGGAGATAGATACTAGGTCGCCGATCGTCGCACTGGCCGGGTCCGTAATGCCGAACTGATCGAGTCGGACGAGGTAGTTGTCGAACCCGGGAATGCTGATGACCTGCGGTGCCGTCCCCGTCCCGGTATTGATTCCCGTGCTGACTTGCCCGGTTGGTGCAGAGCCCTCGCCAACGGACCAGAACTGACGGAACAGTGGGAAGTTATCGGAGAAGACCAGATCGACGTTGTCGAACGCATGCACGGTTTCACTCGTGACCGGATGAATGTTGCCCGGGAAATTCGCACCAGCAGCCAGCCCACCGGTGACAACAGAAGCCGGAACCGCCGCAGTCAGCATGCCGGCATTCGTGGCCTGATTCGCGTCAGTAAACAGCCCGCCCGCTCCTCCAGCGGCAGTCGACAGCGAGACATTGCCCAGGGCCAGGTTAATACCCGATGTGCCCAGAGCCAGTGTGGCGCCCGTGCCGCTACCGGAATCGGCTGGCGTCGGTTCATCATCCGCCGCAGCCCCAAAGTCGCCGGCACCACGAGTCGTGTCATCAGTCGGCGGATCGTCGCCTTCTCCGGGCTTCGATCTGTCCGTGGGATCATCGTCGGATGTTTGAGTCTCTCCGGGTTTTTTCGAATCAGGCAGAGGAGGCGGTGGCGGAGAGTCGGCCCGCTGCTGGCGGCTGACCATCGCAACGGCCAGCAGTTGCAACTGTTCGAACCGAGATTCACCTCCGCGTGTGTCGGTACCCGACTGCGTAAACCCAGCATCAACCTGATGAGCGATGCTCTGGCCAGGCGAGAGGCTGCGAAAATCCGGGGATGTGGCCGTGGTTCCACCCGCGACCTGCACAGGCGCCCGACTGATGGCCGACAGATCGGACGTCCAGACTTCGCCTTTCTCGCCGGTGATGGTCGTGTCTGGCCCGAGAGCGGTCAGTCGAACGACGCCTTTTCTCACGGCCGTTCGTGTCTGGTTCGCAACAATGATGGCGGAGTTCGCCGCAACGATGCGGATCCCGCCCTGCCCGAGGCTCACCAGCGGATCGGCCGCTTGTCCGCTGAGGATGATCGACGTGCGTTGGTCCAGGTAAACGACAAGGCCTGGTCGCCAGTAAACCGTCGCCTGGGCACCAGGGCCGGTAGTGATTCTCGAACCGGCCCCGATCGCGGCACCGCGTATGGCACGCACTGCCCGGCCGTCGTATTCCACAACGACTTCACCGGCCACCGTTGTGAATTGAGGAGCCGGTGCGGTCTGGTTTTGCGCCGGCACGCTAAGCAGCAGAAGAAGAGCCGTCGTGTTCATACGACTGGTTCCATCCGTGAGGAAATGTGAGTCCGCAGTGTTCGTCGCTCAGAAGTCGTAAATCAGCAGGGCGTTCAGCACGTGTCTCTGGTAGCTGTAGAATTCGACGCCGAACAGATTTGCCACGTTGGAGTTACTGTCGACGTACGTGTAGTCCAGACGAAGACTGACATTCTCATTGATCAGCTTCTGCAGGCCGGTCCGGATTTCGACACGGTCGTCTTCACGCACGCGATCAAAGAAATCCAGACTGTTGGGACTCTCGTACTCGTCCCAGAAGTAGCGTGCGCCAAGGTCCCACACGAGGTCCTGGTAGATCGGATACTCAATGCGTGCATTGACCATGCTGCTCTGCATGTCAAAGTCGCTGCCGTCAGCATCGGTATCGCCATAGCGGTAGCCGAAGTAGACGCGGCCCAGGTCCTGCGGCCCGATGTACATCGCGTGTGTGACGCCGAGCGCATTCGTGTCACCACTGCGAACCTGTGCCGGAATCAGGGCCAGGCTTTCGAGTTCCAGATTCTCGTACTCGTAGTACGCTGTCGTATGGCCGGAATCACACCAGCGATACGTGACAGACGGTGTGAGCCGGTGATTCGTCGCAAACTGTTCTTTGTCGAGCAGTGTTTCGCCAAACTGATAGTTGGCGCCCACGATCCAGTCACCGAACGCGCGATTCCAGTAACCACCGCCTGAGTAACTCTGCACGTCGAAGTCGGTCAGCTCATAGTGCCAGTTGGTGTAAGCAGACGCGTACACGCCCAGCACCTGGTCGGCTTCCTGGATGAAGCGATAGTCGCCAAACAGCCCTAGGATCCCGGCCGAGTCTTCCCGCTCGAAATTGGAACCCAGACCAGAAAACTCAGGTGATTGCGGAACGTTGCTGTCGTACTCGTATCCCGTCAGGATCGACAGGTTCCAGTTACGGGAAGCATCTGATGCCCGTGCCGACATGGCAGGCCCGAGAGCGGCAGCGCCGAGTCGCTGGTCATAGTCCCGATACAGCTCCTGATACTGCTGGAGTTCGGGCTGATACGACACGGCCAGGTTCATTTCCGCTTTGGCTTCGTCCGGACGTCCCTGTTCGTACAAAGCGACGCCGTGGAAGAATCGAGCATGCCCGTCTTCCGGATTGCTGTCGACCAGCCCCTTGAGATCCGCGGCCGCCTGAGATGTATCGCCAGCTTTAAGCCGGGCGATCGATGCATCCAGCTTCAATTCTACGGGAGCCGACGGTGACTGACTGAGCGCTCCAAGAATCTGAGATGCTTCCGCGTAGCGTTTCAAACGCAACAGGCAAAGCCCGCGGTAGTACTCCTGTGCCGCCGTTCGCTGGGGAATCCGTTCGAGCATACCCAGCGCGCCGGCGTAGTCATGCTGGTCAAACGCCGCGATCACCTCCTGAAAGGCGATCTCGGAAAGCACGTCATCGAACGGTTGCGGTGCGGCGACTTCTGTCTGAGCCACAGCAGTCCCTGCGAATACTGACAGGCAAAGTGGCACTGTCAGTCGTACCCAGAATGTTGACCACATGACAGCAGGTCTCGTGTGACGCATTCCGTGAGCCTTTTGCTTGCGGGCAGGCGAATCCGTACGACCTGACCAAGCGGCAGAATCAGCAAACTCTCCCCGCATTGCATCGGCAGATCCTGAGGCCGACAGTAGTCGATTCGGCCGGTCGTGCCGATCACGACGGATTTGGGGAGATTGCGGCCCGGCACGCGTTAAGTCGGGTAATCCACGAGTCATTTGCTGGCAGGATGCCCGCGACGCCGAAAGATCGTCGGTGTCAATCTGTGTCTGCAATCAGGTTTGGTCCAAATCTACCGAAGAAAGGAGCCGTAACGGTTCGCGCGGATGCAGCAGTTCCCGGGCTGCTGGAATTCGCGGGAAAACGAGCGATTCTGAGGATCGTGTTCGTAGATGAAGACCTGCTTGTGGGCAGACGTTTCTGGCGTCCG
>CAUZFZ010000111.1:0-35989 GCA_963579025.1 Planctomycetota bacterium | reverse complement strand
TAACGAGCGCGTGGTATTTCGATCGGATTCCATCGACCATTGTTGCATCCGGCATATAAACAGTTTGCAACAACTCAATGCAGAAGGTCAATGCCAATTAGGTAGTTTATTTACGAACGACGCCTTGGTGCACTCATTGCGGGATCGGCGTTCGCGTTTATACGTTCACTGACGCATGCATCAACGTTTGATACTTATGCTGCCTGCGTGCTGGGGTTAGTCGTGGGGGCTGTGTTTGGAGTGCGTCAAGTCTGGGGACTTGGCGTGATGGCGCTGCCCCTCTTTGTCTTTGCGATCTGGTTTTTCTCAAATGAGCCGTCGATTTCCTATCCGGGCTACTGGGTAGTGTCCGCGCGAGGGAAATTCGGGATTCTCACTGTCGTTCTAAGCTCAGTTGTCTTCGATCTGGTGGCCACCATAGCACTCGCGGCGCAACACCGACCGATCCTGCGACCGACAGCATCGCGTGATGAAACTGAAGAGTCCTCACCATGGATTCCGCCCGAATTGCGTCGCTGGTATTCCGCCGCAGCTATTGCCGCCATCGCATGTATGGTTGCTGTAGTATGCTGGGCTCCGGTTGGCGTGAAGTCCGGTCTTCTTCGTTCGAGCCTTCGCCACAGGTCGTCGAGCTGGGCCTGGTATTCGCTACGTCTCTTGAATTCGATGAACCGGGAAAGTCCCTGTGCACGACGCGAGCTTGAATCGTGCTTACAGAATCCAGATGCTCTTGTCCGACTCCATGCCGCCTATGCTTTGCAACACCACGGTTCTGAAGTGGTTTCCACTTTTCTGACAGTTACGCGACATCATGATCGCGAATTACGGGAGTTCGCGACAAATTTCCTGGTCAAGTATCCAGAACACTCGGAGTCGACTGTTCCAGGACTGATTGAAATGCTGCAGCAAAACAACGATGTGTTGGTTCAATCGGCGGCTATTTCGTCTTTAGGTGCACTTGGCCCCAAGGCATCATCGGCTCGACCGGTGCTCCTCGAATTGCTGGAATCGGATGCCAGGGGTAGGCCCCTCTTTGACTTTGCCGTGCGGCGTCAAGCTGCAATTGCCTTAGGGAAAATGGGGGCACCGATTGAAGAGGCGCTACCTGCCTTGATGAACGCAATCAAGCACGATGCTTTGACTGTGGCAATCGGCGCAGCTGCGGGAATCGGGGAACTTGGGCCCGCGGCTAAGGATGCCATACCTCTCTTGACGGAGTTCCTGGACAGTGGGGATGCGTTGGCTTTGGAGTCCGCGTTTGCCGTGTGTCGGATCGGCGGGGATCACGCCAGAACCTGCCTTCCGCTGTTATTGGGAACACTTGACGATCAGTCGTGGGGAAACATGGCTGGGTTAGAAGTTGCAACACAAGCGCTGGCACGTCTTGGCCCGGCTGCCAGGCCAGCGCTACCCAAACTAATGCGGCTTGTTGAAGAGTCTTCAACTTTCGAGACCGTTCGAGTATTTGCAGCTTTTGCAGTTGCCAGGATTGACCCTGAGCGGACGGAGTTCGCGGTTTCCGTGCTCGCCGAGCTGGCAGAAAGAGCTTCGTCGCATGGATTCGAATCCCGACAACTCGCTGTTCAACGGTTGGGAGATTTGGGGCACTCAGCGAAGGCGGCGATTCCAGTACTTCAGTCAATTCGAGACTCTGAAATGCGGCGAGTATCGTTTGTCGACCTAAGTGGTAGCTCAGAATTGAGGCGATCGATCACGATTGCTCTTTGCCGGATTGAAGGCAACTCTGATCAGCCGGGTCAGCAGTGATTCCCTTTTCCGGGGGCCAGGGAAACGCCGGCTGTTCGGAGATGCAGCCCGTCAGGCTCAGAAACCGGTCAATTGTCTGAATCACAGGGACCAGTGATTCTTCTCGATCATTTGTCTCACGACTTCTCGGCGCGAGCCTGTTTCTTCAAAGATCTGCAGTTGCTGCATCGCGCCGGTTGAGCCTGGAATCGATAGCACGGATTCCAGTTCGGCGACGCAGCCGAGGCTTTCTGCCTGCGGGCGCAATCGTGTGACGAGATTCTCAACGGCTTCCACCACCGACTGCTGCTGATAGTCGATTCCGCCGACAAGGTGCGCTTCGGCGCCGAAGCGGCTGGCTCTCCATTTGTTCTGCTGGACCATCATGGGGTGATAATCCAACTGATACGTGCCTTCCTCGACATCGAGCGAGATGGCATGGACCAGACACTGCACCAGAGCCGTGATTCCCAGAACATGATCGAGGTTCGGCGGCATGTCACAGACACGCACTTCCACTGTGCCAAAGGTGTTGTGCGGTCGAATGTCCCACCAGATTTCCCGGATGGAATTGATGAAACCTGTATCGATCAGGTGATTCACGACCCAGACATATTCACTCCAGTTGCGCATCTGGTGAGGCAGTCCAGCAGTGGGCAGCATTTCCATGATCTTGGAACGATTAGACTGCAGGCCCGTGTTGCGACCTTCCCAGAACGGGGAATTTGACGACAGCGCCAGCAGCAACGGCAGGTAGCGGAGCATGCGGTCACATACGTTGATGGCTTTGTCGCCCGTATCCAGGCCGACATGCACATGCAGCCCGAATGTGACCAGCCGCCGCGCGATGTCCTGCATCGATTCGACCAGGCGGTAGTAGCGATCGTTGGGCGTAATCTTCTGTTCTCGCCACGACGAAAACGGATGACTGGCCGACCACAGCGGTTTCAGGCCCAGGGTATCGAGGACTTCTTCAACGGCCTGCAGTTTGCCCGTCAGGTCGGTGCGGGCGTCTGCCACGGTTTCGCAGATGCCCGTGTTGATCTCGATGTAACTCTGCATCAGCTCGGGTTTGACGACATCCTGAAGTGAGTCCGGGAGGGCCGCGAGGACGTCTTCGATGCGGTTGGCCAGGGCGAACGACTCCACATCAATCAGTTGGAGTTCGATCTCGACACCCAGCGTGGGGCGGTCGTTGCGAGTAAAGTCGAGTCCGGCCATGGCGTCGAGCTTTCAGTATTCGGGCCTGAGGTTCCAGATTCAGGATGTCAGCTTATCCGGAGTGACTGGACGGCACTATGTGTTTAGCCAGGCAGCAAATGGTGAAGGATTGGTCTGGGGCTGAGATCTTCCCACCACACATCGCGTCTCAGTTCGGATGCGTTCCGATCACTGCGTGTCGTGCCCCGCTGACGGAGCTGTTTGGTCCGATTTCCGCTGCTTGCCGGTCTGCGCAGCAAGCGTTAATCTGCGTGGCCTTCACGATTTGCCCTTCGTTTGAGGGGTTCCTGCTTAACCCGCATGGACGAGTCCGGCAGTTTTATGAGCAGTGCGGAACACGACCAGAACCGGATCGTCATCACGGGCGTCGGCCTGACGAGTCCGATCGGAGACTCGCTGTCGGAGCTACGCGCGAATCTGCTCAGCGGTAAATCGGGCGTGACCGAGTTCGAGACCCGGTATATGCCACCGGTGCTTGCCGGGGTCTGCCACTTCGACGCTCTGAGGTATCAGAAACGCAAAGAAGTGCGACGTGGAACGCGGGCCGGTTCCGTTGCCGTCTACTGTGCTAACGAGGCGGTGGTTGATGCGGGTCTTGAATGGCCCAACGTCGAGAAGAGTCGCGTGGGCGTGTACCTGGGCATCACGGAACATGGCAACGTCGAGACCGAGAACGAAATCTACGAGATTTCGCAGTTTGGCCACGATACATCCGTCTGGTCCCATCATCACAATCCGCGCACTGTGGCGAATAACCCGGCCGGCGAGGTCACGCTCAGTCTCAAAATCACCGGGCCGCATCTTACGGTGGGAGCCGCGTGTGCTGCAGGAAACGCTGGATTCATCCAGGGAATGCACATGCTGAGGCTGGGCGAGGTGGATATGGCTCTGGCCGGCGGAGTGTCGGAGAGCATCCACACATTCGGGATTTTCGCCAGCTTTAAGAGCCAGAACGCTCTGGCGAAGCACGACGATCCGACGAAGGCCTGCCGGCCCTTTGACGAGAACCGCACTGGGATTGTTGTGGCTGAAGGCGGCGGAGTCTGCACACTTGAGCGCCTTCCCGACGCACTTGCGCGGGGCGCGAAGATTTACGGCGAGATCGTCGGGCACGCGATGAATTCTGACGCGACCGATTTCGTCCTGCCCGACAGCAAGCGACAATCCGAGTGCATGACGCTGGCTTTGCAGCGGGCCGGGCTGACTCCGCAGGACATAGATATCGTCAGCAGCCATGCCACGGCGACCGAGATGGGTGACATCGAAGAGTCGACAGCGATTCACCGGCTTTTCAAGGACAACGAACGCGTTGCCGTGAACAACGCGAAAAGCTTCATCGGTCACGCGATGGGAGCGGCCGGCGCACTCGAATTACTGGGCAATCTACCCGCGTTTGACGATGGAATCGCCCACGCTACAATCAACCTCGACAGCCTTGATTCCCGAGTTCCGCTCACATCAATTGTGGCAAATGAGCCACGACAGATGGATTCGGTGAGCTGCATTCTGAACAATTCATTCGGTATGCTGGGGATCAATTCAGCCTTGATCGTCAAGAGGTACGAGGGCTGACGCTTTTTCCGACCGCAGGTTCGGGTCACTCGTTGCTGTAACGGTCGTTTTGTTTCTGAAGACAGGGCACAGGCCACGAGCCGGTCCATCGGGAGTTGGGTTACATGACAGCGGAACAGATCAGACCAATAGTCCTCGGTATTCTGGCTCGCATCGCGCCGGACGAAGATCTGACTTCGATCGATGATTCGGTCCCGCTCCGCGAACAGATGGAACTCGACAGCATGGACTTTCTGGATATCGTGATGGAATTGCGGAAAATGTACCGCGTCCAGATTCCGGAAGAGGATTACGGGAACCTGGGGACCATGTCGAGCACAGTGACCTACCTGACACCATTGCTGAAGGATGCCGCGGCGCCGGTGGCCCCTGCGTAACTGTGCCGCACGACACTCTGAGAACTCCCAGCACCCCGTCCGCCGGTTTCGGCGACGGGGTGCTTTCAATTTCGGGTCGCGGGAAATCGACAACGCGTATCTGAGACGTCCTGCCTGCGAGGATTTGCAGACACTCAACTCTACTCAGCGGTCGGACTATCATGCGGCCCGTTTCGTCCGGGAAGAGGACCCACCGTTGACTGACATCCTTGCCGAGATCTGCAAAACCAAACGTGACGAGATCGATGAATCCCGTCTGCGCGTCTCCGAAAGTGAGCTGCGGGCGCGGCTGGAAGATGCTCCACCAGTTCGCGATTTCCTCGCCGCATTACAGAATGCGCCAGACATCGCTTTGATCGCCGAGGTCAAGAAAGCTTCGCCATCTGCGGGACTGATCCGGGACGACTTTGATCCGGTCTCGATCGCGCGTATCTATGAATCGGCCGGGGCTGCGTGCATCAGTTGCCTGACCGATGAGCCCTATTTTCAGGGGCGAATCGAATATCTGACCGCCATTCGTGAGAGCGTCAGTCTGCCCGTCATGCGAAAGGACTTTCTGCTCGACCGATACCAGGTCTACGAAGCCCGAGCCGCCGGGGCGGACTGTATTCTTCTGATTGCCGAGTGCCTCGATGACTGTCACCTGCGCGAGCTGTATTTCCTGGCATCGGAACTCGGCATGGAATCGCTCATCGAAGTCTACGAGCCCGAAAACATGGAGCGTGTCCTGAAGCTCGATCCGCCGCTGGTAGGCGTAAACAACCGGAATCTGCGGACGATGGTGACAGACATCTCTCACACGATCGAACTAGGGGCTGACGTGCCGACGGGGACACTCCTTATCAGCGAGAGCGGAATCCGGACTCGGGCGGATGTCGAGCGACTCGCGTCGGCGGGGATTCACGGCATTCTGGTCGGAGAGACGTTGATGCGGCAGGATGACATTGCCGCCAAGGTGCGGGAATTGCTTGGGGCGGAAGAGTAGACTGCTTTCGGACACGGACGCTTCGTCGGAACAACGCAGGAAAGCGGGCTCGCATGAAAGCTGCTGTCTTCAATTCGACCGGCGAGCCCGAAAACGTGTTGAGCTGCCAGGACATTGATGAGCCCGTTCCCGGACCCGGTGAAGTGCTGGTACGCATGCTGGCCAGTCCGATCAACCCGTCGGACCTGTTGTTCGTGCGGGGGACCTATGCGGTGGCTCCGGAGCTCCCTGCCACGCCAGGTTTTGAAGGTGTCGGCATTGTTGAGGCGGCTGGCTCTGGTCTTCGTTCGCGGTTGATGATGGGGAAACACGTCGCCGTGCTTTCGCGTCGCGGCGGAAACTGGGCCGAAAAAAATGTCGTGCCCGCCAGCCAGGTGATACCGTTTTCTTCGATGCTGACAGGCACGCTGAGTGTCGAACAGCGTGCGACATTTTTCGTGAATCCGGCCACTGCTTTCATCATGACCCGCCATATCCTGCGCGTGCCGCCGGGGGCGTGGCTGCTGCAGACGGCAGCAGGTTCGGAACTGGGACGCATGGTGATCCGGCTGGGGAACAGATTCGACTTCCGGACGCTCTGTGTCGTGCGTCGGCAGGAACAGGCGCGAGAACTCGAACAGGCTGGAGCCAGCGCGGTCGTCTGGTTCGATCCGGCAAAGCATGACCCGCGTGACCTGATATCCGTCGTGCAAAAAGTCACCGACGGTGCCGGAGTCCCGTTTGCCATCGATGCGGTCTCTGGACCGGTGGGTTCGGCCGCAGTGCAATGTCTTTCGCCCGGAGGTCGGATGCTGCTGTACGGGACGCTGTCGAATGAACCATTGTCGTTTCCGTCGCGGCAGTTGATGGAGACCGGAGCCCTGCTCGAAGGATTCTGGCTCGGCAACTACATGAGCACGCTGAAACTGCCCGCCAAGCTCGGTCTGATTCGCTCGATCTCCGCGTTAATTCGCGAGGGCGTTCTCTCGTCGGACATTGGCAGTCAGTTTCCACTGGCTCGGATACAGGCTGCCGTTCGAGCCGCCGAGCAACCAGCGCGTCAGGGCAAGGTCCTGCTTCTCGCTGAGAGCTGAGAGAACCAGTCCGCTTGCGCCGCCTCTCTCTGCCCGTTTGCAAGCTGTTATTCACAGACTCACGTCAGCCGTTAGAATCCGCCGCTTCCGGGTTTCTTTTCATGGACGAGGGTGACTAATGCAGGAAAAACTTGAGAAGAGCCTGATCAAGGACCCGGACAATCTCGCGTTGCACGAGGAATATGCAGCATTCCTCCGTGAGAACGATGATCCGCGTGCGGAACTCATCGAACTGCAGATTGCTTTTGAGAATCCCGCCCTCGCAAGGGAACAGCGGATTGAGCTGGAGACCCGTCAGCGCGAGTTGCTGGATGAGCATGGCCGCGAATGGCTGGGTGAACTTGGCGACTTCATCCTCACGCGGGGAACTGCGGAACACCCCTTTGAGTTGAAGCCCGGGTGTGCTGTTCAATGGTGGCGAGGCTGGGTTCAGGGTCTGCAATTGGACGAATTGAACCTGAAGCTCTCCAAGGTGCTGATTCATACGCCGCAAATGCGGCTGCTGAAGCGGTTGATCATGACTGAGCCTGTGAATGCGACGTGCGATTATCTGCACGAGTGGGGATTGCTCGACAAGATCAAAGAACTGGACCTGAGCTTCGGACGCATCGCCGAAAAGGGAGCGTTGACACTCGCTGCCGACCGATCCATCCGAAAACTCGATTCGCTCGACCTGACAGGGAATCAGATCACGGAAGAAGGCATCACCGCGATTCGCAAGTCGTTCCCCAGGGTGCAGATCGAAGATCAGAACCCCATCGAAATCAAACGCGGTGATCCTGCGGAATGGGCGACGGGATCCGACAAATAAGCTTGTTCTTCCAATCCAGAATCACGCGGCAAATCGGAGACATGGATGTTTCGACCAATCACCTGCGTGATGACGTGTTTCGCAACAGTTCTTGCGGCGGACATCGCATTTGGCGTCTGGCAGTTTCAGCAGACGTCAGATTCAACTCCGACCCTCACGGCGCAACACGAGCCGGTCTCCATAGACTTCACCGGCTGGCAGCCAACTGGTGAGGACACCGGTCCCTCCGCACTCGTCGAGCCTGCAATCCCGGCCCAGCCGCCGTTCTCGCAGGTCGACGAAGCGACCGCAGAGCCGGAAAACGAAATTGTGTACTTCCCCGATGTGCTTGCTTCAAACCCTCCGCCGGTGATCCAGTCGTCGTCCGAGATGAGTGAGGAAGAGGAACGCATCTGGAAAGAGGAACTGAGCCATCTGACTCAGGAAGAGGCGGCCGAGATTCTAGCTGTGCGGTCACGAATTGGTTCGATTGTCGATTCGGCGCTTCCGGATTCAGACGGAACATCGGGTCCACGTGTCCTGCCCGGGTTTGTCGTCGGTCAGGCCCGGCCAATTCCATTGCCGCACTCGAACCATGAGCCTGGCAGCGTGCTGCTGGCTTCTGCGACGGTCGACTCGCCGGTCGTCCAGGATCTGCGCGAGCAGGCAGACAGAATCTATCGTGAGAATCTCGCCAACCGCATGACGACGGGTTTCAAACGTCGAGAACTACTGGTTGTCGCTGCCTCGGTTCCGAGCCAGCCGGATACAGATGCAGACGACGGAGCAGATCACAATCCAACCTGGCTGACACGTATCGATCTGACGCAGGGCGCAATCCGGCAAACGGGCAATCCACTCGATGTGGCCATCAGCGGGCGAGGTTGGTTGAAAGTCTCGGACGGCGAGACGGAAGGTTTTACCCGCTCCGGTGTACTGGGCATTAACGAGGCCGGGGAATTGAGTGTCTGGACGGGAGCAGGCCTGCTGCCACTTGCCCCGCGAGTGTCGGTGGCTGACGAACTGGACTTCAGAATCATGCCATCCGGCGTGATCGTTACGAATAATGATCCAGCAGTGATTCCGTCTAACGACCAGGACGCGCCCCAGTGCGTGCTGCACACGTTCCGGAATCCGTCGGCTCTCACGCGGACTTCAGCGGGACTGTACGTGCCGACGAAATCCTCGGGAGAACCGACTCCGCAGCCAGCCAATCCAGAGGCCCAGTTTGTTCCGCAGGCTCTGGAACAATCGAATTCGGACCCGAAACGCGAGCAGGATGAGCTGCTGCAGATTCTAACGCTCGCAGATCTGATCGCCGGCAAGTCGTAGCCGGTCGGCGGCATGCGCGGCTGCCAGCGCGATGAGAACGAAAACAGCCCCGGTACGACGACGTGCCTAAGCAACCTCACGACCCGGGGCTTTTTTCACGTCGCCAGTTCGACACCAACTGAAGCGTCGATCGCCAGCCGTACTATTTCTTTTTCGCGGTGGCTGCAGGGGCGGCTTCCGCCGGAGCTTCCTCTTCCGGCTCTTCCCACACCATCACGTGCTCTTCGAAACCGTTTAGTGCCACCATTTCGTCTTTGGGCTTGGTCAGCTCAAAGCCGGCTTCTTCCGCCACCTGAGCCTGTTCACCGCCTGCTTCGACCAGGCCATCGTCGGGAAAGGCACGCCACCATTGCAGATGGGGCCAGTCACGACGCACGGCCTTCATCGTGGTCTGAATGGTGCGTCCACCCGCTCCCGGGCTGAAACCAGCCTTCCGGGCGACTTTCGTGTAAGTCGACACTTTGTCGGCCCGTTTCAGTTCCCACAGGAGTTCCGCGACTGCCTCGGCTCGCGCAGATGCCATAACAGGCTCCTCTTACTTTCTTTAGTTCCGTGTGAAGATTGGCTCGCCACGGTCCAGACAGGTGCCACCAGCGAAGTTGCCCAACGTCAACTGGTGCGGGGCGCCATTGGCCGTTTCAAGCAGAACCCGCGACCTCGTCGCGAGGATTTCCCAGCGTCTGGTTGTCGTTCCGGGTGCGTTTTCCAGAGGTCTTTCTTAATCTACCGCACCACAATCCTCAAGCTCACCCATAGACACTGGCTGCCAACATAATGCAGGTTTTCGAAGGTCACGGAATTCAATTCGAGCATCCTGACGACTGGGAAGTCACCCGGAACCAGGACGACGACGAGCATATCACTGTCACCGCCGAGGCCTCACGGACGGCATTCTGGATGGTCAGCATCATGCGGGACCGGCCACCGGTCGACGCGGTCATCGATTCCGTGCTGGAGTCGTTTCGGTCCGAATACGACGAGGTCGACGTCTACGAGAGCGAGGCGACCATCTGCCTGTTGCCCACGGCATCCCTCGATATCGACTTTGTCTGCATGGAATTGATCAATCGAGCCAGCATCCGGGTCTGCGAGACTGACGACTGCACGATTTTCGTCCTGCAGCAGAATTCCGATACAGAGACCGCAGAGATCAAATCGCAGCTCAAAGCGGTAACAAAGAGCCTGATGTGGGAAGCTGCGGATGATCCCGTGGCCGACCCCTTTGAATTCGACAATCTGTTCGGCAGCGAACCGAACGCAAATGGTGAATAAATCCGTGTCCCGAGTCGTTCTCGCAATGAGTGGTGGAGTAGACAGTTCGGCCTCGGCCCTACTCCTGCAGGAGCAGGGGTACGAAGTCATCGGTCTCTTCATGCGCTCCGGGGTGACCACAGAGCAGACCTGTTCGACCGACACGGGATTCAGCCTTCCGGTGGTTGGAGCGAAGTCGAATCGACAGGGTTGCTGCGGTGCGTCTGATGCTGCCGATGCGCGTCGCGTCGCCGACATGCTCGACATTCCGTTTCACGCCCTGAATTTCAAAGACGCCTTTGGACGCATCAAGGACTATTTCGCCGACGAGTATCTTGCCGGGCGCACGCCGAACCCCTGCGTCATGTGCAATAACTGGCTGAAATTCGGGAAGCTGTGGGACTTCGCCCAGCAGGTTGGGGCCGACTTCATTGCCTCGGGTCACTACGCACGGCTTGGTCCGACGGACGGCAGACCGGCTCTGACTCGCGGACTCGACCGCTCAAAAGATCAGTCCTATGTCCTGTTTGGAATCAACCGAGACCTGCTCGACCGCATCATCTTTCCGGTTGGAGACTTCGAGAAACTGAAGATTCGCGAGAAATCACAGCAGGCTGGCTTGAGAGTTTTTGACAAACCAGACAGCCAGGAAATCTGCTTCATCCCAGACAACGACTATGCCGGATTCATCGAGCGATACAGAGGCAAACAGAATACATCCGGACAAATCGTGGACACCGCAGGCACGGTGGTTGGTCAGCATGACGGTTACGAAAGGTTCACGGTCGGACAGCGCAAGGGCCTGGGCATTGCGTTCGGCGAACCGCGGTATGTCATTTCTCTCGACCCGGAACGCCGCCAGGTCGTCATAGGCACGCGGGAAGAGTTGGGCTGCCGCACATTGTCAGGCGATCGGCTGAACTGGCTGGTTGACGACATTCCGCAGCAGTTTCGTTGTGACGTTCAGATTCGATACCGCCACAAGGCCGCCCCGGCTGACGTGCGTCTCACCGATGACGACCGGGTCGAGGTCGAATTCGACGAGCCGCAATTCGCGGTGGCACCCGGTCAGGCGGTTGTCTTCTATGAAGCTGACCGCGTGCTCGGCGGTGGCTGGATTTGTTGAACGCCGGTGTCCGCGAACTCCCCTTTCTCTCAGGGCTAGACCTACCACCACACTGACCCGCCTCGACGATTGGCAGCGATCTTCGCTCTTGGTATTGTCAGGTAAACTTCGACGAGACATCTGTCTTGATTTTGTATGCATTTGCGTGGCCGCATCTGAATCTATCTTGAGGAGACATCATGGCCCGACCGGTCACACTTTTCACTGGGCAGTGGGCTGATCTGCCCTTGGAAGAGCTTTGCAAAAAGGCTCGCGATTTCGGCTATGACGGACTGGAACTCGCCTGCTGGGGCGACCATTTCGAAGTCGACAAGGCCCTGTCCGACGACACGTATTGTGCCCGGAAGCGAGATCTGCTGGAAAAGCATGATCTGAAACTCTTTGCGATTTCGAATCACCTCGCCGGGCAAGCGGTCCTCGACAACATTGATGAGCGGCACAAGGGTATCCTGCCGGCGTACGTCTGGGGCGACGGTGATCCCGCCGGTGTCAATGAACGGGCGGCCGAAGAAATGAAGAACACGGCCCGAGCCGCTCAGAAGCTCGGCGTAAGTGTCGTCAACGGCTTCACCGGTTCGAGCATCTGGGGGTTCATTTACGACTTTCCGCCCACGCCACGTGCCATGATCGAGGCTGGATTTGCACTGCTGGCCGAACGCTGGAACCCGATTCTGGACGTCTTCCAGGAATGCGGAGTCAAGTTCGCTTTGGAAGTGCACCCCACGGAAATCGCCTTCGACGTTTACTCGGCCGAGTGGGCATTGAAAGCGCTCGACAACCGTGAGGAATTCGGATTCAACTTCGATCCCAGTCACCTGATCTGGCAGGGAGTCGATCCTGCAGAATTCATCCGCGCCTTCCCGGACCGGATTTATCATGTCCACATGAAGGATGCCTCGACGACGCTCAACGGGCGAACCGGCATCAACTCAAGTCACCTTTCATTCGGCGACCCGCGCCGAGGCTGGGACTTCCGCAGCGTCGGCCGCGGTGCCGTACGTTTCGAGGAAATTATCCGAGCGTTGAACGTTGTGGGCTATGACGGTCCACTGTCGGTCGAGTGGGAAGACTGCGGCATGGACCGTGAGCACGGTGCTCGCGAATCCTGCCAGTTCTGCAAGAACGTCGACTTCGAACCCTCGACACATCGCTTTGACGAAGCATTTGCCGAGTAATTGGCGATTCTGTCGCGTGCCGCGAGACCAGCAACCCGGCCTGATCTTTCAGGTCGGGTTTTTTCGTAGAGAATCGGGAACGGTGAATCATGTCTCCCTCTGACGACGAACCCATGTCGGAGCCAACGGTCGTCATCAGGCCGCGTCGCGCGCAGCCATTCTTCAATCAGCACCCTTGGGTATTTGCCGGTGCGATTGCGACGATTGAGGGCCAACCCGAGCCAGGGGACGAAGTTGTTGTCCAGTCAAAGGACGGGCAGTTCATCGGTCGTGGACTGTTCAATCCCAACAGCAACATTCGAGTGAGACTCTATTCCTGGGACAAGTCGGTTGGACTGACCAACGAGTTCTGGGATGCCCGAATCACAGACGCGATCGCTCTGCGTGCCCAGTTGCCCGGTCGATCATCACATACCGCTTGCAGGCTGGTCGCCAGCGAGGCCGACGGTCTGTCAGGACTGACTGTCGACCAGTATGGAGACTGGCTGCTGGTCCAACTCACCAGTCTGGCACTTGGAACTCGGCGGGAAGAGTTGTTCGATCTGCTGCAGAAACACCTCACGCCGCGTGGCATCATCCTGCGAACCGAAAAGGGCATCCGTGAACTCGAAGGTCTTGAGCAGCGAGACGGCCTTGTTCGCGGTGAAGAGCCACCCCGTCCGCTGGAGATTCGCGAGAACGGACTGACGTTTCTGGTCGATGTGTGTACGGGGCAGAAAACCGGTTGTTATCTGGACCAGCGGGATAACCGCGCTGCCGTCGCCCGCTATGCCCGGGGACATCGGCTGTTGGATGCGTTCTCGTACAGCGGCGCGTTCGGCATCACTGCTGCGAAACTGGGTGAGGCCGCGTCGGTTGTGTGTGTCGACTCATCGGAACCTGCTCTCGAACTGGCCCGATCCAACGCCGAAGTGAACGGTGTGGCCGACCGGATTGAATGTGTCCAATCCGACGTTTTCCGCTTTCTGAAAGACGCGGCGACTCGCGGCGACGAATATGACACAGTGGTTCTCGACCCTCCGAAAATGGCCCGTCGCCAAGCGGGCCTGGCCAAAGCTCTGCGCGGCTATCACAGTCTGAACCAATTGGCCGTGTCTGTTGTTCGACCCGGTGGGTTGCTTGTGACCTGCAGTTGCTCGGGGCATGTCAGTCGCGAGGACTTCGAGCAGATGCTGTCCGGCGTCGCGACATCCAGCGGGCGCACGATCCGCATCCTGGAAAGTCGCAGTCAGGCAGCCGATCATCCCGTCTCACCGAACTGTCCTGAGAACCGCTATCTGAAGTGTCTCATCTGTCGCGTGAGCTGATACCGAGGGCAACCATGATCCACTCTTTTTATCGTCGAACGCCGTTTCGTAGGCCGGAACAAGCTCTGCGCAGTTCCGGCATCGCCCATCTGCCGGAACTGCGCGGAGCTTGTTCCGGCCTACGATCACTGCTCGTTCTTCTGGCCGTTGCGCTGCTGCCTGCTTCACGCGCCGAGGCTGAAGAGTGGAACCGGTTTCGTGGCCCGAACGGCAGCGGCGCCAGCGAAGCGACGACCGTTCCCGTCAGTTGGACGGAAGCCGACTTCAATTGGCGGATTGCCCTGCCGGGGGTCGGACATGCAAGTCCTGTGATGTGGGGGAAACGCATCTTTCTGGTCTCTGGCGATGATGAGACCGGCAACCGAATTGCCAGTTGTCTGGACTCGACATCCGGTCGCGTGCTGTGGACGCGGACGTTCGAAGCGGCCACTCACCGTAAACACAAACTGAACAGCCTGGCATCCTCGACGCCCGCCGTTGACGAGCGAGGTCTGTACCTGTGCTGGGCGACGCCTGATGAATACATCGTGACGGCGACCAGTCTCGATGGTGAGTCGTTGTGGCGAGTTGATCTGGGCGGCCACACAGGCGGGCATGGCTTCGGCGTGTCGCCCATCGTGTCCGGTGAACTGCTCGTCGTTGCGAACGAGCAGGAAGGTGACAGCACTATTGTTGCTCTGGACCGACGCACCGGCGAACAGCGCTGGAAGGTCGACCGTGACACCAAGACGGCATACTCAACCCCGTGTGTGTTTGAATTGGAGGGCCGTCGCGCGGAGTTGATTTTCACAAACTGGAAACAAGGCATCACGGCGATCGATCTCGCATCGGGGCGTAAGAGCTGGGAAATCTCGGTCTTCGACCAGAGTCACACTGAGACTTCGATCAGCTCACCGGTTGTTTCGGGCGGGCTGATATTTGGCACGTGTGGGTACCTGGGCTACGCGACGCACACGGTGGCCGTTCGGCCGGGACTCAGGTCCGACGGTAAGGGCGACGAAGTCTTTCGAGTCGATCGCGGGGCTCCATTGACGACAACTCCGCTCGTCGCCGGCGGCCTGCTGTTTCTTTGGGCCGACAACGGAATTGTCACGTGCGTCGATGCAAAGACGGGTGAGGAGCAGTGGAAAAAACGAGTCGGAGGGACCTACTACGCCTCGCCCGTTGCCATCGGGAACGCCGTCTACTGCGCGTCGACATCAAGTGAGATGGTGGTCCTGGAGCTGTCCCGCGAATACCGGGAATTGAGCCGCAGTCCGATTCTCGAAGCCAGTCACAGTTCACCGGCCGTTTCTGGCGGACGAATGTTCGTGCGGACTTTTTCGCACCTGATTTCGATCGGTGGCGAATAGCGTCGGCACGGCTCTCTCTGGAAAACCACGTTCCCTCGTTACCGCAACGCCGACAACGGAATCGACTTCGAGAGCTGCGTCTCTCCCTCGATGTCGCGTATTTGCAGCGTTACCAGCGGATCCTTAACTGTCCAGTCGATTGTGATGGCGCCGTAGTTTTCCCGGTGATACGTCGTCGGGAGCGCTCGATACCGGTTGTCGGTCGGCGTGCCTCGGCCATGCACGGTGTTCAGACTGCTGGACGTCAGATCGTAGACAGGATACGGCAATCCTTCGCTGGCACTGGACAGTTCGGACCAGTGTCGGTCGCCGCTGATGATCAGCACTCCATTGGCTTTCGTGTCATCGATCAGTCGGAACAGTCGCTTGCGTTCACGCGGAAGATTCGACCAGGTCTCCTGGCCCGCGTCCTGAGCCACGCACTGAATGCTCGATGCAATGATCCGCAGCTCGGCAGGTACGCGCAACTGCTCCGCGAGCCATTTCCACTGGGCCTCTCCCAGCATCGTTTTGTCGGCTGACTCGTCCGGCACGTACGGACCGCCGACGCGTCGTTCGGCTTTTTTCAACGGTGACCGAAAGTAGCGCGTGTCGAGAAGGATCACCTGCACGCGCTGGCCGTCCGGCCCGATGACATGCGAGTCGTAAACACCCGGCCGTTTGCGGCGAGGAGAATCAGCCGCATCATTCCAGAAGTCGAGGAAGATCCGTTCCGACTCGACTCGTTTCGCGTAATCGGCACCGCCATCGTTAACTCCGTAGTCGTGATCGTCCCATGTGGCCAGCACGCGGGTCTTCTCACGCAGCTTCGCAACGCCGGGTATCTCGCCAAGCTTCTGATATTTGTCCTTCAGAACCTGCATGTCTTCCGTGTCGCCGTAGATGTTGTCGCCCAGGAAGATGAACAGTTCGGGCCGGTGGCTGATAACCGACTCAAAAATCGGTGCTGGAAGATTCTGCTTCACGCATGATCCGAACATGATCCGCGTCAGGGGTGCGTTCGCCGAGTCGGGACTGAGTGCCGCACGAATATTCTCAACCACCTGATCGGCCAGCTTCTTCGAGCCCTCCGGTTTGAAATGGACGTTTCCCGGAGCGGTGAACCGTTCGGGCGGGAATGTTCGCGACAGTGCATTCAGATCGTTTATCCGCACGCCATATTTCTGCATGACGTTCGCAGCCGCGGCGTTGTACTTCAGATCGTCACCGAGCTTCCGTCCGGCTTCGTCTTCAGGCACGACTGTTGTGCTTCCCCAGATCAGCACGGCGTCGGTCTTCGCCAGACGGGCGACGAGCTTTTCGATGTTCTGCTCGTACTGCTCGACGGACAGCGTCACCGTACCGTTGACTTTGTCTCGCCGTCCCTGCGTCTTCGATTTCGGATTGCGGTAGCACAAATCCCACAGTCCCCAGTTGAAGTGAATCACATCCCATGACGTGTCGCCCAGCCAGGCGTCAATTTTTGCCAGCCCAGTGCCCGAGTGCTGAGCATTTCCGCGATTATGCCGTACGTCAGCTTCGCTCTTGAACAGCTCAATCACTTGTGGCGTGTATCCCAGCGAAATCGAATCGCCGATGATCAGAACGCGTGGCCGTTCCGCTGGCTTCGACTCCTCAGCCCGCACGCAGCGCGACGCCATCAGACACGAAAAGAGGCAGCAGGCGATGAACGGAGTGGCTGTTCGTAGTCGCGACCAGG
The DNA here is from genome assembly GCA_963579025.1 of Planctomycetota bacterium. Lineage (GTDB taxonomy): Bacteria > Planctomycetota > Planctomycetia > Planctomycetales > Planctomycetaceae > CAUZFZ01. The sequence continues at coordinate 18,983 of CAUZFZ010000111.1, read as the reverse complement.
CGGAACGCTGCGGTGTGGGATCGAGTTGACATGTCATCGTTCAGAGTCCTCACGACGTGCATCAGGATTGTGCTGGGAGTGTGTCGAGCCCGAAGCGGGTCAACGTGTGTCGCGCCCTTTTCCGGCCGTCAGTTCGATCCGATCGAGGAATTTCACGTTCGCGCAGGCATCGAGTTCCGCTGTTTGACAGGCGGCCGCGTTGGGGATCAGGAAGCGATACGGCCCCCCCTGCGTTGCGTGTACGGCCTCGCCGTCAATCTCGAAGATTAGAAGTCCAGAACCGCGGACAGCATCCAGCGGAATGCTGGCGGCAAAGTCGTCGGTGGATGCGTGCAGAGTCAGATGTGTTGCCGTCGCCGCAGGTGCCACTCGGTCAAGCAGTGCGTTCAGTTGAACAGCTCGCCCTTGTCGCCGTGGTTCAATCTGGCTGACGTCCGGTACCAGCAACTCATCCGGAAGCGCCGCCATGTCCGCCCGGCTGAGTGTTAGTCGCGTTTCGACTTCGCCGTCGATCGTGAGATTCGTTTCCGCCATGGGTCAATCACTCGCTGCCGACCGTGTTGAATAGAGTTCGTGCTGGCGGATGTACTGCTCGACGGCCCGCGGGACAAGGAACCGCAGACTGCGACCTTCGGCAGCCCGGCTCCGTACGTCGGTTGCTGCGATCTGAACGCCGGGCATGGTGACCAGTTGAACGCGCGAGCGGATCGACGCATCGAGTCCAGCCGAAAGGTCTTCCAGCGACGTTTCACCCCGGTTGACCGCGACCAGAGTGGCCAGTTCTGCGATCGCGAGTGGTTCGCGCCAGGTCGGAAACTCACGCAGCGAGTCACCCCCGATCAGCAGGAATAGTTCATCGGCGGGCTTCTGGTCTCGCAACCGTCGCAATGTGTCGACCGTCCAGGAAACCTCGTCGTGGTCGAGTTCGATCCGACTCACGACAAACTCAGGCATACCGGCGGTGGCGAGCTGCAGCATCTCGACGCGATGCCGTGACGCTGTCAGTTGCGAGGCATCTTTATGCGGTGGCGTGCGAGTGGGAACAAACCAGACCTCGTCGAGTGCGCACTGTTCCCGACACTGATCGGCCAGCAGCAGATGGCCGTTGTGAATCGGGTCGAACGCCCCGCCGAAGATCCCCAGTCGCATCATCAGTCCTCAAATTGGAGTTCACACAGGGGTGATTTCGAAAACGTAACTGTGTCTGTCCGGGATTGTGGCGGATTCGTCTCGCAGTGGTGATAAATCGCACGCGCGATCGATTATGGTCCACGCGTGTCGACGGGACAATTCGACCGGGATCGGTCACTTCATCATGACTGGACACGAGGAGCGGAATGGTGACGAAGCGAGTTCTGCTGGCCGGGCTGTTTCACGAAACACATACGTTTCTCGATTCCCTAACCCCGCTCGACAGTTTTGAGGTACGTGTCGGAAGCCAGTTGCTGGATGCACGCGGCGACGGCTCACCGCTGTCGGGTGTGCTGCAGGTCGCCGATGAATCCGGTTGGGACGTGACGCCGATCATCGACATGCGAGCGACGCCCGGAGGCACGGTCGCCGAGATCGTGCCGCGACACTTCTGGGATGAGTTTGCGTCCGTCGCGACTCCGCGGCTGGCCGAGGGAACAGTCGATGGGATCTATCTGGTCCTGCACGGCGCGATGGCGACCGAGAAGATCCTCGACGTCGAAGGCAGGATCATTGAAAGCATCCGCAGACTGACCGGTGGTGAAGACGTTCCGATTTGCGGCGTGCTCGATCTTCATGGGAACATTTCACGGCGTCTGATCGTGCAGACTCAGGGCCTGGTCGCGTATCGCTGCAATCCTCATACGGATGCCTGCGAAGCCGCAATTCGTGGGGCGCGGATTCTCGATCGGATTCTGACGGACGGAGTGCAGCCGCAGTCCGTGTGGTCGCAGCCGCCGATCATGTGGCCGCCGACGGGCACCGGCACGGCAGACGATCCCATGAAGACCCTGACGGAAATGGCCCGAGAAATCGAAGACAGCCATCCCGATATTGCGGCGGTAAATGTCTTTGGCGGATTTTCGTTTGCAGACACTCCGGACACGGGTGTGTCCTTTTCCGTCGTGACATTCGGTGATTCTGAAGAAGCCGAGCGAGGTCTGGGCTCACTGATGCAGTGGAGCATGGAGCATCAGGAACTCGGTAATCGACTCGATCCCACCCTGGCTGACGTGTTGCCCGATGTGAGAGCAGATGTTGCGGCCGGTCGCACGCCGGTCATCCTTGTCGAGCCGGCTGACAACATCGGCGGTGGAGCACCCGGTGATGCGACTGGAATTCTGCGGTGCCTGCTTGATGCTCCGATTGGCGAATCCGTTGTTGTGATCAACGACCCGGACGCCGTGCTGCGGCTTGACTCAATTGAGATTGGTGAACGGATTCGGCTGTGGATCGGGGGCCAGGCGAGCGCGGCGTTCTGCGTCCCGGTTGAAACTGACGTCGAACTGCTGTCCCGCAGTGATGGGCAATTCGAACTGGAAGACCGCAACAGCCACCTGGCATCGATGTGTGGTGTGCATATCGATATGGGACCGAGTGCCGTGGTTCGCAGTGGTGCGACTCGCATCCTGCTGACGACGCGCAAGACACCGCCGTTCGACCTCGGGCAATTACGGAGCCAGGGCATCGAACCGACGGAGTGCGATGTCATCGGAGTCAAAGCGGCCGTTGCACATCGCCGGGCTTTCGACGCGATTACGGGGGCGACCTATACAGTGGGAACGCCCGGGCCCTGCTCCAGCGACCTGAAATCGTTTCCCTGGCGGCACGTCCGGCGGCCGATCTATCCGCGGGATGAGTGAGAAAATGGGAACGGTCGGTCACTGGACGCTGCACCGGGTGATCCCCAGAATCCCCCCGGCCTGACCGACCAGTGACTGTTTCTGACCAACGGATTTCTCATGACTGATGCTGCTGAACGTCCCGACAATGCTGATCGCCAGGCCCTCGTCGAGGAGCTGCGCTGGAAGAAATTCCCGGTTCTTGATGACGGTTTCGTGTGCCTGGTCGACGTCATGGGCGATGACGGCTCGGTTACTCAGGCGGCTCGCGTCAGTTACGGAGCTGGGACGCGAAAAGTCTCCGACGACCGCACGCTGATTCGCTATCTGCTGCGACACCGGCACACAACGCCGTTCGAAATGGCCGAGCTGAAATTTCTGGTCCGCGTACCGATGGACTGCTGGCGGCAGTGGATTCGGCATCGCACGGCCAACGTCAATGAGTACAGCACGCGGTATTCACTGGCGATCGACGCCACGCAGACGACTCCGCCGGATCAGTGGCGTCTGCAGGCCGACTCGAATCGACAGGGCAGTTCCGGCCTGCTGGATCCGGAAGCCGGGCAGGAATTCACGAACTCTGAACGGGAACTGCAGGAGATGGCCCGGCGCGTTTACCAGGAACGCATCGATAGCGGCATCGCTCGCGAACAGGCCCGCAAAGAACTGCTTCTCTCAACGTACACCGAGGCCTACTGGAAGGTCGACCTGCACAATCTGCTGCACTTTCTGGCACTGCGGATGGACTCGCACGCTCAGCTCGAAATTCGTGATTACGCCACGGCGATCGGGCAGCAGATCGTTCAGCCGCTGTTTCCGCTGGTCTGGGAAGCGTTCGTTGACTACCGGATGAACGGGCAGTTTCTGACTCGACTGGATCAGGGAGTCATTCAACGCCTGATGGCCATGGCCACCGACCGGGGCATGGCACCGCCGTTTGGCGAGGAACTGTTTCTGGAGGCCCAGGACGAGAAGTGGAAGCCGTTGAAACGGGCTCGAGAACGCGACGAGTGCGTGACAAAGCTGCGGTCGCTGGGGATCCTTGAGTAACGCGGCTCTCACTGGCGTATTTGCGGCATTGCCCTTCAGGTTCATCGATTCATGCAGGACGCCGTACGCCAGACCCGCTCGCACCTGATGCAGCTTTTCAAGCAGCACGGGTTCAATCCGCGCGGTGATCTTGGTCAGAATTTTCTGATTGACCTGAACATCATCGAATTCATCGTGCGCGAGGCTGAGCTGACGAAAGACGACGTCGTGCTGGAAATCGGCTCCGGAACCGGGGGCATGACGACTTTCATGGCCGTCCAGGCCGCACACGTGGTTTCTGTTGAGTACGACCGCAACATGTTCGGCCTGGCCAGCGATCAGACGTCGGGCTTTGAGAACGTCACTCTTATCAACACCGACGCACTCAAGACCAAGAGCCAGCTTGCACCGGCGGTCATTGCGGCTGTTGACGAGCAACTCGACGCGGATCCCGATCGGCGACTCAAGCTGGTGTCGAATCTTCCGTACAACATCGCGACGCCCATAATCGCGAATCTGGTCGCAACTGACCTGCCGTGGGAACGGATCGTGGCCACGATTCAGCTCGAACTGGGCGAACGCATGGCGGCCAGGCCCGGGCAGTCGAAATACGGCGCGTTGTCAGCGTGGCTGCAGGCTCAATGTAAGGTGAAGATCATTCGCCGCATGCCACCGACGGTGTTCTGGCCTCGACCTAAAGTGGATTCTGCAGTCGTCAAGATCCAGCCGCGACCGGACAAACGTGCCGCCATTGTCGACCGGTCCTTCTACCACGATTTCGTGCGACGATTGTTTCACCATCGCCGCAAACTGCTGCGAGGCGTTGTCTGCGGCATGTATCGCAAACAACTCGAGAAATCGCAGGTCGATGACGTCCTGACCAGGCTGCAGTTGCCCGCCGAAACACGTGCGGAAGAACTAGAGCCGTCGCAGCTCGTCACGCTGTCGAATCTGCTGCACGAAGAAATTGGGAAATCGACCGATTGAAGTTGTTGGCCGCCGCGCCCGCCGGTTCATTAGATTCCTGCCCATTGTGCATGCTCTCGTGTGAGGCCCACGCAATGCCGCAAACACGCAAAGGTCGGTACACGCTCCCTTTGCGTCTTTGCGTGAAACCACTACCAGGAAGCCAGAAAGTCCCATGTCCGACCGCACGCTCAAAGTTGCCATTAACGGGACCGGGTTCGCCGGTGACTACACCGCGAAAACGTATTCAATGATCCCTCATCGCAATGGGGTGAATATCGAGTTGTCCGGCATCGTGTCCGGGAAAGTCGAGAATGCACAACGGTTTGCGGACACGCACGGTGTGCAGGCCGCTTTCAGCAGCCACGCTGAGATGATCGAGTCGGTTCATCCAGACATCGACAACATCTGTTGTGCCAATTTTGCTCATGGCCCGTACACGATCGAGTCGGCAAAGGCGGGCACGCCTGTCATCGTTCTCGAGAAACCGCCTGTGATCTGGCCGGGATATCCCGAAGGACGTGAGGCGGATTCAGCAACTCGCAAACGTGAGTCCATGGAGTACCTGGCCGAGGTGCTCGACGCCGTTCATACCGCTGGCTCAAAGCTGTTGTATGCGGAGGACTTCGTCTACTTCGACGGAATGAAGGGCATCGTCGAGCTGCTGATCGAAGCCCGCAAGACCGGCAAGGGCAAGGTGCTTTATCAGCGAGGTGTGTGTGCTCATCAGGGGTCACATGCGCCGGCATACGATACGCCGTCGAAGTCCGGTGGCGGAGCACTGTTCAACAAGGCGTGTCATCCACTGGGCCCGGCCCTATTCCTGAAGCAGGTCGAAGGCATCATCGCCAACGGCACTCCGATTCGGCCTGTGGGCGTATCCGCGGTTGCGCTGCAGGTGCTTAAGCATCAGCCAGAAACGTGCGGCGAGTTCTTTCGCGTCATGCAGAACGTCGACGACTTCGGCCGCCTGACCGTGACGTTCGAGGATCACACAGTGGCTGAAGTCGTCGGACACGACCTGAGCATCAGCGGGATTCGCAATGAGTTCTCCGTCATCACGGACTTTGCGCAGTACGACCTGCGAGTCAATCCGAACAACGAGAACGAACTGTTCCTGCCGAACTCCGATCACGCCGGTAACCTGTTGGTGCGAGAAAAGCTGCCGACGTCACAGGGGACGAGTTTTCCTCGGCCGAATCAGTTTTACTCGCACGGCTACGTCAGTGAGATGAGCGACGCGGTCGACTGTGCCCTGATCGCAGACCGACACCCGCAGTCAGGTGCATTAATGGCCTGGGACACGATGGCCGTGCTGATGGCCGGTTACGAGAGTGCCGAAAGCGGAGGCGGACAGGTGGACGTCTCGGAATACACAGCCGCAGGTCGGACATTCGAAGCTCGCGAGATGCCTGACCCGGCGAGTTTTGGAGCAGTGTTTCAGCGCATGTGATAACGTGGATGGCGCGAACTGCGTACATCGGCCGACAAATCATCCAGCGATCTTTCGAATGGAACGTACTGCAACTCGATACGAGGCCCCTGTCGAAGACACGAGGCGAGACATGAACAAGCGAAAATTGTGGCTGTCCGCCACGGGGCTGGCGATTCTACTGGTTGCCGGCGGGGCGCTGAGTGTTACACGTTCCACGGACATCGGGTCGGGAATCAATAACACCATGCACCCGGTCATGCGGTACGGCGGACCGATCGAAAAGACGCTGCGAATCGTGCCGCCCGTACACGAAGCGATCTGGCCGACCCTGCCCTTCTTCGGCTGACGGAGCCTCTCGCCGGTCCAGTCTGGACCGAAAGCCGGTCAGTGATGGTCGATGTGGGCCACCACCTGTGGATCAGCTCGTAGTCACCGCATTTATGCGGTTCGCCCGTCCGCGTCCGAATTGTTGGACCAGTTCGAATGGCAGGCCGCACACACGCCGGATAAATCCGGCTACTACGAGCATTGTTAAGCCAGGTTGACTCAAGTGACTCTGCCGGTTGTGCCGATTATTCCGACAGGCACCCGGCGCGCGGAATTCGTATACGCCCGCCGGCTGATGCATCCGCGGAAAGGAGTCCGGTCATGCAGCGTCTGGTCTTGAGTGTTCTGGCAACGGTGGCTGTCCTGTTGATCCCGTCCAATTCGGCTTCCGCCGGACTGTGGGAGAAGTTCTGGGCAAAGAAGCACGCTCATCACAACTCCGCACGCGGAGTGAAGCACAACCACTACCATCATCATCGCGCAGGCAAGTGCGGCACTTCTGCCTGCAAGTCGTGCGAATGTAAGTCGCACGCGTTTACGGCGCCGGCATGCCAGTCAGCCGTTTATCAGCCGCCGGTCTATCAGTCCTCCATTTACCAGCCGCCCGTTTATCAGACTTCGACTTACCAGCCGCCGGTTTACCAGCAGCCGGTATCGGTGCCTGTCGCCACTCCCGCCGTTACGTGGCAGAACGTGAGCCGTGTGGAGTACCGATTACAGCCACAAACGCAGGCAGTTCCAGTAACCCGTCACCGCAGCGTGACTGTTGATGAAGGTGGCTGGCACAAAATCTGGGTGCCGAAGCCTGTCGTGAAGCACGTACCGGAGACCGTCTATCCGCAGCAGACTGTCTACCAGTCGGTGCCGTATCAAGTAACTCAACAGGTCCCTCGTGTCAGCTATGTATCGAGTCAGGTGGCCGTTCCGACGCGGACTCCGATTTCCTACCGTCCCCCGTGCTACTCAACGTATCCCAGTGCCAACTGGCTTGGATACGGCAGCCCGCCCATGGCAGCCCCTGTGACAGCTCCGCTGCGGTATTCGCTGCAGCCGTCGACGCTGGCGGTCCCGTCGTTCCCAATCGTCCGCCCGCCCGTGACGCTTGGCCGTGAAATCGAGCCACTCGATAGTCATGAATCATTTCCGCCAGTACGGCCTGTTCCGGAACCTCGCGCGGACTACGGCCAACTCACACCGGTTCGTGCTGCCGAGTCGAATCCAGGACGCACTCAGTCGGCTTCGAAGTCTGGCATGTTTGTGCCCGCTCCGTCGGCCGCGAACATCTGGCGAGCCCGTCAGATGCCTCGCCTGCGATAGCCCGACCTGTGTCACGGCCCAAAAGGCAGATCAACAACCGGTCTTGCCCTGATTTCAGGGTTTTGGAGACACTCCTCGCCCCTCCCACGGCATTCCGCCGACACACGTCTCTTCAGACTCCCGGGGCAGTTTTCCACCTCATCGATTCCAGTCGAATCGCCCCCGAAGGTACTCATGATGAACCTGCGCCATGGAAGTGCATTCTTGTCGCGACCGCGTCTGCGTCTTGTGTGCGTGATCGCGCTGGCAGGACTTTGCCTGATTGCATGGGGCTGCCAGACGACTCCAGTAAGTGGTCGACGGCAACTCGTGCTGATCCCCGAGCAGCAGGAGATGGAACTCGGTGCCACGACGTACCAGGACATCCTGTCGAAAGAAACTCCTTCGCGCCAGCAGCAATACGTTCAAATGGTGCAACGAGTCGGCGATCGCATTGCGGCGGTGGCTGGACGCGATGACTTCGCGTGGGAGTTCAAAGTCATCGAGTCAGATCAACAGAACGCCTTTTGTCTGCCAGGCGGCAAGGTCGCCGTCTACGAGGGCATTATTCCGGTGTGCCAGTCGGAAGCGGGACTGGCCGTCGTGATGTCGCACGAGATTGCTCATGCCCTGGCTCGGCATGGTGGCGAGCGAATGACTCACCAGCAGGTCAAGCAGGTCGGCAGCAAGGCTGTCGATTTCGCCGGCAAGTGGTTCTACGAGGATGAATACGACAGCAAACGAGAGATCGTGCTCACGGCCTACGGGGTCGGTTCGGAGTACCTGGGCGTGCTTCCCTACAGCCGCAAGCATGAGAGCGAAGCAGACCTGATCGGCCTCGAGCTGATGGCCAAAGCCGGGTACGACCCGAGCGAAGCCCCGTCATTCTGGGAGCGATTCGGTGCGGCCAAAGGTGGCAAGGCGCCGGTCGAGTTCTTCTCGACGCATCCGTCCGATGCACGGCGCGCTGCCGACCTGCGCGAGAATCTTCCGAAGGCTCTTGAGACCTACAAGTCTGCTCCCCAGCAGTTTGGGCTGGGTGATCGGATCGTCGCGGTGGAATCAACCAACGTGACGCTGCCGCTCGTCTCTGACACGCGTCGTCAATAACCCTCGCTGCTTCGTCCTGCCGCGGAACAATCGCATGCTGTTCTTTCTTCGACCGGTTCGATTCTTCTTCAAGGCCCTGGTTCAGGACAATACGCCCAATCAAATGGCCCTCGGGTTCGCCCTTGGCCTGATGATCGGACTGGTCCCCAAGGGCAACCTGATCGCCATCTCGCTGATGGTGATACTTGGGGCCGTGCGAGTGAACCTGGGTGTCGGCATGCTGGCCGCACTGGCCGCGTCCTGGTTGGGCATGCTGGTTGACCCGCTGACTCACTGGATTGGATCGTCTCTGCTGAGAAACGACTCACTGATCCCGTTCTGGACGGATCTGGCGAGACGACCTCTGGCTCCATGGACGCAGTTCAACAACACGATTGTCCTGGGGAGCCTCGTGCTCGGACTGATGTTGCTTGTGCCCGCATGGCTGGCCAGTCGACCCGTGTTTGCCAAGTACACGCCCGACTGGTCCGAGCGTCTGAAAAAAACAAAGCTGGTGCAGGTCCTGTGGGGTACGGAGATGTCCGGCCGGATCTGACGTGTTCGTAGCCACCCGATTTATCGGGTTCGTGCGACGTTGATGGCGGCTCGATTAGCGTGTGGTTCAATAGCTGGCCGTACAACTGCGTCGGAACAACCGCATAAATGCGGTTACTACGAACGACGTTCCGACGCGCTGCGATTCCTGAAAGAAAAAGACAAACGGAGTTGTCATGTCCGAACAGACGTCGGTGGAACCGTCCGTGGTGCAGGCGGCTCTGCTGGAAGCGCTGGCCATGAGTGAGATCGGACCGAAATCCCGTCCTCACACGGAGGAGACTCCCGAGAACGTCACTCCGGAAGATGGCGAACCCGAATCCGACGCAATCGAAGCGAGCGGTGAAGAAGAACAGAAGAAGAAGAAAAAGCCACCGGGACTTGGCCCGCGGTGGAGTTATCTCATTACTCGCGGACTGGTGGTGGGCACGATCTGGGGCTTTTTTGCCTACGTCTTCGATCCGTTGCTGCGAGAAGCGGCCATTACGTCTGGTCAGCTTGCAGTGGGGGCGAAAGTCGAAGTCTCTGGACTAACCACTGAGTTCTTTCCTCCTCGCGTTGTCGTGTCGAACGTCGCCATCGCCAATGCCGACGCTCCGGACACAAACCTCGTCGAGTTCGCTGAACTTCGAGGATTGGTGTCTGGCATGGCACTGATGCGAGGGTCGTACGTCATTGATGAGGCGGTTGTCACTGGGCTCACATGGAACACGCCCCGTGCCGAGTCGGGAAAACTGGACATCGAGCCGACAGAGGATGCCGCAGACGAGTCCGGCGATGGCTCTGGAATTCAACTGGAGGAAATCGGCAATCAATGGGCGAAGGACCTCCTCGATCGCGCGAAACTCGAATACGACCCGCGTAATCTGGAGTCAGTCCGGCTGGCACAACAACTCGAGGACGAATGGAAGACGGACTTTGACGATCTCGAATCCAGAGCAAAGTCCGTCGAGGCTCGATACAAGCAACTGGAAGACCTGATCAAACTCGCGAAGGGCGGCAATCCGCTGAAGAAAGTGGAACAGTACCGTCGGATCGCGCAGGATGGAGCTCGACTGTTGCAGCAGGTTAAGGGGATCAGGAATGACTTGAAGCTCCTTCCACCGAGAGCTCAGCAGGACCTGACCGACCTGGACGCGGCGCGCAAACGCGATCAGGTAGCCGTCCGGCAGAAGATCGAAAATCTGACGCTTAATGGTGAAGAGCTGTCGGACTTCCTACTCGGGCCGACCCTGAACAACCGCATTCAGGATGCCCTGTCGTGGTTGCGCTGGGCCGACGCTCGTGCCGACGACTTCGCCTCAACGCCGAAGCCCGTCCGACAACGTGGCGAGGACGTCATCTTTCCGATTCCCAATGAGCTGCCGAAGTTTCTGGTCCGGTTGATTGAGGTCTCCGGACAGGGAGTCATCGGTGATCAGCACCTGGCGATTGAGGGCACGATCAGCAACGTGACCCCTGACCCAAAGAAGCTCGGCAAGCCGACGATCATTCGCATGTCCGGACGCGGCGAGGCCGACACGCAGATGAAAGCCATCATCGATCGGACGGGAGAGTCACCGGTTAACGAGCTTGATCTGGAATCACTGCTGGCTCAGCCCACCGAGACCAGCCTGGGTGACGACGACACGTTTGCAATCGCCAGCACGGCCGCGTCGACTCGCTGGCACGTGCATTTGAAAACGGTCGGAGAAGAACTGAGTGGAAGGATCATTCTGACTCAAAACCCAGCTCGATTGACTCCGCGCCTGCCGGAAAAGGCAGACGACAGTCTGAAGCGAATCGTTGCAGCGTCGATGGAGAATATCGATCGCATTGAAGCAACGGTCGAACTGAGTGGGACAGTTCGCAAGCCGAACATTGATCTGGCGACAAATCTCGGACCGGTGATCGCGGATGGTATTCAGCGGGGTGTTGGGAGCGAGCTCTCAGCCCAGTCGGATGTGCTCGTCGCACGGTTTGAGGCAGACTTCGCAGAACGGAACAAATCTTTGGTCGGAGTTTTCAACGGCCGTTACAGCGAGCTGACGTCGAAGCTGCAGATCAACGAATCCGCGTTGAAAACTCTGGTGCCGAAGATCGCTGGAAACACGTTTGATCCGACGAAGCTGTTCCGTTGAGCCGTTGGCGGTCGTTGCCCGCATCGTATGCACATTGATGTTCGGCACGTGCAGGAAACGGCTGCGACCAACACCTCAGCGGTGAATCCAGCACCCGCCCAGGCTCAGTGAAGACAGCACTCCGAGCCCCTCCGTGATCTCAATTCCAACCACACTTAGAACCTGCAGCCCCTTCAGCTCGGCCAGTGGGAAAACGTCAACAACAGACGTCTCGCTGATGTCCAGCCACTGCAGGCTGGTCAGGCCGGCGAGTGGTGAGAGGTCCGCAACTTTTGTACGGACCAGGTTCAGCGACCGCAGTTCCGCGAGCCCCGACAATTGACGGAGATCGGTGACGTCTGTGCCGCTCAGGTCCAGCCATGCCAGGCGTTTCAGGTTGGCAAGTGGTGCAAGATCTCGCACGCCTGTCATGTTCAGGGCGAGAGTCTCCAGGTCGGTCAGTTCGGCCAGTGGGGACAGGTCCGTCACCGGTGTCGCACGCAGATCGAGCCAGCGCAAGCGTTTCAGATCAACCAGTGGCGATACGTCGCTGATCCGCGTCCCATTCAGGCTCAACGATTCGAGCTGAGGTAATTCGCGAAGCGGCGCTGCGTCGGTGATATTCGCACCAATGATGTCCAACTGAGTGAGATGCCGGTCGCGAGCGAGCCAGGACGTGCTCTTTTGCAGGTCCTCGTCACAGATGCTTGCAGGCAGGGACAGGATTGGCTTTTGAGCAAGCGAGGTGTCGTCCAACTCAGCGCGTCCCGTGAGAAACTCTCGAACACTGGGTGGAACGTCCGCCGGCATCGAATTGAGAAAATCGGTGCTGATGCGTGCGCCTGACTCGGAATCCCCCATTGCCGCTCTCCGTACGCAGATGTTTCCCTGATGTGAGTGTCTTCCGGAACACCCACGGTCGGCGAGAGCAGACGCTGCCGCACTCGCCCACGCGACCGGGAGAATATGGCACTGAACACTCGACGTCTGCCCCGATCCGCAGTCGAACGGTCACGGAAGGAACTCATGGCGCATTCCGCGATAACGAGGTCATGGTGACGGCCGTCGATTCTCGCGTCCGGGTCCGTGCCGAAATTGATTTGATGTGTCAGGGTGCTTTCGACAGAAAGTCAGACGATCAGCCACAAGTTCCATTCCGAAACAACCAATGATTTCGAGAATCGGACAGAATCGGCAAAGTTGCCGACGACTTCAGCCGTTCGGGTATTCCAGAGCATCAATGTGTCGGGCAGCAGATTGTGCCGACACCCGCGAGTTTCCGACGTAGTTTCGACGCACAAATCGCCAGTTGACACGGGTCTGTCAGGAATTGCCGAAAACGTCAGAAATCCGGGAAATCAATGGACATTCGACCGGTGGCCGCTATTCTGACTGGCCGGTTGCTCGACCAAGCGGCACGCGCTGTGCATCCGAGGCGAGACAAGAAGGGTGGTGCCTTCCTTCGTCAAACCTCAATGCTGTGCCCGGAAAGGTCACGGACAAGCACGTGTCGCGAGAGCATGGACGCAAAGGTGGTTCTCCAGTGAGGAGGCAAGACAATGCTGGTACTGTCAAGGAAGCCAGGCGAACGTATTCTGATCGGCGATAAGGTTTCAATCACGATTGTGCGGATCGGGCCAAATACCGTGCGGCTTGGGATCGATGCTCCACGAGACATGAACATTGTTCGTGAGGAGTTGATCGAACGCAGTGGCGCCGAGCTGGCTGCTCGTCCTACCGCTCCCCGGTAGAATCCCCACTGGTATTCACTGAAAAGCGCCCTCCGACCCATGGGCTGGAGGGCGCTTTTTTCGTTCGATTCCAGCCGCCGCTTCGCAAAGTCTGTGTGGTCTACTCCACCTTTGGTGAAACTTCGAATCTGCTGAAACATCGCGATCGAATGACTCGCGGTGCGGCGGGGGCCGTATCTCCAAGTACCAGCAGCGCGGCGAATTGCGATTCTCCTCGCTTGCGGAGTAGAGCCAGGCCAGTTTCTGGTTCGAGAACGCTGAGTGCTGAGGCGAGACTGTCGGCACCCATTCCCGTGGGTGCGATGACCGTGACGCTGGATCGCCGCGACAGCCCGAATCCCGTCCTGGGATTCACGATGTGTGAGTAGCGTCGGCCGGCAATCTCCACGCTTTGAAACGCGTCACCTGACGTTGCGACGGCACAGTTTGACAGCTCGATCCTCGCTGCCGGTACAGAACGCTCGGGATCAAGGTTTGCGATATCAACGACCCAGCCGTTTCCGCCCGGGGGTGGATCACCTGCCACCAAATCTCCACTCGCATCAACAAGCGCCCGCCGGATCCCATAGCTGCGCATCACTTCCAGTGCCTCATCGGCCGCACGCCCTTTGGCGATCCCGCCCAGGTCCAGACGCATTCCTGGTCGCAGTAATTCGACTGTCTGGCATTCACGGTTCAGGCGGATCATCTTGTATCCGACGAGCGACATTGCGGATGCGAGAGCTTCCTTCTCTGGCAGCAGTTTTCGACGTCGGGCACGTCTCCAAAGCTTCGTCAAGGGGCCGACCGTGATGTCGAAGGCTCCGTTGCTCTCACGGCTCAGACGCAGGCTCTCGTCAATGACGGGCAGCAAATCGTCACTGATTTGTACCGGACGACCGGGCTCTGAGTTTTCGCACAACTGACGCAGTTCACTGTCCGCCGTGTAGTCCGAGTAGACGTGATTTAACTCCTGAATTCTCTCGAATGCGGCCTTCGCAGCGTTGTTTGCGACTTCAGAATCGCAGGCGTACAATGAAATCCTGAAATCCACGCCCATTTCGATTTGTTCGAACTCGAACCGTTTCAATGAGTCGGCGGTATCTTCCGCTCGAACCGGAGCAACGGCCAGAAGCATGGCCAGTGAGTAGGCTGTGGCAACTTTTGCCATTTTTCGAAGTCTCCGATTTGCTGAAATCGTCGTACCTTACTGCATCGTATCGGATTACGACGTCAAACTGGCTTACTTCCTCTTCCCCAGAGTTGTCCCATGCGATCCCGCCTTACTGCAACGCTCGCCTGCTTAAGCACGTCGGTGGGCCTGCTGCTCGTCCCGGCCACGCAATCGGTAATCGCCGGAGACAAGTCGGATTCGGCCGCCGAAATGAAGCCGTACACGCAGGAGATTCCTGGCGCCGATGTTTCGTTCGATCTGGTTCCGATTCCCGGTGGCGAGTTTCTTTTGGGCAGCCCCGCCGCTGAAGCCGACCGGAGGGACGATGAGGGGCCCCAGGTGAAGGTCCGGATCGACCCGTTCTGGATGGGAAAATACGAAGTCACCTGGGAAGAATATGATATCTGGAGCTTCCGACTGGACATCCAGCGTCGCAAGCTACTTGGCACCAAGGCCACGGACCGTGATCCCGTGGCTGATGCCGTCACACGACCGACGGCTCCGTACACGGATATGACATTCGGCATGGGGCACGATGGATACCCCGCGATCTGCATGACACAGCACGGAGCGAAGATGTACTGCCGGTGGCTCAGCGAGAAGACCGGAAATTACTATCGTCTGCCGACGGAAGCCGAATGGGAATATGCCTGCCGGGCGGGCACAACGACGGCTTATTCATTCGGTGACGATCCGAGCAAACTCGATGAATACGGTTGGCATTACGACAACAGTGACGAGCAGTATCAGAAAGGCGGCCAGAAAAAGCCTAACCCGTGGGGCCTTTACGATATGCACGGCAACGTGTCGGAATGGGTGCTCGACGGTTATTCCGAAGGCTTCTACGCCACGCTCGCCAAAACTGACTCGGTTGTGTCTCCCCTCAATGTCCCCAAAGGCATGTACCCACGAATCGTAAGAGGTGGGTCATGGGACGACGATCCGGATGGACTCCGCAGCGCTGCTCGAGTCTCGTCGAATGAAGAGTGGAAAATTCAAGACCCGCAAATCCCAAAGAGCATCTGGTATCACACTGACGCTCTGCACGTAGGCTTTCGGATCGTTCGCCCAGTCAAGGTTGCGACCGAAGGCGAACGTGTGAAACTGAAGCTTGATCCGGAGCCGGAGATTGCCAAAGAGGGCCGCGCGGGCTGAAGCGAAAACGCGTTCAGCTCGAATAGTGACACAAACACATTTCACTGGTTTTCACTGACTGTAATCCTGTCTGGAGATTCTCGATGCCCGAACGTACCCCATCCCCCTCACGTCGTGACTTTCTGAAGACCTCGTCAGCCGTTGCCGGAGCTGGTGCCCTGGCAAGTCTCGCTCTGCCGCATGGGGCATACGCGGGCAATGATGAAACCATCAAAGTTGGACTGATCGGATGCGGCGGACGTGGAACAGGTGCCGCCACGCAGGCGCTCAGTACAGCCGGGCCGGTCAAGCTCGTCGCCATGGCGGACGCGTTCGAGGATCAGCTTGAGAACAGTCTCAAGCGAATTACCGGTGCACTCAAGTCGAAAGCGGACGAACGAGTTGGTGTCGAACACAAGTTCGTCGGCTTCGATGCCTACAAGCAGATGATGGCCAGTGATGTCGATCTGGTCATCCTGGCGACCCCACCGGGATTTCGCCCGATTCACGTGGAGGCCGCAGTGGCCGCTGGCAAGCACGTGTTCATGGAAAAACCTGTTGCCACCGACGGACCGGGAATCCGCAAGGTTCTCGACGCAGTCGCGGTAGCGAAAGAAAAAGACCTGAAGATTGGTGTTGGCCTCCAGCGGCATCACCAGAACACGTATCGCGCCACGCTTGAGAAGATCTGGGACGGAGCAATCGGCGATGTCGTTGCCCTTCGTACCTACTGGAATAGCGGGGGGGTGTGGGATCCGCGGCGGACCCGCGAGCAGGTTTCCGGCGAAATGGAGTACCAGATGCGTAACTGGTACTACTACACATGGTTGTGTGGTGACCACATCTGCGAACAACACATCCACAATCTCGATGTCGGCAACTGGGTCAAGCAGGGATTCCCGGTTGAATGTCAGGGGATGGGTGGACGTCAGGTTCGGACCGATAAGAAGTACGGCGAGATCTTCGATCACTTCGCCGTCGAGTACACGTACGAGGACGGCACGAAGATGTTCAGTCAGTGCCGCCACATCAGGAACTGCGCAAATAGCGTCAGTGAGCACGCCCACGGTTCAAAGGGCACCGCCAATATCGGCGGCGCTACCATCGACGCAGGTGGGGAGCAGTGGAAGTACGATGGTCCGAAGAACAACCCGTACCAGACAGAGCACGACGATCTGTTTGCAGCCATCCGAAGCGGCACACCCTACAACGAAGGTGAATACGGTGCTCACAGCACGCTCACCGCAATCATGGGCCGCATGGCTGTTTACTCTGGTAAGACGGTCAAGTGGGATGCCGCATTGAATTCGACCATCGATCTGATGCCCGAGAAATACTCCTGGGACGCGATGCCCAAAATCCTTCCGAAGGACGACGGCAGTTATCCGATCGCCATTCCGGGTTTGAGTAAGACTGTCTGACCTTAGTGCCACGAAGTAACGGGTCTGATTCACAACGGCCTGCCAGACTCCGCTTCGGCAGGCCGTTTGTGGTACCCGTCGTTTGCAGTAACCGTTGTTCGTAGTAACCGCATTCATGCGGTTCGTCGGCTCACACGTCCCGAACATTCCAGCGCAGCCGGACAAGTCCGGCTACTACGAACAGCAAGCAGCCAACCGGTATGATCGTTATCACAAACGACATTATTGATTATCACCAGTTGACCGAAGACGTTCGGAGTCCGGACGCGGGCGCAGTCGTGCTGTTTCTTGGCACGGTTCGTGAAATGACGCACGGACGCCAGACCGTGGCGCTCGATTACGAGGCCTTCCCGGAAATGGCGCAAGCCCGCATGGAGCAACTGGAGTCAGAGGCCAGAGAACAGTGGCCGGTTACGGAAGCCAGGATCGCTCACCGTCTTGGTCACTTGGAGCTTGGCGATATCAGCGTCGCTGTCGCGGTCAGTTGTCCGCATCGCAAGGATGCGTTCGAAGCCGGGCGATTCCTGATCGATCGGCTTAAGGAAGAAGTTCCGATTTGGAAAAAGGAGAACTGGGTAGACGGTTCAACGGAGTGGGTCCATCCAGGTACCGGTGAGCCAATCGCGTCAGTCCCCACTCCCAGCGTCGTTGACACGATCAACGATCCACAGTCTTGAGACTGAGTCCACAATGACCAGCCAACTTATCGACAGTTTCGGCCGCACGCACAATAACCTGCGAATCAGCGTCACGGACCGCTGCAACATTCGCTGTTTCTATTGCATGCCTGCCGAGAACGTGCAGTTCATGAACCGCACGGAGTTACTCACCTTCGAAGAGATCGAACATTTCGTTCGTCTGGTCGTTCCCCTGGGCGTCAACAAGATTCGTCTGACCGGAGGCGAACCGCTTGTGCGTCGCGATCTCGATCAGTTGGTCGGCAGAATCGCGTCGATCCCCGGCATCTCGGACATTGGTATGACGACGAACGGAATCCTGTTCGGCGAACAGGCGCAGAAGCTGTACGACGCGGGGCTGCGTCGAGTGAACATCAGCCTCGACGCATTGGACCCGGTAAAGTTCAAGGAGGTCACTCGACGCGAGGGTTACGAGAAAGTGGTCGAGAGCATCCACATTGCGAAGGCTGTCGGTTTCGATCCTGTCAAAATCAACGCGGTTTCCATCCGAGGACTGACCGAAGATCAGATCGTTCCGTTTGCCGAATTCGCACGTGAAACCGGTGTTGAAGTCCGGTTCATCGAGTTCATGCCGCTGGATGCCGACAACGCCTGGGAGCGCAATCAGGTTCTGTTCGCGTCCGAGATCATCGAACGGCTCTCCACGGAAATCATGCCGCTAAAGCCGGTTGGCCAGCAAGACCCGAGTGCTCCGGCGACGGACTACGTTTTCGAAGACGGCGTCGGTCGTGTCGGGTTCATCGCTTCGGTCAGCCAGCCATTCTGTATGAGTTGCAATCGCTTCCGGATCACCGCCGACGGCAAGCTGAGGAATTGCCTGTTCAGTCTGGACGAAACCGACATTAAGAGCCTGATTCGGTCGCCCGGAGAGTCGGCTGACGTTGACCAGCAAATCGTCAATGCGGTGATGAGTTCCGTGGCCGCTAAGAAAGTCGGACACGAAATCAACTCAGCTCAATTCGTCCAGCCAGACCGGCCCATGTATTCCATCGGCGGCTGACGGCCAGCTCACGCAGGTCACGCTGAATTCAGCTCTGTCACGTAAAAAAGGCCCGGCATTCGCTCCATCGAATGCCGGGCCTTCTTAAAGTTTGCCTCGTCAACAGAATTGGTGGGCGAGATCGTGTTCTGGAAGGCGGGCGAGTTCGTGATATAGCACGGTTTCGTAGACTTTATTAGTGCGGAAACCGTATGACTTTCTGAGTGCCACTTTCGCT
>CAUZFZ010000110.1:0-36119 GCA_963579025.1 Planctomycetota bacterium | reverse complement strand
AGCCGCCGCATGCGCCGACATAACCCGCTCCCGCCACTGCGATCATTCTCCATCGATCCGCGACACCCTTCCACAAGCCTCGCACGACAAACCATCCCGCAAAAACTCAAATCCCGGACGCCACTGGGCAGAGCCAGTGGCACACCCAGACACTTCTGTGTGCCAGTGCCACCCTGCCGTCACGCCGCGATTGCCGCTGGCTCCATGGCACTCGCACCGCCGAAAGCGTCTTCACCCGCTCCGCCTGATCAGACCACAGCTCCGACTGCAACGCCTTTTTCGATCAGCCTATCAATGGGTGGCCGCTTTCCGCCCCCCAAGGCAACACGTCGTCCGGTCTGAACAGTACAGACAGTGGGTGGCACCTTTCCCGGTCCCCGTCTCCAGACACACCCAGGGAACGGTCTCTGTCAGCAGATTCAGTGGGCAATTGGAACGCGTTCCCGTCCCCGGGTTTCTTCGGAAGCCTCCGGATTTCCCCAATCGGCGCCGGCTCCGCACTCGGCTGTCCGGTGAGCCGGCGATACAGCATTTCAAACCCCGAGCCGCTAGGCTCCAAGTTGTAAACCGTCGAACCACGCAGCTGAGTCGGCACGTGTGCGAAATCCTCTTCCGAAAAGACGACAGGAATGATCGCCCGGTTCTGCGTCTCTTCGTCGTAGATCTGCTGCGTCAGAATCAGCCCTTCAAACCGGACCCCTTTGCCCTTCAATCCACTCGTCTTTCCTTCAAACGGCTCCCGATATTCAGCAGTCGCCACAACGACGACAAAGTCCGCCCGCTGAATCTGTCGAAGCATCCAACTCGGCCACCCTTCAGGCGGAGACTCGTGATACTGATCGATCTCACAGTCGATGCCGAGTCGCCGCAGTGCCTGTGAGAGCTGAAGAACGGTCTCGCAGTTTAGGGGCGATTCATGCCTGTAACTGATCAGAACTTTGATCTCTGGAGAATCCATCGGGCTGCCTCGACTGAGAAAACGAGGAAAAGTTATTGACCGATCTGTCCGGACAGTAGCCCCGCAGCGCAGGCAAGGGCGTCGGTTGCCGCAAGCCCTTCCTCCCGCATCGGGTGCTCGCAAAGAAGCTGGCGAGCATCCAGCAGGAAATGAAGGCTCGTGTGCCGATTGTTCACCTGACCCGAGTGCCCTACAACTCCAAGAAGTGTCAATTAACACTAATGCAAAATAATATGGACGTTGTGGTACATTTTTACTGCAGTCGTGTGACATCATTGCAGAGATTGTGTGAATCAGGTGAGCGGTTAGGATCCAATCGTACCTGATCCCTTCGACAGAGGAATGTCTGACAGGCACTGTCCGACTATGAATCGCAGATCAGATAATGAGACGCGTACTCGCAAAGGTGCATACACCAAGACGGCGCTCGTCGTGGAAGCGATCCGAGATAAGATTCTCGGTCACTCATATGTCCCGGGAGAGCATCTTACGGAACAAATGCTGATCGAGGACTCGGAGAACGCGTCTCGAACATCCGTTCGCTTGGCGCTTCCGGAGTTACAGCGGCAGGGACTGCTGACAATAGAGGCGAACAAAGGCGCTCGAGTTGCGAACGTCACGAAAGAGGATCTGAATGAGATTCATGATGCCCGATTGGGACTTGAACTACACGTCGTCCGGCAGCTTGCCGAATGCCCGAATGTAAGACTGCAGTCTGCCAGGCAGATCAACGAACGATTGGCCAATCTAATGCGAGAGGCGGTTGGACTGTCCGGAGAAAAACTGCAGACGATGGGGCGAGAGTCAGCGAATCTCGATCTTGACTTCCATGTCGAACTAAGCCGTTTGGCTGGATTCGCGAACACATACGGACCATGGCTTGAACTCCAGCGCAACCGATTTCGCGTACTCGCTCGCCCAAACTTGGAACGCCTCGATGGCAGCACGGTAAGCGAGCATAATCGCATCCTGGATGCGATTACCGAGGCCCGCATGGAACTTGCTCAGATTCGCGCAGAGATCGGCAAGGGCGCGGAGGCCCTTGCCGAGTTCCAGAAGGCGAGCCTTGAGGATGGGGCGGAGGAAAGGATTGTGGCAGCAGCGGCCCAGTTTCGGGCAGCAAAGGAACTCGCGGACGCCGTTGAAAGCCGCGTTCTTGACCGCCTGAAATCGGCGATCCGCATTCACCTGACCAACTCGATGCTCCGCTGGGAGATTCGGCAGACCGCGTAACGGCAATCGGATGGCTGATCATAAGGACTGTGTCCACTATGTCCAAAAAGTTCTGTCTGAACGCATACGCATGTTTGACACGCCGAATTGCACTTACCATAGTCGCCGGCTTCGCCGGGGTTGCTATACTCCAGATTCATATGTGAAGGCTTTCGGATGGGGACTTGTCTTCACCTTTGCGTAGTCTGCCTTGGCGAGTTGCTTTATGTCGTCCACCCACCTTTCGCAGGCAAGTTCTGAACTGACGAATGCCGCGAATGTGGTTGAAGCGTTGGCCGCCACCATCAAGGGCAACCAAACGACACGGAACAATCTTAAGAGTTCCGCGCAGAACTTGGCTGACATTTGCGCCGGGAATGTCGCAAGGCTGAGAAACCGCTTTGATGACGTGGCACTGTCTTCGGAACCATCTGACGATCGATCGATCCGAGACCGCATCAACGCTG
This sequence comes from Planctomycetota bacterium, assembly GCA_963579025.1. Classification (GTDB taxonomy): domain Bacteria; phylum Planctomycetota; class Planctomycetia; order Planctomycetales; family Planctomycetaceae; genus CAUZFZ01. The sequence goes on along the minus strand of CAUZFZ010000110.1, from coordinate 33,482 downwards.
GCTTGGATGCGTTAAGCAACGTCGCCGACGAGCTTCGAATCATTGTCCCTGACGACCTCTCGGATGGTCAGCTGAAGATACAGATCGAAGGAAACATTCGAAATCTGGCACATCGTGTTCAGCCCATTGCAGATGAGTTGAGAGATCTGTCGCGAGATTTGGTTCTTGAGTGACGATAGGTCTTTAGCCGCAATGACTTAGATCGAGTTCTAAAATGTCCGCTACTGATCGAGTCTGCCAAGCGATAGCGCAAAGCATTGAGCAGTTTGCGAAATCCGTGGATGCTGTGCGGAAAGAATGCACCGTCGTAGCCGCAGAGAATTGCTGCATGGCCGGAAGAAGTGCCATGGGATGCCTCTTGACGGATTGGCAGGATTTTCGAGCATTCAGCCCAGAAACCCTTGAGACATTTCATCGCGGTTTAGCGGACGCAGTTGAGCAGATGGGTCACATCGGAGTGCCAGCCAGTTCAGAGGAGCAAAAAATATCTCTCTATCATTGCCGGGAAAGCACCCGTCACCGCATGAACGTCGTCGCTGCAATACGTCAGATTGAGGATCCGGACGAGGTATGGAAGGTTGCGACGGCTGAGTTTCGCGCGTTGGAAAACATCTGACCCAGTCGGATCTGACGATGGCGCATGAAAAAAGGCAGGTGGTGACGAAACCATCTGCCTTTTTCAGATCTGAGATCGACTCAGTTGGTTAGTCAGACACTTTGCCGGAGACGTCTGTTTCTTCACCGCCAGTACGTTTCCCTTCGGCTTGTCGGAACAACTGAGTGGCGAAGTCGTCGTGGACGCGGACCTTGCCGTGACATTCGAGCACAGCGATCGTAATTTGCTCGCGCCTCTGCCTTTCAACAGAATTTTCGAATCACGACAGGCACGTCCGTTCGCGCCCGAGTCTTTTACCGGAACGAACCCAACATGGTCCTGCTGGAATTCAGTATGTCCCCGCTCAACAAGGGCGAAAGCGTCAGCGAGTATGTGGCTCGCAGCCTGGAGATCATTGACGAAAGTGGCCTCGATTATCAGTTGCACGCGTTGGGCACGATCATTGAAGGTGAGCCGGAGCAGGTGCTGGATGTCCTGCAGAAGTGCCTGGCTGCGATGTCGACCGGCTGTGATCGAATCACGTGCGCGGCGAAGCTTGATTACCGCAAGGGTGCGTCTGGCCGATTGAAGACGAAGGTCGCTGCTGTTGAGGCCAGACTCGGTCGAGAACTCAAGAAAGCATGAGCGGGGAGCCATACAGATGAAGGCACGAGTCCGCGGAACGGAAATCTACTTTGATGTGGACGGAATGGGCCTCGTGCCGGACGGCGGCGAGATGGCCGAGCGGCCTGTGTTGTTTCTGCTTCACGGTGGGCCCGGCGGTGACCACGCCTCGTTCAAGTCGTCGGTCTCTGCACTCCGAGACGTTGCTCAGCTTGTTTACGTGGACCATCGAGGATCAGGCCGCAGCGCCTCGGCCGATCCGGCCACATACACGATGGATGAGAACATCGCGGACGTCGACGCGTTGCGTGAGCACCTCGGCCTGGATCGGATTGCGGTACTCGGATCGTCCTACGGTGGCATGGTCGCTCAGGGATATGCGCTTCAGTATCCCGAGCGATTGTCGAATCTGATCCTTGCTTCGACGTCACCGAGTTTCCGATTCATGGACGACGCGAAACGCATCCTCGCCGAGCGTGGCACGGACGAGCAGCGGCGTGTGTGCGAATGGCTGTGGAATGCTTCGTTCGAATCGCTGGACCAGCTTTATGAGTACTACCTGGCGATGGGGCCGATGTACGCGACGACATTTGACGCGGCGACGTTTGAGGACTCGTGGACACGAGGCATCCGCAGCTTCGAGCAGCTCAATCTGGGATTCGGAGGATTTCTGCGAACGTTCGATTTCACGGACGACCTGCACCGCATAACGTGCCCGACACTCGTGCTGGGCGGAGCGCATGACTGGATTTGTCCAATCGAGCATTCACGGATGATCGCCGAGCGAATTCCGCGGGCTCACTTGAAAGTGTTCCCGCACAGTGCGCATTCCATCGCGCAGGACGAGCCCCAGGCATTCGACGCGGCCGTGCGTGGTTTTCTGACATATGCGGCGACGTGAGATTGTTGTTCGGCACGCTGTTCGGCGCGGGTCTCCCGACCCCGCCGGGAACGTGACCGAAGGTCTCCCCGGTCACCAGACCAATTGAAGTGTTGCTGATAGACGCGGGAGACCTGCGGTCAAAGCAGCGGCGGGGTCGGGAGACCCGCGCCGAACGTTGGTACATGGGAAAGAACTGGGAAGGATTCCGAGTGGCTGAACAGCAGACAAACGGGCTGGCGATTGATCTGGTTGAGCGTGGGTTTGTCCCGGATTTTCTCGTACGCCGAGGCATGCGCCGCATGCTGCGGAATCGACTGCGACAGGAAGAAGCCGGTACGGAACAGCAACGAGTCGAGCGGGCCGCGAAGTTCATTGAGTCCTGCCGAAGCGGCCCGATCGCGCTACAGACCGACAAGGCCAATGAACAGCACTACGAAGTGCCGGCCGCCTTGTTTGAACGAGTCCTCGGTCGGCATCTGAAATACAGCGGCTGCCACTGGGGACCGGACTGTCACACACTGGACGACGCGGAAGCGTCCGCACTGGCGATCTCGTGCGAGCGTGCGGAACTCGACAACGGCCAGCGCATTCTGGAACTCGGATGCGGCTGGGGGTCGCTCTCGCTGTGGATGGCGGAGCATTATCCTGGCAGTGAGATTACGGCCGTCTCGAATTCAGCGTCGCAACGTGAGTTCATTGAAGGCAAGGCACGCGAACGCGGGCTCGGAAACTTGAACGTCGTGACTGCCGACATGAATGAGTTTTCGACGGACGGCTCATTCGACCGGGTCGTCTCTATCGAGATGTTCGAGCACATGCGCAACTACCAGGAACTGCTCTCGCGCATCGCTGGCTGGCTGGCTCCCGGCGGAAAGCTGTTTGTGCATATCTTCTGCCATCGGCGCACACCATATGCCTTCGAGACGCAGGGTGCCGCGAACTGGATGGGCCGATATTTCTTCTCGGGCGGGACCATGCCCAGCGACGATCTGTTTTCGCACTTTCAGAATGATCTCAACCTGAAACAGTCATGGCGCTGGAACGGACATCACTACGGACGAACCAGCAACGCCTGGCTGGCGAAAATGGATGCCGCCAGAAGTGAGCTTCTGCCCCTCTTTGAGGCGACGTACGGTGCGGCCGACGCGAACCGCTGGATCAACCGCTGGCGTATGTTCTTCATGGCCTGCGCCGAGTTGTTCGACTACCACGATGGCGACGAATGGTGGGTATCGCACTACCTGTTTGAGAAGCCTGTGTAGTTGGACAGCGCCAGTTCTGGAGTGCGACGATGCATCGTCGCTTTCAAATTCTCTATTCGCGGCATAGCCGCTTTTTCTCTCCGGCTCTTGAGTGTGGGATCGCCGATACATCGGCGAAAACGCCTGCGCCGCGGCAAAAATGGGAAAGCGGTGATGCATCACCGCAGTCCAAAGTGGCACTGTCCAACTAAGATTAAGAATCCTGCGACAACGTGTTGGTCGATCTCAAAGTTGAGGGGAATCCAGCTACGGCCAATAAAGTCACAGCCTCGGAGCGAAAGGCGACACTTATTGATTCTTCTAATCCCCGTCCCAGCAGCACTTCATTCGTTGACCGAAGCCAACGGCGACTGATCCTGCTGCGCGTGATGGCGATGCTGGCCGGGTTATTCGTTTTTGCGGTGGTAGAAGGCGTTTTCTGGTTGTGTGGTCTGGGACAGCCAGACGTTGACGACGATCCGTTTGTCGGTTTCAGCGATCTGCAGCCGCTGTTCGTCCACGACGCGGAAGCCCACGAGTACCTCATTCCGAAATCAAGACAGAAGTTCTTCGCGGCTGATGCATTCCCTGATGAGAAGAGCGTCCACACGACTCGTGTGTTCTGCCTGGGAGGATCGACGGTTCAAGGACGACCGTTCTCGACGGAGACGTCGTTTACGACCTGGCTGCGGCTGGCATTGGAGACGTCTCAACCCGATCGCCGCTGGGAAGTCGTGAACTGCGGCGGGATCTCGTATGCCAGTTATCGACTGGTTCCCATTCTGCAGGAGTGTCTGCAGTACGAGCCGGATCTGTTCGTCATCTGCACGGGGCACAACGAGTTCCTCGAAGACCGCACGTACGGAGACATCCGCGACATTCCAGCTGTCGTCGCGATGCCGCATCAATGGCTGGCGAGGACTCGCAGTTATCACGTTTATCGCAGCCTTCTGCTGGGCCCGTCCGATGAGAAGTCCGATCAGACGACGACGGTCCTCACACACGCTGTCGAGACGTTTCTCGACTATCACAACGGATTGAAAGCGTTTCGCCGCGATGAGGTCTGGAGGTCCGGAGTCATCCGGCACTTTGATTTCAACCTCAATCGGATGCTGGGTATCGCGCGCGATGCCGAAGTTCCAGTCCTTCTGATGCGACCGCCATCGAATCTTGGAGACACCGCGCCATTCAAATCCGAGCTGCGACCGACGGAGTCGGCGGAGCAACGAAAGAACTGGAGACAATTGACTGCCGACGCGCTATCGCTGCTTTCGTCCAACCCGCACGAATCGCTGCGATTATTTGACGAAGCACTGCAGATTCATGATGAGTACGCGGCCACACATTTCTGGCGGGGCAAGGTGCTGGAATCGCTGGGCCAGTTTGATCTGGGACGCGAGGCATTCGTGCGAGCCCGAGACGAAGATATCTGTCCGTTACGTGTTCTCGGTCCAATGGAGCGGGGGATCGCTGCAGCGGCGGCCCGATGGAACGTCCCGCTGCTGGACGCTCACGAGCTTCTTGAGCAGGAAACTCGACACGGAATTCTGGATAACTCGATGCTGGTGGATCACGTTCACCCGACGTTCGAAGGTCATCAGCTTATCGGGCTGGCGTTGATGACCAGGATGCAGGACCTACGGCTTGTTGAACTGCCGGACGGGTGGCGATCGCACGTTAAGACAGTGTTTGCGCAACATTTCGATTTGCTACCGCGGATCTACTTTCTGCGCGGCGAACGCAATCTGGATGGACTCCGGTACTGGACCCAGGGTCTGGCGGACGGACCGCCGATCGAGACCCGGTTTCCAGAGCGTGTTGGTGACGAATAGAGTTCACTCGGACGAACTTGAGAGCATGACAATGCAAACGTTGCGAATCGTTGATTCTCATACCGGCGGTGAGCCCACTCGCGTGATCATCGAGGATGCGTCTGGCATCGGCACCGGGAGTATGGCTGAGCGCGCTCAGACTCTGCGGCGTGACTTCGACTGGATCCGCAGGGCGGTGATTCTTGAACCACGTGGCTGCGACTGGCTGGTCGGAGCTCTGCTGCAGGAACCATGCGATTCAACCTGCGCGGCCGGTATCATTTTCTTCAACAATGCTGGATACCTCGGGATGTGTGGACACGGCTTGATCGGAGTCGTGACGACTCTGGCACACCTCGGCCGACTTGGTGCCGGAACGCATCGCTTCGAAACGACGGTTGGCGAGGTGTCCGCAGTCCTGCACAAAGACGGCGCGGTGTCGGTCAACAATGTCGAGAGCTATCGCTATCGCACCCGTGTTCCGCTGAATGTGCCGGGAGAAGGCCTGATCCACGGTGACGTCGCATGGGGAGGCAACTGGTTTTTTCTAGTGCCGGTCGAGTCTGTCGATCCGTCCGAGATCGAGAACCTGACTACGCGCACGAAACGAATTCGCCGGGAACTCGAAGCAACAGGCGTCACCGGAAAGGACGGTGGAGTCATCGACCACATTGAATTGTTCGGTCCGCCATCCGATCCCAGCAAAGCCGACAGCCGAAACTTCGTTCTGTGTCCAGGGGGCGAATACGATCGGTCGCCCTGCGGTACTGGAACAAGCGCCAAACTGGCGTGTCTCGCGGCGGATGGTCATTTACAGGTGGGCGAACAGTGGCGTCAGGAATCGATCATCGGCAGCGTGTTCAAGGCAACGTATCAGCCAGCGGGTCAGGGAGTCGCGCCAACGATCACTGGTCGAGCCCACGTCACAGCCGAGTCCCAGCTCCTGCTCGGTGAAGACGATCCGTATCGGCACGGCATCACGCTCGATTCGGAAACCGCCAGATGACCACCCAACGTACGGCAATCGTGATCGGTGGCGGCCTGATTGGCTGTTCATCCGCGTATTACCTGAGGCTCGACGGCTGGGACGTAACGGTCCTCGAACGGGACACGATCGGCAGCGGTGCATCGCATGGAAACTGCGGTTACGTCTGCCCGAGCCACGCCATGCCCCTGTCTGCTCCAGGTGTCGTCGCGCACACGCTGCCCAGTCTGCTGAAATCGGACGCGCCACTGTCCATCCCCCTGCGATTCAATCCGGCGTTGTGGAAGTGGCTGTTCCGCTTCACGCGAGAATGCACGACGGAGCGGATGATGCACGCGGCTGTGGGACGAAATGCACTGCTGGCGTCGTCCATGAAGCTGTATCGGGATTTCATCGCGAAAGAAAACATCGACTGCGAATGGACGGACAACGGGCTGCTACTCGTTTACAGATCGAAGAAGGACTTCAACGCGTTCGCCGCGACGGCCGAACTGCTCAAGCGTGAATTCTCAATCGAAACCGTTTCGTACGCAGGCGAAGCCGTGCGGCAGTTCGAGCCGGCTCTGCGAACGGGCATGGCTGGCGGCTGGCATTTGCCGGGCGACGCTCATGTCCGACCTGACAAACTGATGTCCGGACTGAAGTCCACGATCCGAAAACACGGCGTCGAGATTCGTGAAAGAACTGAAGTTCTCACGCTGAATATCGAATCTCAACGCCTTGCATCCATCGAAACATCCAGCGGCTCAATGAGTGCCGATCTCGTAGTCGTGGCGACGGGTGCTGAAGCTCCGCGATTTGCCAGTCCGTTGCGATGTCGAATTCCGATTCAACCGGGTAAGGGATACTCGTTGACAATGCCGGCGTTAAAGAACCCGCCACGCACACCGATGATCTTCGAGGAGCATCACGTCGCGGTCACTCCGATGGAGTCGGCAATCCGGGTCGGCTCGACCATGGAATTTACCGGATATGACCGGACACTGAATCGAAAGCGACTGGCACTGCTGCGCAAGTCGGCCGAGATGCATCTGACCGAACCGCTGCCCGAAACGGCTGACGAGGAATGGAGCGGCTGGCGACCGATGGTCTACGACGGTCTCCCGTGTATCGATCACGCTCCTGGCGCGAAAAACGTCATCGTCGCGGCGGGCAACGGCATGATCGGACTGGCCACAGCACCGGCCACGGGAAAGCTCGTGGCCGAACTGGCGAGCGGAACGAAACCGCACATCGATTCGGCACCCTACTCTCTGGCAAGGTTTGGCGCCGTCTGAATGAAGTCCTTGGGTCCGGCGGCACGAACGTGGTGCTGTGTCAGTCATGTTTTGAGGGGTAGCCGAAGTCGCCAGACTTTGGCCGGACCCGGGGAAGCCAAACTCTGGCGAGTTCGGCTACATCCATCGATTCACGGCGGACGTCACGGTAACTTGCCATCCAATCCCATCTGATAGTACTTGTGCGTGATCTTGTCCTGATTTTCCAGGAGCCAGTCGATCGACGGTTCGCACGCCATGGCTTTGTGGATTGCCTGAGCCATGGCTTTTCGGTGGATGTCAAAGAGGGCCTTGTGATCGAGGTTGTCATCGGTCGCTACGCCCGGGTTGAGCCAGACACTGCAGATGATCCCCAGGTCGTTGGCCTTCTCTTTTGGGATGTCTCCGGCGCGGACGGCGTCCAATACGCCGTTGGCGATCGCCGCCTGAACCGTCCCCATCAGGATGTTCGTATAGCGGCTGCTCTTGACTGTGACCTTGCTGACGCACAGCGTCACGGGACGCACCTGGATGTCCGTGTTCAGGATGGCAAACACCTTGGAGTGCCCCATCGACTGATCCCCAGTGAGAGTGGCAAGCGCTGTGCCGACCGGGCCATCCAACTCGCCGATCACAACTTCCGGCTCAGCAGCAGTGAACGGAGGGCCGCCAGCAACCAGTGATTCGCCGGTACGTAGGACGATGCGTTCGGACATAGGATGAGTGGTCCTTTCTAAAGACAGATTCAGACGAAAACAGCGCTCGCGACACGGCATCAGCGGGCATTGTGAAATCCAACGACCGTGTAACGACCGATCGCGGAATCGTCATGTGACCGTGAGCTGTGCTTTTATCACGACACCAGTGTCTGGTCCATTCACGCAGCAACAGACGCGATATCGTGGAAAGCGGCGAATCTTTCTCCGGCACAGCCCACCATGCGCAGCGGAAAGATTGCTGATCGACGACATCACAAACAGCTCCGGCCGCACGTCTTTTGTGCAGGAACAGGTTATTCTGCCGTCGAAATTGGAATGCGTGTCTGAAACCACTTCCGAATACGGGCGTAGTCAAAGCCTGTCGACAGTCGATCCAGACGTAACTCTTCGGCGCCGACGTTCTGTCGGTGTTATCAAATCCTGCAATTCCCGCCTGAGCAGGAATCATGGCCATCGAGAGAACAAACGTGATGACGGAAACTGAATCGTCGGGCAGCAGCGAATCCTCATTCCTGGGCCATCTGACACGCAGCATCGTGCGCTTCATGGTGCGGCGGTATTTCCCTCGACGAGAGATCACAGGTGGGGACCGCATCCCGCAATCCGGGCCGGTGCTGCTGTGCTCGAATCATCCCAACTCGCTGGTCGATCCGATCGTGATCGGTATCGCGTCGCAGCGCCCCGTGCGGTTTCTGGCGAAGGACCCGCTGTTTTCGGTTCCTCTGCTGGGTCGGTTGATGTACGCGCTGGGAATGATCCCGGCGTTTCGCGGACAGGACGACCCGCGACAGGTGCGTCGAAATGTCGAGAGCCTGGATGTGGGCTCAAACGTGCTGTGTCAGGGGAGCGCGCTGGGTATCTTTCCCGAGGGAAAGGCGACAGATGAAACTCAAGTAGAGATGGTCCGTTCCGGCGCCTCGCGCATGGCGATGAAGGCGGTTGTCGATGGAGCCCAGGGACTGCAGATTGTCGTGCTCGGCCTGAACTACGAACAGAAAGACCGCTTTCGCAGTTCCGTCTGGATCCAGGTCGCAGAGCCAATTGATGCGTCCGAATGGCTGCAACAGCACGAGGGCGACGAACGCAAGGCCATGCGGGCGTTGACTCCAGAACTGGAGACGCGGCTGAAGCAGGTCGTCGTGCATCTGGACGAATTGGAGTGGGAACCTTTTCTGGAAGATCTGAATGTACTCGTGCCTGGTCCTCCTGAAGCGCGACGGATCGGTGCGGGACCAGTCCGGCAACGAAAGCGGATCGCCGATGCCATGAACCACTTCCTGGCCACCGATCGCCCGCGGACGGAAGCGACCGCGGAACAGATCGCGGCGTGGCGTGAGGGCGTGCATGCGGCCGGACTGAAAGTGGATTCGCCCGTATTGCAGAGGCATGGACTCGTCATCGCGCTGACGATGCTCTGGCACATCCTGTGGCTGATCCTGTTGTGCGTCCCGGGATTACTGGGTTCGCTGTTTCATGTCGTACCGTTTGCCTTCGTACGGACTGTCGCGTCGCGGCTGGATCGGCCGGGTCGCGTGACCATCGCGACTCATCGTCTGCTCGTCAGCCTGCCAGCATATCTGCTGTGGTACGGTGCCGTTGGCGGGTGGATGTCGTCGCTATTCGCGCTGTGGTTCACGTGCCTGACCATGTTTTCGATGCCGTTCGCGGGTGTGTTTGCGCTGCAATACTGGCGACGCGCGAAAGTGACTGGATCGGTGTTGTGTCATCAGGTTCTGGCACTGCTTCGACGGGAGCAGTTGCAGAAGCTCCGCGGACAGCAGGACGAGTTGCGTCAGACGTTAAATGGCATGGCTGAAGAATTCGCTGCCATAGCGCCACGGCCTGAAGTGCCGTCGCGACCGTCCAGACTTCCGCTGTTGAAACCGATTGCAGCGTGGGCCCTGTTCTTCGCGGTTGTGGGAGGCACGGGCTGGGTGGGCTGGTACTGGTTCTTCGATAAACCACTACGGGGCGCGGGGCTTGATCTCAAGCGCATGTCCGAGCCGCAACTGGAGAGTCAACTGGATGGAGACGAGAAGGCACTGCGGCAAGTCATTCTGGAAGTGGCGGAGCTGAGGGGGGATGTCAGCCGTTTTCATGAAGAGCTGAATGCGGGCGCGCGGGACTTCACCCGACAGACCGACAACGACATGGTTCGCGAGATGATGAGACGTTATCTCGGTTATCGAGATGCGATGTTTCGCATCCTCTGGAAATACCAGCGGCACTCGGAAGTGGGCAACGAACGATCGAAACTGCGATCGTTTCTACTGAACTTCGCCGCGGCGACGGTCCTCTACGAGACGTCGTATCGACTCGTGCAGCGATTTGATGAAAGCCCCGAGATCGTCGTTCGCCTGAATGAACCCGAGGAGCTGTGGGGCATCCCCGCGGACTTCTACGACTCGATCAAGTACCGGCTGTCCAGCCGTCGTAACAACGCGATGCTCAGTGATGCGCACGCTTACTATCGTGGACTCGTCAGACTGGGGCTGTTTGAGAAACACGGACTGAAGTCAGACGACTTCAAACCGTTTCACCTGGCGATCGCAGACTATGCGGATTCCGGATCTGTTTCTTCCCCCGAGGTCGCGGCGGACGAATTCGTCAAAGCCGCGAAAGGATTGCACTACCGGACGCAGTCAGCCATATCGACCTGGATCGGCGACTTTCGCATCCGCGAGCCGCACGAAGGTCACACACTGATTTCTCCGGATCAACTGGCCGATCTACGGACAAAGCTCAAACCCGGTGACATTCTGCTCGAACGCCGCAACTGGTATTTGTCCAATGCGTTCCTGCCGGGCTACTGGCCACACGGAGCTGTTTATGTCGGCACGGCCGCTGACCTGAAAGAACGCGGCCTGGATCAGAACGAGCACGTCAGTAAACACTGGGAAGAGTTCAGCCAAAAGGACCATGACGGCCACGAGCACGTCATCATCGAAGCGGTCAGCGAGGGAGTTATCTTCTCGACCCTCGAACATTCCATCGGGGGAGGCGATTCGGTCGCTGTGCTGCGGCCGAACCTGACTGAAGAGCAGAAGAATGAAGCAATTGTCCGGGCCTTCAGCTACAGCGGCCGGCCGTATGACTTCGAGTTCGATTTTGCTTCAACGGATAAGCTGGTCTGCACCGAAGTCGTGTACCGGTCATACGGGGCGAACAGCGGCCCGATTGATTTCCCCGTCGTCGACATCCTTGGCCGACCCACGATGCCGGCGATCAACCTGGTTGAGAAGTTTCGAAACGAGCGTAATGGCCCCAATCCACAACTGCAGTTCATTGCGTTTCTGGATGGTGACATCACCACGGGAACGTCGAGCGTCCAAGACGAAGACGCATTCGTCGCAACGCTGGACCTGCCGGGACTGACGTGGTGGAGCAGTATGAAGAAGCGTCCCTACGAATCGGTCGAACAGATCGGCAAAGCGGCCGCGATTCTGCTGGTCTATTTCGCGATCTGCGCCGTGCTTTACAAACGGCCAGAGGAAATCGAGTCGCCAGAACTTAATTCAACGTCAGCGGGCGAGGAATAGCGAGTGGCAGCAAAGTAGGCCGGAACAAGCTCCGCGCAGTTCCGGCGCGACCTCGCAATCACTGCCGGAACTGCGCGGAGCTTGTTCCGGCCTACGTGTGGTTGTCGGTGTCAGGCTGGACGGTGTCCCGCTTCCAGAACAACAGCAGACAGGCCGGTAGCAGCAGCAGGTCGCCCACCAGCGCCGCCAGCATGGTGACGGAGGTCAATTCGGCGAACCGGCGCGTCGGCACAAAGTCCGACAGCATCAGTACGGACAGTCCGCAGATGATCAGAATCGTGGTCATCAGAATCGCATGACCGCTGCCCGCAAATGTACGCCGCAGAGCATTCGCCAGGATGTCCTGCTGCGTGCCGTCGGAGTGCTTCTGCAGTTCTTCGCGAAATCGACTCAGAAAATGAATCGTATCGTCCACGGCGATGCCCAGGCTGATCGCAAATACGATCACGTTGCCGCCCGTCATGTCGTAACCACGCAGTCCCATATACCCGACCGTCACGATCAATGGCGTCAGGTTCGGGATAGATGCAATCAAACCAACGCGGGCCGAGCGGAACAGCAGCGCGATGACCGCAAAGATGATCAGCGAAGCCGCCAGCAGCGACCGGAACAGGTCACTGACGAAGTCGTCCAGGCTCACCGTGTGCAGCCACGCGTCACCGGTAAAATAGAAGTCGATGTGGCTGTCGGGCGGCAGTGACTCGGTCAGCTTCTGCTCAAGACGCTTCGCCAGTGCTGCGATCTGCAGACTGCCGACGTCGTGGACACGCATGAGTATCCGTCCCGACCGTCGGTCCGCTGTAAGAAATGCACCAGTAGCCGCGGCGTCGCTGAACCGATCAAGCAACTGACTGATGCGCCCGATCGACGCCTCACTCAAGGGCGACTCGTCAGCGGCTGGATTGAGTGCCAGTAACTCATGCGCCTGCTGGTACACGTCGACCCAGGAACGCACCAGTGTGACATGTTCTTCGCGTGACGCATCCCGCGTGAACTCACGCACCGCCTGCATTACATCTGGATTCAGCAACCCATCACTGCCAACGGACTCGATGTGTATTTCCAAAGGCAGAACTCCGGCTAACTGCCGTTCCAGCGTGTGGATCGTCTGCATGGATGGATGCGACTCGTCGTAGATGTCGATCATCCGCGAATTGACGCTGACTCCGCGGGCAATCACAGCACACGCGACAACCAGCAGCAGCGAACCGCAGAGAATCGCACGTGGCCGACGAATCACCAGGTCGGCGAGTCGGTCCATGATCGTCCGACGCTCGGATGTCGCATCAGCCGCACGCTGCTGCTGCCGAGCTGGCTTCGGAGGCCGAAACAGCGGAAGCAGCACGGTAAGGAACAACAGCACGCTGAAATACTGACACACCATGCCAAGTGTCGTCTGCACGCTGAACCGCTGCAGAAGCACGGACCGGGCCGCGATCAGGCTGGCGAATCCAATGGCCGTCGTCAGAAACGTCAGCAGGCAGGTCGATGCCATTTCCGTCATCGTGCGTTGCAGCGTGACAATGCGATTGCCGGGATTGCGAGCGGACTCTTCCGCGTATCGGCTCAGGATATGAACACAGTTAGAGACGCCGACAACCAGCAGCAATGTGGGCATCACGTTGCTGAGCAGGCTGAATGTCTGCGACGTGACTGCCATCATTCCCAGAGTCCAGACGACTCCACCGCAGACCGCGACCAGTGGCGCCACAGTGCCGGCCGGTCCGCGAAACATCACCACGAGAATCAGCAGGAATGCTGCCGTCGACAGTGGGAACATGATGAGCTGATCCGCCTGCAGATGGCGCACGGCATCCACACGGATCATCGGCATGCCCCCCAACAGTGTCGTGTAGCCCTCCGGGGGATGTGTCTGGTCGATGACCGACTCAATGGCCTCAATCAGCCGCCGTGAGGCGTGATAGTCTCGCGTGTCCGGATCCAGGAAGACGATGATCGCCGCCAGACGCCGGTCCGCACTGATCAGTGACCCGTTCAGCAGTCGCAACCGATCCAGCAGTAAACGCACCTGCTCGGTCTGAATCGCATTGACCGGAGGCTCATCCAGAACAGGGACGAGGGTCCACTCCAACCCGCTTCCGAAGTCCAGCTTTGGTTGAGACAACGTGGCTATTGAATCGACACGCTCGACCGAGTCGATGTCCGTAATCAACCGGCCAACGGTTAATAACCAGCTCAGCGTTTCTGGCTGAACGACATCACGTTCCGTCTGCGAGTTCAACGCGACCACGAGGATCGAGTCCTCGTAACCGAACGCCTGCCGGTGTTCCTCAGATTTTTCCAGCAGGTCTCCGGTGCTCTCGAAGATCGACTGTGGAGAGAAGTCGAACTCGAGATGCGTCGCCGCGAATCCGGCAAGTACCGTCACTACAACCAGCGCACACCGAACCAGATTGGGACGTTGGATCGCGAACCGGACTAGTCGAGCGAGAATCACTCAGCGGACCTTCAAGTAAACGTGTTCGTTTTCTGGAGTATGGCGATCCGACAGCTCGACATTGATCCGCTTCTGAGCTTCCGTGGCCCGTTGGTACGCCTCATCTTTGCCCGTGGTATTGGCGTTCCACCACGCTCGCCGCTGTGGGGGGATGTGTCAACCATGAGACGTTCAAGAGCTGCGATGAGCTTATGGCCGCGGACTCAGCGGAAGGATGCTTCGGCTCGCTGCAGACCCGCAAGGCACCAGCGATGACACATGTCACCGTCTCGCGCCTGAGTCCAGAGGCCGGGCCTGCTAGATCGACGAAGCCGTTCTGGCGGACCTTGCAAAGAACCCATCACCGCCGGAAGGGCCCACTCGCGGCCGTCTTCCCAACGGTTCGATCGCTGATTATTGACGGTGGCAAACGCTGATTGCCGGAGAATTCGGCTGCGTGGACGCGGGCGCCAGGAGCGTGGGTCATCGGCCCTCTCGAACGGGTGCGGCAACTCACGCAGGGTGTAAGTCGACCTGCGTACAACCATATTGCCTTAAGTCCCTGTCGGGACTAAAGTTGAATGGAGCAAGAGGAGACTGACAACGGACACTCTGGCTGTTCGATTTGTTTCAGTTCGTACAGAATTCGGGCAAATTCTTCATGGCTCTGACCGAAATCGATCGCAATCTGCTGAACCGCTGCCTGGAGCGGGAATCCGGTGCGTGGAAAGATTTCGTCGATCGTTTCATTGGCCTGTTCATTCATGTGATCAATCACACGGCTCACGCACGCAGCGTGAAAGTGACCGGCGACGACATCGACGATCTGTGCGCAGACGTCTTCGTCACCATTCTGGGCGACGAAATGGCCGTGCTGCGACGCTTCCGCGGGAAGTGCTCACTGGCCACTTACCTGACTGTGGTCGCCCGTCGCATTGTCGTCCGCGAGATCGCCCGCCGAAGAACTGCCGAGGCGATGGGCCATGTGGAAGCACATCAGTCGTCGCTCGACCAGGCCAGCGCGTCGAGTAATTACGAAATGAAACGCCTGGATGATTCGGACGAGGTCGGCCGCATGCTGGAAGGACTGTCCGAGCGGGACGCGTCCATTGTCCGCCTGTATCACCTGGAAGGTCGGTCGTACCGCGAGATCGGCGAGAAGCTGAATGTCCCCGAGAATTCGGTCGGTCCAACCCTCAGCCGCGCCCGCGAACAGCTCCGCGAAAAAGCGTCGAGCACCTGAGGCCGATTGTCTGGTCAATCGCTGCTCACGCTACGAGAGCCCTCTGCATCATTCGAGCGGCACGTCGTGATACTCCAGTGCCCACTCACGCATGAATCGCACACGAGTCGGCACGATCCGATAGACAATCAGCTCGGGATTATCGAGCGAGCCCAGGTATTGGCGCATCAGTGGGTTTCCGTCCCAGATCTCCTGCAGCACGCTGCGTTCGGTCACAATTGTCGCCGTGCCCGTGATGCGGACCTGGTCGTGCTTCGCGTCCAGATAGCAAAGCTCGACTTTCGGATTGGCTTCGATCTCACCGGTTTTGTGGTAACTCCTTAGATTCGCCACGTAGACGGTGAAGCCGTCCGTCCGCACCGGCGAGACAGGACGCAGTCGCGGCTGGTCGCCGTCGATTGTGGCCAGATACGGAAAACGGTCCTCGCTGACGACGCGACGTGCGAGGTCTGGCAGTTCTTCTGGCGGTATGGGTTCCGGGGCGGGTTGTGTCATGCTGACTTCCAACGACTGAGGCGCGACTTCGGCAACGTGGTGCAGGTTTTACTGTTTAGCGGCAGCCTGTTACATCGGGTTCACTCCGGAGCCACACGCCGCGTAGCAACATGCGGGCTGGCAGCCTATCTTTTCCCGTTAGATTCGACCGTGTGTTCTAACGGTCGACTCATTCACTCTGACAGTTGCGGGAATCCTGCGATGCTGACTCTGATGATTGCTGTTGGTTCGTTTGTCGGATATCTGGTCGCGTATCACACGTACGGCCGCTGGCTCAGCAGAAAGATCTTTCAGCTCGATCCCGACGCCAATGTGCCCAGCCACGAACTGCGCGACGACGTGGATTTCGTGCCGACCAAACGGCAGGTCATCTTCGGACACCACTTTACAAGCATTGCCGGGACGGGCCCGATTGTCGGTCCGGCGATTGCCGTGTTCTGGGGCTGGTTGCCCGCGCTGCTGTGGGTCTTCTTCGGGTCAATTTTCATTGGAGCCGTCCACGACTTCGGGGCATTGGTGATTTCGCTGCGTAATCGTGGCCAGACGGTCGGTGAGGTGGCCGGGCGACTGATCACGCCACGGGCTCGCGTCCTGTTTCTGGTCATCCTGTTCATGGCATTGACTGTGGTGCTGGCGATCTTCGGACTGGTCATCGCGATCATCTTCCGACTCTATCCGGAGAGTGTGCTGCCAACGTGGGTTTCTCTTCCGCTGGCCGTGGCCATCGGTGTGTGGGTCTATAAACGCGGTGGCGGGCTGCTGGCTCCGTCGCTTGCCGCACTCGCGGCCATCTACTTCTGCGTCTGGCTGGGAGCGTATGTCTGCCCGATCGACATCAATGCTCTAGCCGGAGTGCCTGAGTCGGGACCGTTTCCAAACGTCGTTACCGTCTGGACGCTGGCACTGCTGGTGTACTGCTTTTTCGCATCGGTGCTGCCCGTCTGGATGCTGCTGCAGCCCCGAGACTACATCAACAGCCACCAGCTTGTGGTGGCCCTCAGCCTGCTGATGGTGGGTGTTGTTGTGGCCGGTGCCACGGGGGCGGCCAATCTGGAAGACAGTGCTCCGGCGATCGCAACTCATATCCCTTCTGACGCTCCGCCCATCTGGCCGTTTCTGTTTATCACGATTGCGTGTGGTGCGTGCAGCGGATTCCACTGCCTGGTCAGCAGTGGCACGACCAGCAAGCAGGTCGACAAAGAGACCGATGCCCAGTACGTCGCGTATGGTTCGATGCTGCTGGAAGGCGGGCTGGCGGTGATGGTCATCCTGGCCTGCTGTGCCGGAGTTGGTATGGGACGCTTTGATCGAGTGACCGACGCGGCGGCTCCTGGCGGGTACGAGTACGTCGCGCATCTGGAAGCGGACGGAACTCACGCCACGGGGAATGCGGCCTGGACCGCGCAGTACGACGTGGGCAAGAAGTGGTCCCAGTTTTCGCTGGGCAACAAAGTTGGAGCTTTCGTGAATGGCGCGGCCAACTTCCTGACGGCCATTGGTATGCCGCTTAAGATGGGAATCAGCGTAATCGCCGTGCTGGTTGCGTGCTTTGCCGCGACAACACTCGACAGCGCGACGCGCCTGCAGCGTTACGTCATTCAGGAACTGGCGGGGACGCTGCGGATCAAGCCCCTGACGAACAAATACCTGGCGACTCTGCTGGCTGTCGTACTGGCCGGCATGGTGGCGATGATTCCCGCGACCCCTGGCGGCAGTGCCGGCACCGGCGGACTGATACTGTGGCCGCTGTTCGGCGCGACGAATCAACTGCTGGCCGGGCTGGCGTTCATGGTGACGGTGTTTTACCTGTGGCGTCGCGGCAAGCCGGTCTGGTTCGCCGCCATCCCGATGGTTGTGATGCTGATCATGCCCGCCTGGGCCATGCTGTGGAACATGTTCAATCCGGAAACGGGCTG
This sequence comes from Planctomycetota bacterium, assembly GCA_963579025.1. GTDB lineage: Bacteria > Planctomycetota > Planctomycetia > Planctomycetales > Planctomycetaceae > CAUZFZ01. Next base: position 15,738 of record CAUZFZ010000110.1, on the reverse strand, counting down.
GTGGCACAGCGGCAAGGCGTTCCTCTTCTGGAACGGCGCGGCCATTCTGGGCATCCAGGCGTGGATGGTCATCGAGGCACTGCTGCTGATGCCAAGAGTAAAGGGCATTCTGGAAGAGGCGTTACCTCCGCTCACGAAACCAGCTCTGGCGAGTGGTGCGGCTGAAGGAGCTGGCGGTCCAAACTGCTGATACCGCAGCGAGTCGTGGATTCAGCCGCGAGGCAGTGACAGGACGATTCATGCACGAGACCAACTCTTCATCTGGAACGGCCGACTTCGATGCTCTGCTTCGGAGTCTGCAGGAATCCTCAACGACACTTCATGCGCCCGATGCATGGCCGGGCGAACAACTGGCGGCCATGTCGGATGCGGGCGTGCTCGGCTGGCTGGTTCCGGCGGAATTCGGGGGCAGCGAGCGATCGGCACTCGAAGTGGTCGCCGGCTACGAGCAACTGGCCTCGGCGTGTCTGACGTCGACGTTCGTGCTGACTCAGCGGAACGCTGCGATTCAGCGGATCGTTTCGTCAGAGAACGACGAGCTGAAGGCCGATCTGCTACCGCGACTGGCGAATGATTCGCTGTTCGCGACGGTTGGTATCTCGCATCTCACAACGTCGCGGCAGCACTGGAAGAAACCGACCGTCGAAGTTGAGTCGGTCGACGCCGGGTACATCTTCAATGGCGACATTCCGTGGGTCACGGGGGCGGACAAAGCGGACTTCATCATCAGCGGCGGAACATTGCTCGATGGCAAGCAGGTGCTGGTGGCCATTGATACCAGATCGGAAGGTGTCTCGATCGAAACACCCGCGCGCTTGCTGGCACTGAATGCTTCACGCACGGCTTCGGTCCGACTCGACAATGTCTACGTCGAGTGGTCGCATTTGCTGCACGGTCCGGTCGAGCAGGTGATGAAGCACGCGGGCGGCGGTGCCGGCTCCTTTACGACGTCTGCTCTGGCAATCGGACATGCAGCAGCGGCGATCCGTTTGCTCCGCGGGGAAGCAGAGCGGAGGCCCGACCTGGGTGACATCCTGGAACCGTTCGAACAGGAGTGCGCCAGTCTCTCTACAGATTTGGCCGAAGCGGCGGGTCTGGAACAAGTCGCGCCATCCGGGCATCTGACGGCCGAGGCACTCCGGCAACGGTCGAACTCACTGGCCTTGCGAGCGACTCAGGCGTGTCTGGCGGCGAGCAAGGGGGCCGGGTTCGTGCAGGGTCACCCCGCTGGCCGGCTGGTCAACGAGGCGCTGTTCTTCCTGGTCTGGTCGTGCCCGCAGCCGGTCGTGATGGCGAACATGCGCGAGTTCGCAGGAATCGGAGCCGAAACGTAGCGATCCCGCTGATCCGGATGCCCATGCTGACTCAGTCCATGCGGCAGACAAGCGGCTCGAGTTCTTCGCTATTGTCCGACGGGACCAGAATCGAGGTCAGTGGTGCACTGGCCGACGCGGGCGGCTGTGTGTCCTGCTGAAAGAAACGTTGCCGCCTGAGGTGCTCGGCGTAACCGTTGCCATCTGCTGCGGGATTCGATGGCGTCTGTGACAGATTGTGTGGTGCGATCATGACTACTGCTCCGGACCGAAAAAACGCATTGAGTTTCGATTGCTGAATTGGAAGAGGATGGACCAGCCTGGGTTCGCGCCAGTCCGGAGGAAATCCGTCGGCGCACAGACTTTTGCTAATTATGTCATCGAATCCTCACCGGGGCCGATGACAGCTTTTTTCTCATGCTGACGTGATTTCAGACCGACACGCCCGGTGACGTTCCGGCTCTGTGGTCCACAACACCACCTCGTCGATTGTCGTTCCAGTGCCAGTTCCGAATTCGCAGGTGGCTTCCTGTCCTGGACATCGGCGTCCGGCTGTGAAAACGCTGTGCGATCTGGCACGCGACCCTGTCTCCGGCAATCCGAGCGCCAAAACGTGTTCGAGAGCGACGTCTCGGCACAAAACCCTTGTTTCGCAGTGTCATCGGCGATGCAGTGCCGCTGAACGGAGATGCGTTTCGGCAACATGTGGCGATGCCAGGCATCAGATTGTTGGGCGTCGACAACAGCGGGAGTCAGGCATTCCTGTGATCTCCGCGTTGTTTGCCAGTCGGTTGCCGGAATCCGTTTGACGGCGTGTGTCTGCGGCCTACGGTTGCCACGCGATTCAGGACAACGCAACGACTTCCGATTCACCGCCGCAGAACTTCGCTGGAATCCGACATGAGCACGGTCATGACGCTGCCGTTTCCCTGGCTGGCACAGAACGATTCAAGTGACGAGTCATCGGATTCCGGGCACGCCAGTTGGCATTCATCGGACAGTTTGATCGTGTCCCGCGGTTCGCACCGGATTGGTTATACGGAACGCATGTGCGTGACCGGGTTGGACGCGGATCAATCCGAGTGTTCCGCGCCCTTGCTGGTATGGGGGCGTGACATTTCCGCCGATGGTGTCTCATTCACTCACAAGCGGCCCATGCCACACCGCCATGTGCAGATGCTCGTGCCACTGGCGTTGGGTCTCGAAGCACTGATCGTGCGCCTGACCTGGTGTCGCTACGTGGGCCGCCGCGAGTACGTCAGCGGCGGGTATTTCGTGCGTCCGGCCAACGTGCCGTCGTCAGCACCGGAAGACTGGGACACGCTGGACGAGGCGTAAGGCACACAGACCTCGCTCGGACACCAGTAGTCCTGCTTCTGACCTCCCGATAGGATTCGCGGCCCATTCAGCCTCGAGATTCCAGGGAGACGTCTGATGCTGCGGAGCCTTCTCACAGGATCGGTGATCACATTGCTGCTCTGCGGGGGGCTCTCCGCGCAGGACTCCTCGGAAGAGCCGGCTTCCCAGCCGGTCACGGACACAACATCTGAGTCTGCTCCAGCGGAGACCGGGGACGCTGCTGATCCGCCGGAGCCGGATGGTCTGCAGGCCAAAGTCGACGCGATCTTCGGGCAAGTGAATGGACTGCTCGCGTCCGTGTGGTTCTTCAATGTTTTGTGGTTGATTGGCGACCGGGTCGTCGATGGCGAGCACACAATCGGCAATCTGCCGCTGGCCGTCGCATGGCTGGTGGCCGGAGCCATCTTCTTCACCCTGCGTATGGGATTCATCAATCTGCGAGGCTTCAAGCATGCGATCCTGGTCACGATGGGGCGGTACGACAATCCCGACGATCACGGTGAGGTCAGTCACTTTCAGGCACTGACGGCGGCACTCTCGGCAACGGTTGGACTCGGCAATATTGCAGGCGTCGCCATTGCCGTGGCGACTGGAGGCCCCGGCGCAACGTTCTGGATGATCATGGCGGGTGTGCTCGGAATGTCATCGAAGTTTGTGGAGTGCACGCTCGGTCAGAAGTACCGCGAGGTCCGGCCTGACGGGCACATCATGGGCGGAGCCATGTTCTATCTCTCCAAAGGACTTGGCGAGATGGGGCTGAAGGGACCAGGGCAGGTTCTGGCTGTCGTGTTTGCTGTGTTGTGCATCGGCGGGTCGTTCGGCGGTGGCTGCGCGTTCCAGGTGAACCAGTCGATGAAGGCGGTGGCCGCATCCGTTCCTGCTCTGCAGGGGCACGGTTGGGCGTACGGTCTGATCATGATGGTCGCGGTTGGTGTGGTCATCATTGGCGGCATTCGGTCGATCGCGAAGGTTGCCGAGAAAATCGTGCCGCTCATGTGCGGCGTCTACGTGCTGGCGGCGATGGCGATCATTGTGATGAACGTCGACCAGGTGCCGGCTGCTTTCGGTGCGATCATTGGGCAGGCCTTCAATCCGGACGCGGTGTACGGAGGGTTCATCGGCGTGCTCGTGATCGGCTTCCAGAGGGCCGCGTTTTCGAACGAGGCGGGTGTCGGGTCAGCGGCGATCGCGCACTCGGCGGCGAAGACTGAGTACCCGGTCAGGGAGGGCATCGTCGCTTTGCTGGAACCCTTCATCGACACGATTGTCATCTGCACAATGACCGCCCTGGTGATCATCATCACCGGTGCCTACAACAACCCGGACCCGGCCTATCAGGCAGCCATTTCCGAAAATCAGGGAGCCACACTGACGTCGATGGCCATGGACGCGCAGCTCAACGGATTCAAGTACGTACTTTCGGTGGCTGTGGCTCTGTTTGCCTATTCGACCATGATCTCGTGGTCGTATTACGGAGAACGCTGCTGGTCCTACCTGTTTGGTGACAACACCGGCATGGTCTATCGGATGATCTTTCTGTTGTTCGTGTTCCTCGGGTCAGTCGTCACCGCGACGAATGTTCTGGACTTCAGCGACCTGATGATTCTGGGCATGGCTTTTCCGAACATCGTCGGTCTGGTACTGCTGTCCGGCAAGGTGTCGGATGACCTGAAGGAGTACTGGCGGAAGTACACGGCCGGCGAATTCGTTGAGCAATCGAAGTCGTGAATGTGAGTCCCGAATTGTCTCTGTCCAGTGTTCAGTCCATTGATGAATTGCGCGACCGAGTGCGAACGGCTCGCGCTGCCGGACAGACAATCGGCTGTGTCCCGACGATGGGCGCTTTACACGCCGGGCATCTTTCACTGATCGATGCCGCCCGCGAGCAGACCGACTTCGTCGTCGTCACAGTCTTCGTGAACCCCAGCCAATTTGGCCCGAACGAGGACTACACGCTATATCCGCGACCGCTCGAAGACGACCTCATGCGCTGCCGAAACGCCGGCGTAGATCTCGTGTTTCATCCAGAAACGGCGACCGTCTACCCCGAAGAGCATGCGACGTTTGTTGAGGTCCCAAACCTGTCAGCCGTGCTGGAAGGTCACTTTCGACCCACGCACTTTCGTGGTGTGACCACCGTCGTGCTCAAGCTGCTGAATATGGTTCAGCCGGATGTCGCGTTCTTCGGACGCAAAGATTACCAGCAGCAGTTCCTGATCCGGCGGATGGTCCGTGATCTCAATCTGCCGATCGAAATTCACACCTGCCCCACAATTCGCGAAGAAGATGGCCTCGCATTGAGCAGCCGCAATGCGTACCTGAATGACGAGGATCGCCAGTTGGGTCTCGCGTTGTCGCAGTCACTGCGTCTGGCTTGCGATCAATGCAAGGCCGGGCAGACACCGGTCGAGGTTCGTCAGGCGATGCTGGATCATCTGAACGCTTTACCGGGCCTGAAGCTCGACTACGCAACGATTGTCGATGCCCAGACACTTGAAGAACTCGACGAGTCAAAGCCCGACATGGTCGCTCTCGTCGCGGCACGAGTCGGGCCGACTCGGCTGATCGACAACATGCCGATTCGTCTTGAGTGAATGGGACGTTTCGAGATAGACCTCGGACTGATGTCGATCGCTAGTCGTTACTCTGTGGTAGTGGACGCCGTCTCTTCCCAATCCTTCTTCTCAGTGAGGAAGGTGGCCGAAGGCAGGATGAGGCGCCTCAAATTCGGAGCCGGACATGCGGCAGGTTCTTATCTACATTCCAATTCACGCAGACTCGCCGATTGGTCCGCCTGGTTATGTGCTCATGCTACTGGCGTGGGGTGTGTTCGCAGCGATTTCGCTGTATCGGACCTGGCAATCGACCGGCGGATTCAGCTCGGAATTCAAATCAACGCTTGTTTTCTGTGCTTTGTTTGCCGGCGGCCTGTTTGTTCTCGGAGAGGTTCTGCAGGTCGAACGGTTGCCCGTATTCGGCTACGGAGCAGCGCTTGTCGCGGGCGTTGTTGGTTCGATGTGGGTGGGCGGCCGGCGGGCGAAGCTGGTTGGTGTTGATCCGCAATTTGCACGTGACCTGACGGTCTGGCTCGTGCTTTCCGGAGTCGTCGGCGCGCGTCTATTCCACGTCATCCAGCACCACGAACGGATCTTTAAGGGATGCGTGACGCTGTTGGATCACCTGAAGGCCGTCATCATGCTGCCCGACGGCGGCCTGACTTTGTATGGCGGTCTGATCCTCGCGAGCCTGACCTACCTGTGGATTTGCCACAAAAATAAAGTGCCTGCAGTCCGATTTGCCGATGCTGCCGTCCCCGCTGTGTTTGTCGGGATTACGTTCGGTCGACTTGGGTGTTTTCTGAACGGATGCTGCTATGGCGCGCGATCTGATCTCCCTTGGGCCGTCAGCTTTCCGCAGGGCAGCGCGGCCTGGTCGGCTCTGGTTGGGCGCGGGTTTCTGCCCGAAAACGCTGTGCAGACGATGTCGCTGCATCCCACTCAGATTTACAGCTCGATCAATGGGCTGGTCCTGGCGGCACTGACGGCGGCGTATTATCGCTATCGAAAAGGCGACGGATCGGTCGTCGCGCTGGCCCTCATCATGTATCCGCTGTCGCGGTTTGGTCTGGAAATCATCCGCTGGGACGAAACCGGGCAGCTTGGGACGGAGCTGACGATTTCTCAGTTCGTCAGCCTGGGAGTTGTGGGACTGGGGCTAGTACTGGCGCGGTGGAGTTGGACTCACTCCGCGCCGCAATTACCATCGGACGCTGCCGCTGTCGTCCGTTGAACGGAATTGGCGGATCGCCCACGCGTTTCGGGAATGTAAGTCCAGACATTCCTGCATCAGTCGCGAGGGCCATCCGTGTGACCAGTTCAATTCTCCTCGTCGACTCGTCGGGTGGCAGTCATTCCGCTTCGAGCCTCCATATCGATCAGCTGGCGTTCCCGTTGAGTACCGCAGACGATCAGCAACTGATTCAGCAGTGCCTCTCGGGGAATACCGAAGCATTCGGCGAGCTGGTGATCCGTTATCAGGATCGTCTTTATAACTCGCTGATGCTGATGGTCGGTTCCCCGGAAGACGCCCGGGACCTCGCGCAGGAAGCCTTCGTACACGCCTTCCGTAAGCTGGATTCTTTTCGCGGGGACGCCGCGTTTTATACCTGGCTGTTTCGGATCGCCGTCAATGCGGCGATCAGCTTTCGGCGTCGGGCGGCCCGGCAGAAATCTGCCTCAATTGATGTGCTCAAGGAAGCCGCCGGAGCCGAACCACTCGATCGGCATGACGACGCCAGTCCGTCGAGTCAGATCGAGACCCAGGAAACTCAGCAGGTGGTACGTCAGGCACTCGGGGAACTGTCCGAAGAATTCCGCACGGCGCTCGTCCTGACCGAAATCGAAGGGATGTCCTACGAGGAGGCGGCCGCTGCGGTCGGTTGCCCGATCGGGACGATTCGGAGCCGAATTCATCGAGCTCGAAACGAATTGCGCGAGAAACTTCGTCTGCAGATCAAAGAGCCACCGTCGTAGCCCATGCCAAGCCCGGAAATCATCGTTCTCGGATCGATCAACACCGATCTGGTTCTGCGTTCGGCCTGCCTGCCCACGGCAGGGCAGACAGTCGTCGGTGGCGAGTTCTACCAGGCTGGCGGCGGAAAAGGTGCGAATCAGGCCGTTGCGGCAGCCCGAACATCGAACAGCCCGGTCGGTTTCATTGCCGCAGTGGGGAATGACGAATTCGGCAAGACATCCATTCGTCAGCTTCGCAAGGAGGGAATTCTCACACAGCACATCCGGATGCTGGATGATCAGGCGACTGGCGTCGCACTGATCATGGTGGATGAGCACGGTGAGAATCAGATCAGCGTGGCCTCGGGGGCCAACGCCGGACTCACTCCCGATCACGTCGTCGCAATCGACGAGGAGTTTTTCTCCGCGGCGAAAGTCTTTGTCGCGTGCCTGGAAGTTCCCATGGACACAGTCGCTGAGGGATTGCGTCGAGCGAAGGATGCCGGGCTGATTACGATTCTCAACCCGGCACCGGCGAGCGAAGAGGTCAGAGACTCGGAGATTCTGAAACTGGCAGATGTCCTGACACCGAACGAGCCGGAAGCCACATTTCTCAGCGGATGGGACGTGCTGGAGGATCTTGAGGACGTGTGCATCTGGTGCGAGCAGCTTCAGCAGAAAGGCAGCCGTCAGGTGGTGGTGACTCGCGGATCGCATGGCTGCATTGTGAAAGAAGAGGTCGGTGACCCAAGCCTGGTGCCTGCGTTCGCTGTCGTGGCCGTCGACACCACCGCCGCCGGAGACTGCTTCAATGGTGCCCTTGCGACGGCACTGGCAGAAGGCCAGTCGCTGCGTCGCGCAGCGCACTTCGCCAGCGCCGCTGCCGCGCTGTCTGTGACCAGTCGAGGTGCCATTCCCTCATTGCCCTCGCGACAGGCAGTGGACGCGCTGCTCGACAGTGACGCCGATCGACTCTCTGTGTTCGCGTGAAGTGAGCACCAGCCAGGGGATCTCGGAAATGTCGAAGCTCAATGTGTGAACGCACGTTTCCTAATGTGTGAACACGCGTTCGCATGTCACACGTTTGCGATCTTGTGCCACCAGCCTTCGGTGGGTTACATGTTTGCGTTCTCGGTCGCTGGCAGATGAATACGCCGACGAGTCATCACAGTGCAGACCGAACATCTTCGGGCAGTTACGAGGTTTTGAAGCACATGGAACGGCACTCCCTGTTTGCGGCCCTGACAGATGCGGTCGGATCTTTACTGATCAATCTGGCAGACAATGCGCTCAAGCGTCCCTCGGTCGCGGCTTTGACGTCGCTGCGGTCAACGACGTTGGCCGAATGCGATCGCACGCATGATCACGCAGCAATCTGCCGAAGTGGCGGAAAGACTCCAGGGACGTTCGCAGTGGCGATGCCGTCCGAGACGGCAGAGGCCCTGGCGGGACTGGTACTCGGGGAAATCGGCGACGTGACCCCGACATACACCGCCAGTTTCCTGTGTGAGTTTACTCAGTGGGTCGCGAACCGGGCACTTCCTCGCTTGGGAGTAACGGACTTCGACTTTCTGCCAGAGTCCGTTACGGCCGATTCGCTTGGTGAATATTTCTCGCCAAATGACGATTCGACCTGGTTGCGGATTGAGTGCGAAATCGGGCAACTGCACGTAGGCGCCAACTTCGATTCGTAGGCTGGTAGTAGCCGGATTCATCCGGCGTGTGCCAGATCACCGCTACGTAGGCGCCTGGTGAATGACCGGCCGCGCGATGCAGTGACAACGGTCGGCCACCCGGACTCATCCGTTGTCGGGGATGATCTGAAACGTGCCGTTGTGCCGTTTTGCCATGTTCTGCAGAAATCGGTGCGCCTTCCAGGCGGCGAGGACTTTTTCGAAGTCCTTCTTCGTCTCAACCTGCTGTCTCGCGCGGCCGCCCTTGTTCTGCTGCAACATCCCGAATGCGCGTCGCATGTCCGGCGTCATCGGCTCGTCGAACACGAACGTGTTGATCTTTGTCCGACCAGTCCTAAGACGGAGGATTCCCTGTTCGACGTGGTAAGGAAAGCTCCCATCAGTCAGGAAGAAGACCACGTCCGGTCGCATCCGCAAAGCAATCTGCAGAGCCGCCAACGGATCGGTTTGGCCCTCTGCCTTTAGCGTGCTCATCCACTGAAGATAGTGATGCTTAACACGCGACGTTGCCAGAACCGGTGCCGGAGCCGGCATGCCGATCGGTAAATCGTTGAAGAAGATGAGAAAAAACTCCATCTCGGACGACAGGCTGCCGACCGATCGCACCAGCTCCAGCTTCATCCGTTTGAAACGCGTCTTCGCTTCAGTGTTGTGTGGATGGTTCATGCTGCGTGAGCAATCCAGGACGTAAACAAACCGACGACCTTGAGGCAACAGGCCGAAGAATGAGTCTCCACCATCCGCTCCGACTCCGGTGCCGGTTCCATTTCCCGCGCCAAGTCGTGGAGCGGCTAGTTCCGCCGCAGCGGACATGTCGGCGGTCATCCAGCTCTGCCATGCCGCGGACGCGGTCAGCATGGCACTCTGATCAGCCGGATCCAGCGACTCGGCCGACACCGCCGCCTGAACGACTGCCGCAGCCGCCCCGCCGCTGGGCAGAGTGACGGTCTCCGTCGCCGGAACTGGCAGTAAGTCCGGTGTTTCCGTCAAAGGTTGTGTGTCCAACTCCTCCAACGTGGAGTCGATGACCAACAGGGAGAGCAGTTCGTCCACGGGTGGTGTGGGGATGTTGCACCAGACAAAGGCGATCAGCGCGAGCACCGCCACATGCACGGCAGTGGATACAGCACACGGCACCAGCCAGTGGCCGTCTTCCAGGCGCGCAGCGAACCCACTGTTCCCGGACTCGGGAGAGGCCTCCTCAGTCGCTGCATTAATCGGTCGATTCTTTACTGCCACTCAACGTCCCCTGCGTTGTTCGACGCGGCGCGATTTCAGGTACCGAGTGCATCCAGGCTGCTTACTCAACAGCGTATCCGTCTGCTCGGTCGGCTGCCAAACACTTCTGCCGCCCAAGCAGCTCTGTTTTCGTGAGGAACCGCAATGCCGGACCAATCCACAGCGGCTCAGTGATCCTCACACTCCGGTCAGTCAGGATGAAGCCGTTCTTCCAGACAGGTCACGCAGGAAGAGTGTCGTTTCAACGCGGCATTTCCTGCCTTCGCTGTTTTTTCGTGCTAGGTTTGACTGTCACTGCAACCTTAGTCGCCGGGCCAGGTCATCGTGTCGGGTGAGTTGCAGGGCCGGTCTGTGTCGTTTTCCTGTTAAGGATCGTCCTTGAATTAAGTGTCACATTGTCGTCTTTCGCTCCGCGAAAGAACGCACTTTCGCGGAGCGAAAGGCGACACTAAATGACCGAACGATCCTAAGTGGCCAAGTCGGAGAAATAAGCACCTCACCATGTGGGATTTCCGCCGCCTGAGAACCGATCTGACATCGCTCGGCCTGTTTGCCGGGACGTTGTTCATCGCGCTGAGCATGATCAGCTTCGATTCGGCCGACCCACCGGCCCGAACGGTGTTCCCGCTGCGTGAAACTCCGGTCAATCTGTGCGGACCGCTTGGTGCCGAACTCGCCCATCACCTGCGGACTGTCCTGGGGCTGGGAGCCTGGTTTGTTGTCCTGGCTCTTGGCGTGGTCGATGTGCGACTCCTGACACGCGGTTCTGACAAGGCGTTTCGCCAACGAGCGGTCGGGGCTTGCCTGCTGACGGTCTCGATCTGCGTCACGCTGCAGCTTGTCGCTCCGGGATTAGGCGGCGGACAGATCGTGGGCAGCGGTGGCTGGCTCGGCGCAGTCGGTGTCGCCGTGTTGCAGGCTCATTTCGCGATCGCCGGGACACTTGTTCTGCTGGCATCGGTGTTTGCTGCCGGACTGATCCTCGCAACCGATACGAACGTCATCACACGCGGCCTCCGCATTCTACTGCTGCCGGCCATCGTTCTGCATCGAATCGTATTCGGATGGCTGACTCGTCAGCCGAGCCCCTCGGAGGTGGAAACGATTGACCGTCGCGGAGCACTCAGTCATCGCGAATCCACGCGGAAACAGGAATCGAAATCCGCCGAAGCCGAGATCGTCGAAGAACCGGACGAACCTGCTGCCGAGGTGCCACGCGGAGAGATCAAAGTCAATCCGCCCATCACCGCCACCGCGCACCGAGCCGCGGTCATGGCGAGTCTGGATGCGGCCAGCCAATCGGGTTGTGACACGCCCTACACGCTCCCGCCGCTCGATCTGTTCGAGGACAGCGAGGAGTTTCCGTACGAACTGCTGGCGAAAAAAGCACGCGTCGCAGCCGTGACGCTGGAAAAGACGTTTCAGGAATTCGGCCTGAATATCCGCGTCGTCGAAATCGATACCGGGCCGGTCATTACGCAATTCGAACTGGAGCTGGAAGCAGGCCTGCGTCTGAGCAAAGTCTCGGCGCTGGCTGACGACCTGGCCATTGCGCTGCGCGTACCGGCCGTGCGTGTCGTTGCTCCGATTCCAGGAAAGAACACCGTCGGAGTGGAAGTACCGAACGAAAAACGCGTGATGGTTCGCATGCGGGATTTGATCGACGCATCTCCTCAGGACGTCGCTGACATGAGTATCCCGCTGTTCCTCGGTAAGGACGTCAGTGGCCGACCTCTGGCAATCGACATGGCCAAGATGCCGCACCTGTTGATTGCCGGGCGAACGGGAACCGGCAAAAGCGTGTGTCTGAACACACTGATTCTGTCCATCCTCGCCACGCGGTCTCCGGAGCAGGTGCGGATGCTGATGATCGACCCGAAGATGGTCGAGTTGAGTCCGTACAAACGAATTCCGCACCTCATGCATCCGGTCATTACGGACATGAAGAAAGCGGAAGCTGTGCTGGCATGGGCTGTCGACAAGATGGAAGAACGCTACGACCTGCTGGCACGCTGCGGAGTCCGACATCTGGACAGCTACAACAAACTGACTCTCGAGAAGCGATTTGAGCGGATGGGTCTCGACCCGTCGTCAGAAGAGGCCGAGAGCATTCCCGAGCGAATGCCGTACATCGTGATCGTGGCCGACGAGATGGCCGACATGATGATGACGTCCGGTAAAGACGTTGAAGGACACATCATCCGGCTGGCTCAGAAGTCGCGGGCCGTGGGCATCCATCTGGTACTGGCAACTCAGAAGCCGACCGTTGACGTCATCACTGGTCTGATCAAGTCGAACCTGCCGGCTCGGATTTCGTTCCAGGTCGCCAGTCGTACGGACAGCCGTGTCGTTCTGGATGAGGGAGGCGCCGACCGGTTACTGGGCAATGGCGACATGCTGTTTCTGGCTCCCGGTACCAGTCATCTTAGTCGAGCTCAGGGCACGTTCGTCAGTGACGACGAGGTCAACAAGGTCATTGACTACTTCGCGCGGTACGAGCCGGATTACAGCACGGAACTCGCACAGATCAGCGCGACAGGCGGCGCCACCAGCGCCAGCAGTCTGAAGAACCGTGACGACCTGTACGAGACGGCCATCGAGGTCGTGGTGCGTGAGGGCCGAGGCAGCGTGTCGCTTCTGCAGCGAGCACTCGGCGTTGGTTACGGCCGCGCGGCAAGATTGGTGGACTTCATGGCAGAAGACGGCATCGTCGGCGATTACAACGGCTCACAGGCCCGCGAGGTGCTGTACACCCCCGAGCAATGGGAAACCTTCAAGCTCGGAGGCACGTCGGTCTTCGAAGACGAACCCGCATTCGCATGACGTGTGCGCGTTCGCTCCCATCACATCTTCTCGGGAGCATCGATACTCAATAGCGCGAGACCGCGCGTCAGGACGCGGCTGGTCAGGTCGCACAGCAGAAGTCGACTTTTTCGCGTCGTCTCAGATACATCGTCTTTGAGCACCGGACACTGATCGTAAAACGTCGAGAAGCTGTTGGCCGTTTCGAACAGAAACTGCGTCAGCAGATTCGGACGCATCTCGCGAATCACCGAATCGATGACGTCGCCAAACGACTGCAACTGCAGGACGAGTGCCCGCTCGCCCGGTTCGTTGAGCTGAATCGTCTCGCCGCTGGACCTCAGCGTTGCCGGGTCAACACCACCCTTACGGAAAATGCCGTGGATGCGGGCATTGGCGTACTGGATGTAAGCGGCGGTATCTCCGTTCTTCGCGAGCATCTTGTCCCAATTGAAGACGTAGTCACTCTCGCGGTTGTGATGCAGGTCGGCGTACTTGATCCCGCCGATGCCGACTGCCTGTGCGACCGACTGGCGCGCGGCGTCGTCCAGTTCACCGTTCGGATCGTTGGCCGCAACGACGTCGGCCGCCCGAGTGACGGCTTCATCCAGGAGGCTTTCCAGACCGACGGTGTCTCCCGATCGGGTCTTGAAGGGACGGCGGTCGTCTCCCAGCACGGTGCCGAAGTTGACGTGCCGGAACTCGACATTGTCGTATCCCCAGCGGCGGGCGGATTCGAACAGCAGTTTGAAATGTTCGCTCTGGCGCGAGTCCACCACATACAGCATCGTGTCCGCGGAAAACTCGTCGACTCGATAGCGGATCGTCGCCAGGTCGGTTGTTGCATACGTGAAGGCTCCGTCCGTTTTCTGGACGATGAATGGAGCATCGTTGCCGTCAATGAAAACGCAGACGGCTCCGTCGCTGTCCGTTGCCATGCCGGCCTGCTTCAGGCTGTCGATGACGTCGGCGAGCATCGGCTGATAGAAGCTTTCACCAAGAGTCTTATCGAATGACACGCCGAGTTTGGCATACACCTGATCGAGGGCTTTGAGGCACTCCGGAAGAAACTCGTCCCACAGTCTGCGGTTCTCCTCATCGCCAGCGTGCAGTTTCGCGGTTTCGAGCCGCGCCAGACGCGCGGCGTCAGGATGTTCCGCGGCCAACGCGGCAAGCTGCGAGTCGCCATTGACGGCGTCGATTCTGCCTCGCAGGCCCGCCATGGTGTCCTGCAGTTCGCCTGCGTCGGAGCGGAGCTTCTTCAGTGACTTCTTTTTCTTTTTCGCATCTTCGTCCGAACCTTCGACATCAGCGATCCGCGCCTGAAGTGTGGACAGTTCCTGCTCCGCCTGCGGCAGCCGAACTTGAGCCGCGTGGTATTCGGAAATCTGGTTGACCAGCCGGTACATGCGGGCCAGTTCGGACACTGGATCAACGGCGTACGCGTCCGAGTCCACGAAGTTCCGGAACCCGTAAATGATCATGCCGAACTGTGTGCCCCAGTCTCCAATGTGGTTGTCCGACACGACAGTGTGACCGGCAAACCGCAGAATATTTTCCAGAGCACTGCCGATGACCGAACTTCGCAGATGGCCGACGTGCATCGGCTTGGCGACGTTTGGTGACGAGTAATCAATGACGTAGTTGCGTGTCTCGGGAGTCTTATGGCCAAGTCGGTCATCACAGACCAGCGACTGCCCGCTTTGCTGCAGCCAGTCGTTCCGCAGGCGCAGATTAATGAACCCGGGCCCGGCGATTTCGGGCGTTTCGCACAGATCATCAAGCTGCAACCGGTCGACCAGGTCCTGCGCCAGATCGCGTGGTTTGACGCCGGCTTTCTTCGCCAGAGACATGGCGCAGTTGGCTTGGAAGTCACCGAACTTCGGATCCTGCGATGGACGGATCATGCCCAGTGCAGACTCGACATTGTCAGTGAATTCAGCCAGCACGGGCTGGAAGCGTGTGCGAAGTTCGGCAAGAGCGCTCATGGGCAGTGTGTCATTCGGCGGAAGTGAGTTTTGCAGAGAGGCTGCGAGTTTTTGCGAGATGCGTAACGTAGGCCGGAACAAGCGCAGCGCAGTTCCGGCAATCGGACGGTGTGTGACAATCTGCTGCCGGATTAATTCACACCCTCAGAGCGAAGTCTGGTCGGTTTCATACGTCCGGTCGGCTGCCGACTTCGGATTCTTCGACTTCCTTCAGGTATGCGACCAATCGGTCACGCTCGTTCGTGAGATGCCGGACACGTAGCAGTGAGCGGACGCGCGTCGTGAGTTCCAGCTTGTTGACCGGCTTGGTCAGGAAGTCGTCGCAGCCAGCGTTGACGGCCTTTTCGATGTCACCCATCTCGTTCAGGGCCGTCACCATCAGGATCGGGATGTCGCGTGTGTCATCACCCTCTTTGAGCTGCTTGCAGACTTCGTAACCGCTCATACGCGGCATCATGATGTCCAGCAGAATCAGGTCGGGATGGAATTCTGCGACCTTGTCGATCGTTTCCTGGCCATCGAAGGCCATGGCAATCTCGTAGTCACCGGTGACGAGGTACGCTTCGAGCAGTTCACAATTCTGCTCGTTGTCATCCGCGATGAGAATCCGTGACGGTAAGGCGTCTTGTTGCGACATGAGCAGCGATCCGTGTGGCTCCAGGAATCGTTTGGACGAGCCCGTTCTCGTTGGGCGGCGGGATTATAGTCAGGTCGGTTCATGACAGGGACTGTGATTTCGTGACATACCGGGCGAGTCTGTCCGCTAGCCCCGCGAACGCGTGTTCTCGGCCGTTTCCGCGTGTAGACTGACAGCCGACCTCTACTGAAGTTT